>CAZOHI010000032.1:0-36668 GCA_964579695.1 uncultured Caulobacter sp. | reverse complement strand
GACGCCCGGACCGTGGCGGCCAGGTAGTCGCTGTCCTGGTCGGCCTCGGCGATCAGGGTCTGCGAGGGCAGCAGCACGACGCGGCGCGTCTCCATCTCCGAGCTGCCGCCGTGGACCGCCAGCGCCAGGGACATCGGGCCGGACAGGTACTTCAGGTTCACCCCCGCCTGGAAGCGTTCGCCCCGCGCGTCCGTGCGGTGCGTCACCCCGGCGTTCACGTCCTCGAACGAGAAGGCCATGCCCAAGCGCAGGCCGGCGAGCAGCTCGCTCTCGACGCCGCCGGACAGGCCCGTGGCCTCTTCCTTGTAGGCGAGGTTGACGCCGTCGGCCTCCAGTTCCAGCCAGCGCGCGCCGGCCTTCACCCACAGGCATCCGGTCTCCGAGAAGGCGGCCTGGGCCGTGGCGGTCGGGCAGCTCATCATGCCGTCGGCGAACTGCTGGCCCGCGAAAGTCAGCGACGCGGCGTAGGCCGCATAGGTCTCCGGCGTGAAGCTGTCGTAGATGTTGGCCAGGGCCTCGACCGTCGGGACATAGAACAGCTCGGCCGTGACCGGCGCGAAGGTCGGCGAGGAGCCGGCCAGCTGGATGTCGTTGATGTGGTCGCCCAGCGAGGCCTGGTTGGCGTTCAGCCCCGTCGGCGAGAAGTCGATCTCGTAGACGAGGTTGAGGTCGCTGGCCGCCTCTTCCAGCCAGAATTCCGCGACCGCCGAGACCGGCTGGTCGAGGATGGCGCCCGCGGCGTCGACCGTGCCCTCGCCGTCCAGGACGGCGACGGTGTGCAGGCCGGGCAGGGCGTAGCCGGGGTTCATGATGTTGAGGACGAACTCGCCCTCCACGTCGATGGAGCCGGTCAGGTCGAGCTGGTCGATCTCGCCGCTCAGGCCGGTGCGCAGCAGGTCGAGGTCGGTGTCGAACACGCCGGTCGCGGCCTGGATGAAGGACCCGTCCACCGCCGTGACCTGCACCTTGTTCAGGTTGCCGGGGGTGAGCAGGCCGGCGTTGGTGAAGTCCCCGCCGTTGAGCAGCACATAGTCCAGCGACTCGAAGGTCGAGCCGTCGGCGTTGGTGTAGGCGTTGACGCCCGTACCCAGGTCGATGTTGCCCTTGATCCCCGCCGTGGTGGTCACGTCGTCGTTGCCGATGGTGGCGACGATGGCGGCGTTGGAGGCCGCCTCGACCATGCCGTTGAGGATGAAGGTGTTGTTCAGCCCCCCATCGACCAGCAGGCCCTTGCCATAGACAGAGCCGCCCTTCAGCCAGCCGTTGATGGTGGCGGTGATGTCGTCGTTGCCGTCCTTCGAGGCGCTCTGGAACAGGGCTGCGATGCCGTTCTTGCCGGTGATGGTGACGTTGCCGTTCTGGATGACGGTCACCTTGCCGCCTTCGCCGACGCCCTCCATCGAGCCGATGAAGCCCAGCAGCATCTTGCCGCCGAACAGGCCGCCGCCGCCGCCGACCGACTGGGCGAAGATGCCCACCGCGCCGACGCCGTTGATAGTGATATTGCCGGTGTTGGTCACCGTCACGTCGCCGCCGTCGCCGCCGTTGGCGTGGATCGGGTTGAGCTGCAGGTCGAGGATGTCGCGGTAGTTCTCGCCGCCGTAGGTCGTGGTGTTGCCCCACGAGGCCAGGCCCAGCGAGTAGTCGCCCGCCATGCCGCCGCCGCCGCCGACGCTCTGGGCGACGATGCCCATGGCGCCGATGCCGTGGGTCGTGATGTCGCCGGTGTTGGTGACGATCACCTCGCCGCCGTCGCCCGCCGAGCCGCCGAGGCCGGAGAACACCACTTGGCCGACCCCGGCCATGATGCCTTCGCCGCCCTGGCCGCCGCCGCCGCCCACGGACTGGGCGAAGATGCCGGTGGACAGCGTGCCGGAGGTCTCGATCCCGCCGCTGTTGATGACGGTGACCTTGCCGCCGTCGCCGGCCGCCCCGCCCATGCCGCCGATGCCGACGCCGAACATCGGCTGGCTCAGGGACTGGGCGAACTCGGCCGTGGAGGTCAGGTTGCCGACCGTGTTCATGGTCGCCGCCATGGCGTCGCGTTCTTCTTCGGGCTTGTCCTCGTAGTCGGTCGCGCCGCCCACGCCGCCGCCGCCGCCGACCGACTGGGCGAACACGCCCTTGGCCAGCGAGCCTTCGGTCTTCAGGAAGCCGGTGTTGCGGACCCAGACCTCGCCGCCGTCGCCGGCCGCCGCGCCCTGGCCGCCGATGCTGATCTCGCCCGCCAGGCCCGAGCCGCCCAGGCCGCCGCCGCCGCCCACGCTCTGGGCGAAGATGGCGTGGCTGCCGCTGCCGGTGGTGTGGACCAGGCCGCCGTTGTCGACCCCGACGTAGCCGCCGTCGCCGGCCGCCGCGCCCGTGCCGCCGATGGCGATCTGGCCGCCCTTGGCGTCGCCCTTGTTCACCAGGTCGAGGATGTTGGGGATTTCCTCGCCCTCGGTGGAGACCACTCCGCCCGCGCCGCCGCCGCCGCCGATGGACTGGGCCAGGATGCCGTAGGACTGGCCGCCGTCGGTGTGGATCTCGCCGTCGTTGTCGACGATGACCTCGCCGCCGTCGCCCGCCGCGCCGCCGTAGCCGCCCAGCGAGACGGAGACCTGCGTGGCGCCCTTGGACTTGGAGGGCGAGAAGGCGAGCGCAAAGCCCCGGGCGTCGCCGCCCGCGCCGCCGCCGCCGCCCACGGACTGGGCGAACACGGCGTGGCTGCCGTCGGCGGTGGAGCGCAGCAGGCCGGTGTTCTCGACCGTCACCTTGCCGCCGTCGCCCGCGATGCCTCCGAAGCCGCCCATGGCCACGGAGTAGACGCCGTTCTTGCCCGCGCCCCAGGCGCCCGCGACCGAAGTCGCCACGGCGCCGTCGCCGCCGCCGCCGCCCACGGACTGGGCGTAGATGACGTGGGCCGTCTCGCCGTCGGTGCGGATCGTGCCGCTGTTCTCTACGAAGACTTCGCCGCCGTCGTTGCCGGTCCCGCCGGAGCCGCCCATCGCCAGGGCGATATTCTGGGAGCGGTCGCCGAACGAGACGCTGCCCGCGCCGCCGATGTGGTATTGCTCCCACTCGTCCTCGTCGAGGCCCGCGACGCCGCCCTTGCCGCCGCCGCCGCCGACCGACTGGGCCTGGACGCCGTGGGCGCCTTCGCCCCAGGTCCGGATGTCGCCGCTGTTGTCGACCTCGACCTTGCCGCCGACCGTGCCGTTGCCGCCGAAGCCGCCCATGGTGGCGCTGACGTTGACCGACTGGCTGCCCGACAGGTTCAGCGAACCGGACGAGCCGCCCGCGCCGCCGCCGCCGCCCACGCTCTGGGCGAAGACGCCGACGGAGTTCTGGCCGTTGGTGGTGATGTCGTCCTCGGCCGTGACCTTGACGTTCCCCGCCGCGCCCGCGCCGCCGCCCGAGCTGCCCATCGTCAGGGCGATGTTGGTGGCGTGGGTCGTGCCGAAGTTGGCCGAGACGGCCATGCCGCCCGTGCCGCCGCCGCCGCCGACGCTCTGGGCGAAGATGCCGTGCGATTCCTCGCCCTGGGTCTCCACCTCGCCCTTGCTGGTGACGGTCACGTCGCCCGCGCCGCCGCCCGAGCCGCCCATGCCGCCCAGGTTCACGCCCACGCCGACGCTGCGGGTGGAGGAGGGGGCGACCGACAGGCTGCCGGACCAGCCGCCCGCGCCGCCGCCGCCGCCCACGCTCTGGGCGAAGATGCCGTGCGAGCCGTCGCCGAAGGTCTGCGTCAGGCCGTCCGCGACCACGGTAACGTCGTCGCCGTCGCCCGCGCCGCCGCCAAAGCCGCCGACGCCGACGTTGATGGCCACGTTCTGGCTGCCGCCCGCCGACAGCGAGCCGCCCGCCGTGAAGCCGCCCGCGCCGCCGCCGCCGCCCACCGACTGGGCGAAGACCGCGTGGGCTTCATTGCCGTAGGTGTGGGCGCCGCCGGTGCTGGTCAGGCTGACCACGCCGCCGTCGCCCGCGATGCCGCCCAGGCCGCCGAGCCGCAGGCCCACCGACGCCGGGCTGCCCGACGAGAAGGCGCCGCTGAACGAGACCGCGAAGCCGCCGTTGCCGCCGCCGCCGCCGATGGATTGCGCCTGCACGCCGTGCGAGCGGTCGCCCAGGGTTTCCACGAGGGCGCTGCTGGTCAGGGTGACGAGGTCGCTGCCACCGCCCGCGCCTCCCAGGCCGCCGACCGTCAGCGCGCCGGAGCCCGCGTTCGTGCCCGCGCCGAGCGCCATCGAACCGGCGAAGCCGCCGTTGCCGCCGCCGCCGCCGATGGACTGGGCCAGCAGGCCCTGGGCGTCATGGCCCTCGGTATAGACCCGGCTGGTGCTGGTCAGGGTGACGACGCCGCCGTCGCCGCCCGCCGCGCCCAGGCCGCCGCCGCCGACCGTGACCCCGGCCGAGGTGGTGCCGCCCGCCGCGATGGAGCCGTTGGCCGCAAAGCCGCCCGAGCCGCCGCCGCCGCCCACCGACTGGGCGAAGGCGCCCTTCGAGCCGTTGCCGGATGTGTAGACCACGCCGGCCGTGGTCAGCGTGACTTCGCCGCCGTCGCTGGCCGTGCCGCCGAAGCCGCCCACGCCGACCGTGACGCCGACGGAGGTCGTGCCGCCCGCCGCGATGGAACCGTTGGCCGAGAAGCCGCCCGAGCCGCCCCCGCCGCCGACCGACTGGGCGAAGACGCCGTGCGCGTCGTCGCCTTCGGTGGTCACGCCGCCGGTGCTGGTGACGCGGACCTCGTCGGCGTCGCCGCCGCCCGCGCCGAAGCCGCCGAGCGCCAGGTTGACGCCGACCGAGGAGGTGCCGGAGATGCCGCCGCTGAGCGAGGCGACGAAGCCGCCCGCGCCGCCGCCGCCGCCGATGGACTGGCCCTGCACGCCGTGCGAGCGGTCGCCCTTGGTGTAGACGTGCTTCTTGCTGGTCAGGACGACCTTGCCGCCGTCGCCGCCCGCGCCGCCGAAGCCGCCCAGGGTCAGGCCGACGCCGACGCCCGTGGTTCCCGCGACACCCGCCGCGATGGTCCCGCTGAAGCCGCCGTTGCCGCCGCCGCCGCCGACCGACTGGGCGAAGACGCCCTGCGAGTCGTGGCCTTCGGTGAAGACGAAGCCGTCCGAGGTGGCCGAGACGTGGCCGCCGTCGCCGGCGACGCCGCCGAAGCCGCCCATGCCGATGGAGACGCCGACGCCGGTCGTGCCCGCCGCCCCGACGCCGATGGCCCCGGAGAAGCCGCCGTTGCCGCCGCCGCCGCCGATGCTCTGGGCGTTGAGGCCCATGGCGCGGTCGCCTTTGGTGTGGATGTCCCCTTCGGAGGTCAGGTCGACGAAGTCGCCGTCGCCACCCGGGCCGCCTTCGCCGCCGAAGGTGGCGGCCAGGCCGACGCCGGTCGTGCCCGCCGCGCCGACGCCCGCGCCGACAGAATAGCCGCCGACGCCGCCGCCACCGCCCAGGCTCTGGGCGACTATGCCGTGGGCGTCGTCGCCGAGCGTGGCGATGTCGGTGATGCTGTCGACCGTGACCGAGCCGCCGTCGCCGCCGAGGCCGCCGGAGCCGCCGAGGGAGATGCCCGCCGCCACGCTGGTCATGCCGCCGGCCGCGCCGAGCGCGCCGCTCCAGCCGCCCGCGCCGCCGCCGCCGCCCAGGCTCTGGGCCAGGATGCCGATGGCGCGGTCGCCCTCGGTGTCGATCCGGTTGCCGGTGCTGGTGACTTCGACCGCCGCGCCGTCGCCGCCGCCCAGGCCATAGCCGCCGACGCTGACGCCCAGCGCCCCGGCGATCTTGCCGCCGGAGGCCGCGGCCGAGACCGAGAAGCCGCCCGAGCCGCCGCCGCCGCCCACGCTCTGGGCCAGGATGCCGAAGGCGTCGTCGCCGCGCGTCAGCAGGTCGCCGCTGTTGACGACCTCGACCTCGTCGCCGTCGCCGCCCACGTTGCCGGACCCGCCGACCGAGACGCTGATGGCGCCGGAGACGAGGCCGCCCGCGCCCGCGATGGCGCTGCTCCAGCCGCCGTTGCCGCCGCCGCCGCCCACGCTCTGGGCGTAAATGGCCGCGCTGCGGTCGCCGTCGGTCTCGATGTCGGCCGCGTTGGTGACGTCGACCGCCTTGCCGTCGCCGCCCGAACCGCCGGTCCCGCCGACCGCGACGGAGCCGGAAACGGCCGCCTTGCCGCCCGCCAGCGCCGCGGCGACCGCGAAGCCGCCCGTCCCGCCGCCGCCGCCGACGGACTGGGCGAAGACGCCTTGCGAGTCCGCGCCCTCGGTCCTGATGGCGCCGTCCGCCGAAACGGTGACGAGGTCGCCGTCGCCGCCCAGGCCGCCGCTGCCGCCGACGCCGACGCTGACCGCGCCGAACGCACCGATCGCGGCGCCGGCGCCGTAGCCGCCGTTGCCGCCGCCGCCGCCGACCGACTGGGCGAAGATGGCCGCCGAACGCTCGCCTTCAGTGTGGATGTCGCTGGTCCCATCGGCGACGACCGTCACCGCGCCGGAATCGCCGCCATCGCCGCCGCTGCCGCCGACCGAAACGTTGATGAAGGCCCCGGCGCTGGCCGCGCCGCCGCCGTTGCCGCCGCCCCCGCCGATGGATTGGGCGAACACGCCGTTGGAGCGGTCGCCGACTGTGTGGACGGCGCCGCCGGTGGTGACGCCGACATCGGCCGAATCGCCGCCCTTGCCGCCCTTGCCGCCGATGCTGATCAGCCCGCCGGTGCTGCCGCCCCCGCCGCCGCCGCCGCCGATGGACTGGGCGTAGATGGCCGTGGCGTCTTCGCCGGAGGTGGAGAGGGCGCCGGTGTTGGTCACGGTGACGGTCTTGCCGTCGCCGCCCCCGCCCCCAGTGCCCCCGACGGCCGCCAGGCCGCCCGCGCCGCCGCCATCGCCGCCGCCGCCGCCGATGGACTGGGCGAAGATCGCCTGCGAGCCGTCGCCGTGGGTGATGATGGTCCCATGGTTGGTGGCGCTGGCCGCGCCGCCGTCCGAGGCGTTGCTGCCGTTGCCGCCCACGGAGACGATGCTGGAGGCCGTTCCCCCCGTTCCACCGCTGCCGCCGACGCTCTGGACGAACAGGCCGCGCGCGAAGTCGCCGAAGGTTTCCAGGAAGCCGGTGAGGCGGTTTGTGGCCTGGACGGCGCCGCCGTCGCCGCCGTGCGAGCCGCTTCCGCCGATAGAGGCGATGCTGATGCCGGTGTCGCCGCCGTCACCGCCGCCCCCGCCGATGGACTGGGCGTAGATGGCGTCGGCGTTGTCTTGCTGGGTGCGAATGGTTCCGCCGTTGCCGACGGTGACCTGGCCGCCGTCGCCCGCGCTGCCGCCGTCAGAGGCGAAGCCCGCCGCGAAGTAGGAACTGCCGCCGTCGCCCGCGAAGCCGCCGATGCTCGTGGCGTGGATACCCTTGGCGTAATAGCCGCTGGTCGTGATGACCGAGCCCGCGGCCGCGCTGACCGACACCGCCCCGCCGACGGCGCTGTTGCCGCCGCCGCTGGAGCCGCAGACGGCCACGTCGCAGCTCCCCGCGTCGCCGCCGCCGCCGCCGGTGGAGGACGCGTAGATGCCGGCGGCCCTCGTGCCTGTGGTGACGATGGAGGAGGCGCCGAAGTCGACCGTGACCGCGCCGCCGGCGCCGCCCCGGCCGCCATCGCCTGCCGAGCCGACCCCTACGGCGAAGTCGCCGCCATCGCCGCCGTCGCCGCCGGCGGTGAGGGCCAGGATGCCGATGGCGTTGGCGCCGCTGGTGGAGATGTCGATGTCGGCCGTGACCGTGACCGAGCCGGCGTTGCCGCCCTGGCCGCCGTCGCCGCCGCTGCCCCCCACGCCTGCGTCGCCGCCATCGCCGCCGTCGCCGCCCTGGGTCGCGACCCCGATGGCCGGGGCGCTGGTGGTGACGATGCGGTTGTCGCTGTCGGTTACGGTGGTGCGCAGGCTGATCGAGTGGTGGCCGCCGTCCCCATCCTCCCACGATCCGCCGTTATCGCCGCCGCCGGCGCTGGCGACGTGGACGACGCCCAAGGTCCCGGCCGGGGGCGTGATGTCGGCGGTCAGGTTGTGGACCAGCAGGTCGTCGATGCCGCCGAAATAGAGGACGCCGCCGCTGACATCGCCGTCGCAGGTCGCGTCCGAGCCGCTGCTGGAACAACCCGCCGCCGCCGGAGCGCTGTAGAGGCTGGCCGCGGCCACGCCGACGGCCAGCGCCTTGCCGAGGTTGCCGAGCAGGCCGCGTGCGGCGGATTCCAGCTGTTCCGCCCGCTTCTGCGCGCGCCGCGCGGCGGGGCGGGAGATGGAGATGACCTCGGCCTCGCTCAGCGGCTCGGTGAGGGCGGTCGTGATGCCGGCCAGCGCCGCGTGCAGGCGGCCGAGGACTTCCGCCGAGAATCGGCTGCGGCCGATCTGCCCGGCGATCACCGCGCGGGTGGACTGGATGTCGGGGAGGGCGGAACGGAAGCGCTCGCGCAACGCAAGGGCGACCAGCCGGTCGGCGCTTTCGGCGCGGATGCGGCCGCCCAGTAGTTCCAGCGCGGTCGCCAGACCCGCCAGCCGCGCCTCGTCACGTCCGGCCGAAGCGCCGCCTTGAACCTTACTCATCCGGATAGTCCCCCAAAAGGCGAAGATAGCTAACGCGCGATACTGGCAAGTCGCGGCTCGCATAGGCGCCTAGCCAAACAATCCGTAAAGCTTCGTCAACCGCTGGGGGAAATGTGCCGCGCGCCTGGAAACCCTCGCCACGCCCTGGGTTGGCGCAGGCTCATGCAACGAGGGCGTGTGCAGGGAGCGGCCAGTTAACCGCACCGCGATAACATGCCCTGAACTTCACGTGGCGTTCACTATGAAGAATACGAGCCGTCGCCGTCATCGCCTTCGAGATCGACATCTTCGTCCACCAGAGTCACGTCAGCCTTGAACAGCAGACGCTGGAACTGGACGAGCTGATGATCATGGTCACGCTCGTGATGGCGGGGGTGATCTTCTACACTTGGAGGCGGGCGCGCGAGCACAAGCGCGAGAACGCCCGCCGGACCGCCGCCGAGAAGGAGGTCCTGAGCCTCGCCCGCCTGCTGCGTGCGGTGCGCGAGGGCGCCCTGACCCTCGTCGCACCCGTCCCAAGGGTCCGCCGCGCCCGCTGAGATTTTTTCCCCGCCACGTACCGGATTTCCGGCGGCGCTCCGTCCCAGTTAAAGTCGCTGGACGGGAAAGGTCTGTTGGACCCACGCGCGCTCGATGACTGGTTCGTTGGCGAAGTGCTGCCTCTCGAAGGCGCGCTGATGCGATTCCTGCGCCGCAACTGGCGCAACGAGGCCGACCTGCCGGACCTGCGCCAGGAGGTCTACGCCCGCGTCTGCGAGGCCGCCGCGCGAGGCTTTCCGACACGGACCAAGGCCTTCGTCTTCACCGCCGCCCGCAACCTGCTGATCGACCGGATGCGGCACGCGCGGGTGATCCCGCTGGAGGTGGTGGTCGATCTGGAGGCCTGGAACGTGGCTGCCGATTCCGTCACGCCGGACCGCCACCTGACCGCCCGAGACGAGCTGCGCCGCCTGCAGGCCGGGCTCGACCTGCTTCCCGCCCGCTGCCGCGAGGTGGTGATGCTGCGCAAGATCGAGGGCCTGCCCCAGCGCGAGGTCGCCGCCCGCATGGGCATCCGCGAGGACACGGTGGAGCGCCAGACGATCCACGGCATGCGGGCGCTGGCCGACTACATGCTGGGCGGCTCGGGCCGTATCCGCCGCCCGCCGTCGGCGCAGAAGAAGGCGCAGGGCTCATGAGCGCCGCCGCCGAGATCGAGGAGGCCGCCGCCCGCTGGCTGGCCCGCGCCGACGAGCCGGGATGGACAGGGGCCGACCAGGCCGAACTGGACGCCTGGCTGGGCGAGGCCATGGCCCACCGGGTCGCCTTCCTGCGCCTGCGGTCGGTGTGGCGGCGCGCCGATCGGCTGGCGGCGCTCGGCCCCGGCGTAGCGCGGCGGGCGCCGCGGCCCTTCGCGGCGCCCTGGCGGCTGGCGGCGGCGATCGCCGCCGCCGCGGTGTTGGGCGCGGGCGTCTTCGCCCTGGCGCCCGACCTCGGCCGCAAGAGCTACGTCACCGAGGTCGGCGAGCGCGCCACCGTGCCGCTGCGCGACGGCTCGCGCGTCGAACTGAACACCGACACCCGCGTCCGCGCCACGGTGGACGACGCGCGGCGCGCCGTCTGGCTGGACAAGGGCGAGGCGTATTTCGACGTGGCGCACGACGGCCGCCCCTTCGTGGTCTACGCCGGACGCCAGAAGATCACCGTGCTGGGCACGCGCTTTTCCGTGCGCCGCCGGGCCGACGGGGTCGATGTCGCGGTCGCCGACGGCAAGGTGCGCGTCGAGCCGGTCGCGCAGACGCCTCAGGCCAAGCCCGCCATCGTGACGCGCGGCGACATGGTGGTGGCGCGCGGCCCGTCGCTGCTGGTCGCCGCCCGCTCGGTGGAGAAGGTCGAGAACGACCTGTCCTGGCGCCACGGCGTGCTGGTCTTCGACCGCTCGACGCTGGCCGAGGCGGTGGCCGAATTCAACCGCTACAACCGCAAGAAGCTGGTCATCGAGGACGAGAAGACGGGCGCCCTGCGTATCGGCGGCAATTTCGAGGCGGCCAACGTGGAAGCTTTCGGGCGTCTGCTGCGCGAAGCTTTCGGGCTGGATGTCGAAGACAAGGGCGACCGGATCGTGATTTCCGGCTGAGCGCGTACCGGATTGTCCGCGGGGCTTCGTCTTGAGTCCCCGTCGCGGCCATCGAAGCCGCTTTGGGGGGAGACCAGGATGTTTCGCACTAGGTATCTGAAATCGGCTCTGGCGGCGGGCGCCTGCGTGCTGGCGCTGGCCGGCGCGGCGATGGCGGCCGAGACGCGGGCCTTCGACGTGCCCGCCGGGGATCTCGCCGACGCCCTGGATACTTATGCGCGCCAGTCGGGCGTGCAGCTCATCTACCGGGTCGCGGACGTCGGCGGCGTGCGTACGGCCGGTGCGCGCGGGGAGCTTTCGTCGGACGCGGCGCTGGAGGAGCTGCTGCGCGGCACGGCCTTCAAGGTCCGCCGCGACCCCTCGGGCGCCATCGCCCTGACCCAGGAGGGCGGCTCCAGCCCCCAGGCGGCAAGCGCCGGCGACGTTGATGCGCTCATCGTCACGGCGCAGAAGAAGGAAGAAAATATCCAGGATGTGCCGATCGCGATCTCGGCGTTCAGCCAGCGGGCGCTGGAGGAGCAGAAGATCGAGGGCGGCTTCGATCTGCTGAAGGCCATCCCGAACGTCACCTTCTCGAAGTCGAATTTCAGCAGCTATAACTTCTCGATCCGCGGCATCGGCACCAAGGCGATCAGCGCCACGACCGATCCCGGCGTGGCGGTGAGCTTCAACAATACCGCCCTGATCCAGAACCGGTTGTTCGAGCAGGAATATTTCGACGTCGAGCGGGTCGAGGTCCTGCGCGGGCCGCAAGGCACCCTCTACGGCCGCAACGCCACCAGCGGCGTGATCAACGTCATCTCCGCCAAGCCGGACATGGACGAGTTCTCCGGCTCGATAAAGGGCGAGGTCGGCAACTACGATTCCAAGCGCCTGGTCGGAATGCTCAACATTCCGCTGGTGGAGGACGTGCTGGCCGTTCGCCTGGCGGGCTCGATGACCGACCGCGAGGGCTATGACTTCAACTCCGTGACCAACAATCCGGTCAACGGCCGCGACCTGTGGTCGGCCCGCCTCACCGTCGGCTTCAATCCCACCGAGCGACTGCGCACCACCTTCATCTGGGAGCGGTTCGAAGAGGACGACGACCGCTCGCGCACCGGCAAGCAGCTCTGCCACCGGGACGATGGCCCGGACAGCGTGGGAGGCTTCTCTTCGGATACGAACCCCAATCCCTTCCAACGGACGATGTTCCGGGCCCTGTTCACGGCCGGGTGCAAGCCGGGCTCGATGTACGATCCCGCCGCCTTCGGCACGCCGAACGGCATGGCGATGCCCTTCATCTTCGCCATGGCCTTCCTGGGCAACGATTGCGGATGGGAGGAGGGGTGCGGAGCCTTCTATCCGCTAGGCTGGGACGGCATTCCGCGAACGCCGGGTTCGAAGGCCGTCACCCTGCTGAAGCCGATCGATCCCTATGGCGGGATGATGCAGTCCAACGACCTCCGGGTGATCGCCTCGGCCAAGGACCCCATCTATCGGGCGAAAGCCGATGTTCTGCAGCTTAATATTGACTTCGACTTGTCGGAAGGCCTCAGCCTGTTCAGCCAGACGGTGTACAACGAGGACAGCGTGTACTCCTTCCAGGACTACAACCGCTTCAACACGATCCCGGTGATCCGGGACACCTCAAGCCTGTACGACGAATGGGCGACGGCGGATAATCCCACGCCGAGCAGGTGGCGAGAACTGGCCCCCGGGGGATACTTCTGCGACCCCCAGCTCGGATGCCTCGACACCGTCGCCGGGTTCGACATATCGAAGGCGAGAGGCGCTCAATGGGGACAGGAAATACGTCTTCAGTCCAGCTTTGACGGGCCTCTGAACTTCAGCGCCGGCGCGAACTACACTCATTTCAAGGCCGTCGCAGACTATTATGTGATGTACAATATCATCACTGCTTTCGCAATGGCGATGCCCTTCAATTATGCTCCGAGCCTGGACACCTGCTATTTGGGTTACGGGTACGGTGAAATTCTGCCGCTGGGGACTCCCGGGACGCTCTGTCCATACATCGACCCAAACCCAGTCGAGAGCATCGACGGAGAGGGGCACAATTATTATCGGAGCAAGAACCCCTACAAGCTGGAATCCCGCGCCGTGTTCGGCGAGGCGTACTGGGAGGCGAGCGACAATCTGAAGATCACCGCCGGTCTGCGGTACACAGAGGACGAGAAGGTTTTCACGCCTGTTCCTACCCAGATCCTGATGGGTCCCTTCCTTCATGGCGGGACGGTGAACAAGGGCTATCCCGTCAAGCCGGATATAGTGCAGAACTGGGAGGAGTTCACGGGCCGCATAGGCGCGGACTGGCGGCCGGACCTGGCCTTCACCGACGAGACGATGCTGTACGGCTTCTACTCGCGCGGCTACAAGGGCGGCGGCGCCAACCCGCCGGGGATAGGCTTGGCGTCTCTTGACGAGCTGCATGACTGGCTCGAGGGCCCGGGTGCGGTGATGGGCATTCCGACCGAGTATATCACCAAGCCCTATCTGGAGCTGCATGCCGCGAACTATCCGCCGACGTTCAAGCCGGAGTTCGTCAACGCCTATGAGATTGGAGCGAAGAACACGCTCCTGGGGGGCGCGGCGATCGTCAATCTCGGGGCCTTCTTCTACGACTACCAGGACTATCAGGTCTCGAAGATCGTGGACCGCACGGCGGTCAACGAGAATTTCGACGCGAAGATCTGGGGATTGGAGATCGAGACCGTCTTCCGACCGAGCCGCGATTTCCGCCTCGTCGCCAACCTCGGCTACCTCGACACCAAGATCGGCAAGGGCGCCAGGTCGATCGACATCACGAACCGCACCCAAGGAAACGACGAGTACATCCTCGCAAAGCCGTGGTTCCAGCTTCCTTCCAACTGCATCGCGCCCGCGGCGGTGGCCAGAAGCATGGCGGAGGCGAACGGTGGCTACATCGGCAGCTATAACGCCCTGTGCGGAGGATTTAACGGCGGGAACAGCATCATCATAGACCCTGCCACAGACGAGCCGTACGACCACCGCAACTATCCCGAGATCAACGGCGGCGCAGGCATCTATCAGGGCCTGGAAGGCAACGAGCTGCCCAACTCGCCGCACTGGACAATGAACGTCGGCGCCCAGTACGGCGTCGACTTCCTCGACGGCTGGCGGGCCACCGTTCGCGGCGACGCCTATTGGCAGTCGCAGTCCTGGGCGCGTGTCTACAACGCCGTCAACGACAAGCTGCACGGCTGGTACAACGCCAACCTTTCGCTGTGGATCGAGCGGCCGGAGGACAACCTCAGGATCGAGGTCTACGCCAAGAACATCCTCGACAAGACGCCGATCACCGACGCCTTCATCAACTCCGACGACACGGCCAACACCACCAACGTCTTCGTCCTCGACCCCCGCCTGATCGGCCTGTCGATCACCAAGGGCTTCTAGCCCTCGACCGACTTGGCCTGGGCCACTGGAGGCGGCGGAGCGATCCGCCGCCTCCTTTTCCATTTGACAGCCGCGCCCGCCGGTCCAGCCTGTACGCGTACATGCGGGAGGGCCCGTCATCACCGTCGCCAAGGACACCGCCGCCTGGTTCGCCGCGCACATCCTGCCCCACGAGGCGGACGTGCGCGGATGGCTGCGCGTGGCCCTGCGGGTCGGCAACGAGGACGACGTCATCCAGGAAGCCTACGCCCTCATGTTCGCTCACGGCCGCTTCGAGGAGGTGGTCAGCGGGCGGGCGTGGTTCTTCGCCGTGGCCCGCAACATCGTGCTCAAGCAGATGCGCCGCGACCGGATCGTTCGCATCGACGCGGTGGCGGAGATCGACGCCCTGGGGATCGTTGACTACGAGCCCTCGGCCGAGCGCGCGGTCAGCGGCCGACAGGAGTTGGCGCGCGTGCAGAGGCTGATCGACGACCTGCCAGAGCGGTGCCGGATCATCTTCCAGATGCGCAAGATCGACGGCCTGCCCCAGAAGGAGATCGCCGCGCGGCTGCGCGTTTCGGAAAACGTGGTGGAGAAGGAGGCGGCCAGGGGCCTGCGGCTGGTGCTGCAGGGCCTGGGCCGCGAGCCCGGCGCGGGGCGCCGGCCGTTCAAGCTGTTCGCTGGGCATGGGCATGGCAAGCAAGCAGACCGCCGCTGACATCGAGCGCATAGCCGCCGACTGGGTGGTCCGCGAGGACCGCCGCGCGCTGACGTCTGACGAGCAGGGCGAGCTTGACGCCTGGCTGGCGGGCGATGCGCGGCGCCAAGGCGCCTATGTCCGGGCCCAGGCCGCCTGGACAATGATGGACCGGGGCCGCGCCATGGCCGCCGAGGCGGCGCCCGCCCGCCGCTGGCCGATGACGACGCGCCGCGAAATGATCGCCGCCGGGCTGGTCGGCGTCGCGGGGCTTGGTGGGACGGCGGTCTTCCTGCGCTCGGGCGAGCGGCGCTACCGCACGGCGCGGGGCGAGGTCCTGCGCGTGCCGCTGGGCGACGGCTCCAGCGCCGCCATCAACACCGCCAGCCGCATCGCCGTTTCGATGAGCCAGGACGCCCGCACCGTGAAGCTGGCGCAGGGCGAGGCCTGGTTCGAGGTGGCGCGCGACGGCGCCCGGCCGTTCGTGGTCGAGGCGCGGGACGTACGGGTGCGCACGGCGGGCGGCGCCTTCTCCATCCGCCATCTGCCGGGGGGCGCCGAGGTGATTGTCTCCAGGGGTTTGGTCGAATGCTGGACGACGGCCGACCCGCGCCGCGTGCTGCGCCTGCCGGTCGGGGCCAAGACCCTGGTCGCGCAAGGGCAGGGCGGCGAGGTCGCGGTGCTGCCCCCGGCCACCATCGGGCGGCTGCTGGCCTGGCGCGAGGGCATGGTCGGGCTGGATGGCGAGACGCTGGCCGAGGCGGCGGCGGAGTTCAACCGCTACAACGACCGCCAGATCGTCATCGCCGATCCGGAGGTGGGCCGCGAGCGGCTGATCGGCTTCTTCCGGGCCAACGACCCGGAAGCCTTCGTGCGCGCGGCCAGCGACACGCTGGGGGTCGAAGTCGTCATCGGCGAGAGCGAACTGCGGATCGGCTCGTGAAAAAAGTAGCGGTCGGGCGGCGGAAATCCCGCCCTCGCGGATCGATCCCGTAGGAGGCGCTGGTGGAAGCGCCCCATACGGGGGGAACTTAATGTCCAGCTTGCGACACACGATGTTCGGCGGCGTGGCCGCGTGCGCCATGGCGGCGGCCTGCCCGGCGATGGCCGAGGTGCAGTATTTCGACATCCCGGCCCAGCCGGTCCGCACGGCGATTCCGGAATTCGGCCGCCAGTCCGGCCTGCAGATCCTGGCCAGCCAGGACGACGTCGGCGACCGTCAGGCGCCGGCGCTGAAGGGCGAGTTCGACACCCGCGAGGCGCTGGCCCGGCTGATCTCCGGGACCGCGCTGCGCATCTCGTCGGACGACGGCAAGACTGTGACCCTGAGCCAAAGCCCCCAGGGGGGAAGCGCCGGCGGCGGCGCTGAGGCAAACGCCGTCGACGCGCTGGTGGTGACGGCGCAGAAGCGGGAAGAGAATATCCAGGACGTGCCCATCGCCATCAGCGCCTTCAGCCAGCAGGCCCTGGACGCGCAGAAGATCGAGGGCGGCTTCGACCTGCTCAAGGCGATACCGAACGTCAGCTTTTCGAAGAACAACTTCACGACCTACAACTTCTCGATCCGTGGCATCGGCACGAAAGCCATCTCCGTCTCGACCGATCCTGGCGTGGCGGTGGAGTTCAACGACACCCCGCTGATCCGCAACCGCCTGTTCGAGCAGGAGTATTTCGACGTCGAGCGGGTGGAGGTGCTGCGCGGCCCACAGGGAACGCTGCACGGCCGCAACGCCACGGCTGGGGTCATCAACGTGATCTCCAAGCGGCCGGTGCTGGATGATTTCGAAGGGTCGGTGAAGGCGGAGGTCGGCAACTACGACACCAAGCGCGTCAGCGGGATGCTGAACCTGCCGCTGGTCGACGACATGCTGGCGGTCCGCTTCGCCGGGGCGTGGACCCAGCGCGAGGGCTACGACTTCAACGCCACGACGCACAACGCCATCAACGGCCGGGACCTGTGGTCGGCCCGTGTGACGGTCGGGTTCGAGCCGACGGAGCGGTTCCGCGCCGACCTCCTGTGGGAACGGTTCGAGGAGGACGACGACCGCTCACGCACCGGCAAGCAGCTCTGCCACCACGACGCCGGGCCGGAGGAGCTTCTGGGCCTGACCAACCTCCATCCCATCGCCCGCGCCTATATGAGCACGGGCTGCAAGGCGGGCAGCCTCTATGACGACGGCGCGTTCGGCACGCCCAACGGGCTAAGCATCCCGTTCATCCTGGTGGCCAACGACGAGTTCATCGGCGACATCGGCTTCACGCTGAATCCCGATCCGTTCATGCCGAACTTCGGCGGCTCGCCGCTGAAGCATTCGCTCGACCCCTACGGCAACATGCGCCAGTCCCGGGACCTGCGGACGATCAATTCGCTGAAGGACCCGCTCTACCGCGCCAAGACCGACGTGTTCGAGCTGAACATGAGCCTGGACCTGTCGGAAGCCCTGACCTTCACGTCACAGACGGCCTACGTCCGCGACCAGATCTACTCGTTCCAGGACTTCAACCGCTTCAACTCCCTGCCGGTGTTCCAGAGCACGACCGACCTCCTGCAATGGGAGGAATATTACTCCGGACCGACCGAGCCCTCCCGCTTCCGGGACCTGATCAAGGACGGCATCTATTGCGATCCGCAGCTGGGCTGTTCGGACACCATAGTCGGCTTCGACATCAGCCAAGCGGAAAGCCGCCAGTTCAGCCATGAGTTCCGGCTGCAATCGAGCTTCGACGGACCGCTGAACTTCAGCGCCGGTGTCAACTTCCTCCAGTACAAGACGCTGGAAGATTACTATGTGATGTTCAACCTCATCACCTTGATCGCCCAGATGCCGGGCAACCTCGTCACCTGGAACGGCCACCCCGACATCACCAAGTGCCGGACCTATAGCATGAGCCTCGGCTACTACGACGTCGATGTCGGAGCCCCCGGCAGCGAAGGTTGCATGTACATCGACCCCAATCCTGCCCAGAACATCGACGGCGACGGCCACAACTACTTCCGCAGCAAGAACCCTTACAAGGTCAACTCCAGGGCGGCGTTCGGCGAGGCATACTGGCAGGCGTCCGAGAACGTGAAGGTCACGGCCGGGCTGCGCTACACCGACGACGAGAAGCGTTTCGCGCCGCATCCGACCCAGGTTCTGATGTCCTCGCGGCCATGGTCGCTGGGCACGGTGGACCGGGGCTATCCGGCCGAGGCGGACCTGAAGCTGCGCTGGCGCGAAGTCACCGGGCGTCTGGGTTTCGACTGGAGGCCGGACCTGGCGCTTACCGACGAGACGATGGTCTACGCCTTCTATTCGAGGGGCTACAAGGGCGGCGGCATGAACCCGCCGACCCTTGGCTTCACCGACTATTTCGAGCAGTTCGACATCACCATCGGCCAGAACCGCGACACGCCGAAGGTGTTCGATCCCGAGTACGTCAACGCCTACGAGATCGGGATGAAGAACGTCCTGGCGAGCGGGGCGGTCGTCCTCAATCTGGGCGCCTTCTATTACGACTACGAAGGTTATCAGGTCTCCAAGATCGTCGACCGCTCGGCGGCGACGGAAAACTTCGACGCCACAGTCTGGGGCATCGAGGCCGAGACGGTCTTCGCCCCGTCCCGCGATTTTCGCGTGAACCTGTCGCTCGGCTATCTGGACACCGAGATCGCCGACGGGTCGAGGTCCCTGAACCTGATGGACCGAACACAGGGCAACGACGAATACACCGTCTTCAAACCCGCATTGCAGCTGACCTCCAACTGCGTCTTGCCGAAGGAGTTTATCGCCAACTCCATCACGGAGCTGCGCGCAGGTGACTGGTCGGACGGGTCGGGCGACTACCTGAACATGATCATGTTCTGTCCCGGCTTTGTATTCGGCATGGTCGATCCGGCGACCCTGCCCAACGGCGGCGCGGGCTTCTTCGAGGATATCAGCGGCAACGAGCTGCCCAACTCGCCGCACTGGACCGTCTCGCTCGGCGCGCAATACAGCTGGGATATCGCCGGGAACTGGCGCGCCACCCTGCGCGGCGACGCCTACTGGCAGTCGCAGAGCTGGGCCCGCGTCTACAACGACAATCCGTATGACAAGCTGCACGGCTGGTACAACACCAACCTGTCGCTGTGGATCGAGAACCAGCGCGGTCTGAAGGTCGAGCTTTACGCCAAGAACGTACTGGACGACACGCCGATCACCGACGCCTTCCTGAATTCCGACGACGCGGCGCTGACCACTAACATCTTCGTCCTCGATCCCCGCCTGATCGGCCTGTCCGTCCGGCAGGAGTTCTAGGCCCCTGGCCGGGCGGCCGCCCTGCCGCCCGGCATTTTTCTTCCCCGCCGCATACGGAAACCGCGCGCCCGCTCGTCGTGATATTGATAGGGCGGAGCGTGGGATGGATCAGGGCCGGGCCAAGACCGTCGCCTGGGTGGGGAGGGAGATCCTTCCCCACGAGGCCGACGTGCGCGCCTGGCTTCGGCGCAGCCTGGTGCCCGCCGGCGATGTCGAGGACATCGTGCAGGAGGCGTACTGCCGCCTCGTGGCGCTGAAAAGCGTCAGCCACATCACCAGTCCGCGCGCCTATTTCTTCACCGTCGCCCGCGCCATCGTCATCGACCACATCCGCCGCTCGCGCGTGGTGCGGATGGAGACCTTGACGGAAATCGACGCCCTGAACGTCGTACTGGACGAGCCGTCGCCCGAGCGGGTGGCGGCGGGTAGGCGCGAGCTGGACCGGGTTCGGCGGATGATCGCCGCCCTGCCCGACCGCTGCCGCCGGGTGTTCGAGCTGCGCAAGATCGAGGGCCTGCCGCAGCGCGAGATCGCGCGGCTGCTGGGCGTGACGGAGACGATCGTCGAGAACGACGTGGTGCGAGGCCAGCGCCTGATCCTCAAGGCCCTCGCAGAGGGAGAGGCGACGACCAACCGCATGGCGGGGATGCCGGAGAGCAATGAGCGAGCGAGAGACAGCAGAGGCGATTAACGAGCAGGCGATGCAGTGGATCGCGCGCCTCGACCGTGACGGTCGCGAGGCGGGCGTCCAGGCCGAGCTCGACGCATGGCTGGCGGGCGACACCCGCCGCCAGGGCGCCTTCCTGCGCGCCGAGGCCGCCTGGAACCTGCTCGACCGCGCCAGCGTGCTGGCGCCGCCGGAACAGGAGGGCGAGGCCGCGCCTTCGCGGCGCCGCCTGCTGGTCGGCGGCGGGCTGGCCGCCTGCGTGGTGGCGGGCGTGGGTGGGCTGCTCGGGATGCGGTTGGCGCGCACGGTCAGGATCGGCACGGCCAAGGGCGAGATCCGGCGCGTGCCGCTGGAGGACGGCTCGCTGGCCATCGTCAACACCGAGAGCGTGGTGAAAGTCGATCTCCAGCCGGAAATCCGGGCCGTGAGGGTGGAGCAGGGCGAGGCGTGGTTCGAGGTGTCGAAGGACGCCGCGCGCCCCTTCGTGGTGGCCAGCGGCGAGGTGCGGGTGCGGGCCGTCGGCACGGCCTTTTCCGTGCGCCGCACGGCCGCTGGCGCCGTCGTGCAGGTGACCGAGGGCGTGGTCGAGACATGGTGCGTGGGCCGCGAGGACGCCGTCGTCCGCGTCTTCCAGGGCGGCAAGGCCGTCGTCGCGCCCACTGCAGCCCGGCCCGACGTGGCGCCCGGAGCCGCCGCCGAGATCGACCGCAGCCTGGCCTGGCGCACCGGCCAGATCGTGCTGAACGGCGACACGCTGGGCGAGGCCGCGGCGGAATTCAACCGCTACAACGACCGCCGCATCGTCATCGACGACGCCGACCTGGCGGCCCAGACCTATGTCGGCCGCTTCCGCACCAACGAGCCGGAGGCCTTCGTCGAGGCGGTCGCCCTGACGCTCGGCACGCGGACGGACGCGACGCCCGGCGCGCTGGTCATCCGCCGACAATAAAAAACGCCGCCGCCTGACGGAAAACCTTCGGCGGCTCGTCGCTCTGAATAGGCGCTTGAAGGCGCAGCTATCGGATCGGGGGAGGATCTACATGCTACACTTGAGGGCCGCGCTGCTTGCATCCAGCGCGATCGTCGCCGTCGCCCACGCCAACCCGGCGCTGGCCCAGTCGCGGACCTTCGACGTCCCCGCCCAGTCGGCGGCTAGCGGGATCACCGCCTTCGCCGAGCAGGCCGACATCCAGATCCTCGTGGTCGAGGCCGACACCCGCGGCCGCCAGACCCGCGCGGTGCGCGGCGCCATGACGGCCGAGGCGGGCCTTCGCGAACTGCTCACCGGGTCGGGCCTTTCCATCATCGCCGACAACGGGAGGACGGTGACGTTGAGCGCCGCCCCCCAGTCCGCAAGCGCCGGGGGGGACGTTGATGCGCTCATCGTCACGGCGCAGAAGCGTGAGGAGAATATCCAGGACGTGCCGATCGCCATCAGCGCGTTCAGCCAGGAAGACCTGACCCGCTCGCAGGTGGCGGGCGGCCCGGACCTGATGACCCAGGTTCCGAACATGACCTTCACCAAGACAAATTTTTCCGGCTACTCGATCCAGATCCGCGGTATCGGCACCCAGGCGATTTCCGCCACCACCGATCCGGCCGTGGCGGTCGCGTTCAACAACACGCCGTTCATCCGCAACCGCTTCTTCGAGCAGGAATTCTACGACCTGCAACGGGTGGAGGTGCTGCGCGGGCCGCAAGGAACCCTGTACGGCCGCAACGCCACCGCCGGCGTGGTCAACATCATCTCGGCCAAACCGAGCTTCGAGTACGAGGCCAAGCTGGCCGGCGACGTCGCCAGCTACAATTCCACGCGGCTGGAAGGGATGATCAACCTTCCGCTGGACATGGACGACCGCATGTCGCTGCGCCTGGCGGGCGCCTGGACCAAGCGCGAAGGCTTCGTCGAGAACAGGCTGACCGGGGAACAGACCGACGGCCGCGACCTGTGGTCGACCCGCGCGACCCTGCGCTTCCAGCCGACCGACGCGCTCGACATCAACCTGATCTGGGAGCATTTCGAGGAGAACGACGACCGCCTGCGCACCGGCAAGCAGCTCTGCCGCCCCGACCCGGGGCCGATGGAGATCAACGGCCGGCCGGTCGAGCAGATCGGCGGGGCGATCAACTTCAGCGCCGCCTATTTCAGCCAGGGCTGCCTGCCGACCTCGCTCTACTCGCCGGACGCCTTCCAGACGCCGAACGGCTATGCGCTGCCCTACTACGGGCCGCTGCAACAGCTCGGATCGCCGGTCTATCTCGACCTCAATCCGTATGCGAGCGAGCTGCAGTCGCGGGACCTGCGCGAGATCGAAACCCACCTGAAGCCGATCTACGAGGCTTCCAGCGATCTGGTCGAACTGCAGGTGAGCGTCGACCTGCCGGGGAACCTGTCGCTGACCTCGGAAACAGCCTTCAGCCGCGACACCATCTTCTCGTTCCAGGACCTCAACCGTTTCGACACCACGCCGGGCGTGTTCGAGCCGGGGGGGCGCTACAACCAGGGACGCTACGATGTCGTGCCGCTGAGCGGCGTCTTCTGCGACCCGCAACTGGGCTGCACCGACCGCCTGGCGGCGGGCGACCTGTCGACGGCGAAGTCCAAGCAGTTCAGCCAGGAATTCCGCCTGGGGTCGAACTACGACGGGCCGTTCAACTTCAACCTTGGCGCCAACTTCCTGCGCTATGACACCGAGGACAAGTACTACGTATTCGTCAATACGCTGACGGGCTTCACCGCCATGCAGGCCCCGCAGTGGACGCCGGGCGTCACCGACAACTACGACTGCCTTCCGAAGGATTTCTTCGGAAACACTATCGGCGACCCGAACCAATATTATTTCGTCGAAGGGTGCATGTACATCGACCCCAACGACGTGCGGAATCTCAACGACCAGGGCCGAAACTACTTCCTGAGCCGCAATCCCTATCACTTGCTGTCATACGCGGGCTTCGGCGAGGCCTACTACCAGATCACGCCCAACCTGAAGCTGACGGGGGGGCTGCGCTGGACGGTGGACAGGAAGGAGGCGCCGCAGCTTCCGAGCTGGCTGCTGGCCGGCGACACCTACGGCAACGCCACCCGCAAGGTCGTCGCCCTGGAGTGGAGCGAGCCCACCGGCCGCCTGGCGCTGGACTGGAAGCCGGACCTGTCGTTCACCGACGACACCCTGGTCTACGGCTCCTACGTGCGCGGCTACAAGGCCGGCGGCGCCAACCCGCCGCCCGCGATGGTCGTACTGCTGGGACAGGGCTGTCCGCCGACCTGCCAGGGCGACGATATCGACCTGCCGGAAGGGGTGCTAAAAAAATCCCTGACGCACCCCGAAACCTTTGACGCCGAATATGTCGATGCGTTCGAGATCGGGGCAAAGAACACCTTCCTCGACGGCAGGCTGACAGCCAACTTCAGCGCCTTCTACTACGACTATCGCGGCTACCAGATTTCGCAGATCGTCAACCGTTCAGCGGTGAACCTCAACTTCGACGCCAAGGTCTGGGGCGCGGAGCTGGAAGTCGATTGGCGGCCGATAGAGAACCTGCGCCTGGGCTTCAAAGGCGGCTACGAGAACACCCGCATGGCGGATGGGTCGCAAGCCATCGACTTGATGGACCGGACGGCGGGCAAGGAGGGCTGGATTCTCGTTCGGCCGTTTCCGACTCTGACCGCCAACTGCGTGTTCCCGGAAGAATACGCGACGATGGTGACCTTTACCTTCATCTGCCAGTCCTACCTCGTCGGCCTCGACCCGGTCACTTACCTGCCCTATGTCGAGAACCCGCAGGTGTGGAGCCAGTACGGAAACGGCATAGAAGCGCTGCCGCCAGAACTTCAGGGATATCCCGGCTTCGATCCCCGGAGCGCCAACAACGGCGAAGGCTTCACCAAGGACCTTTCCGGCAACGAGCTGCCCAACGCGCCCGATTTCACAGCCACAGTGACGATAGACTATACCGTGCCGCTGCCGAACGACTGGCTGATGACGCTTCACAGCGATCTCTACTACCAGTCTGAGGCCTGGACGCGTATCTTCAACACCGAAGGCTATGACAAGCTCAAGGCTTATACCAACGTGAACCTGGCTGCGATCTTCACGAACGAAGAGCAGGGCTGGAACATAATGGCCTACGTGAAGAACGTGTTCGACCGTGACAGCATCACCGGCTCGTTCCTGTTCTCCGACGACGTCGGCCTGACCACCAACGTCTTCCTCAATGAGCCGCGCATCTACGGCGTGCGGGTCAGCAAGGAATGGACGGGGATGCCGTGGAGCATCGGCTCGGACACCCACGAGGGACCCTATCCCTTCACCGTCGAGGTCGGCGGCCAGGTGCAGCAGCACGATGCGCCGCTTTCGCGTGGCATGCCCTTCGCCGACGTCTTCTCCGGCGCCCTCGACGTGCTCGGCTCGCAGGACGGCAGGGAGTACAGCGAAGTGGACGGGCGCGAGGTTCGCCTGACCTATCAGCCCGTCGGCTCGCCCTGGAAGGTGTCGGCCGGCCTGCGCTACGGTCGCACCGGCTGGGAGAAGGGCGCCGACCAGCGCCGCGAGGAGATCGCCGGGCCGACGGTCTGCAACACCGAGAGGACGGGCGATTTTGGCTTCGTCGGCAACCTGCGGTGCGATCCCACCTATGGTCCCGTCACGCGGGACCTCGGCGGCGGCCTCATCTGGACCTTCGAGAACAAGTACGACCCGAGCTACCTGCTCACGCCGGTCAACCGTTCCGGTTCGTCCTACCGCCGCCAGGAGGAGCACACGATCGTGGACTTCACGGTCGGCCGCGAGCTGGGGCTGGGGGCTTTCGGTGAAGGCAAGTCGGCGCTGGTCGCGGGCCTGCGCTTCGCAGAGTTCGAGGCCAACTCGCAGGGCGAGGTGGTGGGCATCCCGGACATGACCGTGCCGGAAGGCTGGTCCTCGCTGGACTCCGCCTTCAGCCACCACCGGGCGGCGTTCCGGGTCGACCGCTCGTTCGAGGGGGTGGGGCCGACGGTGACTTGGGAAGGCTCGCGGAACGTGCTGGGCGACGACCGCACCGGACGGGTGAACGTCGACTGGTCGGCGACCGGCGGGGCGCTGTTCGGCAAGCAGAAGACGACGGTCGGCGGCACACAGGGCGTGGACAACTTCTCCGGGCCCTACCCGACCTATCCGGCCGGGTGGGCCGACCTGCCGGCCGTGCCGCAGCAGCCGATAGACGTCGCGCCGCGCGTCAAGTCCGTGACCGCGCCGCTGCTCGATCTCAGCCTTGGCCTCTCCTACGAGGCGCAGCGGTTCAAGGTCGGCGCGGGGTATCGGTGGGAGCGGTACTTCGACGTGCTGGACGGCGGTTACGACGAGCACCAATCCTACAGCCGCACGATCCACGGGCCCTACTTCAAGATCGCCGTCGGCTTCGGCGGCTAGTCTCGGCCTCCCCCGAGCCCGACACTGGGCGGCGAGCAATCCTCGCCGCCCTTTTTCATGCCGAGATGTCGAAGGTGGGCCAGACGCCGGTGATGTCGCTGCCGTCGAACACGGCGATGCCGCCGAATTGCAGGAACACCGCCTCGCTCTGGGTCGGGCGCAGGAAGACGTGGTCGTCGGGGCGCAAGGTTACGCGCTCCGAGCCGGTCAGCATCTCCTGGTTGCTCGAGCGGCCGAACAGGCTGCTGTACTCCAGCCCCGGCGGCGAGACGGGTCTGGCCAGCCAGTGGCCGCCGTAGATGAAGAAGGCGCGCCGGGCGTTGGGGTTCATGAAACCCAGCGGTCCCGACAACCATTCGAAGCCGGGCAGGCGCATCCTCTCCTGCGCCTTGATCACCGGCGTGGCGATGAAGGCGGCCGGGACGTGGCGCGACAGGTCGTCGAGGTCGAAATCCGTGGGCTTCACGAACGCCGAGCCGACCGAGACCTCGTTGGCGACCGTGCCGCCTGCGTGCCGCACATAGGTCGGGCTGCCCGCGCCGTTCAGGGTCAGCGCCGCAGGGTCGAGCCCCGCCTCGCGCAGCACCGCGATGGCCGACCGGTAGCGCTCTTGCGAGGCGGCGTAGGCGCCGTCCGGGTTGGGCATCTTCGGGACGTGGGGATCATAGCCCATCAGGCCCGCGACCTCGAACGTCGGGTCGGCCGTCGCGGCCTTCACCGCCGCCGCCAGCGCCGCCGCATCGGGAAACCCGCCGCGATGCAGGCCGACGTCGATCTCGAAATTGACGCGCAGCCGCACGCCCCTGGCGCGGGCGATCTCGCCGTACTGGGCGAGCCGCTCCGGCGTGTCGATCAGCCACTGGACCTTGGGAGCGGATTCGAAGAACGGCGCCGCCTCCTGCGCGGGCAGCGGCTTGCCGAGCAGCAGGTCGCCGTCCGGCCGCAGCCTGGCCATGTCGGCCAGCATGGCGCCGTTGAAGACCATGAAGCGGTCGCTCGCCATGCCCGTCGCCACCGCCTCGATCAGCGCGGGGGAGGGCAGCGATTTCACCACCACCCGCAGCGGCAGCTTGCGCGGCGCCAGCGCGGCCTTGGCGGCGGCGATGTTGTGCGCCAGCCGCGCCTGGTCGATCACCAGCACCGGCCGGGCGATACCCGCCTCGCGCAACGCCTTCGACAGCGCGGTGAAATAGGCGTCGTGGCTACCGCCCCGGTCCGGCGCGCGCGCGGCCAGCACCGCCGCGCCTCCGGCCACGGCGACCCCGCCGCCGACCAGCGCCGCGCGGCGGGTCCAGGGCTTCCTCGGCTGATCGTCGGGCATCGTTCCTCCCGTCCCTTTAGGGAACCATACGGCCCGCCTGCCCAAATCTGGAAAAAAGTTTGCGCGGCGGGGTGTAGGGTTTGCGCGATCTGCGCTCCTAATGGTTGGGGGAGGTGTCTCTCCCCGCCCAGATCCGCCCCGAGAGCGCCCGCCGATGGTCCAGCCTCCCGACCTTGCGCAAGCCCGTCTTCCGGGGGTCCGGGAGGAGGACCTGCGCGGCTGGATCGAACGCTACGGCCCGGCCCTGCGCCGCTATTTCCAGAAGAAGGTCAGCGCCGCCGAGGCCGAGGAACTGGTGCAGGACGTCTTCATGGCGATGCACGCCCGCAGCGCCGCCGAGCCCATCGACAACGTCCAGGGCTACCTGTTCCGCATCGCCGCCAACCTGCTGTCGCGCCGCCACGAGCCGCCCCGCGCCGACTTGGCCGAGGCGGACGAACTGGCCGACGGCTTCTCGCCGGAGCGCATCATCATCGGGCGGCAGGAAGCGGCCCGTGTGGTCGCCGCCATCGCCAACCTGCCTCCGCGCACCCGCGAGGCCTTCGCCCTGCACCGTTTCGAGGACATGACCTACGAGGCCATCGCCCGGCGGCTCGGCATCTCGGTCAGCGCGGTGGGCAAGCTGGTCGCCCGCGCCCTGGCGCATGTCGCCATCGAGACGAGGCGCGCGCCATGAGCGACACCCTGATCGAAGCCGCCGCCGACTGGTTCGCGCGCCGCCGTGGCGGGGCGATGACGCCGCAGGAGCAGGCGCAATTCGAAGTGTGGCTGGACGCCTCCGCCGATCATGCCGCCGCCTACCAGGAGATTTCGCGCGGCTGGGACATGGCCGGCGCCGTGCGCTCCGAGCCGCAGGTGCTGAAGGTGCGCGAGGCCGCGCGGCGCGCCTGGCCCCGGCCGATAGTGTTCCGGGGCGCGCTGGCGGCGTGCCTCTCCGCCGCGGTGCTGGGCGGCTGGTCGGCGCTGGGCACGGCGGGGCTGCTTCCCGCGCCCGCATTCCTGATCCAGGGCCAGCACACCTTCCGCACGGGGGTCGGCCAGACGGCGAGCGTGAAGCTGCGCGACGGGTCGGTAGTGACGCTCGACACGGACACCGTGCTGCAGGCGCGCGACACCCGGGAGCGGCGGATGCTGCGGCTGGTCAAGGGCCAGGCCTTCTTCAAGGTCGCCAAGGACAAGTCGCGGCCCTTCGTCGTGGCGGCGGGCGACAAGCTGGTCACGGCGACGGGCACCGCCTTCACCGTGCGCGTCGCGCCCAAGGCCGTGGAGGTCACCCTCGTCGAGGGCCGCGTGATCGTCGAGGAGGCCGCCAGGACCGAGGTGCGAACGGCGGCGCAGGCCCCGGCCCGCAACGTCGAATCCACCGAGATGAAGCCCGGCTCCAAGTTGGTGGCGGCGCAGGATCGCAGCTGGACGCTCGACCGCGTCGACACCGAAAAGGCGACGAGCTGGCTCGAAGGCCAGTTGATATTCGAGGACCGTCCGCTGTCCGAGGCGGCGGCCGAACTGAACCGCTATTCCGCCAAGAAGATCGTCATCCGCGATCCCGGCATCGCCAGGGCGCGCATCGTCAGCGTGGTGCGCGCGGGCGATATCGACGGCTTCGTGAAGGTGGTGACCACCGCCGGCTTCGCGCGCGTGGTTTCCGATACGGAGGACGCAGTCGAATTGGCCGCGCCGGAAGAAAAAATCTCCGAAAGGGCTCCGGCCGGGGTGCATGGTTTCTGACGTTCCGCCTCTTGCTTAGTAGGGGATGGTTTCGTCCCCACAGAAATTACGGGGGGACAAGCCTTTGCTTCTTGAAAACCTGAGACGCCAGGCGCGCCTGCTGTGCGGCGCCGCCATGGCCACGCTGGTCGTCGCCGGGCCGGCGCTGTCGGCCGAGGCCGCCGTCTTCAATATTCCGTCGCAGCCGCTCTCGACGGCGTTGGCTCAATTCGGCGTGCAGAGCGAGCAGGGCGTGTTCGCCGATTCCGAACTGACCAGCACCAAGGTGACGCGCGGCGTCGTGGGTGAAAAGGACCCGGAGGCGGCCCTGACTCAACTCCTGGCCGGGACGGGCCTCGCCTTCCGGCGCGAGGCCGGGGCCTTCGTCATCGTCCAGGCGGGGGAGGGCGGATCCGGCCCCCAGCAATCAGGCGCCGGGGAGGGCGGCGCGGGAGTCATTGAAGCCCTGGTCGTCACGGCGCAAAAACGCGAGGAAGCGATCCAGGACGTCCCCATCGCCATCTCCGCCTTCAGCCAGCAGGCGCTGGAGGCCCAGAAGATCGAGGGCGGCTTCGATCTTCTGAAGGCGATCCCGAACGTCACCTTCTCGAAGAACAATTTCAGCGGCTACAATTTCTCGATCCGGGGCATCGGCACCAAGGGCATCTCCGTCGCCACCGATCCCGGCGTGGCCGTGGAGTTCAACGGCACGCCGCTGATCCGCAACCGGCTGTTCGAGCAGGAATACTTCGATGTCGAGCGGGTGGAGGTGCTGCGCGGCCCGCAGGGCACGCTGCACGGCCGCAACGCAACGGCGGGCGTGATCAACGTGATCTCCAGCAAGCCCGATCTCGACACCTACAGCGCCATGGTCAAGGGCGAGGTCGGCAATTACAAGACTCGCCGCCTCAGCGGCTACGCCAACATGCCGCTGGTCGAGGGCAAGCTGGGCATCCGCGTCGCGGGCGCCCTGACCAGCCGCGACGGCTACGACTTCAACGCCACGACGGGCAATTCGATCAACGGCCGGGAACTGTGGTCGACCCGCGTGACCGTCGGCTTCGAGCCCACCGAACGCATCCGCGCCGACCTGCTGTGGGAGCGGTTCGAGGAGGACGACAACCGCTCGCGCACCGGCAAGCAGCTTTGTCACCGCGACCCCGGCCCGTCGTCCCTGGGCGCCCAGGCCAACCTCGGGCCCGTGACGGCGGCCTGGATGAGCCAGGGCTGCAAGGCGGGAAACCTCTATGAGGCCGGCGCCTTCGGCACCCCTAACGGCCTGTCCATTCCCTTCATCCTGGCGATGGCGGGCCTGCGCGAATACGGCGCGCCGCCCATCGGCTACAGCCGGCCGGTCGCCGGAAATCCCGATCGCAACCTCTATGGCGTCGATCCGATCCCCCTGGTCGATCCCTATGGCGGCATGATGCAGACACGGGACCTGCGCACGATCAGTTCGATCAAGGACCCGATCTACCGGGCGACCACCGACGTCTTCGAGCTGAACATGGACTTCGAACTGTCGGATACCCTGACGCTCTCGTCGCAGACCGCCTATCTGACGGACAAGATCTATTCCTTCCAGGACTACAACCGCTTCAACACGGTGCCGATCTTCGCCGACTCCTCGAACCTGTGGGAGGTCGGCACGGACCCCGACACCTTCGCGGAGATCGACATCCCCTCGCCCCTGCGCGGCCTGACGCCGAACGGGATATACTGCGACCCGCAGCTCGGCTGCTCGGACACCATCGCCGGGTTCGATATCAGCCAGGCCGAGAGCAAGCAGTTCTCCCAGGAATTCCGGCTGCAGTCGAATTTCGATGGGCCGCTGAATTTCAGCGTCGGCGCCAACTATCTGCGCTACGAGACGCTGGAAGACTACTATGTGATGTTCAACCTGGTGACGCTGCTGTTGCAGAGCAACGGGCTGCTCAACGCGTTCAACCAGTCTTCCGACTATACGATGTGCATGCCCAAGACGAGCCTGGGAATGCCCACCGGCGCTCCGGCCGTGCCGCTGAACTCGCCCGACTCGCAATACTGCACCTATATCGACCCCAACCCGGTCGATCGCATCAACGGCGAGGGCCACAACTATTTCCGCTCGAAGAATCCCTACGAGCTTACGTCCACCGCCGGCTTCGGTGAAGTCTACTGGGAAGCCACGCCCACCGTGAAAGTGACGGCAGGCGTGCGCTACACCAACGACGAGAAGGTGTTCACGCCGGTGCCGACGCAGCTCCTGCTGTCGTCCTCGCTGCTGTTGTCGGGGACGGTGGACCGGGGCTATCCCTCCCTGCCCGACATCAAGCAGACATGGCGCGAGTGGACCGGCCGAGTCGGTGTCGACTGGAAGCCGGACCTGCCGTTCACCGACCAGACGCTGCTCTACGCCTTCGCCTCGCGCGGCTACAAGGGCGGCGGCGCCAACCCGCCGGGGATCGGCTATTCCAACGGCGGCGAATTCCCGCCGCTCCTCGACACGCTCGCCTATCCGCCGCTGTTCGAGCCGGAATACGTCACCGCGCTGGAGCTGGGTTCGAAGAACACCCTGCTGGATGGCGCCCTGGTGATCAACGCTGCGGCCTTCTACTACGACTACAAGGACTATCAGGTCTCGCAGATCAAGGAGCGGACCTCGGTCAACGAGAACTTCGACGCCACCGTCTGGGGCCTGGAACTCGAGTCGGTCTTCGCGCCGACCCGGAACCTGCGGATGAACCTGACCGTCGGCTACCAGGACAGCAGGATCGGCGACGGCGAGCAGTCCATCGACCTGATGGACCGCACGCAGGGTCACGACGAGTATGTCGTCTTCAAGCCCTGGGTGCAGCTGCCATCCAACTGTGTGATCCCCTCGTCGGTCATCGAGGCGCTGATCGCGGAGAACCGCAACTTCGCGCTCGCCGCGCCGGGCTGGCCGGAGTACGCGGTGTTTCCGGTCCAGTGCGGCGGCTTCTTCGGCGGCCCGCTCAATCCCAGCGGCGCGCCCAACGACGGCCAGGGCTTCTACGCCGACCTTTCCGGCAACGAATTGCCCAACGCCCCGCACTGGACAGTATCGTTCGGCGCCGAATACAGCGTCGACTTGAACGAAAGCTGGCGGGCGACAGTGCGTGGCGACGCCTACTGGCAGTCGCAGTCCTGGCACCGGGTCTACAACAACGACCCGTATGACAAGCTGCACGGCTGGTACAACACCAACCTGTCGATCTGGCTGGAGAACGGCGACGCGGGGCTGAAGGTCGAGCTGTACGCCAAGAACCTGCTCGACAAGACGCCGATCACCGACGCCTTCCTCAACTCCGACGACACCGGCCTGACGACCAACGTCTTCGTCCTGGACCCCCGTCTCATCGGGCTGTCGATCCGCAAGGAATTCTAGCCCGCCGAGACCGGCGTGCGGCCTCGGGACCCGACCCCGGGGCCGCATGTCCGGCCGCGTCCACACGCACTACCTAGAGGGGAAACATCACATGACCATCGCGCACCGGCGCCTGCCGTTCCTCGCGACCACCGCCCTGACCGCCATGGCCGGAGTTGCGATCCTGGGCCTTTCGCCCGCCGCCGCCCTGGCCGCCGACGAGTGCGGCGCCGTCGGCGCCGAGACCGTGATCTGCCTGCCGGGGACCTATTCCTCCGGCATCACCTACAACGGCGCGGACGTGCCGCTGGCCATGCAGGACGCGGTGGTCGTCACCGAAGGCGGCGTGGAGATCACCGCCACCGGAAGCATCACCATCGGGATATCGAACGCGGCTTTCGGGACCGGCGACCTCCGCTTCGCCAACACCACGGGCGCGGGCCTCTCGGCGGTTGCGGACGGCAGCGTATTCATCGACCTGAACGACGCCGATGGCGGCGATGCGCCCGCCTCCATCACCGGCCTGAGCGGCGTCGTGGCGGAAGGCGCCGGCGTCTTCCTCGACCTCGCGAACGTCGCAGTCACCAGCACCTCGACCGACGCCTCGGCGCGGGGTGTGTCCGTGACGGTCGACGGCGCGAACGGCGTCACCCTCTATGCCAATACGGTCACCGCTGAGCGAACGGGCGTCGAGGCCTCGTCCGTCGACGGCGGCCTCTACCTCTCCTCATCCGACACGATCACGGCGGGCGATGACGGCTTCGTCGGGCGGGCGACCGGTACGGGCGCGGTATGGATCACGGCGGGCGCGGTCAGCGCCGGCGCCAACGGCATCGTCGCCACCACGGCCAGCGGCGACGTCACCGTCGAGGCGCGGGGGCCGATCACGGCCGGGAGCGGCTACGCCATCCTGGTGAACAGCGGCGGCTCGGCCAGCGTCAGCCTGGGCGCGAACGCCGACCTGACCAGCGGCGACGTCAGCATCACCCATGCCGGCGCGTTCAGCTTCGGCAACGCGGGCGCGTTCAGCTCGGCCAGCGGCCTCGCCTCCGATCTCGTTATCCAGCAGACGGGAACCAGCGCCACCCTGGGCAACACCGGGACCCTGACGGGCGCGGTGGACTTCAGCGCCGTGACCGGCGCCCTCGCCGCCACCAACAACGGAACATGGCGGATCGGCGGAAGCAGCGAGTTCACGGACGGCGATGACGTGTTCGCCAATAACGGCCAGGGCCTGTTCTCGGCGCGCGGGACGACGGTCGTCGACTTCGCGGGTGGCGACGACAGCTTCGCCAGCCTCGGCCGGATCGTCGGCGGCGCGGTGGCGGGGGCGTCCAGCCTGACCTTCGCGAACCTGGAGACCTTCACCAACTACGGCATGGTCCTGTTCGGCAGCGCCGACGGTCAGGTCAGCGACGGCGAGACCAACGACCGCATCGCCGCCGATGGCGCGGACTACACCGGCGTCGGCGCCTATTCCGTCTTCGCGCTCGATGCCACCGTTGGCGCCAGCCAGGCCGACTGCGCGGCCGCGGTGGCCGCCGACTGCATCAGCTTCGCGGGCGGATCGACGGCGGGCGCCACCTGGCTGTTGGTCACCGATACGGAAACGACCGTCGGCTCGATGGGCGGGGCGCTGGTGCTGGTGGACGTGGCGGGCGGGACGAGCGCGGCCGACGACTTCGCACTCGACATCCGCTCGACCAACTATCGCGACGACCTCGTGGCCGGGCCGGGGCTGGACAAGGGCCTGTTCTTCTACCGGCTCGACTACGACGCCGCGGGCCGCCGGCACCGGCTGGTCGCCATTCCCGACCGCGAGGTGTTCGAACTGGCCCCCCTGGCGGCGGCGGCCCAGAGCGTCTGGCATACCAGCGTCGGCTCCTGGACCGACCGCCACACCGAACTGCGCGACGTCATCGCCGATGGCCAGGCCGATGGCGTCGGTACGTGGGTCAAGGTCACCGGCGCGCTGGTTGACCGCCAGATGGCGACCGATTTCGGCGGCGACAATCCCGGCTTCATCACCACCTACGAGCAGGACACGCTGGCGGTGGTCGGCGGCGTCGACCTGCTGGTGGGCGGAAGCTACGTCTTCGGCCTCACGGCGGGCGTCCTGAGTTCCGACGTCAGCTTCGAAGCCTCGCCCACGACCGCGCGGCTGGAGGGGATGTCCTACGGCGCCTACGCGAGCTGGATGAGCGACAGCCTCTTCGTCGACGCCATTGTCCAGGGCGCGAAGCTGGACCTCGAGCACGCCACCGCCTGGGCGACGGCCGGAGACTTCGGAAAGGGCGACCTCAAGTCCCTGGGCGGCCAGGTCGAGGCGGGTTGGCGGCTGGCGGTGAACGAGGGCGTGGCGCATGTCGAGCCGCTCGCCAGCCTCTCCTACGTCAAGACCGATCTCTCGGACCTCGCCCTGCCCAACGCCGCATTCAGCGCCGACGAGGCAGTCAGCCTGCGCGGCTCCGTCGGCGTGCGGCTGACCGGGAACGCCGACTTCGACGTGCTGTCGCTGAAGGGGTCGCTGGTGGGGCGGCTGTGGAACGAGTTCGACGGCGACAACAAGGCCGTCGTGACCAGCGCCGGCCAGTCCATCGCCCTGTCCGATGATTTCGGCGGCGCCTTCAGCGAAGTGACCGCCGGGGTCAGCGTCTACTCCCGCAGCGGCCGGGTGTCGGCGTTCGTCAACACCGGCGTGAAGTTCAAGGATGAGTACCTCGCGTCCGACACCTCTGCAGGCCTTCGCATCCAGTGGTGAGCGCGGGCGCCGTGAACGCCGGTTGACATCCACGCCCGCCGGGCCAGCCTTACACGTACGTGCGTGCATGGCCGCGAGGGGAGGGCGCCGTTGGACAGGACCAATCGTAATGCCCGCTCCGACCAGGCGGCCGCGCGGCTGAACGCGCAGTACCGCGCGCCGCTGATGACCTATTTCCTGCGCCGGGTCCGCGACCGCCAGGACGCGGAGGACCTGACGCAGGAGGTCTTCCTGCGCATCCTGCGCCGCGACGACGCCGTGCCGCTGGAGAACGCCGAGGTGTTCCTGTTCAGCGTGGCGGCCAACCTGTTGCGCGACCGGGCGCGGCGGCAGGACACGCGCCACGCCTCCGATCACGCCAGCCTCGATGCGCCCGGCTTCGCCTTCCAGGACTCCGGCGTTTTTTCCGAGGCGCTTATTGAGGATCGCGGCCCCGAGCGCGTCCTTCTATCCCAGGAGTCGCTTGCGGAGGTCCTGCGCGCCCTCGATGATCTGGGGGAACGCACGCGCGATATCTTCATGATGTACCGCCTGGAGAAGATGAAGCACCGCGACATCGCCGCCCTGTACGGCGTGACTGTCAGCGCGGTGGAGAAGCACATCGCCAAGGCCGGCGTGCATCTGCTGCGGGTGTTCGGACCGAAATGAACGCTCCCGTGCCCCCTCGCGACGGCGTCGGCGACGCCCTGCTGGAAGCCGCCATGATGTGGCGTCAGCGCGTGGACGCGTCCGATTGGGACGCGGCCGCCGACGCGGAGCTGGAAGCCTGGCTTCAAGCCGACGGGCGTCATGCCGAGGCCTTCGCCCAGACCGGCGCCCTGTTCGACTACTTCGACCAGCATGCCGCCGCGCCGGAAATGATCGCCGCCCGCCGCGCGCTGCTTGGGCGGGCGCAGAAGGTCGTGCGCCGGCGGGCCGGGGGGCGGGGACGGTTCGTGCCGATGCCCAGCCGCCGCGTGGCCGCTGCGCTCGTCGGCGTGGCGGTGCTGGCGGGCGCCGGCGCCTATCCGCTCAGCCAGCAGGGCGACGTCTATTCCACCGGTCGGGGTGAACGCCGGATCGTGACGCTGGAGGACGGCTCGCGCGTCTCCCTCGACGCCGAGACGAAGCTGCGGGTGAGGTACAGCCGCGACGCGCGGCGGCTGCGGCTCGTGAAGGGCCAGGCGCGCTTCGACGTGGCCAAGGACCACAGCCGCCCGTTCAGCGTGACGGCCCGCGACAGGACCGTCGTCGCCACCGGCACGATCTTCAACATCGACATCCTGGCCCCGAAGGTGAAGGTGACGCTGATCGAGGGGCGGGTGCTGGTGATGGACGCGCCGCCACGGCCGTCGATCCTGCCGCGTCGCGACACGACGCCGAGGCAGGAGGCGGTCGAGCTTCGGCCGGGCCAGCAGCTCGTGGCGCCGCAAGGGGCCGCCGTTCGCGTCGTCGCCACCGTCGACCTGGAGGAGGCCACCGCCTGGCAGCGCGGCAAGCTGATGTTCGACCAGGCGCCGCTGGCCGAGGCCGTCGCCAAGGTGAACCGCTATTCGTCGCGCACCGTTACGGTGGACGCCAGCGTCGCCGCCGTGCCCGTGAGCGGCGTGTTCGAGGCCGGGGACACCAACGGCTTCCTCGAAGCGATCACGGGATTCTTGCCCGTATCGGTGGTGGAGAGCGGCGGCGACGTGACCATCCGCGCCACCCTCGGCTGAAGTTTTTCGCCGGCGGACCTGAGGATTTCGCAAGGGCCTGCGTCCTTTCCCTGCCAGGAGAGCGGCGGGACCACCAGCCGCTCCGCCAACAAACTCCTGGGGAGGGGCGCATGTCGCTACATCGCAAAGAATTCCGCCGAGCCCTGCTGGCCGCATCCGCGCTGGCCGGCGCCGCTACGATGGCCGTGGCTTCGCCGGCGTCCAGCCAGGCGCGCGAGGTTCAGTTCGACCTGCCGGCCCAGCCGCTGAGCGCGTCGCTGCGGGACTACGGCTCCGCCGCCGATCAGCAGCTGATCTTCGCCGAGCCGGACGTGCGCAAGTTCGCGGCCCCGCCGCTGAAGGGGGCGTACACGCCGGACGCGGGGCTGGACATGCTGCTGGCGGGCACCGGCCTGACGGCCGAGCGTACGTCCTCCGGCATCGTTCGGATCGTGAGCGCACAAGACCCCCAGGGCGGCAGCGCCGGGGCCGGGGGCGACGTTGACGCCCTCATCGTCACGGCGCAGAAGCGGGAGGAGAATATCCAGGACGTGCCGATCGCGATCAGCGCGTTCACGCAAGAGGATTTGACCACCAGCCAGATCGCGGGCGGCCCGGACCTGATCACCCAGGTCCCGAACATGACGTTCACGAAGACGAACTTCAGTTCGTACTCGATCCAGCTCCGCGGCATCGGCACGCAAGCGA
>CAZOHI010000031.1:0-40193 GCA_964579695.1 uncultured Caulobacter sp. | reverse complement strand
ACGCCATGTGGTGGATCCGCGCCTCGATCCAGGAATACATCCTGCGCTCGTGGTCGCTGGTGAAGATGGGCACGACGGCGGCGCAGAAGAAGCTGTTCTTCAACCTGCGCAAGGTGAAGTCCGAGATCAGCGCCCTGGAAGACGGCGACCTGCGCCATGAGCACGTCACCCAGATCGCCACCAAGCTGGGCGTGCTGGAGGAAGAGGTCATCTCCATGAACCGGCGCCTGGCGGGCGGCGACGCCTCGCTGAACGCGCCGATGCGCGCCGACGGCGAGAGCGAGTGGCAGGACTGGCTGGCCGACGACGCCCAGGTCTCCCAAGAGACGGTGGTGGCCGAGGCGGAGGAGAAATCCCTGCGTATGGGCCTGCTCGAGGAGGCGATGACGGAACTCACCGACCGTGAGCGCCACATCCTGACCGAGCGGCGGCTGAAGGACGACCCGACCACGCTGGAGGAACTGGCCTCGCAATACGGCGTCAGCCGCGAGCGGGTCCGCCAGATCGAGGTGCGGGCCTTCGAGAAGCTGCAGAAGACGATGCGCACGGCCGCGACCGAACGGAACCTGGTCGACGCCTGACTCTCCTCTCCCTCAGGAGAAGGGTTCAGGCCGCCGCCGCTTCTTTCGGCATGAAGGCCAGCAGGGCTTGAATATCGCCGAGCAGGTCCGTGCGTAGCGGTCCGGTCATGGCGTCGGCGTTGAGGAGGCGGCCTTCCAGGCGGGCGGCCGCTTCCATCAGCCTCATGTCGCCCACGGCCACGGCGGCCTTCTTCAGGTCGGAAGCCTGGGTCAGCAGGGCTCTGCGGGCCTGGGTCCAGTCGCTGTCCAGCGCCTGCACGGCGGAACGGACGATCTTCAGCGCCTGAAGCACGCGCTCGGCGTCGGGCGTCTTGCGCGCCCCGTCGCTGCGGCGCTTGCGCGGCCCGGCGTAGACGCCCGAGTTGAACCGTCGCCGGTCGGGACCGACGTAGCCGACGGCCTCCACCCAGTCCCGGCCCTTCAAGGTCACGGCTTCCAGCCGCCGGGCCAGGTCCTTGAGCGTGTAGGGCTTGCGCAGGAACTCGTGCACGCCCGCATCGCGCGCGCCCAGGATGGCCCCGGCGGTGGCCTCGCCCGTGACCATGATGATCGGCGCCTGGCGGCAGGAAAAGTCGCTGCGCCGGATGGCGCGGGAGAAGGCCAGCCCGTCCAGCCCCGGACCGGCGAACTCGGTGAAGATGATCTGTGGGTTGTTGGCCAGCGCCAGCGCCATCGCCTTCTCGCCGCTCGTCGCGCTCCACACCTGGCAGCGGGCGACACTGCGCAGCAACTCGCCGATGAGCTGGATGGCCTGGGGCTGAGGATCGACGATCAGCACGCGCTGGACCTTGGCGGCGATCTGCTGCGCGGTCTTGGCGTCCACTCCGATCACGCGGGTCCCCCGAAGGCTGGTTCAACCTCCAGTTCTCCCACGGGTTGGTAAAGATCGCCTTGACGCAAACCCTTGCCCCTCAAGGGGCGAAGGGGTCCCGCACCAGGATGGTGTCCTCGCGTTCCGGGCTGGTCGAAAGCAGCGACACGGGCGCGCCGATCAGCTCCTCGATGCGGCGGACGTACTTGATGGCGTTGGCGTTGATATCCTTGAAGCTGCGGACGCCGACGGTGCTTTCGCTCCAGCCCTCCAGCTCCTCGAACACGGGCTCGGCCGCCGCCTGGTCCTTCAGGCTGGACGGCAGGTAGTCCAGCACCTCGCCGTTCACGCGGTAGCCGACGCAGATCTTCAGCGTCTTCAGCCCGTCGAGAACGTCCAGCTTGGTCAGGGCGATGCCGTCGATGCCGTTGATCGCCACGGACTGGCGCACCAGGACCGCATCGAACCAGCCGCAGCGGCGCGGGCGGCCCGTATTCACCCCGACCTCGCGGCCGACCGTCGCCAGGTGCTCGCCGATCTCGTCGTGCAGCTCGCAGGCGAACGGCCCCTCGCCGACCCTGGTCGTGTAAGCCTTCACGATCCCCAGCACGTAGCCCACCCCGCGCGGCCCCAGCCCCGAGCCCGCCGCCGCCTGCCCGGCCACGGTGTTGGAGCTGGTCACGTAAGGGTAGGTGCCGTGGTCCACGTCGAGGAAGGCGCCCTGCGCTCCCTCGAACAGCACCCGCCTGCCCTCCTTGCGCGCCTTGTCCAGCACCCGCCAGGCCGGCTTCACGTAAGGCAGGATCTTCGGCGCGAGTTCCAGCAGTTGGGCCAGCAGCGCGTCCGGGTCGATCGGCTCCAGCCCCAGGCCCGCGCGCAGGGGGTCGTGGTGCGAGCGCAGCCGGTCGATCTTGACCCTCAGGTCGTCGGCGTTGGCCAGGTCGCAGACCCGGATCGCCCGGCGCCCCACCTTGTCCTCGTAGGCCGGACCGATCCCCCGGCCGGTCGTGCCGATCTTGGCCCCGGGCGCGCTGGCGGCCGCCTCCCGCGCCACGTCCAGCGCCGGGTGGATGGGCAGGATCAGGCAGGCGTTGTCGGCGATGGTCAGGATGTCGGGGCTGATCTCCACGCCCTGGGCGCGGATGCCGTCGATCTCCCTCACCAGGTGCCAGGGATCGACCACCACGCCATTGCCGATGATCGACGGCTTGCCCCGCACCACGCCCGACGGCAGCAGCGCCAGCTTGTAGACCTTGCCGTCGATGACCAGCGTGTGCCCGGCGTTGTGGCCGCCCTGGAAGCGCACCACCACGTCGGCGCGGTTCGACAGCCAGTCGACGATCTTGCCCTTGCCCTCGTCGCCCCACTGGGCGCCGACAACGGTGACGTTGGCCATTTTGGATACGATGCCTCGCCCTGCCAGGCGGGTCCGGCAGCGCCCTTCGACAGGACTCGGCGCGCGGACATGACTCGATTTTCGCGGGGGCTAATAGCCCCCGCGGCGCGCGCCGTCTACCCGGCCATTTCCCCGGCCAGCACCGCTTCGGCGAAGGCGCAGTGCATGGCGATGCCGCGGGCCATCACCGCTTCCTCGATCATCATGCGGTTTGAGTGCAGCGCGCAGCAGGCGCGGAAGTCCGGGGCGTCCACCGGCGCGGCGCCGATGAAGGCCATGGCGCCGGGGACCTTCTGCAGGACGTAGGCGAAGTCCTCCGCCCCCATCATCGGGTTGGGCATGGTGATCCACGCCTTCTCGCCGTAGAGGGCCGTGGCGGTCCGCTCGGCCAGGTCCACGGCTCGCGCGTCGCAGGAGGTGACGGGGAAGCCGCCGTCGATCTCCACCTCGGCCCGCGCCCCGTGCGCGGCGGCGATGTTCTCGGCGATGGAGCGGATGCCCGCATGGGCCTTGGTCCGGGTCTCCTCCGACAGGGTGCGCAGGGTGCCGCGGAGATTCACGTCCTCGGGGATGACATTGTCGGCGTGGCCCGCCTCGAACACCGGGAAGGTGATCACCGCCGGGTCGAACACCGAGATGCGTCGGGTGATGAAGGTCTGGAGCGCCAGCAGGATCTCGCAGGCCACCGGCACCGGATCGACCGCGTCGTGCGGCATGGAGGCGTGCCCCCCCGCCCCGCGCACCCGGATGCGCAGCCGGTCGGAGGAAGCCAGCAGCGGCCCCACGCGGCTCGCGAACACCCCGGTCGGCATGTTGGGCGAGATGTGCAGGGCGAAGGCGGCGTCCGGCAGTGGGTCGATCAGCCCGTCGTCCAGCATGTAGCGCGCGCCGTGCCAGCCTTCCTCGCCCGGCTGGAACATGAACATCACCGTCCCGGCCAGGGTGTCGCGCCGCGCGCACAGCGCCCGCGCCGCGCCCGCCAGCATGGCGACGTGGGTGTCGTGGCCGCAGGCGTGCATGGCCCCGTGGGTGCGCGAGGCGAAGTCCAGCCCCGTGTCCTCGACCAGCGGCAAGGCGTCCATGTCGCCGCGCAGCAGCACCGTACGCCCGTTGGCCGAACCGCGCAGGATGGCGACCACCCCGGTCGTCGACGGCCCCTGGCGGATCTCCAGCGGCAGACCCTCCAGCGCCTTCAGGACCTTCTCGGTCGTCAGCGGCAGGTGCAGGCCAAGCTCCGGCTCCGCGTGGATGGCCCGGCGCAGCTCGATGGCCTGGGGCAGCAGCGCCTCGCCGGCGCTCGTCCAGGCTTCGCGGTCGATGGAGAGGGCGTTCATGGAGTCCATGGCATACGAGCGAGCGGGCAATGTCCACACTCCCGTCGCGCATTTCAGGCCGCTGGTCTAGGAGTGGGGCATGAGCGTCACATACGCCGACATCGAGGCCGCCGCCGGGCGCCTGGCGGGCAGGGCGGTCGTCACGCCGCTGGTCGAGAGCCCGGCGCTGAACGCGCGGGCCGGCGGGCGGGTGCTGATCAAGCCCGAGACGCTCCAGCACGGCGGGGCGTTCAAGTTCCGGGGCGCGATGAACCGCATCGTCCAGTTGAGCGCCGGGGAGCGGACGCGGGGCGTGGTGGCCTGCTCGTCCGGCAACCATGCGCAGGGCGTGGCGCTGGCGGCCCGCGAGGTCGGCGCGCCCGCCGTGATCGTCATGCCCTCGGACGCGCCCGCCCTGAAGATCGCCAACACCAGGGCCTATGGCGCCGAGGTCCGCTTCTACGACCGCTACGCCGAGGACCGCGAGACCATCGCCGCCGCCATTGCGGCCGAGCGGGGCATGGTGGTCGTCCCGCCCTTCGACGATCCGCACGTCATTGCAGGCCAGGGCACGCTGGGGCGTGAACTCGTGGAGCAGGCGACAACGCCCATCGACCTGCTGCTCTGTCCGGTCGGCGGCGGCGGGCTGGCGGCGGGGGTCGGGACGGCGTTCAAGGCGCTGTCGCCCGGAACGGAAATCTGGGGCGTCGAGCCCGCCGCCCTGGACGACACCCGCCGGTCGCTCGAGGCCGGACAGCGGCTGTCCATCGACCCGGCGGCCCGTTCGATCTGCGACGCGCTGATGAGCCCGACGCCCGGCGCCCTCACCTTCCCGATCAACCGCGCCAACCTGGCGGGCGTCCACACCGTCACCGACGCTGAGGTGGCCGAGGCGGTCCGCTACGCTTTCACGGTCCTCAAGCTGGTGGTCGAGCCGGGCGGCTGCGTGGCGCTCGCGGTCCTCCTGCGGCTGAAGCTCTATGGGCGCACGGCCGCCATCGTCCTGTCGGGCGGCAACATCGACCCGGCGCTGCACGCCCGGATCATGGCGGGGGACCTGTGATGTCCGAGGGCTTCACCCCGTCCCAGACGCCGCTGCTGGTCATCGGCGCCCGCACAAATCGTCATTGCCTTAGGCGGCCTATGTCCTATTTCTAGGCGCGAGAGGCCACGTCCTCCCCCCGCATGTGGGTTTCAGGTCCGGGACGGCCCGGCGTCAGCTTGAGGACGCGCACCGTGGCCTGGATATCCCTTTTCATCGCCGGACTGCTCGAAGTCGTCTGGGCGTATTTCATGAAACAGTCGGCGGGCTTCACCCGCCTGTGGCCCAGCGTCGCCACCATCGGCTTCATGGTGGCGAGCTTCGGCCTGCTGGCCTTCTCGATGAAGACCCTGCCGCTCGGCACCGCCTACGTCGTGTGGACGGGGATCGGGGCGGTCGGGGCCTTCATCGTCGGCGTCGTGGTGCTGAACGAACCGCTCGGCGCGGCGCGGATGCTGGCGGCGGTGCTGATCGTCTCGGGCCTGGTGCTGATGAAGGCCACCAGCGCCTCCTAGCCTTCGACCAGCGCGGCGAGTTGGGCGATGCAGGTCCCCCAGCCGTCGGCGAAGCCCAGCTCCTCGTGCATGTCGCGGTCGGCCTTGTCCTTGTGCATGGCGTGGGCGACGTACTCGGTCCCCTTCGGATGGTCGCGGAAGGTCATGACCGCCGAGACGAACCCCCGCCCCTTCGGCCGCCAGCCGCCGCTGAGGGCGTCGGTGAAGACGATCCGCTCCATCGGGTCGGCCGCCAGGAAGCAGGCGTCCATGTGGGGGACGAACGGCCCGCCGTCCTCGCTCATCAGGGTTACGAGGCCGCCGCCGGGGCGCAGGTCCATCTCGACCACCCGGCACTTCGACGGCGCGGGCAGCCACCATTTCGCGAAGCTGTCCCGGTCGGCCCAGGCGTTCCACACCGCCGAGCGCGGCGCCCGGATGATGCGCGAGATGGTCAGGTCGAGTTCGGGGTTCACGGTCATTGCGGCCGATCCTTCTGTTGATCCATGACGAATTGTTCGAGCCGGTCGGTGCGGCGCTCCCAAAGCTCCCGCTGGGCCGAAAGCCAGCCCTCGGCGACGGCGAGACGCTCCTTCTCCAGCGCGCAGGTCCGCACCCGCCCGGCCTTGCGCGTGCGGATCAGGCCCGCGCCTTCCAGCAGGCGGAGGTGCTTCATGAAGGACGGCAGGGCCATCTCGAACGGCCGCGCCAGCTCGGTGACGCTGGCCGGCCCCTCGCCCAGCCGCCCCAGCACCGCCCGGCGGGTAGGGTCGGCCAGCGCCTGGAAGACGCCGTCCAGATGTGATGAATAGTGTTCCATAAGGCTAAGTATCAGCAATCAACACTTAGCCCAAGGGGTTAATGTCACCCCCAGGGAGATCGACGGCTAGCCGATCACCGCCCGCTCCTCGCCCCACCACAGCGGCGAGCGGGGAAGGTCGATGAATGTCTTCTCGTCTTCCAGCAGCCGCAGGCCCGCCGCCTGCGCCTGGGGACGGCGGCCGTTTTCCAGGACCGCCTCCAGGCTGTCGAACCACAGCTCGGCCACACCGTCGTATTCCTCCGGCGCGCCCCGCCCGGCGCGCAGGCCGGCGCTCGCCCTCAGCGGCAGGCTGTGGAGCTGGACGTAGCGGCGGATGCCCAGGTCCCCGGCCACGCTCTTCACCAGCGGGCCATGTCGGTTGAGCCAGTGGTCCTGGAAAGCCTCGCGCGTCAGGTGCGGCAGCCGCATCAGGCAGAAGGTCATCTTGATCATGGGCGAGCGTCCCCCATGCGGAAAGGCAAGGCAATGCGCTAAGCTGCCCCCCGCAAAGGGGACGGCCATGCAGGGAAGGATCAGGGCGGGCATCGGCGGCTGGACGTTCGAGCCGTGGCGCGGGGTCTTCTACCCCGAGGGGCTGAAGCACGCCGAGGAACTGGCCTACGCCAGCCGCGCCGTCACGGCCATCGAGATCAATTCGACCTACTACTCGACCCAGAAGCCGGAGACCTTCGCCAAGTGGGCGGCGTCCACGCCCGAAGGGTTCGTGTTCACGGTCAAGGCCTCGCGGTTCTCCACCAACCGGCGGGTGCTCGCGGAGGCGGGGGAGTCGGTGGGCAAGTTCCTCAGCCAGGGACTGACCGAGTTGGGCGACCGGCTGGGGCCGATCCTGTGGCAGTTCATGCCGACCAAGACGTTCGACCCGGACGATTTCGGGGCGTTCCTGGCCCTGCTGCCGGACAGGCAGGACGGGCTGGCGCTGAAGCACTGCGTGGAGGTGCGCAACCAGACGTTCGCGGTCCCGGAATTCGTGGCCCTGTGCCGCAGGCGCGGGGTGGCGATTTGCGTGTCGGAGAACGAGAACTATCCGCTTATCGCAGACGTGACGGCGGACTTCGTCTATGCGCGGCTGCTGGCGGGGAGCGACACGATCCCGACCGGATATCCGCCCGAGGCGCTGGATCGCTGGGCGGGGCGGTTCAAGGACTACGCGGCGGGGGGCGCCCCGCCGGACCTGCCGACGCTGGGCGAGGCGACGAAGACGGCGCCGCGCGACGTGTTCGCCTTCTTCATCCACGAGGGGAAGGTGCGGGCCCCGGCGGCGGCGCAGGCGCTGCTGGCAAGACTCTAGGGCCTTTCCTCCAGGGTGGGGGAAGGGGGAAGTCATGGTTAATCGGGTCTTAACGGACGCGCTCCAACCTTCCCCTCATGCGCCGCCTCGCCGCCATCGCCCTGATCGCCTTCGCGCTCGCCGGTCCGGCAGGGGCGCAGCAGGGACGGATCGGCGAGGTCCCCGGGCCGCCGCCGCTGCGCGGGGCGGCCGAGCCGGAGGCGCCGCTTCCCATCCCCGAGCCGATCCTACTGGCCGCGCCGCCGTCCTTCTCCGCCACCCCGACCGCAACAGCCGACGCCGGACGGCAGCGGATGGCCTGTGCGAAGGACTATTACTTCTGCCTGTCGCAGGACGACGCGACCGAGTGCGGCCCGGCCTGGAGCGCCTGCGTCGTGGCCTCCGGCACGTCGGCCACCCCCGCCGCGCCGGGCGTTTGACGGGGCCGTGCGCCCTGATAGGGTTGTGATAAGCAACGATCACCTATCGGAGAGTCCACGGTGTCCGCATCCTTGCCCAAGGCCTGCATCATCGGGGCGGGATGCTCCGGCTTCACCACCGCCAAGCGGCTGAAGGACCACGGCATCCCCTACGACTGCTTCGAGGTCTCCGACGAGATCGGCGGCAACTGGTACTACAAGAACCCCAACGGCATGTCGGCCTGCTACGAGAGCCTGCATATCGACACGTCCAAGACCCGGCTGGAGTTCGAGGACTTCCCCGTCCCCGCAGACTGGCCGGACTTCCCGCACCACGCCCAGTTGTTCCAGTACTTCAAGGACTACGTCGACCACTTCGGCCTGCGGGAGACCATCACCTTCAACACCCGCGTCGAAACGGCCGAGCGGACCGGCGACGGCCTGTGGCGCGTGACCCTGTCGACAGGCGAGAGCCGACTCTACGACGTGCTGTTCGTCTGCAACGGCCACCACTGGAGCCCGCGCCTGCCGGAGTATCCGGGCGCGTTCGACGGCCCGGCGCTCCACGCCCACGCCTACAACGACCCGTTCGATCCCGTGGACATGCGCGGCAAGAACATCGTCGTCGTCGGCATGGGCAACTCGGCGATGGACATCGCGTCCGAGCTTTCCCAGCGGCCGATCGCCCGGAACCTGTGGGTGTCGGCCCGGCGCGGGGTGTGGGTGTTGCCGAAGTACATGAACGGCAAGCCCGCCGACAAGGCGGCCCTGCCCTCGTGGATGCCGCGCAAGCTGGGCCTCAAGCTCGCCCGCGCCATCATCAAGCGCCAGATCGGCCGGATGGAGGACTACGGCCTGCCCCGGCCCGACCACGAGCCGCTGGAGGCGCACCCCTCCGTCTCCGGCGAGTTCCTGACCCGCGCGGGCTGCGGCGACGTGAAGTTCAAGCCCGCCATCGCGGCGCTGGAGGGCGGCAAGGTCCGCTTCGCCGACGGCAGCGTGGAGGAGGTGGACGTCATCGTCTACGCCACCGGCTACGACATGAAGTTCCCCTTCTTCGACGACCCGGCCCTGACGCCCGACGCCGACCACCGCCTGCCGCTGTTCAAGCGGATGATGAAGCCGGACGTGCCCAACCTCTTCTACATGGGCCTGGCCCAGCCGCTGCCGACCCTGGTCAACTTCGCCGAGCAGCAGGCCAAGCTGGCGGCGGCCTATCTGGCGGGCCGTTACCTGCCGCCCCCGCCCGCCGAGATGGAGAGGATCACGGTCCGCGACGAAGCCTTCCACAACGGCCACTTCTACAAGTCGCTGCGCCACACGATCCAGGTGGACTTCAACCACTACGTGCCGGACCTGCTGAGGGAGATCGCCCGAGGGGAGAAGCGGGCGAAGGCGGCCGGGAACCCCCTGCCCGTTCCCGCCCGCGCCGCCACGCCGCTCCCCCTGGCGGCCGAGTGAAACGTCTGGTTGACGCCGGCGCGGAAAGCCGCTCGTAAGGGCTGCCCTGCTGCGGCTACTATCGCAGCAGTTCCAGTTCCTTGAACCTTGAGTCGAGATGTCCCAGGTCGCCTATCTTCCCGTCGGAAAGCGTGAGCGCACGAAGGTGGCCAACCGTCAGGCCATCCTGGGCGCCGCGCGCGAGGTGTTCGGGGAACTGGGCTACGAGGCTTCGACCGTGCGCGACATCATTCGCCGCACCGGCCTCGCGTCCGGGACCTTCTACAACTACTACCGCTCCAAGGAGGAGGTGTTCGAGGCCCTGGCCGACGACGGCGCCCGGCGCTTCCGTCCCATCCTGCGCCAGCAGTTCGAGGCCGGGGGCGACTTCCCCGGCTACGTGCGCGGGGCCGTCCGCGCCTACTTCGAGTTCCTGGCCAACGAGCACGAGACCTGGCAGGCCCGCCGCCCCGTCAACGAGCGCGTGCCGCACATGAGCGTCGACACGCCCGAGATGGAGCGGGTCTACGAAGAGGTCCGCGACAGCTTCGTCGCCGTGATGGAGCGCGGCGACGCGCCCCGCGTCGATCCCGACTACCTGACCGCCGCCACCATCGGCGTCGCCCGCGAGGTCGGCCTGCGCATGATGCTGCGCCGTCCCGTGGACATCGAGGGCGCCAGCGCCTTCGCCACCGCCCTGATCCTCGGCGGCCTGCCCGCCCTGCCCCGCCTGGACCCCTGACCGGAGCCGACATGGCCGACGCCCTCCAGAAATTCGTTGTCCAGGCGCTGATGACGCTGCCGACGCCGATCCTGCGCCTGATGTCGGGGGGCGGGGTGGTCTACCAGGGCGGCCGCACGCTCGACCCGCACTTCCAGTTCCTGACCGCTGGCGCCCGGCGCCTGCCGCCGGTCTACACGCTGGAGCCTGGCCACGCCCGCGCCGCCAGCGCCAAGGGCCTGGCCCTGCTGGCCGGCAAGCGAGAATCGGGGGTGCGGGTGGAGAACCTCGCCATCGACGGGCCGGGCGGGAAAATCCCGCTGCGCGCCTACCGCCCCGACGACCAGGACAGCGGGGCGCCCCTGATGGTCTTCGCCCACTTCGGCGGCGGGGTGATCGGCGACCTGGAGACCTGCGACGCCTTCTGCTCGATCATCGCCAAGGTGGCGCGGTGCGCGGTGCTGTCGGTCGACTACCGCCTTGCGCCCGAGCACCGCTATCCGGCCGGGCTGGAGGACACGCTGGCCGCCTATCGCTGGGGCCGCGACAACGCCGCCCGCTTCGGCGCCCCGGCGGGCAAGGCCGCCATCGGCGGCGATTCCATGGGCGGCAACTTCTCGGCCATCCTGGCCCAGGAGATGCAGCGCGCGGGAGAGCCGCAGCCCGCCCTGCAGCTGCTCATCTATCCGGCCGTGGACGTGGCCAGCGAAACCCAGTCGATGATCACCTATGCCGACGCCTATCCGCTGTCGCGGCCGATCATGGAGTGGTTCATGGGCCACTACATGGGGCCGGAGGTCGACCCCGCCGACCCGCGCCTGTCGCCGATCAAGACCGAGGACCTGTCGGGCCTGGCCCCCGCCATCGTCATCACCGCCGGGTTCGACCCGCTGGTCGACCAGGGCGAATGCTACGCCAAGCGGCTGAAGGACGCGGGGGTGCCGGTCATCTACCGCTGCTACGACCCGCTGGCGCATGGGTTCACCGCCTTCACCGGCGCGGTCCCCGCCGCCGACGTCGCCTGCCGCGAGATCGCGGGCTTCGTGCGGCAGGCCTACGACGGGATGCTGACCTGAGGGCCCTGGTCGTAGAGGCGCTGGCCGGCGGCTACGTCGGCTGCGCCGTCCGCGACCTGCCGATGCCCGAAGCGGGGCCGGGCGAGGCGCTGGTGCGCGTGAAGGCGGCCAGCGTGAACTTCCCCGACCTTTTGATGACGCGCGGCGAGTACCAGCTCAAGCCGCCCCTCCCCTTCACCCCCGGCATCGACTTCGCGGGCGAGGTCGTGGGGACCGGCGAGGCCGTGGTCGGCTCGGCGCGGCTGGGGGCGTTCGCCGAGTATGTCGCCGCGCCCGTCCAGGCCCTGAAGCCCAAGCCCGCGCGGCTGAGTTTCTCCGAGGCCGCCGCCTACGGCGCGGCCTACCTCACCGCCTACGTCGCCCTGGTGCGGCGCGCGCAGCTCCAGCGCGGCGAGTGGGTGCTGGTCCACGGGGCGGCCGGGGGCGTCGGGCTGGCGGCGGTGGACCTCGCCAAGGCGCTGGGGGCGAAGGTGATCGCCGCGTCGGCCTCCGACGAGAAGCTGAAGGTCGTGGCGGACGAATATGCCCCCGACGCCACGCTCAACGTCACCCAGGGCTTCCGCGAACAGGTGAAGGCCATCACCGGCGGGCGCGGGGCGGACGTGATCTACGACCCCGTGGGCGGCGACGTGTTCGACGAGAGCGTGCGCTGCATCGCCTTCGACGGGCGGCTGCTGGTGATCGGCTTCACCTCGGGCCGCATCCCGTCGATCTCGGTTAACATGCCGCTGATCAAGGGCTTCTCGGTCATGGGCGTGCGGGCGGGCGAATACGGCCGCCAGTTCCCGGACAAGGGCCGGGAGAACGCCGACGCCGTCTGGAAGCTGGCCGACGAGGGCCTGATCCGTCCCCGTGTCCACGCCGAACTGCCGCTGGACCGCTGGCGCGAAGCCTTCGACCTGCTGGCCAACCGGCAGGTGGTCGGCAAGGCGGTGATCAGACCGGACCTCTAGACCCGCATGTCGATCATGCGGCCGGGCGCATCGCCCTTCCTGGCCAGCTGCTCCTCGATCTTCTTCTTGACCTCGGCCTCGATCGCCTGGCGCTTCTCCGGCGGCATGGCGGCGACCTCCTCCTCCGACAGGCCCATGGAGGACAGGACGTTGGCGCGCATCCGTTCGGCGGGCGACATCTTCGCCCACTTCATGAACTCCTGCGTCACCGCGCCGGTCTTCTCGTCGGCCTTGTTCAGGGCCGCCGAGCCCGTGGGAGAGAAGCCGAAGGGCGACTGGACGCCCGTCCCGGAAATCAGCATGGAAAGAACTGCCTATCGAAAGCTCACCGGCGGCGCCTTTGCCAGTTCCGTGCCAGCCCGCCCCGGTTGACACTTCCGGACTCATCCCGTATCCACCGCCGCTCATCGCGCAGGGCCTCCCTGCGTGAGCCTACCTCGTATCTCGGAGCCGACACGTGGCCACCAAGCGCACCTATCAACCGTCGCGTCTCGTGCGTAAGCGCCGTCACGGCTGGCGTTCGCGCATGGCCACCAAGAACGGCCAGAAGATCATCGCCCGCCGCCGCGCCAAGGGCCGCAAGCGGCTGACGGCCTAAAGCTCGCGGGCCTCGGCCTGACCGAAGCCGCCCCCCAGATAGAACGACTCCGGAAACGCCCGGACTTCCTCGCCGCCGCCAAGGCGCGCGCCCTGCCGCGCGGCGCGGTCCTCGTGCAGATGCGCGACCGCGCCGACGAGAACCTCCTCATCCGCGCCGGATTCACGGCCACGAAGAAGATCGGCGGCGCCGTCGTGCGCAACCGCGCGAAAAGGCGCCTGCGCGAGGCCGCGCGCCTCCTGCTGCCCCTTCATGGACGCCCCGGTTGCGACTATGTGTTCATCGCCAGGGGCGGCACGACCGCGCGCCCGTGGGCGCGGCTCCTTGACGATGTGAAAAGCGCGCTGATAAGCCTCGCCGCCGACGAGACGGCGCCCTCATCCTCCCGCCCCGGTTAGACCGCTTCCATGCAAAACGACTCCTCCCGCAACACGCTCGTGTTCATCGTCTGCGCGATGGTCCTGCTGTTCGCCTACCAGTTCCTGGTGATCGAGCCCGCCAACCAGCGCCGCGCGGCCGAGATGAAGTCGAAGACGGCGGCCTCCGGACAGGCCCAGGCGCCGAACGCCGGGACCGCGCCGACGGCGGCGGCTCCGTCCCTGACCCGCGCGGCGGCCAAATCGGCCTCGGCCCGCGTGACCATCGCCACCCCGACCCTTTCCGGCTCGGTGAACCTGACCGGCGCGCGGATCGACGACCTGTTCATGACCCGCTACCGCGAGACGGTGAAGAAGGACTCTCCCCCCGTGGAGCTGTTCCGCCCCGAGGGCGCCAAGAACGCCTGGTTCGCCGAGTTCGGCTGGGTCGGCGCCAACCTGCCGGGCCTGCCCACCGCCGAGACCGTCTGGACGGTTAAGGAAGGCGACACCCTCGCTCCCGGCAAGCCGGTGGTCCTGACCTATGCCGGGCCGCAGGGCCTGGTCTTCACCCGCTCCATCGCGGTGGACGAGGACTACCTCTTCACCATCACCGACACCGTGGCCAACCTGGGGACCGCGCCGGTCTCGCTGCGCCCCTACGGCTCGGTGCAGCGCCAGGGCATCCCAGATGGCCTGGGCAAGAACCAGATCGTCCACGAGGGCGCGCTCGGCGTCCTGGGCGGCGAACTGCGGCAGGCCAAGTACAAGAAGTGGAAGAAGGAAGGCGAAGAGACCCACGCCTCCACCGGCGGCTGGCTCGGCGTGACCGATAAATACTGGGTCGCCGCCCTCGTTCCCGACCAGAAGGAGCAGATCAGCGGCCAGTACCGCGCGCGCACCATCGGCGGGGTGGACGTCTACGACACCAGCTATGTCGGCGCCGAGCACGCCATCGCGCCGGGCCGCCAGATCAGCGAGACCACGCACCTCTTCGCCGGCGCCAAGGTCGTGCCGGTGCTGCGCAAGTACGAGGACCAGCTCGGCGCGCCGCGCTTCGACTGGGCGGTGGACTGGGGGATGTTCTCCTTCTTCACCCGGCCGATCTTCTGGGCGCTGGAACAGTTCTTCCACTTCGTCGGCAACTTCGGCATCGCCATCCTGATGCTGACCGTGGCCATCAAGCTCCTGTTCTTCCCGCTGGCGAACAAGAGCTACGAGTCCATCACCAAGATGAAGAAGATCCAGCCGGCGATGGAGGACATCAAGAAGCGCTTCAAGGAGGACCCCGCCAAGCAGCAGCAGGAGATGATGGGCCTCTACCAGCGTGAGAAGATCAATCCGCTGATGGGCTGCCTGCCGATCCTGATCCAGATTCCGGTCTTCTACGCCCTCTACAAGGTGCTATCCGTCACCTTGGAGATGCGCCACGCGCCGTTCTTCGGCTGGATCCAGGACCTGTCGTCGCGCGATCCGACCACCTTCTGGAACGTCTTCGGCCTGATCCCCTTCAACCCGGCCTCGGTCCCGATGATCGGCGGCTTCCTGGACGGCCCGCTGCACATCGGCATCTGGCCGCTGATCATGGGCTTCACCATGTGGCTTCAGCAGGCGATGAACCCGCCCGCGCCGGACCCCATGCAACAGCGCATCTTCCAGCTCTTCCCCTTCATCTTCACCTTCATGCTGGCGCCCTTCGCCGCCGGCCTGGTGATCTACTGGTCGTGGAACAACCTGCTCTCGATCCTGCAGCAGTACGTCATCATGCGCAGGTTCAAGGTCGAGAACCCCATCGACACCTTCCTGGCCAAGGTCGGCGTCGGCAAGGCGGCCGGGTGAGCGAGACCTTCACAGAGGACCAGATCGAGGCCGCGCGGGTCCTCTTCGCGCGGCCCGCCCTCTTCCTGATGGGGGCGGCCAAGATCGAGCAGCTCCCGACGCCGGACCTGCCGGAGGTGGCCTTCGCGGGCCGCTCCAACGTCGGCAAGTCGAGCCTCATCAACGGGCTGGTGAACCAGAAGCACCTGGCGCGGGCCTCGAACGAACCGGGACGCACGCGGGAGGTCAACTTCTTCGTCCTGGACGAGCGCATCCGGCTGGTGGACCTGCCCGGCTACGGCTTCGCGCGGGCGTCCAAGACGACGGTCAAGACGTTCCAGAACCTGGGGCGCGACTACCTGCGGGGCCGGCCGAACCTCAAGCGGGTCTACCTGCTGATCGACGCCCGCCACGGGCTGAAGGAGCCCGACGGCGAGGCGCTGGACGCGCTCGACAAGTCGGCGGTCAGCTACCAGATCGTCCTGACCAAGGCCGACAAGATCAAGCCGCGCGAAGTGGACGAGGTGGTCGAGCGCACGCTGAAAGCCATCTCCAAGCGCCCCGCCGCCTTTCCGCGCGTGCTGGCCACCTCCTCGGAAAAGGGCGCGGGCCTGCCCACCCTGCGGGCGGAGATCGCGGCGGCCTGCAATCTGCCTTCTCCCTGAGGGAGAAGGAGGGGCCCGCGAAGCGGGAGGATGAGGGTTTAGGGACCTCTCCGGCGAAGGCGTAAACCCTCACCTTCCCACCTGCTTCGCAGGCGGGCCCCTCCCTCTCCCGCCGGGAGAGGTGGGTTAGTGACAGCACCGCCCCCGTGCGGTATCGGACCCGCGCCTTGAGCTAGGGAGCCGCGTCCTTGAACGATCACACCCAGGAGCCGGGTTGGGCCACCGCCAGGACGCTCGCCGAGGCCCTGCCCTTCATCCAGATCTACGACCGCGAGACGGTGGTCATGAAGTACGGCGGCCACGCCATGGGCGAGGAGGAGGTCGCGCGCCTGTTCGCCGCCGACGCCGTGCTGCTCAAGCTGCTGGGCCTGCATCCCGTGGTGGTCCACGGCGGCGGACCGCAGATTTCCGCCATGCTGAAGCGGGCGGGCGTGACCTCGACCTTCGTGGACGGCCTGCGGGTGACCGACGCCGCAACCATGGAAGTGGCCGAGATGGTCCTGTCCGGCGCCATCAACAAGGAGATCGCCAACTGGATCACCCTGGCCGGCCGCGAGGCCGACGTGCGGGGCGTGGGCCTGTCGGGCAAGGACGCGCGGCTGATCACGGTCCAGAAGAAGGCCAGTAACGGCGACCTCGGCTTCGTTGGCGAGCCGACCCACATCGACCCGCAGCTCATCCAGGCGCTGATCCACGCCGACCATGACTATGTGCCCGTCATCGCCCCCATCGGGGTGTCGGAAGAGGGCCAGACCTACAACGTCAACGCCGACACCGTGGCCGGCGCGCTGGCGGGGGCGCTGAAGGCCAAGCGGATGCTGCTGCTGACGGACGTGGCGGGCGTGCTGGACGGCAATGGCGAGCTGATCCGCCAGATGACCGTCGCCGAAGCCCGCGGCGCCATCGCCAGCGGCGTCGCCACCGGCGGCATGATCCCCAAGCTGGAAACCGCCATCGCCGCCGTCGACGCGGGCGTCGAGGGCGTCGTCATCCTCGACGGCCGCCGCCCGCACGCCATGCTGATGGAGCTGTTCAGCGAAGGCGGCGTGGGGACCCTGATCCAGGCATGACCAACCTGACCCACGTCGAAACCTGGCTGTTCGACCTGGACAACACCCTCTATCCGGCCGAGTGCGAGCTGATGTCGCTGATCGAGCGGAAGATGACGGACTTCGTCGCCCGCGAGACCGGCCTTCCGCGCCCCGAGGCGCTGACCTTGCAGACGAGGTACCTTCACGAGCACGGCACCACCCTGTCGGGCCTGATGGCCAACCACGGCATCGACCCGGAGCGGTTCCTGGACGAGGTGCATGACGTCGACCTCGGCTGCGTGACGCCCGACCCGGCGCTGGCCGAGGGGCTGGGCCGTCTGCCGGGGCGGCGGCTGGTCTTCACCAACGGCTCGCAAGGGCATGCCGAGCGGGTGCTGGCTCATATGGGCGTCGCGCACCTGTTCGAGGACGTGTTCCACATCGCTTCCGGGGACTACATCCCCAAGCCCTCGCCGCGCACCTTCGAGCGGCTGGTGGCGGCCCACGCCATCGTGCCCGCCGCCGCCGCCTTCTTCGAGGACAGCGAGCGCAACCTCGCCCCCGCCGCCGCGCTGGGCATGACCACCGTGCTGGTGGGGGCCGCCGCGCCCGCATCCGCCGCCGATTTCGTCCACCACCGAACCGACGACCTGCCGCGCTTCCTGCGGGACGCCCAGGTCAGGAGGCCTGACGCATGACCGCCATCGCCCTTTCCGACCTGCAAGCCGAGATCGAAGCCGCCTGGGAGGCGCGCGACGCCATCTCCACCGCCACCACCGGCCCCGTCCGCACGGCGGTCGAGGAGACCCTGCGCCTGCTCGACGCCGGCCAGGTCCGCGTGGCGCAGAAAACGGACGGCGAGTGGGTGACCAACCAATGGGCCAAGAAGGCCGTGCTGCTGTCCTTCCGCCTGACGCCCAACGGCCTGATGCACTCGGGCGGCGGCGTCGGGCCGTGGTGGGACAAGGTCCCCGGCAAGTTCGAGGGCTGGAGCGATCGCGATTTCGAGGCCGCCGGCTTCCGCGCCGTGCCGGGCGCCATCGTGCGCCGGGGGGCCTATGTGGCCAGGAACGTGGTGCTGATGCCCTCGTTCGTGAACATCGGCGCTTACGTGGACGAAGGCAGCATGATCGACGGCTGGGCCACGGTCGGTTCCTGCGCCCAGATCGGCAAGAACGTGCACATCTCCGGGGGGGCTGGCATCGGGGGGGTGCTGGAGCCGCTCCAGGCCAACCCGACCATCATCGAGGACGGCTGCTTCATCGGCGCCCGCGCGGAGGTGGCCGAGGGCGTGATCGTCGGCGAGGGCTCGGTGCTGTCCATGGGCGTCTACCTGACCTCGACCACCAAGATCGTCGACCGCAAGACCGGCGAGGTCCATCGCGGCTATGTCCCGCCCTATTCGGTGGTGGTCAGCGGCTCCCTGCCCGACCCGCACGGGACCGGGCCGAGCCTTTACTGCGCCGTCATCGTCAAGACGGTGGACGCCCAGACGCGGTCCAAGACCGGGGTCAATGAGCTGCTGCGGGACTAGAGTCCGCACGTCCACCGGAACTCCACAGAAATCGGGCCCTCGCTCGGCGATTGAGCTTGCGACCACCTGCCGCACCCGCGATTGAATGGTGCGACGGGGAGTGTCCAGCAATGCCGTTGACATCGTCAGTTATTCGTCACGAAGAGTCCGGTTACGTAACGGTCAAATACGGGACTTCACCCATTCCGATAACAGGGTTTACGGGCTTTAACCTTGGTTATGTCTCGGGGACCGGCGTTATCGACCGCCAGGCAGTGGAGGCGATTCCCCAGGCGGCTCCCCGTGACTGGCGCGATGAATTCCTGGCTCAGGACGTTTCACGCTTCTTCTACAAATGGGGCGGGACCTTCTCGTCGGTGATGGTGCGGCTGCGCGGCCGCTACGACGGCGACCTCGACCAGTTCCTGCTGCATCTCGTCTTCATGCTGACCGAACTGCACGGGATCACCGCCGCCAACGAAGCGAAGGCCAAGGGGGCAGAGCGGGTGGTGGTGCGCCGGCGGGGCCTGAACGCCCTTTCCCTGGCCGACATCACCCGCATTCCCCGCGAGAGCGTGCGCCGCAAGCTGGCGGCGCTTGAGGCCCGCGAACTGGTCGGGCGGGAGGAGGACGGACTCTACTATCTGGGCCCGGCCTCCGACCTCGACCGCTTCTTCTACGACCTGTCGCCCCTGTTCTGGGACAAGGCGCGGCCCGCCTGATCCTGCTCGTCCATCCAGCGCCACAGCTCGCGCAGGCCCAGCGCCCTGAGCGCCGCGTCCGGCGAGCGCACCGGCGGCAGGCCGATCAGCCCGCGCGCGTCGTTCAGGTCCAGCACGTCGCCCGGCCCGACCTTGATCCCCGCCCGCCGCGCCGCCTTTACGAACCGGGCGCGGGCGCAGTCCAGCCCCGCCGCCTTGTCCCGGATGGCGGCGGGCAGGAAGGAGCCGTGCAGCACCCGCCCGAACGCCACCAGCGCCGCGCCCCGGCAGGACGGGGCCAACGTCGCGGCCAGCTCGCTCCAGTCCACCGCCGGGATGGGCGAGGGCGCGGCGGGGCCGTCCCCCTCGACCGCGGTGCGGCCCCTGGCGAAGACGCTGACGGTGACGTTGCCCGCGTCGTCCACCAGCGCGAATTGAAAGAGGTGCTCGAACCCGTCGGCCGAGACCGAGCGCACATGCAGGAACAGCCGGTTCTGTTGCAGCTCGCTCGGCCGGGCGCGGCCCGCGGAGGCGATGGTCGCCGGGGCGCGGCGTCCGAAAAGCGGGAAGCGCGCGGGGGGCGGAAGCAGGTGATCCAGAAGCTGCATGGCCGTTTTCTCCATCGAGGACACCGCCATCTGGGCCCTCGGCCGCGCCGTCCTCAATGAAGCGGGCGCCCGGTCCGGGCGGCCCGGAGCGGGCGCCTAAAGCCTTGATTTGTCAGCACTCCCTTGCGGCCAAGGTTCGGCGCGGCTAAGAGCGGGCCATGACCGTCGATCCCGTCGCCCTCGCCCAGGCCCTGATCCGCCGCCCTTCAGTCACCCCCGCCGACGCCGGGGCCATGGACGTGCTCCAGCGCGAACTGGAGGCCCTCGGCTTTTCCTGCCGCCGGATGCGGTTCGGCGAGATCGAGAACCTCTACGCCCGGCGCGGAACCGCCCGCCCGAACCTCTGCTTCGCGGGCCATACGGACGTCGTGCCGGTGGGCGACGCCGCAGCCTGGGGGACCGGCCCCTTCGACGCCGAGATCGTGGATGGGGTGCTGCACGGGCGCGGCGCGGTGGACATGAAGGGCGCCATCGCCGCCTTCGTCGCAGCCGTCTCGCAGGTGGAGCAGCCGAAGGGCTCGATCAGCTTCCTGATTACCGGCGACGAGGAGGGCGTGGCCCTCGACGGCACCCGCAAGGTGGTCGAGGCGCTGGCCGCCGAGGGCGAGGCCATCGACCATTGCGTCGTGGGCGAGCCGTCGTCGGCCGCGCGGCTGGGCGACATGATCAAGATCGGCCGCCGGGGCAGCATCAACGCCTGGATCACCGTGGACGGAATACAGGGTCACGTCGCCTATCCCCACCGCGCGGCCAACCCCGCGCCGGTCCTGGTCGACGCGCTGGCGCGGTTGCAGGGCCGGGTGCTGGATGACGGCTACGAGGGCTTCCAGCCGTCGAACCTGGAAGTGACCACCATCGACATCGGCAACACCGCCACCAACGTCATCCCCGCCCAGGCCAAGGCGCGGCTGAACGTCCGCTTCAACCCGGCGCACACGGGCGCGCAGCTTGCCGACTGGATCGCGGCCGAATGCGCGGCGGCGGGCGAGGGCTTCGAGGGCCGCGTGTCGGTCGAGGCGGTGGTCAGCGGCGAGGCGTTCCTGACCCGCCCCGACGCCTTCGTGGACGTGGTCGTCGAAGCCATCCGCGAGACAACCGCGCAGGAGCCGGACCTGTCGACCACCGGCGGCACGTCCGACGCGCGGTTCATCCGCGCGCTCTGTCCGGTGGTCGAGTTCGGCCTGGTGGGCGCGACGATGCACGCCGTGGACGAACGCGCCCCGGTCGAGGAAATCCGCGCCCTGGCGGTGACCTACCAGCGGGTCATCGAGCGGTATTTCGAGCGGTTCGCCTAAAGCCTTCCCCCTGGATGGGGAAGGGAGGTTAGTACCCCACCCCGGTCAGGTACAGCCCATCCGCCGGGGCCACCGGCCCGCACGCCGTGCGGTCGCGCGCCTCCAGCGCCGCGGCGACATCCGCCGCCGTCCAGCGGCCGACGCCGACCTCGGCCAGCGTCCCGGTCATCGACCTCACCTGCCGGTGCAAGAACGACCGCGCGGCGAACTCCAGCAGCACATGCTCGCCCTCCCGCCGCACGCGGGCGACGTCCAGCGTCTTCTCCGCGCTCTTCGACTGGCACTGCATGTCGCGGAAGGTGGTGAAGTCGTGGTGGCCGACCAGCGCCTGGGCGGCGGCCTCCATCGCCGCCACGTCGAGCGGCTTCTTCACATGCCATACCCGGCCCTGCTCGAGCGCCGGCGGCGCCGTGCGGTTCAGGATGCGGTAGAGGTAGCGCCGCTCCGTCGCCGAGAACCGCGCGTGCCAGCCTTCCTCCGCGACCTCCGCCGACAGGACGGCGATGGGCTCGGGGACGAGGTGGGCGTTCAGGGCGTTCTGCACGACGGCGGGCTTCCAGTCCTTCGCCAGGTCGATGTGGACCACCTGCCCCGTCGCATGGACGCCGGTGTCCGTCCGCCCCGCCGCCTGGAGCCGCAGGTCCTCGCCGCTGAAGCCCTTCACCGCCCGCTCGATGGATCCCTGCACCGACGGCAACGCTTCCTGCGCCTGGAAGCCGCGATAGGGCCGTCCGTCGTACTCGACCGTGAGGCGGTAGCGGGGCATCAATCCACCGCCTGCGGCATCGTGAAGCCGCGCAGGAAGTCCGCCGCCTCCTGCGGGCCCTTGCCCTCGCGCTGGGCCTTCAGCAGCCGCACCGCGCCCTCGCCGCAGGCGATGACGAGGTCGCCGAGCACCTCGCCCGGCGCACCGCCTTCGTCCTCGACGCGCGACAGCAGCGCCTTCACCCGCACGCCGTTCGCCATGAACCAGGCGCCGGGAAAGGGCGACAGGCCCCGGATATGGCGGTCCACCTCGGCGGCGGGGCGGGTCCAGCCGATCCTCGCCTCGGCGGCCTTGATCTTCCTGGCGTAGGTCACGCCCTCGGCGGCCTGGGGGGTCTCCGCCGCATCGCCGCGCTCGATGGCGGCCAGCGCCGGGACGATAACCCGCGCCCCCGCTTCCGCCAGCCGGTCGTGGAGGGTCCCCGCCGTATCCAGGGGGCCTATCCGCAGCGTTTCCGCAGCGATGACCGGGCCTTCGTCCAGGCCCTCGGTCATGCGCATGACCTGCACGGCGGTCTGCTCGTCCCCCGCCATGATCGCCCGCTGGATCGGCGCGGCGCCCCGCCATCTAGGCAGCAGCGAGGCGTGGAGGTTGAAGCAGCCCAGGCGCGGCGCCTCCAGCACCTCGCGCAGCAGGATCTGGCCGAAGGCGACCACCACCGCCGCGTCGAGACCCAGCGCCGCGAACGCCGCCACCTCCCCCGGCGCCTTCATCGATACCGGCGTACGGACCTCGATCCCCCGCTCCAGCGCGAAGGCGTGCACGGGGGAGGGCCTCAGCGCCTGGCCCCGGCCGCGCGGGGCGGGGGGCTGGGAATAGACGCAGGCGACCTCGTGCCCGGCCTCCAGCAGGGCGCGGAGGGCGGGGACGGCGAAATCGGGGGTGCCGAGGAAGGCGAGGCGCATCCGCGCTCTCTAGCCCCCCAGCGCCCGGCGGGGAACCTTGGCATTGCATCGCCGTTCTGGCTTCGCACAGGGAGGCCCCGCCATGCGCCGTATCGCCATCATCACGCTCGCCGCTTTTGGACTGACCGTCGCCGCGTGTTCGCGCGACACCGCCCAGGATATCGAAAAGAACGTCGAACAGGCCGGAACGGAGATCAAGGAAGGCGCGAAGTCGATCGTCGACGACCCGGATGTCAAGGAAGCCGGTTCGGCGCTCAAGGAAGCCGCAAAGGACGGCGGCGAGGCGATCAAGGACGTGGCCGGAGAAGTACGGGACGCCGCCCGCGAGGCCCGCGCCCAGAACGACGCCGAGGTCCCGGCCAAGGACAAGGCGACCAACAACTAGGCCTCAGGCCGCCTTCGCCGCCTTCTTCACGGCCTTCACCGCCCGCTCGCGCTTCAGGCGCGACAGGTGGTCGATGAACAGCACGCCTTCGAGATGGTCCATCTCGTGCTGGATGCAGACGGCGAACAGGCCCTCGGCCTCTTCCTCGACCGGCTCGCCCTGGTAGTTGAGGTAGCGCAGCCGCACTTTGGCGGGCCGTTCGACCTCGTCGTAGACCTCCGGCACCGACAGGCAGCCCTCCTCGTAGGGGGCGACCTCGTCGGAGGCCCAGACGATCTCCGGGTTCACGAAGTAGCGCGGCTCACGGGCCTCGTCATCGCGGCCGATGTCCATGACGATCACCCGCTTGGGCACGCCGACCTGGATGGCGGCCAGCCCGATGCCGGGGGCGTCGTACATGGTCTCCAGCATGTCATCCATCAACGCGCGCAGGGCGTCGTCCACGCCGTCCACCGGCAGGGACTTCTGCTTCAGCACGGCGGCGGCGTCCGCCACGGTCAGGATGGGTCTGATGGCCATGACCCCGAGGTAAGGGCGGCGCCTCCGGGCGTCAAGGCGGCGATTCGCCGGGGGCCAGCGCCTTCACCGACAGGGCGTGAACGGGCCCGGCCAGTTCCTCGGCGAGGGCGGCGTGCACCATCCGCTGGCGCGCCACGCGGCCCTGCCCCTCGAAAGCCGCAGCCTCGATCACCAGATTGAAGTGGCTCTCGCCCCCCTCGCGGTGGCCGGCGTGGCCGTGGTGGCGGTCGCTGTCGTCGACGATTTCAAGACGCAGTGGCGCGAACCTCGCCTCCAGCTTGCTTCGGATCGCGTCGGTCACGGCGCCCATGAGTGCTTCCCTGCATGTCAATTCTTGAACACAAAATCCTGGCCCTTAGAGTCGGCATATGAGCGGCGCCTTTCAATACCGGCCGAAGTTCGTCGACATCCGCGTGCGGCCGCCCAAGGAGGGCGAAGCCGAACGGGAGGCGGACGTCCATGCCCTGAAGCCTGGCGAAAGAGCCTGCGACCACCCCGGCTGCCGCATGGCGGGCGGGGCGCGGGCGCCGAAGTCGCGCCACATGCCGGACGAGCACTACTGGTTCTGCCTGCCCCACGCGGCCGAGTACAACAAGCAGTGGGACTTCTTCGCGGGCATGAGCGAGGGCGAGATCCGCGCCCACCAGGAAGCCCGCGCCACTGGCGATCGCCCGACCTGGGCGTTCAAGGCGTCCAACCGCTCGCGAGAGGCCGCCGCCGCCGCCGCGTCCAAGGGGCCGGAAGGCTTTTCCGATCCGTTCGGCATCTTCGGCGCGGCCCGCCGCCGGGGCCAGGCCGAGGAGGAGGCCGGGCGGCGGCTGGGCAAGCTGGAACGCGGAGCGCTGGCCGACCTCGACCTGCCGGACAACGCCGAGCCCGCCGCCATCCGCGCCCGCTACACCGAGCTGGTGAAGCGCTGCCACCCCGACGCCAACGGCGGCGACCGCTCCGCCGAGCACAAGCTCCAGCGGGTGATCAAGGCCTACAAGGCCCTCCAGAAGGCGGGGATGGTCTAAGCCAGCGGGGCGGTCAGCGCATCGAACTCGCGCCAGAAGACCGCCCGTACGGGGTCGGTCTCCTGGAGGATTTCGTGGTAGCTGCCGGGGACCTCCAGCCAGCGGCCCTGGGGGATGCGGGCGACGATCCGGCGCTGGTCGTCGTTGTCGACCAGGCGCTCCTCGCCCGCGCCCAGCACCACCACCGGAATGGCGATCTGCGCCACGCCGGGCGCGCGCTTCAGCCACGACGAGGCCGAGAAGGCGAAGTCCAGCCAGCCCCAGGTGCCCGCGCCCAGCGCCAGTTGCGGCTCGGCCGCCACCTGCGCCCGGTTGCGGGCGAAGCGCGCCGCATCGTGGGTGATGATGTTGGCCTCGAACGTCTCGCCGTAGGGATTGCCGGGATCGCCGAGGATGTAGTCCCGGCCCTTGCCGATCCTGGCCATGACCCAGGCCAGCGCGCGGGCGACGGGCTTCGGCCGCCCCGGCGTCTGGAGGCCCAGCATCGGGGCCGACAGGATGGCCGCATCGAATTTGCGCCACTCCCCGTGCGCCAGGGCCAGCAGCGTCAGGCAACCGCCCATGGAATGGCCGAGCGCGATCCACGGCTTCGGCAGCCTCGGCCCGAAGTGAGCCAGCAGGGCGCGATAGTCGGTCATGAAGTCGGAAAAGCCGTCTGCGTGACCCTTCAGCCGGTCCGGCAGCGGGCGGTGCGACAGCCCCTGCCCCCGCCAGTCGTGGACCAGCACGGCGAAGCCCCGCGACTGCAACTCGCCGATGACCTCGAAATACTTCTCGATGGGCTCGGTGCGGCCGGGGCTGACGACCACCGACCCGCGCGGTTTTCCCTCGGCGAAAAAGCAAGCGGCGCGGAGGCGATGAGCCCCCGCGCCGCTGAACCATTCCGCCGTTCCGTTGCCCGGAACGGGCGCCTCGGGGATGGATACCAGAGGCGCCGGATCGGTCATCGCTTACGCCATCTTGGCGAACAGCGCCTGCATCTTGGGTTGCAGCGACATCGCCAGGCCCATGTCCGACAGCTTCAGCTTGCCGCTCATGAACGCCATCGTGGCGTCGAGCTTGCCTTCGCCCATGGAGATCAGGTCGTCCTTGGCGATGGTCATGACGAGGTCGGCCGGCTTGTCTTCGTTGGTGACCGTGCCGCCGTCGATGTGGATGACGCCTTCGCCCTTCAGGTCGAACTTCAGCGTCTTGCCGAGGCCGGAGTCAGCGCCAACGGCGCCACGGATGCGGTCGGTCATTTCTTCGATGGTGTAGGACATGTGCGCTCTCCCTGTTGCACAGCAGATTTCCCGATAACTTGCCGGGGCTGGCAAGTAAACAGTGTTCAGGGGAACCTTACGTAGGCTTCACGAAGCGCAGGGTCATGCGGTCGCTCTCGCCGATCGCGTCGTATTTCGCATGGTCGAAGCCGGGGCGCGGGGGCTGGCCGCGCGGGGCCGACAGCCGGGTCGGCGGCAGGGTCCAGACGCCGAAGGGGTGGTCCTTGGTGTCCTTGGGATTGGCGTTGATCTCGCTCGCCTTGTCGAGGATGAAGCCCGCCTCCTGCGCCAGCTTGATGACGTAGGCCTGCTGCACATAGCCGTCGGCGGCCATCACGTCCTGCACCCCGCCGGGATCGGCGCGGTGCTCTTCCACCCCCAGAACGCCGCCGGGCTTCAGGGCGGCGAAGGCGTCGTTGAAGGCCTTGTCGATGGTCCCGCCCGCCATCCAGTTGTGGATGTTGCGCAGGAAGAGGGCCATGTCCGCCGTCCCCGTCGGCGCGACCGGCCCGCTGGTGGGGCCGAAGGCGGTGATCTCGACCGTCCCGTAGAGCTTCTTCGCCCCCTCGACCTTGCGGCGGTAGGCGTGCACCGCCTCGGTCGAGGCCGGGTCCAGCGGCTCCAGGTTGGCGGCGTAGAGATGGCCGCCCGCTCCCGCCAGGAACGGCGCCAGGATGTCGGTGTACCAGCCGGCGCCGGGCCAGAACTCGACCACGGTCATGCCGGGCTTCAGGCCCCAGAAGGCCAGGCTCTCGGCCGGGTGGCGGAAGGCGTCGCGGGCGCGGTCGGTAGGCTGGCGCCATTCGCCCGCCACGGCTTCGGCGATGGTCTGGGGCCCGCCGCGCCGGGGGCGGGGCTTGGGTTTGGGCTTTTCGGCGACGGGCTCTTCCTTGCGCCCGCAGGCGGCCAGGGCGGTGGCGCCAAGGATCAGCGCACGACGCGAGAAAGCAGGCCCGTCAGGGATCATCACGCCACCCTTGCAACGACGCCCCCCAGCGCCCCGATGGGCTTAGCGCGCCTGTGCGGCGGGGTCAAAGGCCCCTCTTGAACCCCGCGCGGAGCCTGCCCACCTAGTTTCCCGAAGGCGCTGGATGTCCGGGCCTTCTCGGACCTTGGCGAGGCCATCCGGCTCGCCGCGTCCGATCACAACCGCAACCTTGCTTGAATGAAGAAGGATGTGACCATGCGTACGATCGACTTCTCGCCCCTCTACCGTTCCGCCGTGGGCTTCGACCGCCTGGCCGCGCTGCTCGACGCGGCGGCCGCGCAGGACAGCGCCCAGGGCTATCCCCCCTACAACATCGAGCGCACCGCCGAGGACGCCTACCGCATCGAGATCGCGGTCGCGGGCTTCCGTCCGGAGGAACTGAGCATCGAGGTCAAGGAGAACCTCCTGACCGTGCAGGGCCGCAAGACGGCCAACGACGAGCCCCGCCGCTTCCTGCACCGGGGCCTGGCCGAGCGCAATTTCGAGCGCCGCTTCCAGCTCGCCGACTACGTCGTCGTGACGGACGCCAGCCTCAACGACGGCCTGCTCGCCATCTCTCTCAAGCGCGAGCTTCCCGAGGCGCTGAAGCCGCGCCGCATCGAGATCAGCACCGCGTCCGCCCCCCTCATCGAGGGTGAGAAGGCCGCCTGACGCCTCTCCTAGAGAGCATCCGCCTCATGGGCGGCGTCCTCGGGCGCCGCCCTTTTTCTATGCGGTGCGGGGACCGAACACGATGACCGCCGCGCCGGCGAGGCAGATGGCGGCGCCGACGAGGTCCCAGCGGTCGGGCCGCACCCCCTCGGCCGCCCATAGCCAGACCAGCGCCGCCGCGATGTAGACGCCGCCATAGGCCGCGTAGGCGCGCCCCGCGTGCTCGGCCTCGACCAGCGTCAACAGGTACGCGAACATCGCCAGCGCCGCGACGCCGGGAACCACCCACCAGACTGGCTTGCCCTGTCGCAGCCAGGCCCAGAAGGCGAAGCAGCCCGCGATTTCGGCGACGGCGGCTGCGACGAACGTCAGCAGCCAGGGCTTCATGCGTCCAGGCCGATGGCGGCCGTCAGCTCGGTCTGGCGCAGGCTGGCGGAAGCCAGCTTGGCGCCCGTCAGGTCGGCGCCGCGCAGGTCGGCGCCGTCGAGGATGGCGGCGGTCAGGTCGGCGGCCTGGGCGCAGGCGTAGCGCATCCGCGCCTGGTTCAGGGTGGCCGGGTTCGAGCGGCCGGGCCCAAGCGGCAGGACGCCGAAGCTGGCGCCGCGCAGGTCAGCCTTGGTCATCTGGGCGCCGGCCAGCTTTGCCCCGCGGAGGTCCGCGCCGCGCAGGCAGGTTCCGCGCAGGTCGGCCCCTTCGAGATTCGCGCCCTGGAGCTGGGCGCCGGTGAGGTCCATGCCGGTCAGGCACGCCCCCCGCGCGTTCATCGCCGTCAGCCGCGCGCCCTTCAGCTTGTCGCCAAGAGGACGCAGGTCCTCCCCCTCCACCTGGGCGGGCTGGCCGCTCTTGCCGCCGGTCTCGCACCACGCCTGGTTGGTCTTCACCAGTTCCAGCAGCGCCGTCGCCTTGGCGACCGCCGCGTCCGTCGGCGCGCGCAGCACCCCTTCGAGCCGGGCGCCGCTCATCCGCGCCGTGGCGGTGTCGACGCCGGTCAGCACGGCGCCGGAGAAGTTGGCGTTCTCCAGGTTGGCCCCACCGACATCGACGCCTTCGAGGTTGGCGCCCGACAGGTTGGCGTCCTTCAGGTTTGCGCCCTTCATCACCGCTCCCCGCAGGGAACAGTCGGTGAAGTCGGCGGCGAAGGCCGAGGCTCCGCCGAACCTCGAGCCGTCCAGCGTGGCGCCGGAGAAGTTGGCCCCGTCGGCGTCGCCCAGGCGCTTTTCATGGCTCATCATGTCCAGCCCCTTGCGGGGGTGGGGGATGGCGACCTGGCCTTCGCGGAAATCGGCCTGGGTCAGGTCGGCCTGAGAAAGGTTGGCGCCGCGCAGGGACGCGCCCCGGATGTCGGCCCGCACAAGCGAGGCCTGGCGCAGGTCGGCCTTGCGGAAGTCGCAGCCGAACAGGTTGGCGCGGTCGAGGTTGGTGCGGATCAGCCGGCAGCCCGCGAAGATCGAGGCGGAAAAGTCGGAATCGGCGAGGTTGCGGCCTGCGAGATCCAGGCCCGACAGGTCCACGAAACGCAAGGAAGCGCGCTTGCCGCCCGGCTTGCCCGCGAGGAACCGTTCGTGCGCCGTCAGGAACATGTCGAGCTCGGCCTGCGTCAGGCGGCGGCGGCCCGCGATGCTCTGCGTAGCACTCATGGCCGGCGGCCCTCCCCCACGGACGAACGAACAGAGGTCCGTTTACCCCGCCAAGGGCGCCGTAAGGGTTAACCCAGGGTCAAATAACCCCGTCGAGGCCGCGCGTGGCGAGGCGCAGGGCGCCGGCGAAATCCGCTCCCCGCACCTGGGCGTTGGTCAGGTTGGCGCGCGACAGGTCGGCGCCCGCCAGCCGCGCCTGGCGCAGGTCCGCGCGGGCGAGGTCGGCGCCCTTCAGCTCCGCGCCGGTCAGGTCGCAGGGCATTACCCGGTCGGCGGCGATCAGCAGCGGGCCCAGCTGGGCCTCGCGCAGGTCCGAGCCCGACAGCTTCGCGCCCCCCAGCCGCGCCCCGCGCAGGTCCGCCCGGCGCAGGTTGCAGGCCCGCAGGTCCGCGCCTTCGAGCTGCGCGCCCTGGAGCTGCACGCCCTCCATGTCGAGGCCGTAGAACACCGCGCCCTTGGCCGACAGGGCGGTCAGGTTGAAGCCGCGCACGTCCTTCAGCGCCCGCAGGTCGGCGTTGTTGAACACCGACGGGACGCCTTCCGCGCCGCCGGTCTCGCACCAGCGGGCGTGGTCCCTGATCATCTGGGCGTAGGGCAGGTCGGCGACGGCCTTGCCCGCCGGCTCGTCGGTCAGCACGCCGGAGAGGTCGGCGTCGGTGACGTTCCAGGCGAAGGTCTTGGCCCCGACCAGAACCGCATCGTGCAAGTCCGCGCCCGCCAGGTCGGCGCCGGACAGGTCGGCCCCGGCCATGTTGGCGCCGCGCATCGTCGCCTGCTTGAGGTTGGCGCGCACCAGCTTGGCGCCCTTCAGGATGGCGTCGGAGAAGTCTGCCTTGACTGCGATGATCCCCGACAGCCGCGACCGTTCCAGGTTGGCGCCCGCCAGGATGGTCCCGTGGGCGTGGGTCGCGCGCATGGCGGGCTCCAGCACCCGGTAGCCCTTGTCCTTGTCGGCGGCGGCGATGGAGCCTTCGCGCAGGTCGGCCTCGAAGAGGTCCGCGCCGGTCAGGTTCGCCCCCCGAAGGCAGGCTCCGCGCAGGTCCGAACGGCGCAGCGAGCCCCCGGTGAAGTCCGCGCCCTGCATGTCGGCGCCGAAGAAGGAGGCGTTGTCGAGCCGCGCCCCGGACAGCTTCGTCTCGTGCGCCACCGCGCCCGTGAAGTCGGCGTCGCACAGGTTGCGGCCCGAGAGGTCTAGGCCGGAGATGTCGCAGAAGGCGAAGACCGCCCGCGCCCCGCCCATGCGCGCCGACCACAGCCGGTCGTGCTTGGCGCAGATCAGCTCCACGTCCTGCTGGGTCAGGCGGCGATGTATCTGGGTCTGCGCCTGTGCGGACATGGGGCGGGAATCTCCTGCCCTGCCTTATGGCCGCTATAGTTTAAGGCTTGCTTTCCAAGGGCTTGTAGCCGAGCGCCTCCGCCACGTCGTCCGCCAGCAACCCCAGCTCGACCGGAACCCCCGCCGCCGCCAGCCGCTCGGCGCCCTGACCGGACGCGTAAGGGGACGGGTCCGCGCAAGCGGCCACCACTCGCGCCACCCCCGCCTCGGCCAGACGCTGGGCGCAGGAAAGCCCCCCCGCCGACCGCGCCCCGCAGGGCTCCAGCGTCACATAGGCCGTCGCCCCCCGCGCCCGTTCGCCCAAGGCGATGAGGAGTTGCTCCTCGGCATGGGGCCGCCCGCCCGGCGCGGTCGCGGCCTCGCCCAGCACCTCGCCGTCCTTGACGATGACGCAGCCGACCACGGGATTGGGCGCGGTCAGGCCCAGGTTGACCTTCGCGGCCGCGAGGGCGCGGCGCATGAAGTCCGCGTCGGTCACTTCACCGCCGGGATGGCCTCGGCGCGGCTCTCGTCGAGGTAGCGGGCGGCGACCGGCTTCAGGTCCCCGTCCAGCTCGATCAGCAGCGGGTTGCCAGTCGGGATTTCGACGCCGACGATGTCGCTGTCCGGCACGTTGAACAGCAGCTTGACGATGGCCCGCAGCGAGTTGCCGTGGGCGGCGACCAGCACCGTCTCGCCCGCCTTCAAATGCGGCGCGACCTCGGCGTCCCAATAGGGCTCTACCCGGTCGAGGGTCGTCTTCAGGCTCTCGGTGTCCGGCAGCTTGTGTCCGGCGTAGCGGGGATCGGCGGCGAAGTCGAACTCACCGCCCGGCGCCAGCGGCGGCGGCGGCACGTCGTAGGACCGGCGCCAGACCTTGACCTGGTCCTCGCCATGCTTCTCGGCGGTCTCGGCCTTGTTCAGCCCGGTCAGCCCGCCGTAGTGGCGCTCGTTCAGCCGCCAGTCGCGGACCAGCGGCAGGCTGCCCTGCCCTGCGGCCTCCAGAGCCATCGTCCCGGTGCGGATCGCCCGGTTGAGGACGGAGGTGTAGGCCCGGTCGAACTTCACGCCCGCAGCCCCCAGCAGCTCGCCGCCCTTCTTCGCCTGGGCCTCGCCCTCGGCGGTCAGGTCGACGTCCACCCAGCCGGTGAAGCGGTTTTCGAGGTTCCAGCGGCTCTGGCCGTGGCGGAGAAGGACGAGGATGGGCAATGGGGCCTCCGTGGCGCGGGTCGGCGTTTTCCTAGCCCCTGCGCGGCGACGGGGGAAGGGGGCTGGCCGCCCGCCCGCGCCCTGCTATACCCGGCCCATGAAGGATCGCTTCTTCTATCCGTTGATGACGCTGGCGGTGCTGGCGATGATCGCGCTGGCGCTGGTGTGGCCGGTGGGCCTGGGCGCGGCGACGCCTTCGCTGGCGGGGGTCGGCGGATGAGCGGGTTCGACGCCGTGGCGGTCGGCCGCCGGGTCCTGGCGGTCGAGGCCGACGCCCTGCGCCAGATGGCCGAGGGGCTGGGCGAGGCGTTCGCCCGCGCGGTCGAGGTGCTGTTCGGCGCCACGGGCCGCATCGTCTGCACCGGGGTCGGCAAGTCCGGCCACGTCGGGCGCAAGATCGCCGCCACCCTCGCCTCCACCGGGGCCCCCGCCTTCTTCGTCCACGCCACCGAGGCCAGCCACGGCGACCTAGGGATGATCGGCCGCGACGACGTGGTCGTGGCCCTGTCGAAATCCGGCGAGACGAAGGAACTGGCCGACGTCATCGGCTACGCCAAGCGCCTGGGCGCGCCGCTGATCGGGATCACCGCGGCGCCCGACAGCGCCCTGGGCCGCGCCGCCGACATCCTGCTGGCCATCCCCGACGCGCCGGAGGCAGCCGATGCGGTGAACGCCCCGACCACCTCGACCACCTTGCAGATCGCCATCGGCGACGCCCTGGCCGTGGCCCTGCTGGAGCGGCGCGGCTTCACGGCCAGCGACTTCCGCATCTTCCATCCCGGCGGCAAGCTGGGAGCCGAGCTGCGCACCGTGGCCGACTTGATGCACAAGGGCGCCGAGGTTCCCCTGGTCGCGCCGGACACGCCGATGTCGCAGGCCCTGCTGGTGATGACCGAGAAGCGCTTCGGCTGCGTGGGCGTGCAGGGGAAGGACGGCGCGCTCGCCGGCCTCGTCACCGACGGCGACCTGCGCCGCCACATGGACGGGCTGATGACCCACACGGCGGGCCAGGTGATGACCCCTTCCCCGCTGGCCGTCGCCTCCACGGCCCTGGCGGCCGAGGCGCTGAAGCTGATGGAAGACCGCCGCGTCACCGTCCTCTTCGTCCTCGACCGCGGACGGCCCGTCGGCATCCTGCACATCCACGACCTGTTGCGGGCCGGACTGGTCTGAGTAGGCGAAAGCCCGTAAACCGCGACCATGCCTTTCACACCTCGCTCCGACATCGTTCCGAACACCATCGCCTACGAGACCGAGCCGCTGGTCAAGGCGACGGGCTTCCGCGAATACGACGCACGCTGGCTGTTCGGGCCGGACATCAACCTTCTGGGCATCCAGGCGCTGGGGCTTGGCCTCGGGACCTACATCCACGAGCTGGGTCATTCGAAGATCGTGGTCGGCCACGACTTCCGCTCCTATTCGCTGTCGATCAAGCAGGCGCTGACCATCGGCCTGCTGGCGGCGGGCTGCGAGGTGCTGGACATCGGCCTCGCCGTCTCGCCGATGGCCTACTTCGCCCAGTTCGAGTTGGACGCGCCGTGCGTGGCCATGGTCACCGCCAGCCACAACGAGAACGGCTGGACCGGCGTGAAGATGGGCGCCGCGCGGCCGCTGACCTTCGGGCCGGACGAGATGGGGCGGCTGAAGGACATCGTCCTCGGCGGCCGGTTCAAGGAACGGTCGGGCGGCAAGCTGACCCGCATCGAGGGCATGGCCGAACGCTACATCGCCGACGCCTCGTCCCACGCCAGCCTGACCCGGCCGCTGAAGGTGGTGGCCGCCTGCGGCAACGGCACGGCGGGCGCCTTCGCGCCGGAGGCCCTGCGCCGGATGGGCGTGGCCGTGGTCTACGAGATGGACTGCGAGCTGGACTGGACCTTCCCGAAGTACAACCCGAACCCTGAAGACCAGGAGATGCTGCACGCCATGGCGGCGGCGGTGCGCGAATACGGCGCGGACCTGGCGCTGGGCTTCGACGGCGACGGCGACCGCTGCGGCGTGGTGGACGACGAGGGCGAGGAGATCTTCGCGGACAAGATCGGGCTGATGCTGGCGAGAGACCTCGCCCCTCTGCACCCGGGCGCGACCTTCGTCGTGGATGTGAAGTCGACGGGCCTCTACGCCACCGATCCCGTGCTGGCCGAGAACGGCTGCACCACCGTCTATTGGAAGACCGGCCACAGCTACATCAAGCGCAAGAGCGCCGAGCTGGGCGCGCTGGCGGGCTTCGAGAAGTCCGGCCACTTCTTCCTCGGCGGCCCCCTGGGGCGCGGCTACGACGACGGGCTGGTGGCGGCCGCCGCCATCCTGTCGATGCTGGACCGCAATCCGGGACGGAAGCTGTCGGACCTGAAGCGCGCCCTGCCGGTGGCCTGGACCTCGCTGACCATGAGCCCGCACTGCGCCGACGAGGTGAAGTACGGCGTCGTCGCCGACATCGTCGCCGAGTACGAGGCGCTGGCCGCCTCGGGCGGGACGATCCTGGGGCGCAGGATCGCCGAGGTCATCACCGTCAACGGCGTGCGCGTGGCGCTGGAGGACGGCTCGTGGGTCCTCGTGCGCGCCTCCTCCAACAAGCCGGAGGTGGTGGTCGTGGTCGAGAGCACCCGCTCGGAGGACGACATGCGCGCCCTCTTCCGCGAGGAAGTGAAGCCCCGCCTCGGCAAGCGCGCCGAGATCGGGGCCTACAACCAGGAAATCTAGAGCGCCTTCTCCAGCACCCGGCCGATCAGCACGATCCACATCGCCAGCAGGATGAAGGTGGCGATGGAGAACATCAGCATCCGGTGGATGACGTTGTTGTAGGTCATGTGGATCAGGCTGTGCAGCGCGCGGAACACCGCGAAGGCCCAGGCCAGGTTCAGCACCAGCCCGTCGATCATGCCCGTCACGTAGAAGACGATGCAGACGACGTAGAAGAGAACCGGCAGTTCCAGCAGGTTCATGTAGTTGCGGTTCGGCAGGGCGACGTTCTCGGGCACCCGGCCCGACTCGCCCATCTTGAAGTCGTTCGGCCCGACACGCCCGCGCGCCACGGCGGCGAACCGCATCATCGGCACGAAGGTCAGCGCCGTGAAGGTCAGCAGCGCCACCGCCGCGACCGGCAGGAAGATGGATTCCGCGATCATTGGTTAGTCCCCCCAGTTGAGGTGGGGAGAATCCCGGCGAACGTAGTTATTTGCAACCCCACCTGAATCTTCCCCCTCTGTGGGGAGCATCCTCAGGCAGCCGCCCTGACCGCGCCCGCGATCTCGCGCACCAGCGCCGCGACGAGCTGCTCGTCGTCGCCCTCGGCCATGACGCGGATCAGCGGCTCCGTCCCCGACGCGCGCACCAGCACGCGCCCCAAGCCGTTCAGCTTCGCCTCGGCGTCGGCGATGGCGGACTTCACCTTCTCGTTCTTCAGCGGCTCGCCGCCCTTGGGGAACTTCACGTTCTCCAGCAATTGCGGCACCGGCTCGAACTGGCGGGCCAAGGCGCTCATCGGGCGGCCCGTCTGGATCATCACCGCCAGCACCTGGAGCGCGGCGATCAGCCCGTCGCCCGTGGTCGAGAAGTCCGACAGGATGACGTGGCCCGACTGCTCGCCGCCCAGGTTGAAGCCGCCCTCGCGCATCCTGGCCATCACATAGCGGTCGCCGACGGCCGCCCGCTCCAGCTTCAGCCCCCGCTCGCCGAGGAAACGTTCGAGCCCGAGGTTGGACATCACCGTCGCCACCACTCCGCCGCCGGTCAGCCGCTGCTCGGCCGCCCAGGCCCCGGCGACGATGGCCATCATCTGGTCGCCGTCGACCACATGACCGTGCTCGTCGCAGATGATCACCCGGTCGGCGTCGCCGTCGAGGGCGATGCCGATGTCGGCGCGGTACTCCTTCACCGCCCGCACCAGGGCGTCGGTGTGGGTCGAGCCGCATTCGGAATTGATGTTGAAGCCGTTGGGCGCGACGCCGATGGTCTTCACCTCGGCGCCCAGCTCGTAGAGGGCCGTGGGCGCGACCTTGTAGGCCGCCCCGTGGGCGCAATCGACCACGATGCGCAGGCCGCCCAGGCTGAGGTGGCGCGGGAAGGTCGCCTTGACGATCTCGACGTAGCGGGCCTGGGCGTCGTCCACCCGCAGCACGCGGCCGAGGTCGCCGGCCTCCACGAGGCCCTGTTGCAGGCCCTCGTCCATGTGGGCCTCCAGCTCGGCCTCGCGTTCGTCGGAGAGCTTGTAGCCGTCGGGGCCGAACAGCTTGATCCCGTTGTCGTGGAAGGCGTTGTGGGACGCGCTGATCATCACCCCGAGGTCGGCGCGCATCGAGCGGGTCATCATGGCCACGGCCGGGGTCGGCAGCGGTCCGAACAGGCGCACGTCCATGCCCATGCTGGTGAAGCCCGCCACCAGCGCCGGCTCGATCATGTAGCCCGACAGCCGGGTGTCCTTGCCGATGACCACGAGGTGGCGGCGCTCGGCGTCGGAGCGGAACAGCTTTCCGGCGGCCAGCCCCACGCGCAGGGCGACCTCGGCGGTCATCGGGTGGGTGTTGGCCTTGCCCCGGATTCCGTCGGTGCCGAAATAGGTCCGCTTGGTCATGTGGCCTCCACAGGCAATCGTTAAGGCAACGATCTGTAATGCACTTTTACACTGGCCATATGCCGCCCGATGCTAAACGCGGGCCTAAGAACATGGCCTTCGAAGACGCGGAGTAGCAAGCGGCATGTGCGGCATCATCGGCATCGTCGGCGTCGAGCCCGTCACCGAGCGGCTCATCGACAGCCTGAAGAGGCTCGAATACCGGGGCTACGACTCCGCCGGGGTGGCCACCATCCACGGCGGCCATATCGAGCGCCGCCGCGCCCAGGGCAAGATCAAGGCGCTGGAGGCGGTGCTGAAGGAGCAGCCGCTGGCCGCCACCGTCGGCATCGGCCACACCCGCTGGGCCACCCACGGCGCCCCGTCGGAGCGCAACGCCCACCCGCACCGCTCGGGCCGGGTCAGCCTCGTCCACAACGGCATCATCGAAAACTTCGCCGAGCTGAAGGCCGCCCTGATGGCCAAGGGCCGGGCCTTCGAGAGCGACACCGACACCGAGGTCATCGCCCAACTCATCGACGACCGGCTGGAGGCGGGCGACGAGCCGATGGCGGCCCTCAAGGCCACGCTCGACAAGCTGACCGGCGCCTACGCCCTGGCCGTGCTGGTCGAGGGGCGCGACGGCCTGATCATGGGCGCCCGGCGTGGCAGCCCGCTGGTGGTCGGCCATGGCGACGGCGAGATGTTCCTTGGTTCCGACGCCCTGGCGGTCGGCCCCTTCACCAACCGCGTCGTCTATCTGGCCGAGGGCGATTTCGTCGCCATCGACCACAGGGGCGCGACCATCTTCGACGCCGACGGCGCGCCGGTGGAACGGCCGATCACCGTGGTCTCCGGCTCGGCCGCCCTCGTGGAGAAGGGCAACCACCGCCACTTCATGGAGAAGGAAATCTACGAGCAGCCGGAGGCGTGCGCCCGCACCCTGTCGGCCTATCTCGATCCCACCACCAACATCGTCCGCGCGCCGGGCGACATCGACTTTGCGAAGATCGAGCGGGTGCAGGTCGTCGCCTGCGGCACGGCCTTCTACGCCGCCCTGATCGCCCGCTACCTGTTCGAGCGGCTGGCGGGCCTGCCGATGGACGTCGAGATCGCCTCGGAGTTCCGCTACCGCGAGCCCGCCGTCTCGCCGGGGACCCTGGCGGTGGCCGTCTCCCAGTCGGGCGAGACCGCCGACACCCTGGCCGCCCTGCGCTGGTGCGCGGCCAGGGGGATGAAGACCGCCGCCGTGGTCAACGCCCACGAGAGCACCATGGCCCGCGAGGCCGACATGCTGTGGCCGACCCATGCGGGGCCGGAGATCGGGGTGGCCTCGACCAAGGCGTTCACCAGCCAGGTCACGGCCCTGACCGCGCTCGCCATCGCCGCCGCCGCCCAGCGCGGGCGCATCGACGCGGCCGAGCAGGCGCGGCTGGCCCGCATCCTGGTGGAGGCCCCCCGCCTCGTCGGCGAATCCATCGAGGTGGAGGAGGCCGTCCGCGACCTCGCGCCGGAACTGGCCAAGGCGCGGGACGTCCTCTACCTCGGCCGCGGGCCGATGTGCGCCCTGGCCTACGAGGGCGCGCTGAAGCTGAAGGAGATCAGCTACATCCACGCCGAGGGCTATGCGGCGGGCGAGCTGAAGCACGGTCCCATCGCCCTGGTGGACGAGGAGACGCCGATCATCGTCATCGCGCCCACCGACGCCCTGTTCGAGAAGACCGTCTCGAACATGAGCGAGGTTGTGGCGCGCGGCGGACGGGTGATCCTGATCACCGACGCGGCGGGCGCGGCCCATGCGCCGGAGGGCGCGCGGGTCATCGTCGCCCCGACCTGCGACCCGGTGATCGCGCCGCTGGTCTTCTCGGCGCCGATCCAGCTGCTGGCCTACCACGTGGCCGTCCAGAAGGGCGCGGACGTGGACCAGCCGCGCAACCTCGCGAAGTCGGTGACGGTGGAGTAGGCGCTACGGCGTCGTCGTCGTACCCGCGCCCGTCGCGGGCGTGGTGGTCGCCGAGCCGTCGGGATTGGTCGTGGTGGTCGAGCCGTCCGGGTTGGTGACGGTCGCGCCCATGGTCGCGGGCGGGGCCATCGGCTCGGCCGGAACCGGCGTGGTGGCGTAGGCGTCGGCGGCCGCTCCCGTATCGGCGGCGGTCGTGTCGGCGGCCCTTTCGTTGCGCTGGCAGGCGGTCAGCACGAGACCGGCGGTCGCCAGCAAGGCGATGGCGGCGATGGCTTTCATTTGATGCTCTCCCGAATTTCCTGAGGTCCCGACCTCCGGCGGCTGAACCAATCGGCGTCTCGAAAGTTCCTTGCCTTCGCTGGAATTGAGCGGCGACCTCCGCTAGGTCGAAGAGCGCATCCGAAGGGGGGCCCGCCCATGAGACCTGTCCGCATCGCCGTGCTGCCCGTGGCGGGGCTGGGCACCCGCGTCCTGCCCGGCGCCAAGACGACGCCGAAGGAGATGCTGAACGTCGTCGACCGGCCGATCCTGTCCTACATCGTGGCCGAGGGCCGCGCGGCGGGGATCGAGCACTTCGTCTTCGTCACCGGGCGCGGCAAGAACGCCATCGAGGACTACTTCGACCACCACCCGGAGATGGAGGCCCAGCTCGAAGCCAAGGGCAAGACGGCGCTGCTGGAGGAGATCCGCGCCGAACTGCCCAGGCCCGGCGAGATGAGCTTCGTGCGCCAGATGGCCCCGCTGGGCCTCGGCCACGCCGTATGGTGCGCCCGCGACATCGTCGGCGACGAGCCCTTCGCGGTGATCCTGCCCGACATGCTGATGGACGCCAAGGTCCCGGCGCTGGCCCAGGCGGTGGACGCCTACGGCCAGGTCGGCGGCAACGTCGTGGTCGTCGAGCCCTGCCCGAAGGGGGAGGCCCACAAGTACGGCGTCGTGGCGCTGGAGGGCCAGGGCGGCCGCCTGAACCGCATGACCGGCATGGTCGAGAAGCCCGCGCCGGGGACCGAGCCGTCCAACCTCTTCATCTCGGGCCGCTACATCCTCCAGCCGGAGATCTTCGGCCTGCTGGCGGCGCAGGAGCGCGGCGCGGGCGGGGAAATCCAGCTCACCGACGCCATGGCGCGGCTGATGGGGCTGCAGGACTTCCACGCCTACGAGTACGACGGCGTGACCTACGACTGCGGCGACAAGATCGGCCTGCTGCGCGCCAACGTCGCCTTCGCGCTGAGGAACCCGGAACTGGGCGAGGCGGCGCGGGCGGCGATCACGGCCCTGCTCTGATCCATGAAACTGTTCGTCTTCGGCTACGGCTACACCGGCGAGGCCTTCGCCCGTCGGCTGGGCTGGGACGTGGCCGCGACCGCCCGCACGGCCGAGCAGGCCGCCGCCCAGCGCGCGAAGGGCGTGACCCCCGTCGATCCCGGCGACCATCCGGCGATGGCGGCGGCGCTGTCTGACGCGAGCGCCATCCTCGTCACCTCGCCGCCCGGCGACGGCGGCTGCCCCGGCCTGTCGCCCGTCGTGCGCGGACTGGCCGAGGGCGGCGCCTTCCCCGACTGGATCGGCTACCTCTCGACCACCGGCGTCTACGGCGACCGCGAGGGCCGCTGGGTGTTCGAGACCAGCCCCCTTTCCGCCCGCTCCATCGAGGGCGCGCGGCGGGTGCGGGCCGAGCGCGACTGGCTGCAGGTCGGGCGCGGCATGGGGCTGACGGTGCAGGTCTTCCGCCTGCCCGGCATCTACGGCCCCGGCCGCTCGGCGCTCGACCGGCTGCGGGAGGGGACGGCGAAGCGGATCGTCAAGCCGGGGCAGGTGTTCAGCCGCATCCACGTCGACGACATCGCCTCGGGCCTGATGGCCTCGCTGGCGCGGCCGAGGGCGGGCGGCAAGTACAACCTCTGCGACGACGAGCCCGCGCCGCCGCAGGACGTCACGGCCTATGCCGCGAAGCTGCTTGGGATGGAGCCTCCGCCGGAGGAGCCGTTCGACCCGGAAACGATGGCCTCCCGCTTCTGGGCCGAGAACAAGCGCGTCTCCAACGCCAGGGCAAAGGCCGAACTCGGCTGGCGCCCGGCGTTCCCAAGCTACCGCGAGGGGCTAG
>CAZOHI010000030.1:0-41386 GCA_964579695.1 uncultured Caulobacter sp. | reverse complement strand
CGCACCTCGTACCAGGTCGGCAGGCCCTGGATGTTGGACGGGAAGATGTTGCGCGCCGCCACCGGCACGCCCGTGCGGATGATCGCCTTGACGAAGAGGCCGTTGGCGGAGGCCGAGCCCGAGCCGTTGACGTTGGCGAACTTGACGACGAAGTCGTTGACGGCGGTCAGCGGCATGGGCGGCCTCCTTCTCCTCCCCCGTTTTACGGGGGAGGAGAGCTTCAGCGCGTGCATCCGGCGCCTCCCGCATGGGTGATATCCAGCAGGAACTTCTGCATGTCCCACGCCCCGGTCGGACACCGCTCGGCGCACAGGCCGCAGTGGAGGCAGACGTCCTCGTCCTTCACCATCACCCGCCCGGTCGGCAGCGTGCCCGAGACGTAGAGGTCCTGCTCCGCGTTCAGGGCCGGTGCCTTCAGCCTCGGCCGCAGGTCGGCCTCCGTCCCATTGCCGGTGAAGGTGATGCAGTCGGTGGGGCAGATGTCGACGCAGGCGTCGCACTCGATGCACAGCGGGGTGGCGAACACCGTCTGCACGTCGCAGTTCAGGCACCGCTGCGTCTCGGCGTAGGCCAGCGCCTGGTCGAAACCCAGCTCGACCTCGGCCTTCACGTCCGACAGCGCCCTGGCCGTCTCCAGCAGCGGCACCTTGTAGCGGTCGTCGGGAGCCACGTCGTTGTCGTAGCTCCACTCGTGGATGCCCATCTTCTGGGAGGCCATGGTCACGCCCGGCGGCGGTCGCAGGGCCACGTCCTGGCCCCGGCAGAAGCGGTCGATGGAGACCGCCGCCTCGTGCCCATGGGCCACGGCCCAGATGATGTTCTTCGGCCCGAAGGCCGCGTCGCCGCCGAAGAAGACGCGCGGGTTGGAGGACTGGAAGGTCACGGCGTCCACCACCGGCATGTCCCAGTCGTCGAAGGAGATGCCCGCGTCCCGCTCGATCCACGGGAGGGCGTTCTCCTGGCCGATGGCGATCAGCACGTCGTCGCATTCGAAGTGCTGGTCGGGCTCGCCGGTGGGGACGAGCTGGCGGCGGCCCCGCTCGTCGACCTTCGGCTCGACCTGCTCGAAGCGCACGCCCGTCAGGCGGCCGTCCTTGTGGGTGAAGGCCCTGGGGACCAGGAAGTTGAGGATCGGGATGCCCTCGTGGCGGGCGTCCTCCTTCTCCCACGGCGAAGCCTTCATCTCCTCGTAGCCGGAGCGGACGACGACCTTCACCTCCTCGCCCCCGAGGCGGCGCGAGGTGCGGCAACAGTCCATGGCCGTGTTGCCGCCGCCCAGCACGATCACCCGCCTGCCGATCCGGTCCGTGTGGCCGAAGGAGACGTTGGACAGCCAGTCGATGCCGATATGGATGTTGGCCGCCGCCTCCTGCCGTCCCGGGATGTCGAGGTCGCGGCCGCGCGGCGCCCCCGCGCCCACGAAGACGGCGTCGTAGTCCTGGGCCAGCAGGTCCTTGAGGCTGTCCACCCGCTCGCCCAGCCGCATGACGGGGCCGAGGTCGGTGATGAAGCCGACCTCCTCGTCGATGACCTCCTCGGGCAAGCGAAAGCGTGGGATCTGGCGGCGGATCATGCCGCCCGCCTTGTCGTCGCCGTCGTAGACCACGACCTCGTAGCCCAGCGGGGCGAGGTCGCGGGCCACCGTCAGCGAGGCGGGGCCGGCGCCAATGCAGGCGACCTTCTTGCCGATCTTCTGCGCGGCGGGCCTGGGCATCCGGCCCGAGACGTCGCCCTTGTTGTCGGCGGCGGCGCGCTTGAGGCGGCAGATGGCCACCGGCTCCTCGTCCACCCGGCCCCGGCGGCAGGCGGGCTCGCAGGGGCGGTCGCAGGTTCGGCCCAGCACGCCGGGGAAGACGTTGGACTTCCAGTTGACCATGTAGGCGTCGGCGTAGCGCCCCGCCGCGATCATGCGGATGTATTCAGGAACCGGCGTGTGCGCCGGACAGGCCCACTGGCAATCGACGACCTTGTGGAAATACTCGGGCGCCTCGGTGTTCGTCGGCTCCAACTTCTACTCCCTGGCCTTCCCTCGGGCGTCCTCTGACGGGACGCTCCGAGGCGATGGTAGGACTCAAATTTCCCCAGCGCCAGCACGGGTTTTCGGCGGGATCGAAGCTTCGCCGGGCGCGTTAGGGAGGGGCGCGGCGGGCGACGACGACACGACAGGCATGACGCAGACCCTCGATCTCTTCCCGATCGGCAACTGTTCCGTGAGCGCCCTGATCGACCGGCAGGCCCGGTTCGTCTGGGCCTGCGCCCCGCGCGTGGACAGCGATCCCTTCTTCTCGGCCCTGCTGGGCGGGGACGACCCGGAGCGGGGCTACTGGTCCATCGACGTGGAAGGCGCCAAGCGCACCCATCAGACCTACTGCCGCAACACCGCCATCGTGCGAACCGAGATCACGGCCGAGGACGGCTCCGTGACGGAGGTCATCGACTTCTGCCCCCGCTACGGCCAGTTCCACCGCATCTATCGCCCGACCGCCTTCATCCGCATCGTCCGGCCGCTGGAGGGCACGCCGCGCATCGCCGTGCGCCTGCGGCCCACCGCGGGCCTTGGCGCGCGGGGTACGGAGCGGACGCACGGGTCGAACCACATCCGCTACCTCGGCTCGGACGTGACCTTGCGGCTGACCACCGACTGCCCGGTCAGCCACGTGCTGGACGAGCGCACCTTCCGGCTGGAGCGGACGCTGTCCTTCTTCCTCGGCCCCGACGAGGGCTTCGACGCCGACGTGGCCTCGACCTGCGGACGGATGCTGCGCGAGACGGAGACCTATTGGCGCCAGTGGGTGCGCGGGCTGGCCGTGCCGCTGGACTGGCAGCAGGCGGTGATCCGGGCGGCCATCACGCTGAAGCTCTGCGCCTGGGAGGAGACGGGGGCCATCGTCGCGGCCCTGACCACCTCCATCCCCGAGCATGCGGATTCGGGCCGCAACTGGGACTACCGCTACTGCTGGCTGCGGGACGCCTACTACGTCGTCCAGGCCCTGAACCGGCTGGGGGCGGTGGACATCCTGGAGAACTACCTCGGCTACATCCGCAACCTGATCGACGCCTCCAACGGCGGCCATATCCAGCCGGTCTACGGCGTGGGGCTGGAGCCCGCCCTGATCGAGCGCTTCGCCGACGCCCTGCCCGGCTATCGCGGCATGGGGCCGGTGCGGGTCGGCAACCAGGCCCACGAGCACCTGCAGCACGACGTCTGGGGCCAGATCGTGCTGTCCAGCGTGCAGGCCTTCTTCGACGAGCGCCTGCTGCGGCCCGCCACCATCGAGGACTTCCGCGCCCTGGAGCCCATCGGCGAGCGGGCCTTCGCCCTGCACGACCAGCCGGACGCGTCCTTGTGGGAATTCCGGGGCCGGGCGGCGGTCCACACCTATTCGGCCGTCATGTGCTGGGCCGCCTGCGACCGGCTGGGCAACGCGGCGGTCAAGCTGGGGCTGAACGAGCGGGCCCGCTACTGGAACGAGCGGGCCGCCGTCATCCGCCAGACCGTGGAGGCCCGCGCCTGGAACGAGGAGCTGGGCCGCTTCGCCGCCACCTTCGACGGCGACGGGCTGGACGCCAGCCTGCTGCAACTGACCGAGGTCCGCTTCATCCCGCCGGACGATCCGCGCATGGCGGCCACGACCAAGGCGGTGGAGGAGGGCCTGCGGCGCGGCTCGCACATGCTGCGCTACGCCGTCCCCGACGACTTCGGCGAGCCGAAGACGGCGTTCAACTTCTGCACCTTCTGGCTGATCGAGGCCCTGCACTTCGCGGGCCGCGACGAGGAGGCGCGGGCGCTGTTCGAGGAGATGCTGGCCCGCCGCACCCCCGCCGGACTGCTGTCGGAGGACATCGGCTTCCACGACGGGGAGCTGTGGGGGAATTACCCCCAGACCTACTCCCTGGTCGGCCTGATCAACTGCGCCGTCCTGCTCAGCCGGCCCTGGGCTTCGGTGCGCTGAAGCGAACCATCAGGCCCGCCGGGCGTTGAACAAGCGGGACAGGAGGCGAGAGTGCAGGAGTTGGTGAGCATGCTGGAACGGGACCAGGAGATGGCCCCGCCGCCCGCGTTGGACGTGGGGCGCACGGCGCTGTTCCTCGATCTCGACGGCACGCTCGCCCACATCGCCGACCGGCCGGACGCGGTCGGCCCCCACCCGCGCCGCACCGCCCTGCTGCGCCGTCTGGCCGAGCGCATGGACGGGCGTGTGGCGGTCGTCAGCGGCCGGGCGCTGGAGGACGTCGACCGCATCCTCGAAGGCGAGGTCAAGGCCGCCGCCGCCGTCCACGGCCTCGTACGCCGCAACGCCGCCGGAGCGGTCCTCAGCCGCCCGCCCCACCCGGCCATCGACGGCGCCCGCGAGGCGCTGGACGCGCTGACGCGAAGCCGCCCCGGCCTGCTGGTCGAGGACAAGGGGCTGGCGCTCGCCCTCCACTACCGCGCCGCCCCCGAGGCCGCCGGACAGGCGGTCGAGGCGGCCCGCGGGATTGCGGAAGCGACCGGCCTCGTGCTCCAGTTGGGGGACATGGTCGCCGAGTTGCGCACACCCGGCGCCGACAAGGGGGACAGCGTCCGCGCCTTCATGGCCGAGAGCCCCTTCGCCGGCGCCACGCCCGTCTTCGTGGGCGACGACCTGACGGACGAGGACGGCTTCGCGGCCGTCCGGGACCTGGGCGGCTACGGCGTGCTGATCGGAAAACGCCGGGGCACCGCCGCCCTCCACCGCCTGCCGGACGTGGACGCCGTGCTGGCCTGGCTGGAGGCCGCCGCATGAGCCGCCTGATCGTCGTCTCCAACCGCGTCAGCCCGCCCGCCGGACGGGGCGTCGAGACCGTCGGCGGCCTGGCCATGGCCCTGTCGGCGGCGCTGCGGGAATACTCCGGCCTGTGGTTCGGCTGGAGCGGCAACACGACCGAGACCTACACCGGCGAACTGCACACCCAGACCGCCGACGGGGTGACGGTGGCGACGGTCGACCTCGAAGAGGCCGACGTGCAGGAGTACTATAACGGCTACGCCAACAAGACGCTGTGGCCGCTGTTCCACTACCGGGTCGACCTGACCGCCTACGACCGCTCGTTCGGCGAGGGCTACGACCGGGTGAACCGCCGCTTCGCCCAGACCCTCGCGCCGCTGGTGGAGGAAGGCGACCTGATCTGGGTCCAGGACTACCACCTCATCCCGCTGGCGCGGGAGCTGAGGAAGCTGGGGGTGAAGAACCGGATCGGCTTCTTCCTGCACATCCCCTGGCCCGCCCACCAGCTCGTCGTGACCCTGCCGCGCCACCGCCAGCTCGTGGAGGCGCTGTTCCACTACGACCTCGTCGGCTTCCAGACCCGCGAGCACCTCCAGGCGTTCGAGGGCTACATCATCAACGAGGCGGGAGGCCAGGCGCCGGAGCCGGGCCTGCTGACCGCCTTCGGGCGCAGCGTGCGGGCGGGGGCCTTCCCCATCGGCATCGACACGGAGAACTTCGCCAAGCTGACCCAGAGCCCGCGCGCCCGCCGGTCCTACGACATCATGGCCGCCCACAGCGTCTTCCGCTCGATGATCGTGGGCGTGGACCGGCTCGACTATTCCAAGGGCCTGGAGGAGCGGTTCATCGGCTTCGAGCGGTTCCTGAACGACAATCCCGACCTGCGGCGCCAGGTGCTGTTCCTCCAGATCGCGCCGATCTCGCGCGACGAGGTCGAGGCCTACCAGGACATCCGGGGGCGGCTGGACAGCATGACGGGCCGCATATCCGGCGCCTACGGCGAGATGGACTGGGCGCCGATCCGGTACGTCAACCGCAACTACCGCCGCGACGAACTGGCGGGCATCTACCGCGCCGCCAGGGTGGGGCTGGTCACGCCCCTGCGCGACGGGATGAACCTCGTCGCCAAGGAGTATGTCGCGGCCCAGGACCCGGCCGACCCCGGCGTGCTGATCCTGTCGCGGTTCGCGGGCGCGGCGCTGCAGATGCGCGAGGCCCTGATCGTCAACCCGAACAGCCCGGAGGAACTGTCCGAGGCCCTCAAGCGCGCCCTGACCATGGACAAGGCCGAGCGCATCCGCCGCTGGCGCGCCCTCTACGACGGGGTCCAGAAGGACGACGTGGCCGCCTGGCGCGACGACTATGTGCGGGCGCTGTCGGGCGAGGACGACGCGGCGCCTGACGAACGCCCGGGGCCGGACCTGAAGAGCCTGTCGCCCATCGCGCGGGCTTGACCGAAACGGAGCGGCGCGCCTCAAGTGCCGCCATGACCGACCTGACCGCCTTCATCGACGGCCTGCCCAAGGCCGAGCTTCACCTGCACATCGAGGGCAGCCTCGAGCCGGAACAGATGTTCGAGTTCGCCCGCCGCAACCGCGTGGTCCTGCCGTTCGCCAGCGTCGAGGAGGTGCGGGCGGCCTACAGCTTCTCCAACCTCCAGGACTTCCTCGACATCTACTACCAGGGCGCGGGCGTGCTGCTGGCGGAGGACGACTTCCGCGACCTGGCGCTGGCCTATTTCACGCGGCTGGCGGCGGACAACGGCCGCCATGCGGAGATCTTCTTCGACCCCCAGACCCATACCGACCGGGGCGTGCCCTTTTCGGTCGCCGCGGACGGCCTGCTGGCGGGGATGAAGGAGGCGCAGGCGCGGTTCGGGATCACCTCCAAGCTGATCCTCTGCTTCCTGCGCCACCTCGACGAGGAGGCCGCCTTCGCCACCCTGAGGGACGCCGAGCCCTATCTCGACCGCATCGTCGGCGTGGGGCTGGATTCGTCGGAGGTCGGCCATCCGCCGTCGAAGTTCGAGCGGGTGTTCAGGGCCGCCCGCGAGCGGGGCCTGGCCATCGTCGCCCACGCGGGCGAGGAGGGGCCGCCGGAATATGTGTGGGAGGCGCTGGACCTCCTGAAGGTCGACCGTATCGACCACGGCAACCGCTCGCTGGAGGACGCCGCCCTCGTCGAACGGCTGGTGCGCGAGCAGATGACGCTGACGGTCTGCCCGCTGTCGAACCTGAAGCTGTGCGTGGTGGACGATCTGGCGCGCCATCCGCTCAAGCGGATGCTGGACCTCGGCCTCAAGGCCACGATCAACTCGGACGATCCGGCCTATTTCGGCGGCTACCTGAACCGGAACTGGCAGGAGGTCGCCCGCCACACGTGGCTGACGCGCGAGGACCTTCTGACCCTCGCGCGCAACAGCTTCACCGGCTCGTTCCTCGACGAGGAGCAGGTCGCCCTGCGCCTCGCCGAGATCGAGGCCTACGCTAGCCGGTGATCCGGTAGCGCCCCGAACCGTCCGGGCAGACGCGGACGTAGCGGTAGTCCGTCGCGCCGCGATAGGTGGCCGGGGCGGACGCCAGGCGGCAGCGGCGATTGTTGTAGTAGCTGTAGCGGGAGCCGTTCCGCCAGCGGTTGCGGTTGTCGTAGTAGCCCTCGCGGTACGGCATGGTCTGGTCGTAGCTGAAGTAGTAGCCGCGGTCGTCGCACTGGGCCGTCGAGCGGCCGACACCGGCGCCCACGGCCGCGCCGACCAGGCCGCCGAGGACGGCGCCTTCGGTGCGCACGCCGGAAGCGGCCACGTTCGAGCCCAGGGCCGCGCCGGCCAGCGCGCCGATCAGGCCGCCCGCCACCTGGTTGTTGCTGCGCCGCTGTTCGCAGGGATTGTCACGATAGGGAGCGTAGGCGTCGTTGTAGGAGGCGTCGTAGCCGTGGTCGTAGGCCGACGGCGGGTAATCATACCGGAAGGCGCCGTAGCGGCGCTCATAGGCCCCGCGGCCCCAGCGGCGGTCGTAGGTGTCGCGGTCGCGGTCGTAGCGGGCGCGGGCGTCGTCGTACGCGCGGCGCTGGGCCTCATAGTCGGCCGTGCGCTGGGCGTAGCTGCGCTGCTGGTCGTAGTAGTTCTCGCGCTGGTTCTGGTAGGCGTCATAGGCCTGTCCGTAGGTCTGCGCGCTGGCGGTCGCACCGGCGCCCAGGGCCAGGACCGCCGCGAGGGTGACGGTTAGGGGGGACTTCATTGTGCAGCTCCATTCCTGATCGAGCCCTCCCCACGTGTCGTCCGCTTTACCAAACGCGGGTCTGCGGCGGCGGTTTCGCGGGCGGGCTGGACTCTTTGACGGCCGCATGCAGTTTTCGCCGCACACCCCGCTCCCGAGGCAATCCCCCATGCCCTCCGTCGAAGAGATGCTCGCGGCCGATTTCGGCACGATCGGCGACCTGATTTCCCTGCACGCCGAGGCCGCGCCCGACCGGCTCGCGCTGGCGCAGGACGACCGCAGCCTGACCTACGGCGAGCTGGACGCCCTGATGGACCGCATCGGCGCGGCCATGCAGCGGGACGGCCTGGACCGGGGCGACGTGGTCGCCGCCTGCGCCTCGACCTCGCTGGAGTATGCGGCGGTCTTCCTGGCCGCCCTGCGCATCGGCGTGGCGACCGCGCCGCTGGCCCCGTCCTCCACCCCCGAGCAGATCGCCGGGATGGTGGCGGATTCAGGGGCGAGGATCTTCTTCACAGACGCGGGCGTAGCGGCCGGCCTGCCGCCCGTCGCCACGCGCCGCATCGCGCTGGACGGCGCGGCGTTCGCCGACTGGCTGGCGCCGCAAGGCTCAAGGCCCCGCCCGGTGGCGATAGGGCGGTCCGACGCCTTCAACATCATCTACTCGTCCGGCACGACCGGCGCGCCGAAGGGCATCGTGCAGTCGCACGGGATGCGCTGGCGCCACCTGCTGAGGATCGGCGGCGTCGGCTATGGCGCGGACGTGGTCACGCTGCTGTCCACGCCGCTCTACTCCAACACCACGCTGGTCTGCTTCTTCCCCACCCTGGCGGGGGGCGGAACGGCGATCCTGATGGCCAAGTTCGACGCCGAGCGCTTCCTGAAACTGGCCGAGCGGCATCGCGTCACCCACACGATGCTGGTGCCGGTGCAGTACCGCAGGCTAATGGACCGACCGGACTTCGACAGCTTCGACCTGTCGTCCTTCCGCCTGAAGTTCTGCACCAGCGCCCCCTTCGCGCCCGACCTGAAGGCCGATGTGCTGAAGCGCTGGCCCGGCGGGCTGGTGGAGTATTTCGGCATGACCGAGGGCGGCGGGACCTGCATCCTCATCGCCCACGAGCACCCCGACAAGCTGCACACGGTCGGGCGGCCCGCGCCCGGCCACGACATCCGCCTGATCGGCGAGGACGGCGCCGAGGTTCCAGTCGGGGAGGCTGGCGAGATCGTCGGCAATTCGCCCGCGATGATGAACGGCTACTGGAACCAGCCCGGCAAGACCGCCGACGCCATCTGGACCGATCCGTCAGGCAAGCGGTTCGTACGCACCGGCGACGTGGGCCGCTTCGACGCCGACGGTTTCCTGACGCTCATGGACCGCAAGAAGGACATGATCATCTCGGGCGGCTTCAACATCTATCCCAGCGACCTGGAGGCGGTGATCGCCGCCCACCCGGCCGTGACCGAGGCCGCCGTGGTCGGCGCGCCGTCGCGCGAATGGGGCGAGACGCCCGTCGCCTTCGTGGCCCTGAAGGGCGAGGTCGAACCGGAAGTCCTGCGCGCCTGGGTCAACGAACGGGTCGGCAAGACCCAGCGCCTGTCGGACCTGAAGGTGCTGGACGCCCTGCCCCGCAGCCACATCGGCAAGGTTCTGAAGCGCGACCTGCGCGACGGCTATGCCGCCGCTTAGGGGGAGGAGTTGAGCCTACAGCCCCTCCCAGATGTCTTCCGAGATGCTGAGGAAGACGTCGAGGTTGGTCTTCAGGTTGTCCCGCTCGATGCCGTGGTCGAAGATCACGTAGCGGGTGACGCGCAGGTCGGGCTCATCCTTGTCGGCGAAGATGCTGACGGCGGCGTAGTCCAGCGACTTCACCTTCGCCGTAACCGCCTCCATCGAGTCGAGGGTGAAGCTGGTCGAGAGCTGCGCGCCCTCGCAGATGCGGGCCGTTTCCTCGCCCTTGCAGGCGGCGCCGTAGACGGTGAACTTCATGCCGCTTTCAGTCACGGCGGCGAGGTAGGGGTCGCCGTCATCGTCGTCCACGCCCTCCTCGGTGATTTCCAGGCCCTGCTCGGTCAGCACAGCGCGCATGTCAGCCGCCGTCCACTGGCTCATCAGGGCGGCGTGCGCGGGCATGGCCAGCAGGCAGAAGGCGGCGGCCGCCGCCGCGGTGCGGAAGATCATCTCAAAGCCCCTCTCGTGTTCTTCGAGGGGCAGACTAAGCCCACTGCCCCGCTTACGCCAACAGGTCGGCGTGTTCGCGGTGGCGGCGCAGCCAGGCGGCGGCGTATCCGCAGATCGGCACGATCTTGACGCCCGCCTTGCGGGCCTCCTGCGCCACGCCCTCCATCAGGCGTCCGGCCGCGCCCGTGCCGCGCAGGGGCGGCGGGGCGAGGACGTAGTCGATGTAGAGGCGCTCGCCGTCGCGGCGGTAGTCGGCATGGACGACATGGCCGTCCTCGACCATCTCGTAGCGGCCGTGGGCCGTATTGTCGGTGACTTGGCTCATGACCTTGATATAGGCGCCTCGCGCCGCGTTTCGATCCCCGCTATCGTCGCCCCGCGCTGTTTGCGAGAGGGGAAGCGTATGGGTGTGTTCAGGATCGCCGCCGTGTGCGGCGCGGCCGTGCTGGCGCTCGCCGCCTGCGACCGCGGGGGCGAGGAAGCGGACAAGGCGGCGCCCGGCGCGCCGCAGGCGCAGGCCCCCGGCAAGGCTCCCCCGCCCATCGACGCCCCCGCCCGCAAGCCGGGCCTGTGGGAGCAGAGCGTCTCGCTGGCCGGGGTCGATTTCGTGCAGACCACCCGCGTCTGCCTCGACAAGGAAACCGACCTCAAGCTGTCGTGGTGGGGCAACCAGGCCGCGCGTTCGACCTGCGCCAAGAACCTCGTGACCCGCCAAGCGGATGGCGCCTGGCGCTTCTCGTCGGTCTGCGACATGGGCTCGGGCGGGGTGACGACCACCAGCGGGACGGCCACGGGCGACTTCTCCACCCGATATCAGGTGCAGGCCGAAAGCTCGACCGAGGGCGCGGCGGCGCCGCAGATGAACGGCGTGCGCATCGTGAACATCGCCGCCCGCCACCTCGGCGCCTGTCCCGAGGGCATGAAGCCCGGCGACATGGAGCTGCCCGGCGGCCAGCGGATCAACATGCTGGACATGCAGGCCCCGCCCGCCGGCTAGTGGGTCCCGAATGGAAACTTGCTTTCCGTTAAGGGAAGCCTCACGTTAAGCGCATGGGCCGAACAGCCGATTATTCCAAGGAAGTGTGCTCGATCGCCGCCACGCTGGAGGTGGTCGGCGATCCCTGGACGCTGCTGATCCTGCGCGACGCCTTTCGCGGCGTGCGCCGGTTCGAGCAGTGGCAGGAAGGGCTGGGCGTGGCGCGCAACGTGCTGGCCGCGCGGCTGAAGAGCCTCGTCCAGAACGGGGTTCTGGAGACCCGCCTCTATTCCGAGCGCCCGCCCCGCCACGAGTACGTCCTGACCCCGAAGGGCCAGGCGCTGTCGCCCGTGCTGCTGACCATGGCGGCCTGGGGCGACGCCCATGTCTACGGCGAGGAAGGCGGCCCGGTCCGCTTCTTCCACGAAGCCTGCGGCGCCGCTTTCCACCCCCGCATGGTCTGCGACTGCTGCGGCAAGACCCCGGGCCCGCGCGAACTGCGCATGGACATCGCCGACACGGAATGCCCGACGGTCGGCGAAGCCCTGGCCAAGACCCAGGCGGCCTGAGTTCCTTCTCCCGCGAGGGGAGAAGGGTCACATCGCGCGCACGGTCCCCGCGATGAAGCCGCCGCCCAGGACGCGGTCCGGGGCCTCCGGCGCGTAGAGGACACACGCCTGGCCGGGCGCGACGCCTTCTTCCGGCGCATCGAAGACGAGGCCCGGAACGCCCCCCACCATAGCGAGACGCCCCGGCGCGGGTTCGCGGGTGGAGCGGACGCGGGCCAGGACGGGGCGGTCCATCGCATCCGCCAGCGTCGGCTCGTCGCCCAGCCAGTTCTCTTCCTTGAGCGTCAGGGCATGGGTCAGCAGGGCCTCGCGCGGGCCGACGATCACCTGCCGCGCGTCGGCGTCGATGCGGGTGACGAACAGCGGCTCGCCGACGGCGATGTTCAGGCCCCGGCGCTGGCCGATGGTGTAGCGGGTGACGCCCTCGTGGCGGCCCAGCACCCGGCCGTCCATGTGGACGATGTCGCCCGGCTCGGCCCCGTGCGGGCGCAGGCGGTCGATGACCGTGGTGTAGCGGCCTTCCGGCACGAAGCAGATGTCCTGGCTGTCGGGCTTGTCGGCGATGGACAGGCCCAGTTCCGCCGCCACGCGCCGCACGTCCGGCTTCTCCAGCCCACCGAGCGGGAAGCGCAGGAAGTCCAGTTGCTCGCGCGTGGTGGCGAACAGGAAGTAGCTCTGGTCGCGCGCCGGATCGACGGCCCGCAGGAGGCGCGTCCCGTCGCGCCGCACATAGTGGCCGGTCGCCATCGCCGCCGCGCCCAGGTCGCGGGCGACGTCCAGCAGGTCGCGGAACTTGACGGTCTGGTTGCAGCGCACACAGGGGATGGGCGTCTCGCCGCGCAGGTAGGCGTCGGCGAAATCCTCGATCACCTGCTCCTTGAAGCGGCTCTCGTAGTCCAGCACGTAGTGGGGGATGCCGATGGCCTCGGCCGCCATGCGGGCGTCGAGGATGTCCTGGCCCGCGCAGCAGGCGCCCTTGCGCTGGACCGCCGCCCCGTGGTCGTAGAGCTGCAGCGTCACGCCAACCACGTCGTAGCCGGCCCGCGCCAGCAGCGCGGCGGTGACGGTGGAGTCGACGCCCCCCGACATGGCCGCGACCACGCGCGTCCCGGCCGGCAGGCCGACGGCCGCGCGGACGGCGTCCTCGGCATGGCTGGAGATGGGCAGATGGGCGTTCATGGGCGCTATTTAGCCCCTGCCCGCGCCTTTTGCTATTTCAGCAGGTTCAGGAGCGACGAGCCCTGGAGCGCGATGAACACCTGGGCCGACGCCTGGACGGCCACCTGCGCCTGCTGGAGACGGGTGATGGCCTCGGCCATGTCGACGTGGGCGATGTCGCTGACCATGCCCTCCAGCATGTCCTGGCGGGCCCCGTGCATGTCGAGCGCCTTGTCGACGCGGTTCTGGGTCAGGCCGTTGCGGACGGTGGCGTCGGTCAGCGCCGAACGGGCGCCGGCGAAGCTGTCCAGCATCCCCTGGAGGAAGGTCTCCTGCGCCTCGGTGAGCTGGCCGGAGAACTCGCCGTTGGCCTCCACATAGGCCTGGACCTGCCGGAAGGCGGTGAACAGGCCCGTCCCCAGGTCCTCGGCCAGGAAGCCGGTCTCGATGGTGCTGGATTCGTCCAGCCGCGCGGCGGGGATCAGGGCGTCGTTGCGGAAGACCTCGTCCACGTCCGCGGCGGCGGTCAGGTCGGCCAGCGACTTGGCCGTCACCGGGGCGGTGTCGACCTGCGCGCCCGAGAACAGGTAGCGGCCGGCGAACTTGGTGTTGAGCGCATCGGAGGCCGAGGAGAACAGACTGGAGAGCTGGCTCATCAGCCCTTCGGCGCGACCGTTGGCGATCGCCTCCTCGATGGCCTGGCGGGCGCCGGCGGCGGCGTCCTCGACCTGGGTCAGGGCCAGGGCCTGCACTTCCAGCTTCGAGGCCAGGGTCTTCCCCTGCTCGATAAAGCCCTCGACGCGGGTCTGGAGGCTGCGGGCCGCCATCAGGGTCTCGGCGTTCCTGGCGAAGCCCTTGAGGTCGCTGCCCGCCTTGCCGCTGGAGACCTGCTCCTGCGCCTCGTACTGGCGCATCTGCGCCCGCATGAGGTCGGACATGATGGTGTTGTAGTTATTGCCCGTGGCGACGCGGTTCATGGGTCTATCCCATCATGCCCATAAGGATGTCGTACATGTCGCGCGTGGCCTGGATCAGGCGCGCGGAGGCGTTGAAGGCCTGCTGGTAGGTGGTCAGGCTGATCAGTTCCTGGTCGAGGTTCACCCCCTCGACCGACGAGCGGCGGTTGTTGGCCTCGGCGGCGACCGCCTCGGCCGTGGCCTGGCGCGAGGCCGCCGCGTCCGCCTTGCGGCCCAGCGTGCCGCCGAACTCGGCCGCATAGCGCGAGACGGTCATCGACAGGGAGGACAGGCCCCCCGCCGCCGCGAACCCCGTCGAGGTCTCGCCCGACCCGGCCAGCCGCACCGCGCCGCGCCCGTCGCCGATGGCCAGCGCCGGACGGCCCGCCGCCGCCTGCGCCAGGTCGAGACTGGCGAAGGCCAGCTTCATGGGGTCGCGGACGATGTCGCTGCGAACGCTGAACTTCTCGGCCCGCGCCGAACGCTGGGCCGCGCCCAGGCCGAACAGCTCCGACACCGACGGCCCGCCGGGGCCGCGCTGGGTGTCGTCGTCCAGGACCGTCAGGCTGAAGGGCGCGCCCGCGTTGGGGGTGAAGCTCATCGCCCCCTTGGCGTCGAGGCTGAACTGGCCGTAGAGCCCCAGGCCCGTGACGTTGGCGTTCAGGCTGTTCAGCAGGTCCTGCACCGTGCCGCCGGGCGGGACCGCCACGGCGATGTCGCGGATGCGCGACCCGCCGTCGCCCGCCACCCGGAAGGTCACCGTGTCGCCCGCCGTGAAGCCGTGCGGGTCGGTGGCCCGCAGCCCCGTCTCATAGAAGGCCGGACCGTCGGCGGCGATCAGGTCGTTCATGCCGAAGAAGTGCGAGAAGCCCTTGCCCGCCTTCATCGACGGGTTGGCCGCGTCGTCGGCGATCGCCACCCCCGCCCCGCCGTTGGCCGAAAGGGTCAGCGCCCCGTTGGCGAAGGAGGCCGAGCCGAACGTCCCCAGCGCCGCATCGAGCGAAGCCTGGAAGCTGCCCGGAGCGAAGGCCGAGGCCGGGCCGCCGTCGACGCTCATCGTCCCGGCGCCGAAGTCTATGGCCACCTGACGCTGGAGCATCCCGTCGGCGCCGACGATGGCCACCGTCGTGCGCCCGGTGAAGCCGGAGACGGCGGTCGGCAGGTCGAGCCCGGTGTTGCGGCCGGTGAGGGTGACGGGCGGCGGCACGGACGAACCGGCGTTGTGGGCGCGGTTGATCTCGTCGGCGGCCTTGGTCACCAGCTCGGCCAGCTGCTCGCCGATGCCCGGCAGCTCGCGGTCGCGCAGGTCCAGCAGGGCGCGGATCTCGCCCGACTGGGTGCGCAGCGACTGCGAGCCCGCCGTGTTGGCCAGGGTGACGAGGATCTCGCCCGAGGCGCCGTCGTCGCGCACGTAGCGCAGGGTCGCGGGCCCCTCGCCCGCCAGCATCAGCCCGTCCGACGCGCGCACGATCACGCCCCCCTGCGGGCGCTGGTTGATGTTGATGTCGAGCAGCGTGCCCAGCTCGTCGATCAACTGGGCCTGGATGTTCTCCGAGCCGGTAGCGTCGCGCCCGTCGATCTGGGCGCGGGTGATGTCGGCGTTCAGGGCGTCGATCTGCTGGAGCAGCAGGTTGGCGCGGTCGACGTTCGCCGCCACCCGGCTGTCGGCCTCGGCGCCCATGGCCTTCATCGAGGCGCCGATGCGGACGGCCTCGTTCAGGAAGTCCTGCACCTCGTCGATGGACTCGGCGCGGCGCACGGTCGAGGCCGGGTCGTCCACGGCGGCCGAGAAGGCGGCGTAGATCTGGTCGAGACGTCCGAAGAAGGAACTGGCGGTGGAGGGATCGCCGAACAGCGCCTGGGCCCGGCCCAGCATGTCCGACGTCACGCCCGCGTGGGCGGCCGAGGCGTTGGCGGTCAGCGCCGCCTTCTGGAGGAAGCTGTCCGCGGCCCGGCGGACGGCGGCGATGTCCACGCCCACGCCCATCCCGGCCGAGACCAGCGGCGTCTGCTCGACGACCTTGCGGACGTAACCCTTGGTGTTGACGTTGGAGATGTTGTCCGAGACGGCCCGCAGGCCCGTCTGGGCGGCCATCAGGCCCGTGCTGGCCTGCGACATGATGGTGTTGAGCGTCACAGTTAGGCCCCCTGCCCGGCAAAGCCTGACCGAGCGTCCGGACAAATCTGCCGGGCGCGGCGCGGAGTGCGCGCGAGGTCAAAGCTCAAGTCTTTGTTTTTCATGGCGTTCGTCTCCGGCCGCCGGGCGATGCTGATGGTTAATCGCAAGAGCGGCGCCAGTTGAGGCCGAGGCGGCAAGACTGGGCTCACCCGACACGAGGAGGCCCGGCAAAAAGCGCCCTTCGTCGGGGGCGGGGGCCACGGTCCGAAACCGATATTCTATCGATTTCAACACCTTACAAAACTGGCGCGGCGGTTGCTTCGGGCGTTCCGAATGGTCCGGGCGCAGCAGGCGCCGATTTCACTCCTCGCCTCCAAGGCTTTCCGCCGTCCGATGACCGCGCTCGCGTTCAACCTGTTCGCCACGCCGCAGGGCATGATCCCGCAGGGCGCCGCCGCGCCCGGCGTGGCGAGCGGCATGCTGGGCGTGTTCGACGCCCTGCTGGCGCAGGCCACAGGCGAGACCGCCTCGCCGCAGGTCCCGCAGGCCGAGCCCCTTGCGGAAGCGCCGGACCCCGAGGCGGCCCTGCCGGACGCCTCCGCCGTTCCGGTGGCCGCGCTCTTCACGCCGCCGTCTCCGCCGTCCATGACCGACCCGGAAGCCGAACCCGTCCCGGAAGTCTCGGCGCCGCAGGTCGCGACCACTGTCTTCGCCGTCGCGCCGCAAGCCGCGCCGACGGCCGAGATTCTCGCCCCGCGCGCCCCGCGCGAGCTTCCGGCCGCTGGCGCGCCCGACGCCCCGCCGGTCGACGTCCAGGCCGATACGCCCGCGCCGCAGCCTGAGGGCCACGCCCCCGCATCGCCGAAGACGCAAGCGCCCACCGCCGCCGCGTCGGTGGTCCCGGCAGCCGCTCAGCCCTCCCCCGAAGCGAAGGTCGCGCCAGCGCCCACGGCGCCCGTCTCGGCTCCGCAGACACAGGCCGACGTCCCCGCGCCTGACACCACGGCGCGCCACGCGCCGATCCCCAGGGACCAGGCGGCGCCCGCCGTCGAGGCCGCGCCCACCCAGCCGCGGGCCGTCCAGACGCAGACGCCGCCGCCCGCGCCCCATGTCCCGCCCCCAGGGCCGGTTAAGGCCCAGCCCAAGGCGACCGCCGCCGCCAGCGACAAACCTGCCGGCGCACCTGTCGCGCCTAGCGTCTCGAAGGCCGCGGCCCTGACCGACGCGCCGGTGGAGTTCGCGCCGGCCGGCGCCGAGCCCGATCCGGCCCCGGCGCCGGCCGCCGACCTGCCCGACACCCCGGCGGCGGAAGCCCGGAGCCAGGCGCCCGCCGCCAACGCCGCGACCAGCGCGCCCGCCGTCCAGTCGCCGGAAGCGCATGTCCCGGCCGCCGCCGTGCGTGGCTCGCCGGAGACGGTCGCCAGCCTGGCCGCCCAGATCCTAGGCAGGCTGGAAGCCCAGAACACCCGCTTCGAGATCGCCCTCGACCCCCTCGGCCTCGGCCATGTGGACATCGCGCTGGAGATCGGGGCCGACGGCGCGCTCAAGGCCCGGATGGCCTTCGACACCCCGCAGGCCGCCGCCGAGCTGCGCGGCCGCTCGGGCGAGCTGCGGCAGGCGCTGGAGCAGGCCGGGTTCCAGCTTTCCGACGGCAGCCTGTCGTTCGACCTGGCCAGCCAGGGCCAGCGCGACCGCGGCGGCGAACAGGGCCAGCGCCCGCAACACCCCAACGCCCGCGCCTTCGAGGCCCTGATGGCCTCCGAGGACGACGCGGCCCTTCCCTTCATCCGCGAACGCCGGGCTTCCGGCGTCGACATCAGGATCTGACGACATGGCTGACGCCGTAGGCGCGACCGGCAACTCGGTCCTCGACCGCATCAACGGCAGCCGCAACCGGCTGGCGTCCAGCGAGGAGACCTTTCTGAGCCTGCTCACCGTGCAGCTCAAGAACCAGGACCCGCTGTCGCCGCTGGATTCCAACCAGTTCACCCAGCAGATCGTGCAGATGACCGGCGTCGAGCAGCAGCTCATCGCCAACGACCTGCTGTCGATGCTGGTCGGCATGAGCGACGGGGGCCTGTCCAGCGCCGTCAACCTGATCGGCAAGGAGGTCCAGGCCCTGAGCGCCAGCACCACCCTGCAGGACGGCAAGGCGACCTGGAGCTACGAGCTGCCGCGCAACGCCTCGAAGGTGAAGCTCGAGGTCGTCAACGCGCTCGGCCAGACGGTGTGGAGCGAGGACAAGGTCAACGTGCCCGGCGGCACGCAGGAGCTGAACTGGGACGGCAAGAGCACGGCGGGCGACGCCCAGCCCGAAGGCGCCAGCTACACCCTGAGGGTGACCGCCACGGGCGCCGGCGGCGAGACCATCCCGAACAACGTCTACGTCTCCGGCGTGGCGTCCGCCGTCGAGGTCGTGAACGGCGAGACGGTGGTCACGCTGGGCAAGACCAAGATTCCGCTTCCCTGGGTCATCGGGGTGAAGACCGCCTCGTGATCCTGAGATTTCCCATCCACCGGCGCCCGAACGGCGCCGCCGACGACGCAGCAGGCGCCGCAACAACGATCCTCAAGGAAGGACAAGCGTTATGAGCATCAACAGCGCCATGCTCGCGGGCGTGTCGGGTCTGGTGGCCAACTCCTCGGCCCTCGCCGCGATCTCGGACAACATCTCCAACGTCAACACCATCGGCTACAAGCGCAGCCAGGCGAACTTCCAGACCCTGGTGACGGGCGGCGGCGGACGCAACTCGGCCTATTCGGCCGGCGGCGTCGTGGCCACCACGCGCCAGTTCGTCAGCCAGCAGGGCCTGCCCCAGCGGACGGCCTCGGCGACCGACCTCGCCGTCTCCGGCCAGGGCTTCTTCGTGGTGACCGAAAAGCCGGAGAACCTCCAGGCGACGGACGTGCGGTCGTTCACCCGCGCCGGTTCGTTCCAGCTCGACAAGCTGGGCTACCTGCAGAACGACGCCGGGCTCTACCTCCAGGGCTGGCTGGTCAACGACCAGGGCGAGATCGCCACCGACCCGTCCGACCTGACGCGCCTGAAGGCCATCAACGTCTCCTCGGTCGGCGGCACCGCCGAGCGCACGACCCGCATCCAGGTCAACGCCAACCTCCAGTCCAGCCAGTTGGTCTCGACGGAAGAGGCGACCTACAACCCGGCCACCAACTCGATGGCCCAGTACGACGCCGACGCGGGCACGGGCGTGAAGCCGGACTTCTCGATGCAGATCCCGGTGTCGGACTCCAAGGGCGGCAAGCGCACCATCCAGGTCGACTTCCTCAAGAGCGACGTGGCCAACCAGTGGCACGCCGAAATCCGCGCCGTCCCCGCCGACAGCGTGGTCTGCGGTCCCGGCCTCGCCGACGGCCAGCTCAAGACCGGCACCATCGCCTTCCTGCCCGACGGACGGCTGGACGCGGCGAACACCACCCTGCTCGACGCGAACAACCCGATGATCTCCTTCGGCGCCTCCGCCGGCGGCGCGCCGGGCGCGGGCGAGGTGAACTGGGCGGCGGGACTGGGCGTCGACGCCCAGGACATCCGCTTCGAGCTGGGCTCGGGGGCGGGCGGCCTGACGCAGTTCGACAGCCAGTCGGTGGTCCAGTCGGTGACCACCAACGGCACGGCCTTCGGCAACCTGACCAACATCGAGATCGACGAGCGCGGCTTCGTGACCGCCATCTTCGACAACGGCGTCTCGCGCCAGATCGCCCAGGTCGCCATCGCCACCTTCCCGAACCCGGACGGCCTGCGCGCGATCAACGGCAACGCCTACCGCGTCAGCGAGCAGAGCGGCACCTATAACCTCAAGCCCCCCGGCAGCGGCGGGGCCGGCTTCCTGTCGCCCTCCACGCTGGAGGCTTCCACCGTCGACCTGTCCAGCGAGTTCACCGGACTGATCACCACCCAGCGGGCCTACTCCGCTTCGTCGAAGATCATCACCACTGCCGACCAGATGTTGGAAGAACTCCTGAATATTAAGAGATGAACACAGGTATTAATTGGACTTAATACCTGTGTTCCATTTTGAAACGTGGAGTTCGTAAAGGGGGAGTAAATGGTTACCGCGATTTTTACTGTCGCGATTCACCGCCTGTTATCGGGCAGCAGCTATGTTTCCCGTCAACAGTGATGGTGGGAAAGGCGTAAAGCCATGCTTCAACAGCAGCAGCGCACGAACAGCAGAGGCGAGAAGTACGTGATCGGTCCGACCGGCGCGCCGCTGACGCTGTCCGATCTTCCGCCGGCGAACACGCAGCGGTGGGTCATCCGACGCAAGGCCGAGGTGGTGGCCGCGGTCCGCGGGGGACTCCTGTCCCTCGACGAGGCCTGTGAACGCTACTCGCTGACCAACGAGGAATTTCTCGCCTGGCAGCAGTCCATCGACCGTCACGGCATGGCGGGCCTGCGCACGACCCGCATCCAACAGTACCGCTGAGCCGCTCCTCCCCCAGAAAGTGCTCGGCGATAGAACGGCCGCGTCCCCCCAGGGCGCGGCCGTTTTTTATGGGCGGCGCGAAATCATGCTTAAAGCCCCGTTTACCACACACCCGGTAATTCCTGCCTAGCGACGGGCGTGGCCCGCGTTGTTTTCGAGGGCGGGCCCGGGTGGAACAGCTTACTGGCGCCATACGCGGTTTCGGCATCGGCCGGCTTGCGGCCCTGCTCGGCGTGGGCGCGGGCGTGGCCGCGGCGCTGTTCGCCATCACCATGAACCTGGGGAGCCAGCCCAAGGCGCTGCTCTACACGAACCTCGACCTGAAGGAGGCCGCCGAGGTCACCCAGGCGCTCGACCAGGCCGGGGTGAAGTACGAGGTCAAGGGCGACGGCTCGACCATCATGGTCAACCGCGACAAGGTCGCCTCCACCCGGCTGCTGATTTCCGGCAAGGGTTTGGTCACCAGCGGTTCCGTTGGGTATGAGATCTTCGACGCCTCCAACTCGCTGGGCCAGACGGACTTCGTCCAGCAGTTGAACCGCCAGCGGGCGCTGGAGGGGGAACTCGCCCGCACCATCCGGGCGCTGGACGGCGTGACCTTCGCCCGCGTCCACCTCGTGCTGCCCAAGCGCCAGCTTTTCGAGGAGGAGGCCGAGCAGCCCTCCGCCTCCGTCACCATCGGCGTCGGCGGGCGCAAGCCCAGCACCGACCAGGTGACGGCGGTGCAGAACCTCGTTTCCGGCGCGGTGCCCAACCTGAAGGCCGAGCGGGTCACCATCGTCGACCAGCACGGCAAGACCCTGTCGGCCGGCGGCGACAGCTCGATGGCGGGCAAGATGGCCGACGACCGCAAGAGCGAGGTCGAGGCCCGCATCCAGGGCGCGGTCAAGGACATGGTCGAGGGCGTGGTCGGCCCCGGCAAGGTGCGCGTCAACGTCACCGCCGACCTCGACCTGAACCGCGTGACCGAGAGCCAGGAGACCTACGACCCCGACGGCCAGGTGATCCGCTCCGAGCAGACCACCGAGGAGAACGCCGCCGAGCGCGGCGGGAACACCGCCAGCGCCGTGACCGCCGCCGCCAACATACCCGGCGGCGCGGGCGACGTGGGCGGCGACGGCTCCGGCTCGACCAGCGGGCGGCTGGAATCGACCACCAACTACGAGATATCCAAGACCATCCGCACCGAGGTCCGCGAGCCCGGCGCGGTGCGCAAGCTGTCGGTCGCGGTGGCCGTCGACGGCCTCACCGCCCCCGGCGCCGACGGCAAGCCCGGCGAGTACGCCCCCCGCTCGGCCGAGGAGATGCAGCGGCTGGAGCAGCTCGTGCGCGCGGCCGTCGGCTTCGACCAGGCGCGCGGCGACGTGGTGACGGTCGTCAACGTCCGCTTCCCGCGCGAGGAAGCGGCGGGCGGGACCGAGGCGGCCAGCGCCCTGGCGGCCTTCGACAAGAACGACATCATGCGCGGGGTGGAGCTGGCGGTGCTGGCCGTCATCGCCCTGCTGATCCTGCTGTTCGGGGTGCGGCCCCTGCTGAAGAACCTGGGCGGCGGCGCGGCGGTGGGCGCCCTGCCGATGCTGGCGGCGGCGGGCGGCGGTGCGACCCAGCTCGTCACGGCCCCCGACGGCACGACCATGCAGATCGCCACGGGCCCCGGCGGCGAGGCCCTGGCCCTGCCCGGCCCGGACATGGACCAGCGCATCGACATCGCCCGCATCGAGGGCCAGGTGAAGGCGTCCTCGGTCAAGCGCGTGTCGGAATTCGTCGACAAGCACCCGGAGGAGTCGGTCTCCATCCTCCGTAGCTGGCTGCACGAAACCGCATGAGCCGGCTGAAATCCAAGTCCATCGTCGACGTCGCCCGCCTCTCGGGGCCGGAGAAGGCCGCCGTGGTGCTGCTGGCGCTGGGCGAGGACCACATCGCCATCTGGGAATCCCTGGACGAGGAGGAGGTCAAGGAGGTCTCCCAGGCCATGGCGAGCCTGGGCACCGTCGCCGCCTCCGTGGTCGAGGAACTGCTGGTCGAGTTCGTCTCCGGCATGTCCTCCTCGGGCGCCATCATGGGCAGCTTCGAGCAGACCCAGAAGCTGCTGGGCTCCTTCCTGCCGTCCGACAAGGTCGACGCCCTGATGGAGGAGATCCGGGGCCCCGCCGGGCGGACCATGTGGGACAAGCTCGGCAACGTGAACGAGGCCGTCCTCGCCAACTACCTGAAGAACGAATACCCCCAGACGGTCGCGGTGGTGCTGTCCAAGATCAAGGGCGAGCATGCGGCGCGCGTGCTGTCGGCCCTGCCGGAGGACTTCGCCCTGGAGTGCGTGCAGCGGATGCTGCGCATGGAGCCGGTGCAGCGCGAGATCCTCGACAAGATCGAGCAGACGCTGCGGGTCGAGTTCATGTCGAACCTGGCGCGCACCTCCAAGCGCGACAGCCACGAGATGATGGCCGACATCTTCAACAACTTCGACCGCCAGACCGAGGCGCGCTTCATCGCCGCCCTGGAGGAGCGCAACCGCGAGAGCGCCGAGCGCATCCGGGCGCTGATGTTCGTGTTCGAGGACCTCGGCAAGCTGGATCCCGGCGGGGTGCAGACGCTGCTCCGTGCGGTGGAGAAGGACCAGCTCGGCCTGGCGCTGAAAGGCGCCAGCGACGCCCTGCGCGAGATGTTCTTCTCCAACATGAGCGAGCGCGCCGCCAAGATCATGCGCGAGGACATGGAGACCATGGGTCCCGTGCGCCTGCGCGACGTCGACCTGGCGCAGATGGCCATGGTGCAGGTCGCCAAGGACCTGGCCGCCAAGGGCGAAATCCTGCTGGCCGGGGCCGGCGGCGACGATGAGCTGATCTACTGATGACCAGCGCCGCCCGCCCCTTCAATTTCGACACGGTCTTCGACGGCGCCGGAGAGGTGGCCTACGCCCCGCCGCGGCCCAAGCGGATGTTCACGCCCGACGAGGTCGAGCAGATCCGCGCCGCCGCCTACGCCGAGGGCGAACGCTCGGCCGTCGCCCGGTCGGAGGCCGCCGCCGCCGACGCCCTGGCCGACATCGCCACCGCCGCCCGCGCCGCCCTCTCGGCGCTGGCGGGCGTGGCGCACGAGCACCGCACCGGCTCGGCCGAGCTGGCGCTGGCCGCCGCCCGCACTATCGCGAGCGCGGCCCTGGAGCGCTTCCCCGAGGCGCCGGTGCGGTCGGCCCTCGAGGCCCTGGCCCGCGAGATCGAGGCCGAGCCCCGGCTGGTTGTGCGCGTCGACGCCGCCCTCGCCGAGCGGCTCCAGGCCACGCTGGACGACACCGCCCAGGCCATCGGCTTCCGCGGCCAGATCTCCGCCCGCGCCGAACCGGGCCTGGCCCCCGCCGCCTTCGTCCTGGAGTGGGGCGACGGGCGGGCTTCCTTCGATCCGGTGGACGCCGCCCGGCGGGTGGAGGAGGCGGTCGCCGCCGCCCTCGCCGCCGACGGCCTGCACGCCGAACCCCTCATCCCCGCCAGCGAAGGCTCCGCGCCATGAGCGACGAAACCGACACCGACCTCAAGCTCGACGAGTTCAACGCCGAGGAGGCGCTGGCCTCCGAGATGCCGGTCGAGGCGGACGAGAAGACGGCCTCGGACCTCGCGCCCGTCTTCGACGTGCCGGTCAACATCTCGGCCGTGCTGGGCCGGGCCCACCTGTCGGTCGCCCAGCTTCTCCAACTCGGCCAGGGCAGCGTGCTGGAGCTGGACCGCAAGGTCGGCGAGGCCATCGACATCTACGTGAACAACCGCCTGGTCGCGCGGGGCGAGGTCGTCGTCGTCGACGAGCGCCTGGGCGTGACCATGACCGAAATCATCAAGGACGGCGACGCGGCCGCGTAAGGGCCCGTCGATAGGAGAACACCGATGCGGCTTCTGGTCGTCGGACGATTGAACGGACAGCTCTCCCTCGCCGTGAAGATGGCGATGGACGCGGGGGCGAAGGTGGCCCACGTCGAGACGACCGCCGCCGCCACCCAGGCGCTGCGGGCGGGCCAGGGCGCCGACCTGATGATGGTCGACTACGACCTCGACATCGCGGGGCTGATCGCCGCCAACGAGGCCGAGCGCATCCGGGTGCCCGTGGTGGCCTGCGGCGTCGGGGCCGACCCCAAGCGGGCGGGCGACGCCATCCGCGCCGGGGCCAAGGAATTCATCCCCCTGCCGCCCGAGGCCGACCTGATCGCCGCCGTGCTGGCCGCCGTCAGCGACGACAACCGCCCGATGGTGGCCCGCGATCCGGCGATGGAAGCGGTCATCGGGCTGGCCGACCAGATCGCCCCGTCCGACGCCTCGATCCTGATCACGGGCGAGAGCGGCGTCGGCAAGGAGGTCATGGCCCGCTACGTCCATTCGAAGTCGCGCCGCGCGTCCAGGCCCTTCATCAGCGTCAACTGCGCCGCCATCCCGGAGAACCTGCTGGAGAGCGAGCTGTTCGGCCACGAGAAGGGCGCCTTCACCGGCGCCGTGGCCCGCCGCATCGGCAAGTTCGAGGAGGCCAACGGCGGCACCCTCCTCCTCGACGAAATCAGCGAGATGGACGCCCGCCTGCAGGCCAAGCTGCTGCGCGCGCTTCAGGAGCGCGAGATCGACCGCGTGGGCGGCGGCAAGCCGGTGAAGGTCGATATCCGCGTCATCGCCACATCCAACCGCGACCTCGCCGTGGCGGTGAAGGACGGCATCTTCCGCGAAGACCTGCTCTACCGGCTCAACGTCGTGAACCTGCGGCTGCCCGCCCTTCGCGAGCGGCCCGGCGACGTGCTGGCCCTGGCCGAATACTTCGTGAAGAAGTACGCCGCCGCCAACGGCGCGCCGGACCGGCCGCTGTCGGGCGAGGCGAAGCGCCGCCTCGCCTCGCACCGCTGGCCCGGCAACGTGCGCGAGCTGGAGAACGCCATGCACCGGGCGGTGCTGCTGTCCTCCGGCCCGGAAATCGAGGAATTCGCCATCCGCCTGCCCGACGGCCAGCCGATGACGGCCGGACCCGAGGCGGCCGTCGCCCGCACCGCCTCCCTGGCGGCCGAGGCGGCGTCCCGCTCCTTCGTCGGCCAGACGGTGGCCGAGGTCGAGCAGCAGCTCATCCTGGAGACGCTCCAGCACTGCCTGGGCAACCGCACCCACGCGGCGGGCATCCTCGGCATCTCCATCCGCACGCTGCGCAACAAGCTGAAGGAGTATTCCGAAGCGGGCGTCCCCGTGCCGGCCCCTCAGGCGGGGCTGGGGAACGCGGCGTAGGATGATGCTATTCGGCGGCCACCACGCGAGGGATGGAATCGAGCGTATCGCCGACGCGATCGCGCGCGACCTCCAGTTCGTACTCCGCCTGGAGGCCCATCCAGAACTCGGCGGACGAGCCGAACGCCTTTTCGAGCCGCAGGGCGGTGTCGGAGGTGACCGGCGTCTCGCCACGCACCAGCCGCTCCACGCGCGTGCGCGGCACGGCCATGATCTTGGCGGCGGCATAGGGCGTCATGGCGAGCGGCTTGAGGAAATCCTCCAGCAGGATTTCGCCAGGGTGGATAGGATCGAACGGGCCTGGGGCGCTCATCGCGAGGCTCCTCAATGATAATCGACGAACTCGACTTCGGCGGGACCGCCGTCGGTCCAGACAAAGCACAGACGAAACTGGTCGTTGACGCGGATGGAATACTGCCCCTCGCGGTCGCCCCTGAGCGACTCCAGCCGGTTGCCCGGCGGGCTGCGAAGGTCTTCCAGCCGCACGGCGTTGTTCAACTGCCGCAGCTTGCGACGGGCCACCCGGATCAGATCGGCCGGAAAGCCCTTGCCGGGCGACTGGCCGCGCTGAAGAAGCTCCGCCCGCAGGTCGCGGTAGCTGACTATCGCCATGAACAGCTTCGTATCATGTCCAGATACGTATCACACCACGATACGGTGAGCAACGCCAATGGCTGACGTCGGCCTCCCCTACTCCTCAACCAACCGCCCCACGGGACGCGACGTCCTGGGGTGGGTGGCGCGTGGGGAGGTGGGGCTGGCGATCGGGATCGTCGGGATCGTCGTCCTGCTGATCCTGCCGATCCCGCCGTTCCTGCTGGACATGCTGCTGTCGGTGTCGATCACCAGCTCGGTGCTGATCCTGATGACGGCGCTGCTGATCAAGAAGCCGCTGGAATTCACCGCCTTCCCGACGGTGCTGCTGGTCACCACCCTGTTCCGGCTGGGCCTGAACCTGGCGTCGACGCGGCTGATCCTGTCCCACGGGCACGAGGGCACGCACGGCGCCGGCCAGATCATCCAGGCGTTCGGCCAGATGATGATGGGCGGCAACTTCATCATCGGGGTGATCGTCTTCGCCATCCTCGTGCTGGTGAACTTCGTCGTCATCACCAAGGGCTCGGGCCGGATCGCGGAAGTGGCCGCCCGCTTCACCCTGGACTCCATGCCCGGCAAGCAGATGGCCATCGACGCCGACCTGTCGAGCGGCCTGATCGACCAGGACGAGGCCAAGAAACGCCGCAAGGAACTGGAGCAGGAATCGACCTTCTTCGGAGCCATGGACGGCGCGTCGAAGTTCGTGCGCGGCGACGCCGTGGCCGGGTTGATCATCGTCTTCATCAACATCATCGGCGGCATCCTGATCGGGGTGATCCAGCACAAGGTGCCCGCCGGGACCGCCGCCTCGACCTACACCATCATGACCATCGGCGACGGCCTCGTCAGCCAGGTGCCGGCGCTGATCATCTCCATCGCCGCCGGCCTGCTGGTCTCCAAGTCCGGCGTCGAGGGCGCGGCCGACAAGGCGCTGGTCGCCCAACTGGCCATGAACCCGGTGAGCCTGGGGATGGTGTCGGCCGCCGCCGGGGTCATCGCCCTCGTGCCGGGGATGCCGATCCTGCCGTTCGCGGTGATCTCCCTCGGCTCGGGCGTGCTGGCCTGGCGACGATCCCAGAAAGCCCGCGAGCCCCACGTCGAGATCGTCGCGCCTACCGCCGCCGAGGACGAGGAGGAGCCCATCGCCGCCTCCCTGGCCATCGACGACGTGAAGATCGAACTCGGCTACGGCCTGCTCACCCTGATCAACGACCTCGAAGGCCGCCGCCTGACCGACCAGATCAGGGCCCTGCGCAAGACGCTGGCGGCCGACTTCGGCTTCGTCATGCCGCCGGTGCGCATCCTCGACAACATGCGGCTGGCGACCCAGGGCTACGCCATCCGCATCAAGGAAATGGAGAGCGGCGCGGGCGAGGTGCGGCTGGGCAACCTGATGGCCATGGACCCGCGCGGCGGCCAGGTCGAGCTGCCCGGCGAGCACGTCCGCGAGCCCGCCTTCGGCCTGCCCGCCACCTGGATCGACGACGGCCTGCGCGAGGAGGCGACGTTCCGGGGCTACACCATCGTCGATCCGGCCACGGTGCTGACCACGCACCTGACCGAGATCCTCAAGGACAACATGGCGGACCTGCTTTCCTACGCCGAGGTCCAGAAGCTGCTGAAGGACCTGGCGCCGGAGCAGAAGAAGCTGGTCGACGACCTCATCCCCGGCGTGGTCAGCGCCAACTCGGTCCAGCGCGTCCTCCAGGCGCTGCTGCGCGAGCGGGTGTCCATCCGCGACCTGCCGACCATCCTCGAAGGCGTCGCCGAGAGCGCGCCCCACACCGGCTCCATCACCATGCTGGTCGAGGCGGTCCGCGCCCGGCTGGGCCGCCAGCTCTGCTGGGCCAACCGGGGCGACGACGGGGCGCTGCCCATCGTCACCCTGTCCCCCGACTGGGAGAACGCCTTCGCCGAGGCCCTCATCGGGCCGGGCGAGGACAAGCAACTGGCGCTGGCCCCCTCGCGGCTCCAGGAGTTCATCAAGGGCGTGCGCGAGGCGTTCGAGCGCGCGGCCCTGGCCGGGGAGCACGCCGTGCTGCTCACCAGCCCGCAGGTCCGCCCCTATGTCCGCTCGATCATCGAGCGCTTCCGGGGACAGACGGTGGTGATGAGCCAGAACGAAATCCACCCCAGGGCGAAGCTCAAGACCGTCGGCATGGTCTGACGCATTGCCCCACGGCGCTCGCACTGGTAGCCATTCGCGCCAGTAGCGGCGCATGACCGCCAGGGACGGATCGATGGCTTCACCGAAAGCTTCCAAGGCGCGCGGACCGGGCGAGACCCTGCTGTGGGACCTGCTCACCTTCGACCGCCTGATGACCGGCACGGTGGTCCACCTGATCTACTGGGCGGGAATGGGCGTCATCGCCCTGATGGCGTTCTCGGCGATCGGCGCGAGCGTCGGCGTGGCGCTGCGCGAGGACTCGCTGATCGGCAAGCTGCTGGCCCTGCCGGTGCTGGTGGCGGGGCTGCTGGTCTGCGCGGCGGGGGTGCTGCTGTGGCGCTCGTTCTGCGAGTTCTACGTCGCCGTCTTCCGCATCAGCGACGACCTGAGGGCGATGCGCCAGGCGGTGGAAGCCGAGCAGGGCGTCAAGCGGGACTAGGCTTTCAATCCGCTCACGAACGCATGGGCCGCAGCCTTCGGGCGCCCCTGGTCGTCGAACAGCGCCGGGGCGTCCCTCGGAAAGTCCCGCACGATCCACGAGTCCTTGTCGCGCAGGCCCCAGAGGGTGAGCGCGAACCGCTGCCGTGGCGGCAGAAGGCTCATGGCCTCGGCCGCCTCGGCGTAGATGCGCTCCTGCTGGCGGCGCCGTTCGTCGCGCGAGCCGATGAGCCCAAGTCCCCGCTCCAGCGACACGTCCAGCTCCGACAGGTGGATCGGCAGGCCGAACTTGGCCAGCTCCCTCATCGTGCGCTTCAGCGCCCCCGGCGGCAGGTCGGCGGCGACGTGGGTCTGCGTCCCGAGGCCCGTCAGCGGCGCGCCCTCGCGCAGCAGCCGCTCGACCAGCCGCAGGAAAGTGTCGAGCTTGGCCGGTATCTGTTCGAGGTTGTAGTCGTTGAGGAACAGCACCGCCTCCGGGTCCGCCGCCTTGGCGGCCTGGAAGGCGCGGACCATGTAGCCGCTCTCGCCCAGCCGCCTGCTCCACAGGCTGTCGCGCAGGCCGTGGCCGTCCTCCGCCACCGCCTCGTTGACCACGTCCCAGCCAACGGCCTGGCCCTTGTAGCGGCCGACGACGGCGGTGACGTAGTTGTCGTAGGCGTCCGCAAACCCGATGCGCCCCTCGTCCAGCCGCTCGAAGGCTTCCGGCGCCTGCGCGTACCAGATCAGCGTATGGCCGAAGAGCCGCATCCCCCGCTCGCGCGCGAAGGCGGCGATGCGGTCGGGCCGGTCGAAGCGGAAGCCGCCATCGTCCTGGACGATGTACTCCATCTTCATCTCCCACTCGGCGGTGAGTTGGGAGCACTGGGCGGCGATCAGGTCGGCCTGGACGGGATCGTCGAAATAGCCGGCCATCACCGACACCCCGATGGGGAAGGGCGCGAGCGACTTCAACGGCGGCAGGGGTCCGGCAAGCGGCTGGCTCTGGGCCGGGCGCTGGCAGGCGGCGAGCGCGAAGGCGCCGCCGAGCACCGCGCGCCGGTCGTACAGGCTCACCGCCCCGCGGCCCGCCGCAGCCCGAGTTCGTCCAGGGCGGCGGTTTCGCGGCGGGCGGTCTCGCGCATCTGCGCCATGCGGGCGGCCTCGGCCACCTGCTCGTATTTCTTCAGGGCCTCGAAGGCTTCGGCCAGGGCGTCGCGGGCGCCGGCCTCCTCGGCGGCGAGGGCGTCGATATCGCCCTGCGCCTCGGCCTTGCGCAGGCGAAGGCCCCGCTGGAAGCCGACGTGATACCATCCCGCCTCGGCGTCCGTGCGGGCGCGCTGGGTCTCAGCCTCGCCCTCGGCGGCCAGGACGGCCAGCCGGATCTCGGCTCCCGCCCGGCGGTCGACGATCTCGGCCAGCCGCTTCTGGAGGGTCTCCACCTCGTGGTTGGAGATCTTGATCAGCGAGCCCGCCCACTTCATGCCGTGTCACCTTGCAGGATGTCGTGCAGGCGGCTGAACGACAGGTCGAGGCTGGTCGCCTCGTCCTTGTCCTGCCGCAGGAAGGCCTCCAGCGCGGGATTGAGCTGGATGGCCCGGTCGATCAGCGGGTCCGACCCCGTCCGGTAGGCGCCGATGCGGATCAGCTCCTCCATGTTGGCGTAGGCGGCCAGGGTCTGGCGGGCGTTCGTCACCACCTCGCGCTCGAACGGCGTCTGGCAGGCGGGCATGGTCCGGGAGATGGACTTGAGGACATTGATCGCGGGAAAGCGCCCGCGCTCGGCGATGGCCCGCTCCATGACGATGTGGCCGTCGAGGATGCCGCGCACCGCGTCGGCGATGGGCTCGTTGTGATCGTCGCCGTCGACCAGCACCGTGAACAGGCCGGTGATCGGCCCCGCCGTCGTGCCGTCCGGCCGCACCGGGCCGGGCCCGGCCCGCTCCAGCAGCTTCGGCAGTTCGGTGAAGACGGTGGGCGTGTACCCCTTGGTGGTCGGCGGCTCGCCCGCCGCCAGCCCGATCTCGCGCTGGGCCATGGCGAAGCGGGTGACGCTGTCCATCAGGCACAGCACCTCCATGTCCTGGTCGCGCAGGAACTCGGCGATGGCCAGGGTCATGTAGGCGGCCTGCCTGCGCTTCAGGGCTGGCTCGTCGGAGGTGGCGACCACGACGATGGCCCGGCGCAGGCCCTCCTCGCCCAGGGTCTCCTCGATGAACTCGCGCACCTCGCGGCCGCGTTCGCCGATCAGGCCGACGACCACGGCGTCGCAGGTCGCCTCGCGCGCCAGCATCGACAGCAGCACCGACTTGCCGACGCCGGAACCGGCGAAGATGCCCAGGCGCTGGCCCCGGCAGGTGGTGGTGAAGGCGTTCATGGCCCGCACGCCCAGGTCCAGCCGCCCGCCCACGCGCCCACGCGCATGCGCGGCGGGCGGGGGCGCGCGCAGCGGATAGGCGGCGGTCCCCTGCGGCAGGGGTCCCTTGCCGTCGATGGGCTGGCCGAAGGCGTCGACGATGCGGCCGAGCCAGGCCCTGGTCGGCCGGACCGCCGCCCCTTCCGGCTGGATGCGGATCTCGGCGCCGGGAGCCACGCCCTCGACGGGGCCGAAGGGCATCAGCAGGGCGCGGGTCTCGCGGAAGCCGACGACCTCGGCGGCCAGCGGAGGGGCCGCCCGGCGCTCGATCTCGGCCCGCGCGCCGACGGCCAGGCGGGTCAGGCCGCCCCGCGCCTCGATCAGCAGGCCGTTCACGGCGGCGACCCGCCCCGAGACGTTCAGGGGGTCGATACGTTCGACAGCGGCGACAAGACTACGCATTGGGGGTTAGAATCGGCCGCGCCCCGTTAACCCGGAATGAAGCCCGCGCCCATTTCCGTTAACCGGCGCCGTTAAGCTTGGCCGCAATCACAATAAGCCCGACCCGATTCGGGGACTCTTGCCCCCGATTCGCAAATCAGCTTAACGATTCGGGCAAGGCGGACGTTCACCATTAACCTGTCTTAAATTAACTTATCGCCAACATCGCGATGAGCATTGGGGAAGGATTCCGACCCCAAGTATTCTGACACCGCCTCCGGGCGGGGAGGGGCTGATGCGCGTACTGTTGATCGAGGATGACAGCGCCACCGCGCAGACCATCGAACTGATGCTGAAGTCGGAAGGCTTCAACGTCTACACGACGGATCTGGGCGAAGAAGGCGTCGACCTCGGCAAGATCTACGACTACGACCTGATCCTGCTGGACCTCAACCTGCCTGACATGAGCGGCATGGACGTGCTGCGCACGCTGCGGGTCGCGAAGATCAACACGCCGATCATGATCCTGTCGGGCTCGGCCGAGATCGACACCAAGGTCAAGACGCTCGGCGGCGGCGCCGACGACTACATGACCAAGCCCTTCCACAAGGACGAGCTGGTGGCCCGCATCCACGCGGTCGTCCGCCGGTCCAAGGGCCACGCCCAGTCGGTCATCAAGACCGGCGACATCACGGTCAACCTGGACGCCAAGACGGTGGAGGTGAACGGCATCCGCGTCCACCTGACCGGCAAGGAATACCAGATGCTGGAGCTGCTCTCCCTGCGCAAGGGCACGACCCTGACCAAGGAGATGTTCCTCAACCATCTCTACGGCGGCATGGACGAGCCGGAGCTGAAGATCATCGACGTCTTCATCTGCAAGCTGCGCAAGAAGCTGGCGACGGCGGCCCAGGGCAAGCACCACATCGAGACGGTGTGGGGCCGAGGCTACGTCCTGCGCGACCCGCAGGAAGCCATCGAAGCGGCCTGATCCGCCGAGACCGAGACGACGAAGACGCCCGCCTTCACCGGCGGGCGTCTTTCGTTGTAGGGAAGCCTCCCATGAGCATCACCATCTTCCACAATCCGAACTGCGGGACCTCCCGCAACACGCTGGCCGCGCTGCGCGAGGCGGGGCATGAGCCGGCCGTCGTCGAGTATCTCAAGGCGGGCTGGACGAGGCCGCAGTTGGAGGCGCTGCTGAGGAAGATGGGCGCCTCGCCGCGCGACATCCTGCGCGAGCGGGGGACGAACGCGGCGGAGCTGGGGCTGACCGATCCGGGGGCCTCGGACGGCGCGATCCTGGACGCGATGGTCGCCAATCCCGCCTTGGTGGAGCGGCCCATCGTGGAAACGCCCGATACGGCCGTGCTGGCGCGCCCCGTCGAAAAGGTCCGCCCGCTGTTGGATTCCCTAGCAAAAGCAGGATCGTAGCCCCTTTTAGCGTGACAAATGGGCCGAAACACCGAAAGGTCCTTGCCATAGGGTCCCGACCTTAGGCATTTTCCGGCCCGTCAGTTGCTGGGGGGCGTCCCAGCCGTGTCAAACTGAACCTACGCGGCATCGTCAGCTACGGGGGAACGATGCAAGAATTCGATCCGCGCCGCCCGACTTCCCGACTGGCCCCGCGCCTGTTCGTCGCCGTCGCCGGTTTCGCCGCCCTGTCGCTGGGCTGGAAACTGACCGACGCCGACACCCGTGGCCCCGCGGCCGCGCCGCTCGATCCCGCCGCCTTCGCCGCGCTCCAGCACCAGGCCTTCGCCCAGGCCGAGGCCCAGCCCGGCTTCGCCCGCCCCGAGAACATCCCCGTCCAGGTCCGCCCCGGCGAGACCCTGCAGGCCGCCGTCCAGCGGGCCGGCGTCGCGCCCGAGGATGCGCAGACCGCCGTCCGCACGCTCGCCTCCGCCATCGACACCGTGAACATCAAGGCGGGCATGGCCTTCGACGCCGCCGTCGCCCAGCCGCGCGGCCGCCGCGGCCCCGCCCGGCTGATCGGCCTGTCGATGCGCACCGGCCCGGCCAGCGCCATCACCCTGTCGCGCACCTTCGACGGCGCCCTGCGCCTGCGCGAGATGGAGGAGAAGGTCAGCGAGGAGACCACGGTCGCCCAAGGCCAGATGCACGGCTCGCTCTACGAGAGCGCCGCCCGCGCGGGCGCCACGCCCGCCGTGACCGCCGAAGTGGTCAAGCTGTTCTCCCACCGCCTCGACTTCTCCCGCGACATCAAGGCGGGCGACGAGTTCAGCCTCGTCTTCGACCGCAAGGTCACCGAGAGCGGCCGCACCATCGCGGCGGGCGACCTGCTCTATGCCGAGATCGAGGCCAAGGGGAAGAAGACCCGCTTCTACCGCTTCGAGCGCGGCGACGGGAAGGCGCAATTCTTCGACGAGACCGGCAAGAACATCAAAGGCTTCCTGCTGCGCACCCCCATCGACGGGGCGCGGGTGACGAGCAGCTACGGCCTGCGCCGCCACCCGATCCTGGGCTACAACCGCATGCACCAGGGCATCGACTTCGGGGCCGGGTCCGGCACGCCGATCCTGGCGGCCGGCGACGGCGTGATCGTCGAGGCCAGGCGCTGGGGCGGCTACGGCAACTGGGTGCGCGTGCGCCACCAGGGCGGCTGGGAGACCGGCTACGCCCACATGTCGCGTTTCGGCAAGGGCGTCCGCGCCGGGACCCGGGTCAGCCAGGGCCAGGTGATCGGCTATGTCGGCACCACCGGCCGCTCGACCGGCCCGCACCTGCACTACGAGGTCTGGCTGAAGGGCGCGCGGGTCAACCCGATCGGCGCGAAGATCCCCTCCGGGACCGTCCTGGCCGGCTCCGAACTGGCCGCCTTCCGGGCGCAGAAATCGCGCATCGACGCGCTGCTGGGCGGCTCCGCCCGAGGAGACGGCGAAGGCGCGCCCAAGCTCGCCCAGGCCAGCCTGGAGGCCAAGGCGGGCGACGCGGGCCTGCGCAAGACCGTCCGCTAAAGTCGAACCGGCGCGAGCCTGGGGCGTTTGAGCCTGCGAGGGATCGCAGAAGGACGCAAGGATCATGCGCAAGACACTGACGATGGCGGTCGCCGCCATCACCATGACCAGCGGCGTGGCGGGCCCCGCCCTGGCGCTGCCCCCAGGCTTCGAGAAGGCGCTCGCCACGAAGGGCGAAGCCTATCGCGTCGATGTGCAGTCTCGCGGCTGCTACCGGGGCGAACGCCCGCGCGAATGCCGCGAGCGGATGCGCTATGAGCGCCGCTACAATCAGCGCTACGAGTGGCGAGACGGTCGCTACTACCGTGAACGCCGCGATCGCCGCGACAACGACGCGGGCGTGGCCCTGGCGGCCGGCATCCTGGGTTTCGCCCTGGGCGCGGCCGTCATCGGCTCGCAGAACGACCGGACCTATTACGACAGCCGCAGGGGCGACCGTTCGTGGATCGCCTCATGCCAGCGCCGCTACCGCTCGTTCGACCCGTCCAGCGGAACCTACCTCGGCAACGACGGCTACCGCCGCTACTGCCGGTAATCTAGTCGTCATCCCGGACGGCGGAGCCGATCCGGGACCCAGGGGCGGTGCGCACGGCCTCTGGGCCCCGGCTCTCCGCTTCGCTACGGCCGGGATGACGACTTTAATTTAGTCGAAGACGATGACCGAGCGGGCGAGTTCGCCGCGCCGCAGTTCGTCGAAGGCTTCGTTGACCTGCTCCAGCTTCAGGCGGCGCGAGATCATGCTGTCGAGCTTCAGCTTGCCGGACATGTAGAAGTCCACGAAGCGCGGCATGTCGACCGGGAAGCGGTTGGAGCCCATGAAGCTGCCCTGGATCTTCTTCTCGCCGAGGAAGTCGGGGCCGTGCAACTCGATCATCGTCCCCACGGGGATCATGCCGATGACGTTGGCCGTGCCGCCCCGGCGCAGCATGCGGAAGGACTGTTCGGCGGTGGCCTTCAGGCCGATGGCCTCGAAGGAGTGGTGGACGCCGCCGCCGGTCAGTTCCTGCACCTGCTTGACCACATCGCCGTCCGAGGCGTCGATGACGTCGGTCGCGCCGAATTCCTTGGCCAGTTCCAGCTTCGACCGAACGCGGTCGATGGCGATGATCCGCCCGGCGCCCGCGATGGCCGCGCCGTTGACGGCCGCCAGGCCCACCCCGCCGCAGCCGATCACGGCCACCGTCTCGCCCGGACGGACGTTGGAGGTGTGGATGACCGCGCCCACGCCGGTCGTCACCGAACAGCCGATCAGGGCCGCGACGTCGAACGGCATGTCCTTGCGGATGGCCGTGCAGGCGTGCTCGTGGACCAGCATCATCTCGGCGAAGGACGACAGGTTCAGGAACTGGTTGACCCGTCCCTCGCTGGCGTCCTCGCGAAACAGGCGCGGCTCGGCCTTCTTGTCGCGGCGCGTCTCGGGGCTGACGCAGAGGTTCAGGCGCCCGGTCACGCAGTGCTCGCAATGGCCGCAGAAGGGGTTGAGGCAGGTGATGACGTGGTCGCCGACCTTCACCGTGCGCACTTCCGAACCGATCGCCTCGACGATCCCGGCGCTCTCGTGGCCCAGCACCGCAGGGAGGGGATGGGGGTAGAGGCCCTCCACGAAGTGCAGGTCCGAGTGGCAGACGCCGGCGGCCTTCGTGCGGATCAGCACCTCGTGCGGGCCGGGCTTGCTGATCTGGACGTCCTCGATCTGAAGCGGCTTGCCCACCTCGCGCAGCACGGCTGCCTTCATGGCCTGTCTCTCCCAACACTTGTTCGAGCCGGTTATCGCCGCTAAGCGGCGACGCGGAAAGGGGTCTTCCCAAAGGATTCGCCTATGCCCACGCGCGAACTCTTCGTCACCCGGCTCTATGAGGCGAGCCTGTCCGGCGCGCTGAACGGCGAGCTGGAGGACGCCTGCCGGATGCTGGCCGAGGAGGACCGGGCCGGGCGGGCCTGGTCGCGCGAGCACGGCTATCGCGGCTACACCTCCTATGCCTCGCTGGACGACCTGCCGCGCCGGATGAGCGTCTTCGCCGACCTGAAGAAGCAGCTCGACAGGCACGCCGCGCAGTTTTCGAAGGACCTTTGCCTGGACCTCGGCGGGGGCAGGCTGGTCCTCGACAGCCTGTGGGTGAACATCCTGAGGCCCGGCGGGTCGCACAGCGGCCATATCCACCCGCACAGCGTGCTGTCGGGGACCTACTACGTCGCCGTGCCGCGCGGCGCCTCGGCCCTGAAGCTGGAGGACCCGCGCCTGCCCATGATGATGGCCGCCCCGCCCAGAGCCGAGGACGCGCCGGAGGACGCGCGCAGCTTCGTCTACGTCGCGCCGGAGCCGGGGACCCTGCTGATGTGGGAAAGCTTCCTGCGCCACGAGGTCCCGGCCAACGCCGCCAAGGCCGACCGCATCAGCGTCAGCTTCAACTACGGCTGGCGGTAGTTGCGCGCGGGCGAGCTTGGGGCGATCCTTCCCTCCCCCCTACGGAGCCGCCGCCATGTCCACGTCCGAACCGAAGGTCCGCCGCATCGCGGGCGCGCTGGGCGCCGAGCTTTCCGGCGTCGACCTTTCGGGCGCGCTTTCCGACGAGACCGTCGCGGCCATCCGCGCGGCCCTGATCGAGCATCAGGTCATCTTCTTCCGCGACCAGGACCTCACGCCCGAGGCGCAGGTCCGCTTCGGCGCCCGGTTCGGGCCGCTGAACGTCCACCCCTACGTCAGCGGCATGGCGGGCCATCCCGAGGTGATGGAGATCGTCAAGGAGCCGGAGGACAAGGTGAACTTCGGCGGCGGCTGGCATTCCGACATGAGCTTCCTGGAGCGGCCGTCCATCGGCTCGATCCTCTATGCGGTCGAGGTCCCCGAATGGGGCGGCGACACCCTGTTCGCCAGCCAGGCCGCCGCCTACGACGCCCTGTCGCCGGGCCTGAAGGCGACCTTGGAGGGGTTGAACGCCGTCCATTCGGCGGGCCGCGAATACTCGGCGCAGGGCCACTCGGCCCAGTCGCGCAAGTCCATGCAGGTCGCCGACGCCGAGGGGCTGGCGGGCGAGTTCACCCATCCGATGGTGCTGGTCCACCCGGAGACGGGGCGCAAGGCGCTGTACGTCAACCCGGCCTTCACGATGCGGATCGAGGGCTGGTCGCGGCGGGAGTCCAAGCCGCTGCTGAACTTCCTGTTCGACCATTCGCGCCATGAGGCCTTCACCTGCCGCTTTTCCTGGCGGAAAGGGTCGGTGGCCTTCTGGGACAATCGGTCGGTCTGGCATTTCGCGCTGAACGACTATCCGGGCCAGCGGCGTCACATGCGGCGGGTGACGGTCGATCCGCCCCTTCCAGAGCGGGCGAGACTCACGGCCTGATCGGCCACATTTTTCCGGGGGCGGACATGACAGACCAAACAGCGGCGGCGCCGTCGACGCGCCGCATCCTCGCCGCCAGCCTGGTGGGCACGGCGGTCGAGTTCTACGACTTCTACATCTACGCCACCGCCGCCTCGCTGGTGTTCGGCAAGCTGTTCTTCCCGTCGGTGTCGCCGTCGGCGCAACTGATGAGCGCCTACGCCACCTTCGCCATCGCCTTTTTCGCCCGGCCGCTGGGGGCCAGTGTGTTCGGCCACTTCGGCGACCGGATCGGGCGCAAGTCGACGCTGGTGGCCTCGCTGCTGCTGATGGGCGGATCGACCGTCGCCATCGCCCTCTTGCCTACCTACGAGATGGCGGGATGGCTGGCGCCCTTCGCGCTCTGCGTCCTCAGGTTCGGCCAGGGATTCGGCCTGGGCGGCGAATGGGGCGGCGCGGCCCTGCTGGCGGTGGAGAACGCCCCGCCGGGCTGGCGGGCGCGGTTCGGCATGTTCCCGCAGCTCGGCGCGCCGGTGGGCTTCCTGGCCTCCAACGGCGTCTTCCTGCTGCTGGGCGCGACCTTGACCAGCGAGCAGTTCGAGACCTGGGGCTGGCGCCTGCCGTTCCTGGCCAGCATCGTGCTGGTCGGCGTGGGCCTGTGGGTGCGGCTGAAGCTGACCGAGACGCCCGCCTTCTCGAAAGCGATGGAGGAAGCGCCGCCCGCCAAGGTCCCGCTGGCCGACGTCCTCACCCGCTATCCGCTGCAGACCATCGGCGGCACCTTCGCCGTCGTGGCCTGCTTCGCCATCTTCTACCTGACGACAGCTTTCGCGCTGGGATACGGCGTCCAGACCCTCGGATACGACCGCGAGACCTTCCTGGGCGTGCAACTCGGGGCCATCGGCTTCATGGCGGCGGGGATCATCGTGGCCGGATACTGGTCGGACGCCGCGACGCCGCGCCGGGTGCTGATGACGGGCTGCGTGCTGACCATCGGCGCGGGCTTCCTGCTGGCCCCGATGATGGGCTCGGGATCGCTGTGGGCGATCTGGGCCTTCCTGTCGCTGGCGCTGTTCCTGATGGGACTGGTCTACGGCCCGCTGGGGGCCTTCCTGCCGGCGCTGTTCCCGGCCCGGGTGCGCTACACCGGAGTCTCGGTCGCCTTCAATGCCGGGGGAATACTGGGCGGAGGCTTGGCGCCCATGATCGCCGCCAGTCTAGCCCAGAAAGGCGGGCTGGTTCCGGTCGGCCTATACCTCGCCACGGCGGCCGTGATCAGCCTGGTGGCGCTTGTCCCGCTGGGCCGCAGGGCCGAGCAACAGGACTAGGAGCACAAGAGTTGGGCCGCCGCCCGGAGGCGACGGCCCGATCTTCAAGACTTAGCTGGCGGCGGGAGCCGCAGCGGCCTTCTTCGGACGGCCACGGCCGCGCTTGACGGCGCCGTCAGGGGCCGCGGCGGGCTTGGCGGCCTTGGCCGGCTTCGCAGCCTTGGGGGCCTTGGGAGCCTTCGCGGGCTTGGCGGCCTTCGCAGCCTTGGGGGCGGCGGAAGCGGCAGGAGCCGCGGCCGGCTTGGCGGCGGCGCGGCCCTGGCCCAGGCCCATGCTCTTGGCCAGGTTCGAGCGGGCGGCGCTGTAGTTCGGCGCGACCAGCGGATAGTCCTTCGGCAGGCCCCACTTCTCGCGGTACTGCTCGGGCGACAGGCCACGGCTCGCCAGGTGGCGGCGCAGGGTCTTGTAGCCCTTCTGGTCTTCGAAGCTGATCAGCTTGTCCGGCGTGATCGACTTCTTGATCTGGGCCGAGGTGAGCTTCACGCGCTCTTCCTGAGGCGCAGCGGGCGCGGCGCCGCTGCCGACGGCCGCGAGGCTGGCGGCGATCTGCTGGATGACGCCGGGGATATCGCCCGCGCTGACATTAGCATTCGAGAAATACGCAGCGGCGACATCGGCCACGACGTCACGGAAACGATCGGTATCTTCAGCCACGGAGGTCCTCCAGGTGATTAGCGGGGTGCGGCGCGCACAAGACGACTTAAGAGAACAAAATCGTCAACAAAAAATGCGTATCCAGTAACTTTTATCATGCCGTAAAGACGAAGAAAGCGGCCTGCGACTCCTTTCGGGGCAGGAACCCGCGCCGGTTAGACGGCATAGCCGAAAGACCAGAAGGACCCGAAATCGTCCTCTACTGTAACTCCGATCGCCCGCGCGGGCGGGCTCGCGACCGAAGACTGTCTTGCATGTTCTCAGGCAGCCGCCACCTCGCAGGCCTCGTCGAAGTATTCCGACGCGCCCTCGACAGACTGCTGCGCCAAGGCGCGCAGGCGGCGGTCAAAGATGGGGAAGATCAGGCTTCGCCCGCGTCCCACGGCCGGCCGAGCAGCAGAGATCCCATCTCGGCGAAGGTCGCGAACATGTGGTCCGGCGACTTGTCGGCCAGCGCCTGGGGATAGGTGTAGCCCCAGGCCACCGCCCCGAAGGCGATGCCCGCCAGCCGGGCGGCCTCCATGTCGCGGACCTCGTCCCCGACGGACAGGGCCTCGCCCTGCCTGACCCCCACGCGCCGGAGCATCCGGCGGAACTTGGACGCCTTGCCGAACGCCGCCGCGCCGCAGTCGAAGTGCTCGACCAGGGCCGCCGTCTGCGGCCCCAGCACGGCGCGCACGGAGGCCTCGCTGTCGGACGAGACCACCGCCACCATCACCCCCGCCTCCCGCAGGTCGGCCAGCAGCCGCCGCGCGCCGGGAAACAGGGGCGTGGACGAGGCCGCCGCCAGCTTCATCGCCCGCATATGACGGACCATGCCGGGCAGCTTCCAGGCGGGCACCTTCAGCCGCTTCATCACCTCGCGCCCGCTGAGCGAGCGCATGGCCTCGAACTCCTCGGGCGGCAGCTCAGGCAGGCGGAAGCGCCGGGCCACCTGCGCGAAGACCGAGCGGAACCAGGGCAACGAGTCGGCGAGGGTGCCGTCGAAGTCGAAGATGACGAGTCGGTATGGAGGCATGACCACCGGCAGACGAAAAAGGGCGGCCCGCGAGAGCCGCCCCTTCGCATTGTCTAGCGTGATCCCGGCTCAGCTGTCGAGGAAGCTGCGCAGCTTGCGCGACCGGGAGGGGTGCTTGAGCTTGCGCAGCGCCTTGGCCTCGATCTGGCGGATGCGTTCGCGGGTGACGCTGAACTGCTGGCCGACTTCTTCCAGCGTGTGGTCGGTGTTCATGCCGATGCCGAAGCGCATCCGCAGGACGCGCTCCTCGCGGGGGGTCAACGAGGCGAGCACCCGCGTCGTCGTCTCGCGAAGATTGCTCTGGATGGCCGCGTCGATGGGCAGGACGGCGTTCTTGTCCTCGATGAAGTCGCCCAGGTGGCTGTCTTCCTCGTCGCCGATGGGCGTTTCGAGGGAGATCGGCTCCTTGGCGATCTTCAGGACCTTGCGCACCTTCTCCAGCGGCATGGCCAGCTTCTCGGCCAGCTCTTCCGGTGTCGGCTCGCGGCCGATCTCATGC
>CAZOHI010000029.1:0-42321 GCA_964579695.1 uncultured Caulobacter sp. | reverse complement strand
CGCCGAGACCGTGACGGGCGAGGCGGGGGAGGACCTGAAGCGGCGCCTGCGCACCGGCACGGTGGTCACGACCGACGACCGCAACTGGGAGCTACGCTTCACGCTGAGCGCCCTGCGCTTCAACCAGAGCCGGGCGGTGGCGATCGACATGGAGTCAGCGACCATCGCCGCGCAGGGCTACCGCTTCCGGGTGCCGTACGGGACCTTGCTGTGCGTGTCGGACAAGCCGCTGCACGGCGAGATCAAGCTGCCGGGGCAGGCCAACCGCTTCTACGAGCGGGCGATATCCCAGCACCTGATGATCGGGCTGGCGGCGGTGGACGAGATGCGCCGCTCCGGGACGCGGCTGCATTCGCGCAAGCTGCGGGCCTTCGACGAGCCGCCGTTCCGCTAGGCCCGGAACAGGTACAGCCCGAACCCCAGCGTATCCCGCCCGAAGGTCATATAGGCCATGCGCTGCATCTCCACCCGGCCGCGCACGTCGGCCGCCTGCGGATCGTCGGGGTTGTCGCCCAGCCAGTTCTGGGCCGCCGCGTACATCGAGAAGGAGCAGTCGTCCCATTCCTCGGCCGGGCTGGACCCGGCGTAGATCAGCTTCAGCCCCGCCTTCTCCCCCGCCTCGATGTTGCCCGCGTGGGTCTTGTAGGCGGCGTAGGGGCCGAGCATGGCGACGAACGCGGGGTCCGGGTCGGCCTTCCAGTAGGGGTCCGACCACAGGACCAGGCCGCCGGGCTTCACGTGCGGCTTCAGCGCCGCCATCACCGCCTCCGGCTCCGGCGGGCCGGGGACCACGGCGCTGGCGCCGACGCAGGCGATGAAGTCGTAGGGCTGCGCGTCCTTGAGGAAGTCGCGGGATTCGGCGGTGTGCAGCGTCACGCCCTTCACCCCGTCCAGCCGTCGGCGGGCGATGGCGCTGACCGCCTGCGACCGCTCCAGCGCGTCGATGGTCAGGCCATAGCGCTCGGCCAGGTGGCGCGACATCGCCGCGTTGCCGCAGCCGAGGTCGAGCGTGCGCATCCCCGGCGCCAGCCGCGCCCAGGCCAGCGCGCGGTCGAGCGTCGCGGGCGACAGCGGGTTGCAAAAGCCCATGGCCTCGTAGGCGATGAGCACCGACTTGTGAGGGTCCGACATGGAGCGGAACCTGCCTTGGGTAATGCGCGGCGTCCAGCCGTCTCGATTTCGTCGCCGCGCCCGGATAGGAGAGGGCCCATGACCCGTATCCTCCCCCTCGAAGGCGTCGAGAACTTCCGCGATTTCGGCGGTTACGCCGCGCGCGGACGCAAGCTCCGCACCGGCCGCCTGTACCGCTCGGCCCACCACGGCAACGCCACCGACGCCGACCTGGCCGCCATCGCCGACATGGGCCTGGCCGTCATCGTCGACCTGCGCCGCCCCAACGAGCGCGAGCGCGACCCCTGCCGCCGCTGGGACAACTTCGCCGCCGCTGTGATCGACAACGACATCGGCAAGGTCGACGACGATCCCTGGCATCTGTTCATCAAGGACAGCGACCTCAGCGTCACGGCCTTCCAGGACTACATGGTCGGCTACTACGACGAGGCCCCGTTCGTGCCGCGCCACGTCGATCTCTATTCCCGCTATTTCCGGGCGCTGGCCCAGGCGGACGGTCCGGTGCTGATCCACTGCGCGGCGGGCAAGGACCGCACCGGCATCCTGGCGGCGCTGACCCACCACCTGGCGGGGGTTTCGGACGACGACATCGTCCACGACTTCCTGCTGACCAACGACGAGGGCCGGTTCGAGCGGCGCGGCCCGGTGATGGCCAGGGTGATGGAGGAACTGACCGGCCGCCGCCCCACCACCGAGGCCATCCGCGCCGCGCTGGGCGTGGAGGTCCGCTACCTGGAAAAGGCGTTCGCGGCGATCAAGGCCCGCCACGGCTCCCTCGACGCCTATCTCGAACGCGAGCTGGGCGTGGACGACGCGGCGCGCGCCGCCATCGAGAACCGCATCATCGAGTAGGGGATGCGCGCCCGCCGCCGGAACTGGCGGTCGGGCGACGGGCGCGCCTGGGATGTTTGACCTCCATCCGCATCCCTAGAACCCGCTATCCCCCAGGATGGGTTCGTTCACCTTGGCGTGAGCGCGAAAGCCGGGTGACAAACCCGGGCCCGCCGTCCACCGTCCCTGCAACGGGAGGACGCATGGACAAGGCTGGGGGCAAGCTCTCGAAGGGGGCGGTAAGCTGGGCGTTGTTCCAGGGCGCGCGGGACCCCTACGTCATCCTCGTCACCATCTATATCTTCAGTCCGTACTTCGCGAAGGTGGTGGTCGGCGATCCGGTCCGGGGACAGGCGCTGGTCGCCAACATCGGGCTGGTCTACGGCCTGATCGCCGCCTTCACCGCGCCCATCCTCGGCTCGTCAATCGACAGCCTGGGGGCGAGGAAGCCGCTGCTGCTGGGCCTCGTGGGCCTGACCATCCCGCTGACCGCCGCCCTGTGGTGGGCCAGACCCGACGGCTCGGGCCTGTCGGTCACGGCGACGGCGGTGATCCTGGCGGCGGTCGGCATCCTGCTGGCCTGGAACGAGCTGCTGCACAACTCGCTGCTGACCAGGGCCGCCGGGCCGCAGGCCGCGCCGCATGCCTCGGGGCTGGCCCTGTCGCTGGCCAACGCCCTGTCGGTCGTGATGCTGGTCTTCGTGCTGTGGGCCTTCGCCCTGCCGGGGAACGTGGACTGGGGACTTATCCCCGCCGCCCCGCTGTTCGGCCTCGATCCGGCGCAGCACGAACCCGACCGCATCGTCGGCCCCATCGTCGCCGTGGCGATGCTGCTGGGCTCCATCCCGATGTTCCTGTTCACCGCCGACGCCGAGCGGACGGGCGTGCGGCTGCTGGAGGGGCTGAGGCGCGGTTGCGGCGGGCTGGCGGTCACGGTGATCAGCCTGAAGGACCACCGCGACATGGCCGTCTACCTCGGCTCGCGGATGCTCTACACCGACGGCATGACGGCGCTCCTGCTGTTCGGCGGCGTCTATGCGGCGGGCGTCATGGAGTGGGGCGTCCTGGAGATGCTGGCCTTCGGCATCGGCCTTTCCGTCTTCGCGGTCGGCGGCGGCTTCCTGGCGGCGTGGCTGGACTCCACGCTGGGGCCGAAGCGCGCGGTGCAGATCGAGATCTTCGGCGCGCTCGCCTGCCTCGTCGGCCAGCTCGGCATGGGGCGCGAGAAGCTGTTCTTCTTCTGGGCCTACGACCCGGCGGCCCACGCGCCGCTGTGGGACGGGCCGATGTTCCGCACCCTGCCGGAGGTTGTCTACCTCGTCATCGGCTTCGGCGTGGCGGTCTTCGTCACCGGCTCCTACGCCTCCAGCCGCGTGCTGCTGACGCGGCTGGCCCCGCCCGAGCGGATGGCCTCCTACTTCGGCCTCTATTCCCTGTCGGGGACGGTGACCATGTGGCTGGGCTCGCTGCTGGTCGGATTGGCGACGGCGGTGTTCGGCACGCAGCAGGCCGGGTTCGTCCCCATCGCCGGCCTGATGACGGCGGGCCTGGCGGGCATGTTCTTCGTGCGTGGCGGCGGACGCCTCTGAGGTGCTATCTGCGCGGCCATGCGCGCGACCAGACTTCGCAAGCTTGCCTGGCGAGAGCCGGCGGCCGTCCTTGCGGCCTTCGCCGACGAGCCGTGGGCCTGCGCCTTCCTGTCGGGCGGGGAAGGGCGCCGCGCGCGGTGGTCCTACGTCCTGCGCGCGCCCGAGGTCCTGCTGGGCGAGGGCGAGCCCTTCGCCGCGCTGGCCGACCTGATCGGCGGGGCCGCCCCGCGCGATCCCGACGGGCCGCCGTTCCAGGGCGGCGTCGCGGGGCTGGCGGCCTATGAGCTGGGCGACCGGGTGGAGCCCATCGGCCTTGCCCGCCACCCGGACTGGCCCGATCTCGCCGCGGCCCGCTACGCCTCGCTGCTGGCCTTCGACCACGAGCGGCGCGAGGTCGTGGCGGTGGGCGAGGCGGCGGACTGGCTGGACGCGCCGGCGCCTCCGGCCTTCCCCGGCGTCCTCTCGGACGGCCTGACCGCCACCTCCGCCGAAGCCTACGAGGCCGCCGTCGCCGAGGTGATGGCGCGGATCGAGGCGGGGGAGATCTTCCAGGCCAACATCGCGAGGGCCTGGACGGGACGGCTCGCGCCCGGCGCCCGGCCGTTCGACCTGCTGGCCCGGCTGCTGGCCCAGAGCCCGGCGCCCTTCGCCGCCTACCTGCGCCTGCCGGGCCGCGCGGTGGTGTCCAACTCCCCCGAGCGGTTCGTCAGCATCTCCGGCGGCGTGGTCGAGACGCGGCCCATCAAGGGCACCCGCCCGCGCGGGGTTGGAGCCGAGGACGCCCGTCTCGCCGCCGAGCTGGCCGCCAGTCCCAAGGACCGGGCCGAGAACCTGATGATCGTCGACCTGATGCGCAACGACCTGTCGCGCGTCTGCCCCGCCGGGACGGTGGCGGCGCCGGACCTGTTCCGCGTCGAGAGCTTTCCCAACGTCCACCACCTCGTCTCCACCGTCACCGGGCGGCTGGGGGAGGGGATGGGCGCGGCGGACCTGCTGCGCGCCGCCTTCCCGCCGGGCTCGATCACCGGCGCGCCGAAGGTCCAGGCCATGAAGGTCATCGCCGGGCTGGAGCCGCCGCGCGGCCCCTACTGCGGCTCGATGTTCTGGGCCGGGGCGGACGGCGGTTTCGATTCCAGCGTCCTGATCCGCACCGTGGGTCTGGTGGAGGACGAGCGCGGCTGGCGCTTCGAGGCCCGCGCCGGGGCGGGGATCGTCGCCGACAGCGACCCCGCGTCCGAACGCCGCGAGACGCAAGCCAAGATCGCGGCCCTGGCCCGCGCCCTGACGGAGAGCCCGCCATGATTCCGCACGACGACCGTGGGCTGCTGCTCGGCGACGGGCTGTTCGAGACGATGCTGGCCACGGACGGCGCGCTGGCGCTGTTCGAAGCCCACTTCGCCCGTCTCGCGCGCGGTTGCCGCGCCCTGCGCCTGCCTTCGCCCGTGGAGGCGCAAGCGCGGTCGTTGTGCGAGGCCGCCGCCGCGACGGTCCAGGGCCGCGCCGCCGTGCGCCTGACCCTCACCGCCGGGTCGGGGGGGCGGGGCCTCGACCGGCCCGCCGCCCCCGCGACGCGCCTGTTCGCCACCGCCGCGCCCGCGCCGCTGCCGGGGCCGGCGGCGCTCGTCACCAGCACTGTCCGCCGCAACGAGGGCTCGCCCGCCTCGTGGCTGAAGACCCTCTCCTACCTCGACAATGTGCTGGCCCGCGCGGACGCCAACGGCGACGAGGCGCTGATGCTGAACAACGCGGGCGAGGTCGCCTGCGCCGCCGCCGCCAACGTCTTCTGGATCGCGGAGGGGAGGCTCCTGACCCCCGCGCTCGAATGTGGCGTGCTGGACGGGATCATGCGGGCCGAGGTGCTGGCCGCCGCCGCCGGGCTGGGGATCGAGGCCGCCGAGGTCCGCGCTCCCCGCGCGGCCCTGGACGGGGCGGCCGTCTTCCTGACCAGCAGCCTGGTCGGCGTGCGGCCGGTCGTGCGGCTGGACGGAGCGGAGGTCCCGGCCGACCCGCTGATCCAGCGGCTGGCGCGGGCCGTCAGTCGAGCTTGATCTTGTCGGTCTTGCGAGGCCGCAGGTAGTAGGTCTTGCTCAACTGCACGCCGTCCTGCAGCACGTAGTCGAGCGGGGAGTCGTAGGTGTAGCTGGCCTCCGCCACGATCACGCTCTGGCCGTCCCCGAGCAGGCCCGTGGGCAAGGTGGGGATCTTGGTGAGCTTGGTCTGGCGCTTGTTGGCGTAGCTCCACTCCAGCTTCTTCACCCCGGCGGTGCTCTGCGAGACGCTGGAGACGCGGATCTTCAGGGTGTCGACGGGGAAGGGCTCGATGATCTTGTCGGCGATGATGAATATCCCGTCGAGGTTGCGGCTGGTGATGGAGTTGTGCTGCGCCACCAGGTCGCCCACCGCCGAGGCCGCGTGGCCCGCCCGCCGGTCGGCCATCATCGCCTGGGTCAGTTCCGCGAGCGCGAAATAGAAGGTGATCAGGATCGGCGCGATCAGCGCGAACTCCACGGCCGAGACGCCGCGCCGGTCGCGACGGAAGCGGGTGAAAAAGCCGCTCATTGCTCGTAGGGCTCGTTCTGGAAGGTGGTCGTCGCCGTGATCAGCCGCTTGCCGTTGGCCAGGTTCTGCAGCGCCTTGTTCATCAGCGGCGTGATCAGGGTCCACTCGTAGTAGGCCCGCACCAGCACGATGCTCTCCGGCCCGCCCGGCTCCCACTTCAGCGCCTTCTCGTCGAGGACCTTGCCCTTCTTCGGGTCCTTCGCGTCGAGGTCCTTGAGCGGCTGGGTGGTGTTGATGTTGGCGAACTCCGAGAAGTTCTTCACGTCCACCTTCAGGTTGGCGGCGCAGTTGCCTATGACCATGTTCTTGCAGATGGCGGTCTTGAAGGCCGCCGCCGTGCCGCCGGCCGCCTGGACTTCGCCGGTGCGTATCTGGCGGGCGGCGGCGTCGGTGGCGTTCTCCAGCGTCGTGGAGACGAAGAACACGAGGCCCAATTCGAGTATTGCGAAAAGCAGAGTGAAGAACGGGATCGCGATCAGCGAGAATTCGACCGCAGTCGCGCCGCCGTCGGCAGCGCCAAAACGACGCAGCGACGCGTTCGCGCGCCGGATGGACCGGCTCATCAACCTGGAAGCGCCCGACTTCATGGGGAGACCATAACGCCGCGTCCCTAATCGGACGTTTAAGGCGCGCCCTGCGCGGACGGCGCCGCGCGCTGGCAGACCGACCCGGCGCAGGTGAAGTCCTGCACGTTCGGCCCCCGGTAGACCGAGACCCGGCCGCCTGACGACGGCGACACCACCACCGTGCGGTCGAGGATGGTCCGGCCCCCCCGGTCGAGGGCGAGGATGTTGGTCACCCCGAAGCCCTTGCCCGTGACCAGCAGGTTGCGGCCGTCCACCACCGTGACGTCGGCGATCTCCGGGTTGCCCACGGCGATGTCCGCCGCGACCGCCGACAGCGTCACCCGGCGGCTCTGGTCGAGCGGCACGTCGATCGACTGCGCCAGCGCGGGGCCGGCGGCGAGGAAAAAGGCGGCGGCGATAAGCAGTCGGCGCATGGCGGAACCCGTTAACGGCGTGTGACCAAAGTCCCGCCAATTCCTCAAGAAAGCCTGAACGCAGGCGCCTGTGCGCGGGAATCTATAAAGAGAGGGATACCTCGAATATCAACGCATGGTTAAGCGATATAAAGAGTAAATGGAAGTAAACCATAGAAAAGTCTTGGAAAAACTCGCACGTTTACTGGCCATTAAGCGAGGTCGTCCAAATTGCCCTTGTTTTCGGGGGCGAGCAGGCCGGTTCGGCTTGATCCCGCCAACCACCTGCTTGCTGAGAAAAAGGAGCTCTCACAATGTCCAAGTTCGTCACGCGTTTCCTGAAGGATGAATCCGGCGCCACGGCCATCGAGTATGGCCTGATCGTCGCCCTGATCGCCGTGGTCATCATCACGGCCGTCCAGACCCTGGGCACCAACCTGAACGGCAAGTTCAACGCCGCCGCCACCGGCATCGGCGCGACGGCCGCCCCGACCTAGTAGGTCGACGTTTCGCCTGCGAAAGCTCGGGGGCCGCGGAGAGATCCGCGGCCCTTCGGCTTTTCAGGGCTACGGCAACGTTTGGTTCATCCCGACCCGCCATCGTCCCGGTTCATGCAAATCCTCCAGGTCGCCCTGCTGATCGTCTTCCCCGCGCTGGTCATCGTGGCCGCGCTGAAGGACGTGACGAGCTTCACCATCCCCAACTGGATTTCGGCGGCCTTGATCGTGGCCTACTTCCCGGCCGCCCTGGCGGCGGGGGTCCCGCTGCAGGATATCGGGCTCTCGGCCGGCGTGGGCTTCGCCGCCCTGCTGCTGTCGATGGGCATGTTCGCGGCCAACTGGATCGGCGGCGGCGACGCCAAGCTGTTCGCGGCCGCGGCGCTGTGGATGGGGTGGCCCGCCGCCATGCCGTTCCTGCTGGTCACGGGCCTGGCGGGAGGGGCGCTGGCGCTCATCCTCCTCCAGATGCGCTCGGGCCTGCTGCAGCCCATCCTCCAGAACGGCCCCGCCTGGATCGGACGCCTTGCCACGACCGGGGCGGCCGCGCCCTACGGCGTCGCCATCGCGGTCGGCGCCCTGGTCGTCTTCCCGCAAAGCCTGCCGATGGTCGCCTTCACGGGCGCCAACTGACGCCGGTTTAGGTCCGCGTTAACCATGCGGGCGGAAAAGCTGGAAGGCCGCCAGAAGGGTTCGGCGCGAATCGCATTGGGCGCGCGGTCGGAGAGACCGCCGGCGTCCACTCCTCAAGCCCGCACAGCGGGAGTTTCGTCACGGCCATGAGCCCCGTCCGCGTCCTAGTCCTGGTGATCGCAGCCGTCGCCGCCATCGGCATGGCCTTCCTCATGCGCGGCATGCTGGGCGGTCAGGCCGCGCCCCCGCCTGTCGCCCAGGCCGCTCCCGAAAAGCCGATGGCCCGCGTGCTGGTCGCCAAGCGCGACCTCGCCCCCGGCGCCCGCCTGACCGGCGAGGACATCGGCTGGCAGGAGTGGCCCGCCGAGGCGCTGAACGCCTCCTTCATCACCGACGGCGCCCCGCCGACCGTCCCCGAGAAGGGCGCCAAGGCCGTGGCCCAGAAGGCCGCCCAGACCGCCACCGCCACCCTCGGCGGCGGCGACGCGGTGAAGTCGCTGGAAGGCGCCGTCGTCAAGGAGGCCATCGTGACCGGCGAGCCCATCGTCCTGCGCAAGATCGTGCGCGGCGGGGAGGGCGGCTTCCTCTCCGTGGTGCTCGGCCCCGGCATGCGGGCCATGGGCGTCTCCGTTTCCGTCGACACCGCCGCCGGCGGCTTCATCCTGCCGGGCGACCGGGTGGACGTGCTCCAGACCCGCGAGGTCGAAGACGTCTCCGTCACCCGCACCGTGCTGCGCAACGTCAAGGTCCTGGCCATCGACCAGGCTTCGGCTCCCGCCGCCGACGCCAACACCCTGGTCGGCGCCGTCGCCACCCTGGAGATCGCCGCCGCCGACGCCGAGGCCCTGGCCGGGGCCCAGGTGCAGGCCAAGGGCTCGGGGGGCGGGCTGGTGCTGGCCCTGCGCTCCTACGCCGACGCCGGCGGCCCAACGGGGCGCGGCTCCAGCGGCGGCGGCGCGCGCAACAGCAAGATCAGCGTCTTCAAGGGCGGACAGGCCAGCGAGGTCACGATCTCCCAATGAGTAAAGTTCGCGCTTTCCGCCTCGCCCCGATCCTCCTCGCCGCGACCCTCCAGGCCGCGGCGCCCGCCGTTTCGGCCCAGGGCGTGGGCCTGGCCGGGGGGCCGGTCCCCGTCTCCTACCCCGCGCCCGCCTCGTCGGCGACGGTGCGGGTGGACCTGACGGGCGGGGCGGCGGCCCGCTCCATCGCCATCCCGCGCGGCAAGTCGGCCATCATCGAACTGCCGGTGGACGCCCGCGACGTGCTGGTGACCAATCCCGCCGTGGCCGACGCGGTGCTGCGCTCGCCCCGGCGCATCTATGTGCTGGGCATGGCGGCGGGCCAGACGGACGCCGTCTTCTTCGACGGCGCAGGCCGCCGCATCCTGTCGCTCGACATCCGCGTCGACCAGGACGTCGGCGCGCTGGAGGACACCATCGCCCGCGTCCTGCCCGGCTCGCGCGTGCGGATCGAGGCGATCAACGACAGCGTCATCCTGACCGGCCTCGTCATGTCGCCTTCCGACGCCGACAAGGCCGCCCAGATCGCCGCCCGCTTCGTCGCCCGGCCCGAGCAGGTGCTGAACATGCTGTCCGTGGCCGGCAAGGACCAGGTGTCGCTGAAGGTGCGCATCGTCGAGGTCCAGCGCAGCGTCGTCAAACAGCTCGGCTTCAACCTCAGCGCCGTGCTGAACCAGGCCGGGCAGCCGCAGTACTCGCTGGGGATCAACCCCAGCTTCGGCATCAACGGCTCGCTGCTCGGCGGCATCACCGGCGGCTACAACCTCGACACCACCAATGTGCCGCTGGCCGCCGCGCCCACGGCCTGCACCTCCAGCGTGGAGATGGACCGCACCAATCCGGCCAACTGCCTGGGCGTCGGCCGCGCGGGCAGCACCGGCCTCAACAAGGCCGCGGGCACGCTCCAGGCGTTCGAGCGCGTGGGGCTGGTGCGCACCCTGGCCGAGCCGACCCTGACGGCGGTGTCCGGCGAGTCGGCCCGCTTCCTGGCGGGCGGCGAGTATCCGGTGCCGACCGGCCAGGACAACACCGGCAAGGTGACGGTCGAGTTCAAGCCCTACGGCGTCGGCCTCGGCTTCACGCCGGTGGTGCTGAGCAGCGGCCGCATCTCGATGAAGGTCTCGACGGAGGTGTCGGAACTCACCAACCAGGGCTCCTTCACCATGCAGGGGACGGAAGGCTCGGCCCCCCTGACCATCTCGGCGCTGAAGGTGCGGCGGGCCGAATCCACGGTCGAGCTGCCGTCGGGCGGCTCGCTGATGATGGCGGGCCTGTTGCAGGAGACGGCCAACCAGAACCTCGATTCCCTGCCGGGCATGATGAACATGCCGGTGCTGGGGGCGCTGTTCCGCTCGCGCGACTACCTCAGCGGCCAGACCGAGCTGGTGGTCATCGTCACGCCCTACATCGTCGATCCCACCGCGCCGCAGGACCTCCAGACCCCCGCCGACGGCCTGCGCATCGCCAGCGACGCCGAGACGGTGCTGCTCGGCCGCCTCAACAAGGCGGTCAAGACGCCGCCGCAGGCCATCGCCGGGCGCACCTACCAGGGTCCCTTCGGATACGTGATCGAGTAGCCCCACATGAAACGTATCGCTTCCATCGCCGTCCTCCTCCTGCTCGGCGCCTGTTCGGCGGCCGGAGGATCGAAGCCCGAGGTCGCCGAGGCCCGGACCTCGCTCGACACCTGGGCCGAGCGGGTCCACGTCGCCAGCATGCCGGAAGAGGTCAGGCTCGCCGCCCACGAGACGGGGCTGTCGGGCGCCCAGGCCAGGGCGCTCGCGGACTTCCACATGCGCTGGGCCTCGGCCGAGGGCGGAGAGATCGTCGTCACCATCCCGCCCGGTCCGGGCGGCTATCGTACCGCCGCCGAGGCGCGGGACTATCTGCTGGCCCAGGGCGCCGGCGCGGTGCGGCTGGCGTCCGGCGAGGCGGGTCCGGTGGTGGTCGGCTTCCTGCGCCACACGGCGGTGGTCCCGGACTGCGGCGCCTACTGGGGCGGCCTGACCATGACCAAGGACAACCAGCCCTTCCACAGCTTCGGCTGCGCGACCGCGGCCAACCTGGCGGCCCAGGTCGCCAACCCCGCCGACCTGCTCGGTCCGCGCGCCATGACCCCCGCCGACGCCCAGCGGCGCGACACGGTGATGGGCAAGTACCGCGCCGGCCAGCCGACCTCGGCGATAGCCGAGCCCAACGGCGCCGGCTCCATTTCCTCGGCGGTGAACTGAGGCCATGAACCCCAGACCCGCAGACCACGACCCCTTCGACCTCGGCTTCGACGCCGACGACGAGTTCGCGCCCGCCCCCGCCGACGCCTGGACCGAGCCGCGCGCCGGGGCCGGGCGGGCGGACGACCCGTTCGCGGACTTCCCGCCCGCGCGCCCGGCCGACGACCTCGACCCCTTCGCCGACCTGGGCGAGCCCGCGCCCAAGGCCGCGCCGCCGAACCCGGTCGGCGACATGATCGCCCACGCCGAGGCGGCGCTGGGCGAGTCCGCCGTGCCGCGCATCACCATCCACGTCTTCTGCGACCGCCCCGAGACGGCCGAGGTGGCCGAGCGGGCCGCCGCCGACCGGCGCATGGCCAGGGCCGCCGTGACGGTCCGCGCGGGCGGGCTGGCGACGGCTGTGGACTCCTACCAGAACCAGCCCACGCCCTCGCTGCTGGTGCTGGAAAGCACCGACTCGCCGCCGCAGCTCCTGGCCCATCTCGACCGGCTGGCCGAGGTCTGCGACCCGGGCACCAAGGTCGTGGTGATCGGCGCCGCCAACGACATCGCCCTCTACCGCGAGCTGATGCGGCGCGGCGTGTCCGAGTATCTCGTGCCGCCGCTGAACCCGCTGCAGATCATCAGCGCCATCACCACCCTGTACGCCGACCCCTCGGCGCCCTTCACCGGCCGCCAGATCGCCTTCGTCGGCGCCAAGGGCGGGGTGGGGGCCTCGACCATCGCCCACAACTTCGCCTACGCCCTGTCGGAGCGGATGCAGGCCGGGACGGTGATCGTCGACCTCGACCTGCCGTTCGGCACCGCCGGGCTCGACTTCAACCAGGACCCGCTCCAGGGCGTGGCCGACGCGCTGGGCCAGCCGGACCGGCTCGACCCCGTGCTGATGGACCGGATGATGGCCCGCTGCACCGACCGCCTGTCGCTGTTCGCGGCCCCGGCCACCCTGGACGACGACTACGACATCGGCGCCGAGGCGTACGAGGAGGTGACGCAGAAGATCCGCAACACCGCCCCCTACGTCGTCCTCGACCTGCCGCACACTTGGAGCGGCTGGACGCGCCGGATGCTGATCGGCTCCGACGACCTGGTGGTGGTGGCGACGCCCGACCTCGCGTCCCTGCGCAACGCCAAGAACATGATGGATCTGGTGCGCCAGGCCCGCCCGAACGACGCCCCGCCCCGGCTGGTGCTGAACCAGGTCGGCGTGCCCGGCCGCCCGGAGATTCCGGTCAAGGACTTCGGCGAGGCCCTGGGCGTGACCCCGTCGCTGGTCCTGCCGTTCGAGCCCAAGCTGTTCGGCCAGGCCGCCAACAACGGCCAGATGATCCTGGAGCTGGCGCCCAAGTCCAAGGCCGCCGAGGGCCTGGAGCATCTGGCCCAGATCATCAGCCGCAGAGATCCCCCGCCCGTGCAGAAGACCTCCCTGCTCTCGGGCCTGTTCAGAAAGAAGTAGCGTAAGGTGTTCGGCAAACGCGCAGGTGATGCGGCTACGGTGACGGAGCCCCGGCGCGCGCCTCCCCCGGCCCCGGCCGGCGGCGCGGCCATAGCCACGCGTCCGCAACGGGTCGAGCCCGCCGCGCCAAAGCCCGCCGCCGCTTCCGGCCGCCCGGCCCCCAAGGCCACCGCCGCCTTCGAACAGCTCGCCGCCGCCCAGGGCCCGACGACCGAGATCGTGCGCGAGCAGAGCGAGTACTACCACGCCACGAAGACGACGATCTTCAACGCCCTGCTCAACACCATCGACCTGTCGCAGCTCGCCCAGCTCGACGCCAAGAGCGCCGCCGAGGAGATCCGCGACATCGTCGCCGAGCTGGTGGCGATCAAGAACGTCTCGATGTCGGTGGCCGAGCAGGAGCACCTGGTCCAGGACATCATCAACGACGTCCTCGGCTATGGTCCGCTCGAACCGCTGCTGGCCCGCGACGAGATCGCCGACATCATGGTCAACGGCGCGGGCCGGGTGTTCATCGAGGTCGGCGGCAAGGTGCAGCTCACCAACGTCCGCTTCCGCGACAACGCCCAGCTCATGAACATCTGCCAGCGGATCGTCTCGCAGGTCGGCCGGCGCGTGGACGAAAGCTCGCCCATCTGCGACGCCCGCCTGCCGGACGGGTCCCGCGTCAACGTCATCGCCCCGCCGCTGGCGCTGGACGGCCCGACGCTGACCATCCGCAAGTTCAAGAAGGACAAGCTGACGATGAAGCACCTGGTGGACTTCGGGTCCATCAGCACCGAGGGCGCGCGCGTCCTCGGCGTCATCGGCGCCTGTCGCTGCAACGTGCTGATCAGCGGGGGCACGGGCTCGGGCAAGACGACCCTGCTCAACACCATGACCGCCTTCATAGACCCGACCGAGCGGGTGGTGACGTGCGAGGACGCCGCCGAGCTTCAGCTCCAGCAGCCGCACGTGGTGCGCCTGGAGACGCGTCCGCCGAACCTGGAAGGCCAGGGGCAGGTGACGATGCGCGACCTCGTCAAGAACTGCCTGCGGATGCGCCCCGAGCGGATCATCGTCGGCGAAGTGCGCGGTCCCGAGGCCTTCGACCTTCTGCAGGCCATGAACACCGGCCACGACGGCTCGATGGGCACCCTGCACGCCAACTCCCCGCGCGAGGCGATCAGCCGCCTGGAGAGCATGATCACCATGGGCGGGTACGGCCTGCCGTCGAAGACCATCCGCGAGATGATCGTCGGCTCCGTGGACGTCATCATCCAGGCCGCCCGCCTGCGCGACGGCTCGCGCCGGATCACCCACGTCACCGAGGTCGTCGGCCTGGAAGGCGACGTGATCGTCACCCAGGACCTCTTCGTCTACGAGATCACCGGCGAGGACGAGCACGGCCGGGTCGCGGGCAAGTTCCGCTCCACCGGCATCGCCCGGCCGCGCTTCTGGGACCGCGCCCGCTACTACGGCCTCGAACGCGAGCTGGCCGAAGCCCTCGACGCGGCGGAGTAGGCGATGCTGGTCGTCCTCATCGCCATCCTCGGCTTCGTCACCATCGCCGGCCTGGGCTTCGCCTTCGCCGGACCGAGCGAGGGGGCCAAGGTCTCCAAGCGCGCCCAGTCGATCGTCGCCGGCGGCCCGCGCGAGGCCGTGCAGGCCAAGGTCCGCGCCGCCAACGCCCCGGAAAACCGCCGCAAGCAGATCCTGAAGACCCTCAAGGAGCAGGAGAAGCAGGCCAAGAAGCAGACCCTGACGCTGGAGGCGCGCCTCCACCAGGCGGGGCTGGCCTTGACCGTGCGCCAGTTCTGGATCGGCAGCGCGGTGCTGGGCGCGGCGGCGGGGGCGCTGGTGCTGGCGCTCGGCCAGCCGCCGCTGATCGCCATGGCGCTCGCCTTCGTGGCCGGGCTCGGCCTGCCGCGCTGGATCGTCGGATTCATGGCCAAGCGGCGGATCAGGAAGTTCACAGAGGCCTTCTCCGACGCCATCGACATCATCGTGCGCGGCATCAAGTCCGGCCTGCCGGTCCACGACTGCCTGAAGATCATCGGCAGGGAGAGCCCCGAGCCGCTGGCCGGGGAGTTCCGCCGCCTTGTCGAGAACATCGGCATGGGCCTGCCGATGGATCAGGCGCTGGAGAAGATGTACCAGCGCATGTGCACGCCCGAGCTGCGCTTCTTCTCCATCGTCATCGCCATCCAGCAGAAGACCGGCGGCAACCTGGCCGAGGCGCTGGCCAACCTGTCGGCCGTGCTGCGGGCCCGCAAGATGATGCGCGAGAAGATCAAGGCCCTGTCGTCGGAGGCCATCGCCTCGTCCTTCATCATCGGCTCCCTGCCGCCTGGGGTGGTGCTGCTGATCAGCATCACCTCGCCGAGCTACATGAGCGTCATGTTCTCCGATCCGCGCGGCAACCTGATGCTGCTGGGGGGCGTGATCTGGATGGCGCTGGGCATCTTCGTGATGCGCAAGATGATCAACTTCAAGTTCTAGGGGGCCGCATGGACATCGCCGCGACCCTGACCAACCCCGACAACCTGCTGATGGCCTTCGTCGCCATCGTCTGCTTCGCCACCATCGTCACGCTCGCCGCGCCGATGATGACCCAGTCGAACCTGGAGGGACGGCTGAAGTCCGTCGCCAACCGCCGCGAGGAGCTGCGTCGCCGCTCGCGCGAGGCCCTGGCCCAGAAGACCTCCAGCGGCACCATCCGCCAGGTGGACGAGGGGCCGCTGAAGAAGATCGTCGACCAGCTCCAGCTCTCGCGGTTGCTGGAAGACCCCAAGGTGGTCGACAAGCTGGCGCAGGCGGGCTTCCGCGGCCCGCGGCCGGTGACGACGTTCTACTTCTTCCGGCTGGTGTCGCCCTTCGTGCTGGCGCTGTCGGCGGCCTTCTACATCTATGTCGTCAACGATTTCGGCCTGCCGCCGATGGCCAAGACGGCGACCTGGATCGCGGGGCTGACGCTCGGCTACTACGCGCCCAACGTCTACATCTCCAACGTCGCCCAGAAGCGGCGGGAGTCCATCGTCTCGGCCTTTCCCGACGCGCTGGACCTGCTGCTGATCTGCGTCGAGGCGGGGATGAGCATCGAGGCGGCGATCCAGAAGGTCAGCCAGGAGGTCGGCTCCTCCTCCATCGAGCTGGCCGAGGAACTGTCGCTGCTCACCGCCGAGCTGTCCTACCTGCCCGACCGGCGGCTGGCCTACGAGGGGCTCGCCCGGCGGACCAACCATCCGGGCATCAAGTCCGTCGCCACCGCCATGATCCAGGCCGAACGATACGGCACGCCGCTGGGCGGGGCGCTGCGGGTGATGGCCAAGGAGAACCGCGAGCTTCGCCTGTCGGCGGCCGAGAAGAAGGCCGCCGCCCTGCCGGCCAAGCTGACCGTGCCGATGATCCTGTTCTTCCTGCCGGTCCTGTTCGTGGTCATCCTGGGCCCGGCGGCGATCCAGGTGATGGATACGCTCAACTAGCCGAGCGCTACGGCGCGCCCCGCATCGCGTCCCACGACCGTTCCGATCCCACGCCCGAGGCCGCCGCCTTCAGGTAGGCGAGGTTGTTGGCCACCGCTTCCGGCGGCAGGTCCTGGCGGGCCAGGGCCTCGGCCTCGGTCAGGCGTCCCTGCAATCCGACCACCAGCGCCAGGTTCTGGCGCATCTGCACCGTCGAGCCCGGCCGGGCGGCGGCGCGGCGCAGCAGGGTCTCGGCCTGCGGCAGGTCGCCGTGCCCGGCGTAGTACATGGCCATGTTGGTCAGCACGGCGGGCTCGTCGGGGGCCAGCGCCAGCGCCTGCCGGTGGGCGGCCAGGGCCTCCGCGTCACGGCTGGCCTGCTCGAAACCGATGGCCAGCAGCGAGACGGGCCGCCAGTCGCGCGGGGCCAGGGCCTGCGCCCGGCGCGCGGGCTCGATGGCGTAGAAGCCCTGGTTCTGGCCGACCCGCGCGCGGGCGACCTCCAGCAGGGCCTCGACGTGGCCGGGATCGACCACCAGCACCCGCTCGGCGGCGGCGACGGCGTCGTCGTGGCGGCCCATGGCGCGCAGGGCCTGGGCCAGGGCCACGCCCGCGTCCAGGTCGCGGCCGTCCACCTCCACCTCCCGCGCCCAGAAGGCGGCGCGGCCGAGCGGGTCCAGCCGCTGGGCCTCGGTCCGCTGCTCGGGCGTGGCCTTGCGCGGCCCGGCCGGGGCGGCGGCCTGCGGCTGGGCGGGCGGCGCGGCGGCCAGGGCCGGAGCGGCGGCGAGGGCCAGGACGGTTGCGGCGAGCGCCGTCATGCGACACATGGAACGAGGGCCTTTCGTCACTATCGCCCGCAGAGTGGCCGCCCCGGCTCAAGGAATCGTTAAGCATAATCCCATGACCGAGCCCCTGATCTCCGCCTCCGACGGCCCCGTGATCGACATCGACGCGGTCACGCAGGGCGCCCTGCCGGGCCTGCTGGAGCAGGCGCCCGAATTCGTGCGCGGCTTCGCGGCCCTGTCGGACTTCAAGGCCAAGGCGGGCCAGGCGCTGGTCGTCCCTGGCCAGGACGGGCGCCTCGCCGCCGTGCTGTTCGGGCTGGGTGAGAAACCGGACCCCATGACCTTCCGCGCCCTGCCCGGAAAGCTGCCGGCGGGCGACTACCGCCTGCGCGGCTGGGCCGGCGACGCCCAGGCCGCCGCTCTCGCCTTCGCGCTGGGCAGCTACCGCTTCGACCGCTATCGGCAGAAGCGCGAGCCCGGCCCCCGGCTGGTGGCGGAGGGCGACCTTTCCGAGGCCCGCGCCGTCGCCCATGCCTGCGCCCTGGCCCGCGACATGGTCAACACCCCGGCCAACGACATGGGACCGCTCCAGATCGAGACCATCGCCCGCGAGGTGGCCGAGCAGCATGGCGCGAAGATTTCCGTCGTCACCGGCGAGGCGCTGCTGGAGGCGGGCTATCCCGCCGTCCACGCGGTCGGCCGGGCGGCGCACGAAAGCCGCGCCCCGCGCATGATCGAGCTGACCTGGGGCGAGGCCGGTCCCCTGGTCGCCGTCGTCGGCAAGGGCGTGGTGTTCGACACCGGCGGCCTCGATATCAAGCCCTCGGCCGGGATGCGGCTGATGAAGAAGGACATGGGCGGCGCCGCCCACGCCCTGGCGCTCGGGCGGATGGTGATGGCGGCGAAGCTGCCGGTGCGGCTGGCGGTGCTGCTGCCGGTGGCGGAGAACGCCATCTCGGGCGACGCCATGCGGCCCGGCGACGTGCTGGCCTCGCGCAAGGGCCTGACCATCGAGGTCGGCAACACCGACGCCGAAGGGCGCCTGATCCTCGCCGATGCGCTCACGCGCGCGGGCGAGCTGGAGCCGGACCTGACCATCGACCTCGCCACCCTGACCGGGGCCGCGCGGGTGGCGCTGGGACCGCAGGTCATCCCCTTCTTCACGGCGGACGACGGCCTGGCCGGCGAGATCGCGGCGGCCTCGGCGGCGGCCTCCGATCCCCTGTGGCGGCTGCCCCTGTGGGCGGGGTACGAGGAGGCGCTCGACGGCGACATCGCCGACGTCAAGAACGATCCCGACAACTGGGCGCAGGCCGGGGCGGTGACGGCGGCCCTGTTCCTCCAGCGGTTCGCGCCGCAGCGGGGCGCCTGGGTCCACCTCGACGTCTTCGCCTGGAACCCCAAGGGGCGGCCCGGCCATCCGGCCGGGGCGGAAGCGCAGGGGATCAGGGCGCTCTACGCCATGCTCAAGGCGCGCTACCCTTCCGCTTGAGCAGGCGCTCCAGCTCGGCGACGGAGCCGTCGGCCTGCTGGCGCGCGTCCTCGTCGATCAGGCTGTCTATGCCGCGCATCTCGAACACGGTCTTCAGAAGCGCCAGCGCCAGCACCGCCCACGCGGGCGAGGCCAGCAGCAGCACCGGGATCGCGGCGGCCATGATGGTCAGGTGCAGCACGATGATGCGCGGGTAGGGCGCGAGCATCTGCACCATCGGATTGAACTTCCTCGGCCCGCCGGGGATCAGCCAGTCGAACAGGAAGGCGACCGCCTGGGCCGCCAGTATGGCCAGCAGGCTGCGGCCGAAGCCCGGCTCCTCGCGCGCCAGGCGCATGACCAGCTCGTAAAGGCCGAAAGGAGAGGCGTCCATGTCCGGCAGGATGCGCGGCCCCATGCCGATCAGCACGACGAACATCCCGTGGACGAACGAGAACAATCCGTAGTGGAAGATGAAGAAGGGGATCATGACGGCCGCCATCAACAGGCCCGCCAGCCCCCAGGCGACGCCGGACAGCCCCATCTTCACGGCGTTGAAGCCGCCGATGATGACGTTCTCGGCCCAGTAGAGCAGCAGCAGCACGCCCGCGTTCCAGCCGAACAGCAGGACGCAGGCGGCCGGGACGAGGTTCAGCGCCAGGATGGTGAAGCCCGGCGGGCTCTTGGCCCGCAGGGCGATGCGCGCGGCCGCGCCTTCGAAGATCATGCCTTCCCCCTATGCCGGAGGAAGGATGTTAGTGCGTTTCGCCGCGCGTGGCTTCCTGGGCGGCCGGGGCGGGCGTGGCGCCCGGCGCGGCGGGAGCGGCCTCGACCGTGGTCGGCTCGCCCTCGGCGGCGGCGTCTTCCGCCGGAGCGGCGGGCGCTTCGGCCGGAAGCGGGGCCGGGACGGCCAGGGTCGAGCCCAGGCTGTGCAGGTAGGCGATCATCGCCACCCGGTCCTCGGTCTTCTTCAGGCCGACGAAGGTCATCTTCGACCCCGGAATGTGCTTCTGGGGGGCCTTCAGGAATTCGTTGAGGTTGTCCCAGCTCCATTGCGGGTGGGTGCTGGCGTATTCGGTCATGGCGGCCGAGTAGGCGAAGCCCGCGTGGGTGCCGGGCTTCTTGCCCATGGTGCCGTAGAGGTTCGGGCCGGTGCCGTTGGCGGCGCCCGCGTCGAAGGTGTGGCAGGACACGCACTTGGCGGCGACGGCCTTGCCCGCGTCTATGCTGGTGACGGGGATCAACGCGCCCCAGTCCGGCGGCAGTTCGGGACCGGCGGCGGCGCCGCCCGTCGCCTCGGCCACCGTGATGGCGTAGCCGGCCTTCTCGGGCTCGTCGTGATGGAAAACGATGCCGGACACTTCCCGCAGCATGAAGATGGCCAGGCCGGTGGCCAGCACCGCGCCGGCGACTTTGTTGAACGTCAGGTCGCTCATGTCCGCCCTACAAGACCCCTGGAACAGCGGGGAATCCCGCCCCGAATATTGCGCTGGCGTCTCTTACACGCTACCGCCGCAGGCGCAACCGGGCAGTCGCCGACATGAACCCCATCATCCTGATTCCGGCCCGCATGGCGGCCACCCGCCTGCCCGGAAAGCCGCTGGCCGACATCGGCGGCCTTCCCATGATCGTGCGGGTGATGCGGCAGGCCGAGGCCGCAGGCGTCGGCCCCGTGGCCGTGGCGGCCGGGGATGCGGAGATCGCCTGGGCCGTCGAGACGGCGGGCGGGACCGCCGTGCTGACCGATCCCGACCTGCCGTCCGGCTCCGACCGCATCCTGGCGGCGCTGGAGGCGCTGGGCGGCGACCATGACGTGGTCATCAACCTCCAGGGCGACATGCCGTTCGTGGACGCGGGCGTCCTGACGGCCTGCGCCGGCCTGCTGCGCGACGAGCCGACCTGCGACATCGCCACCGTCGTCGCGCCCGAAGCCTCGCCCGCCGACCGCGCCAATCCCGACGTGGTCAAGGCGGTGCTGGCCATGCGCGATCCCCGCGCGGGCCGGGCGCTCTATTTCACCCGCTCCACCCTCTACGGCGACGGCCCCGTCTGGCGCCACATCGGCATCTACGGCTACCGCCGCGAGGCGCTGGAGCGATTTAACACCGCTCCGCCCTCGCCGCTGGAGAAGCGCGAGAAGCTGGAGCAGCTCCGGGGCCTGGAGATGGGCCTCTCGTACTGGGCGGCGGTGGCGGACGCCGCGCCCATATCCGTCGACAACCCGGCCGACCTAGAGGCGGCGCGGGCCTACGCGAAAGCCAATCCATGAGCGTGCTACCCAAGATCGCCTTCCAGGGCGAACCCGGCGCCAACAGCCACGAGGCTTGCCGCCAGCACTTCCCCGACCATGAAGCCGCCCCCTATCCGACCTTCGAGGAGGCGTTCGAGGCCATCAAGTCCGGCGAATGCGCCCTGGGCATGATCCCGGTCGAGAACTCCATCGCGGGCCGGGTGGCGGACGTCCACCACCTGCTGCCGTCCTCGGGCCTGAAGATCGCGGGCGAGCGGTTCAAGCCGATCCGCTTCCAGCTCATGGCCAACGAGGGCGCCAGGCTGTCGGACATCAAGACGGTGTCTTCGATGGCCATCGCCCTGCACCAGTGCCGCCGCTCGCTGAAGAAGCTGGGCGTTTCGACCGAGGCCGTCGGCGACACCGCCGGGGCCGCCCGGATGCTGTCCCAGCACCCGGACCCCACGCGCGCGGCCATCGCGCCGGCCCTGGCGGCCGAGATCTACGGCCTGGACATCCTGATGCGCGACATCGAGGACGAGCGGCACAACACCACCCGCTTCCTGGTGATGACCGCCGACAGGGACCCGCCGCGCCCGTCCTTCACCGACAAGTGCATAACGAGCTTCGTGTTCCGCGTCCGCAACCTGCCCGCCGCCCTCTACAAGGCGATGGGCGGGTTCGCGACCAACGGCGTCAACATGACCAAGCTGGAAAGCTACATGGAGGACGGCGCCTTCACGGCGACCTTCTTCTACGCCGAGGTCGACGGCCGCCCCGAGGACCGCGCCCTGGCGCTGGCCTTCGACGAGCTGAAGTTTTTCTCCGAGAAGTTCGAGATATTGGGCGTCTTCCCGGCCGATCCGTTCAGGGATCGCGTCTAGGCCCGATTCGGGCTTAGCCTCCCCAGGTCAACAACGCCTGGGGAGGCGACGCAATGGACACCATCCTTACCCCTGTACTCGCGCTCATCATCTGGTCCCTCGTCATGTGGGCCTGGATGTACGCCACGCGTATTCCCGCCATGCAGAAGGCCGGGATCAAGCCGCAGGACGGCGCCGTCAAAGGCACGATGGACAAGCTGCCCCAATCGGTGCGGCAGGTGGCGGACAACTACAACCACCTGATGGAGCAGCCGACCATCTTCTACGCCCTGGCCTTCTACACCTACCTGGCCGGGAACGAGAGCAGCACGACCATCGCCCTGGCCTGGGCCTATGTGGGCCTGCGCGTGGTCCACAGCCTGATCCAGGCGACGGTCAACATCGTCATGCTGCGCTTCGCCGTCTTCTCCATCGCCACGCTGGTGCTGGTCTACTGGGCCGCGCTGTCGGTCATGGCTCTGCAAGCCTGAGACGGGCGGTTTCGCCGCGCTTCCACGGCGAAGCTTTGCGCACTAGGCTCCCCCGCTAACCAAAAGAGAGCGGGGGAGGCTTCTCTATGCATTCGATACTGACGCCGGTGCTGGTCGTCGTGGCGCTGACCCTGGTCATGGCGCTGGTCATGGTCATCATCCGGCCGGCGGCCATGTCCCGGATGGGGCTGACCCCGCAGGACGCGCGCCACACCAAGGACCTGAAGGTCCTGCCCTCGGCGGTGCGGCAGATCTCCGACAACTACAACCACCTGCTGGAACAGCCGACGGCCTTCTATGCGCTGGTGTTCTACGTCCACCTCGTCGGCCACGCCGACCCGCTGAACGTCCAGCTCGCCTGGGCCTACGCCATCTTGCGGGTGGTCCACAGCCTGATCCAGGCGACCGTCAACGTCGTCGTGCTGCGCTTCTCGGTCTTCCTGCTCGGCACCGCGGCCCTCGCCGTCATGGCGGGGCGCGAGCTGCTGGCGCTACTCTAGCGACCACGCCTTGACGAGGTGGTGGGCGATCGCCAGCGGCGGCGGCGCCCATACGCCCTTCAACTCGCCCGCCAGCAGGGCCCGGGTCTCCTCGCGCGTGAACCAGCGCACCTCCTCCAGCTCGGTCTGGTCGGGGGCGGCGTCCTCGTTCTCGACCTCTGCGATCAGGCCGATCATCAGCGAGTTGGGCCACGGCCACGGCTGGGTGGAGTGGTAGCGGACGGAGGTCGCGCGCAGCCCCGCTTCCTCCATCAGCTCGCGGGCGCAGGCTTCCTCCAGGCTCTCGCCGGGTTCCACGAACCCGGCCAGGGCCGAGAACATGCCCTTGGGAAAGTGCGGCGAGCGGCCCAGCAGGCACCTGTCGCCGCGCACGGCCAGCATGATGACCACCGGGTCGGTGCGCGGGAAATGCTCGGCGCGGCAGGCGATGCACACCCGCTTCCACCCGCCGTCGACGACCTCGCTGCGCTCGCCGCAGGCCGCGCAGTGGCGGTGCTTGCGGCGCCATTCGAACATCGCCTTGGCCGTGGCCGCGATCCCCGCGTCGGCGGCGGGCAGGGACAGGGCCGCCCCGCGCAGGTCCTCGAACCGCCCGAAGCCCTGCAACGGCCCCTCGGCCGGGTCCGGCCCGCCCTCCAGGTCGACGGCGAAGACCGGCGTGTCCTTCCAAAGGCCCAGGAACAGCAGCCGCTCCGGCCCGCCGGACAGCTCCTGCGCCAGGTCGCCGGGCAGGTAGGCGAGCTGAGGGCCCTTGCCGCCCTGCTCGACCAGGGGGGCGCCGTTCCACAGGGCGATGGCCAGCGTGCCGTCCGCCTCCAGCTTCTCGGCCAGCCAGGCGGGGTCGGCTCTACGGTCCCCGGCGCGGTCCAGCGGGTTGCCGGCGAAGATGTGCGGGTAGGCGTCCAGGGGCATGGCCGCCTTCGTGGCCCACGTTGCGGCCGCTGGCAAGCGCGGAACCCGTTGAGTTCTGGAGGCTTTACCCGTGCAAGGGAATCGCGCGCATGCATGAAGCTGCTTCTTCCGCCGACGAGCCGTCCGACGACCGTGTCCGCCGCTATCGCGAACTGGCCGAGGACAACCACGCCCTGGCGATGAAGGCCGAGAGTCCCGCCGTCCGGGCCGCCTACCTCGAACTGGCGGCCCACTGGCTGGCGCTGGCCGAGACCACCGGGCGGGTCGAACCGGCCGAGAAGCGCGCCATCGGCTGACCTCACCTTGCGCGCCGGGCCCCAAGCAGCGATATAGGGCGCGGAGATCGGCGACGGGCGGACGCCTCGCCAACCTGGTCAGGGCCGGAAGGCAGCAGCCACAACGAGTCACGCTCCGGGTCGTCGTCCGGTCTCCACCTTTCCCCCGGCATCGCCATGCGCCCTTCGACACGCGCTCTAGCGAGCGCTGCTCAGGATGACGTAGGGTGGGGCCCGTACAGAATCCCGTCATCCTGGACAGGCGCGCCGGCGCCGGGTCGAAGGACACAACACGTTCATCATGGCCGACGAAGACGACCTGACGCTCGAACCGCAAACCGAGGAACGCGACCCCGACACGGTCGACATCTTCGGCGGCGCGCCCGCGCCTGCGCCCGCTCCGTCCGAGCCCTCGGCCGCCTACACGGTGCTGGCGCGCAAGTACCGGCCGCGCGTCTTCGAGGACCTGATCGGCCAGGAAGCGATGGTGCGCACGCTCACCAACGCCTTCGCCTCCGGCCGCATCGCCCACGCCTTCATGCTCACGGGCGTTCGCGGCGTCGGCAAGACGACGACAGCGCGCCTCCTGGCCCGCGCCCTGAACTATGAGACCGACACGGTCCGCCAGCCCTCCGTCGAGCTGGCCGAGGAAGGCCGTCACGACAAGGCGATCATCGAGGGCCGGCACATGGACGTGCTGGAACTCGACGCCGCCTCGCGCACCAAGGTCGACGAGATGCGCGAGCTGCTCGACGGGGTGCGCTACGCCCCGGTCGAGGCGCGCTACAAGGTCTACGTCATCGACGAGGTCCACATGCTGTCGACGGCGGCGTTCAACGCGCTGCTGAAGACGCTGGAGGAGCCGCCGCCCCACGCCAAGTTCATCTTCGCCACCACCGAGATCCGCAAGGTCCCGGTGACCATCCTGTCGCGCTGCCAGCGCTTCGACCTGCGCCGCGTCGAGCCCGACGTGCTGCTGAAGCACCTCGAAGGCATCTGCGCCAAGGAGGACGCCAAGGTCGACACCGACGGCCTGGCCCTCATCGCCCGCGCGGCCGAGGGCTCGGTGCGCGACGCCCTGTCGCTGCTCGACCAGGCCATCGTCCAGGCCGAGCGGGGGCAGGTGGTCGGGGCCGCCGTGGTCCGCGACATGCTGGGGCTGGCCGACCGGGCCGCCACCATCGGCCTCTTCGAGGAGGTGATGCGCGGCGACACGGCGGCGGCGCTGGGCAGCTTCCGCTCGCTGTGGGGCTTCGGCGCCGATCCGGCCCAGGTGATGCTCGACCTGCTGGAGCACTGCCACGGCTCGTCCGTCGCCAAGGCGCTGGGGCCGGAGGCGCTGACCCTGCCCAAGGAGCAGGCGGCCCGGCTGGCCGGCGTCGGCGCCCAGGCGTCGGCGGGCACGCTGTCGCGCCTGTGGCAGATGCTGCTCAAGGCCCATGACGAGGTGCGCCGCGCCCCCGACGGCATGGCCGCCGCCGAAATGGCCATCATCCGCCTCGCCTACGCCTCCGACCTGCCGGGGCCGGAGGAGGCGCTGAAGGCCCTGCGCGACGGCGACCCCGTCGGCGGCGGAGGCGGCGGCGCCCCCATGCCCACGGGCGGCGGCGGGGGAGGGGGCGGCGCGGTCGCCCAGGCCCGCATGACGGCGCCGGCTCCCGCCCCCCAGGCCGCCCCGACCCTCGCCTCGTTCGAGGACGTGCTGACCCTGATCCAGGCCCGCCGCGACGTGGGCCTCTTGATGGACGTGCAGCGGTTCGTGCGCCCGATCAGCTTCCGCCCCGGCGCCATCGAGTTCGAGCCCGCGCCCAACACCCCCAACGACCTGACCCGGCGCCTGGCGCTGCGGCTGAAGGAGTGGACCGGCCAGACCTGGCTCGTCGCCACCGGCGGCGGCGGCGGGGCCGAGAGCGCCTGGGAGCGCGAGAAGCGCGAGCAGCGCGAGGTCCGCGCCGAGATCGAGGCCGACCCCTTCGTGCGCTCCATCATGGAAGCCTTCCCCGGCGCCCAGCTTGTCGAGGTGCGCCAGATTGCCGTTCCCGAGGCGACCGTCGTGGAGCCTCCCGAAGATGACGAGGAGTAGAGCGTGAAGGACATCGGCGCCCTTATGAAGCAGGCCCAGGCCATGCAGCAGAAGCTGGCCGACGCCCAGGCGAAGCTGGCCGAGCTGACCGTCGAGGGGACGAGCGGCGGCGGCATGGTCAGGCTCACCCTCAAGGGGTCGGGCGAACTGTCCGGCGTGGAGATGGACGACAGCCTGCTGGCCCCCGGCGAGGGCGAGGTGCTGGCCGACCTGCTCATCGCCGCCCACGCCGACGCCAAGCGCAAGCTGGAGGTCCAGCAGGCCGAGATGATGCGCGAGGCCGCAGGTCCCCTGGCGGGCATGAACATCCCCGGCCTGAAGTTCTAGACGCTTGGCCGCCTCCGCCGGACCCGAGATCGAGCGCCTGATCGGCCTGCTGGCCAAGCTGCCGGGGCTGGGCCCGCGCTCGGCCCGGCGGGCGGCGCTGGCGCTGCTCAAGCGGCGCGACCAGCTTCTCGACCCCCTGGCCCAGGCGCTGGCCGAGGCCCAGGCCAAGGTGCGGACCTGCTCGGTCTGCGGCTCGCTCGACACGACGGACCCCTGCGCCGTCTGCGCCGACGGCCACCGCGACGCTTCGCTGCTGCTGGTGGTCGAGGAGGTCGGCGCGCTGTGGGCCATGGAGCGGGGCGGGGCCTTCCGGGGCCGCTACCACGTCCTCGGCGGGCTGCTGTCGGCGCTGGACGGGGTGGGGCCGCAGGCGCTGCGGGTGGGTGAACTGGTCGGCCGCGCCTCGGACGGCGCGGTCCGCGAGGTGATCCTGGCCCTGCCCGCCACCGTCGACGGCCAGACCACGGCCCACTACCTCGCCGAACGGCTCGCGCCCACGGGCGTCACCGTCACCATGCTGGCGCGGGGCGTCCCGGTCGGCGGGGAACTGGACTGGCTCGACGACGGCACCATCGCCCAGGCGCTGCGCGCACGGCGTCCGGCGTAGACAAATCCACTGAAGACAAAGCGAGACATCCGGCCCCCGCTATCCGCTCCCTCGGGATCGGGGCGATGATGCTCTCTCCCTTCCCCCTGGATGGGTGAAGGGGCGGGGATGGGGGTGGCGCCGCCCGACGGCTTCACGCAGGCTGCGCCACATCCTGAAACGCTTCCACCCCCATCCCGACCCTTCCCCCATCCAGGGGGAAGGGCAGTGGAGACTCTGGAGACATCTATTGCGCCGGTATCTGCACTCTTCCCGCTTCGTCCACCGGCCAGAACGGGTTCCAGGCGATCTCCCACAGGTGGCCGTCGGGGTCGGCGAAGTAGCCGCTGCGGCCGCCCCACGCCGTGTCGTGCGCGGGCTTGGTGACCGTGGCCCCGGCGCGCTCGGCGGTCGCCAGCACCTCGTCCACCTGCGCCTTGTCCGCCACGTTCTGCGAGATCGACGTCAGGCCCGGCCCGCGGCCTTCCGTCCCGGAATCGCGGGAAAGGTCGTCGTAGAGGCCCAGCACCACGCCCGGCGCCAGGTTGAAGAACACCACCTCGCCGCCCGCCTCCATCGCCGGCGTCCAGCCCAGGCCATCGGCATAGAACCGTCGCGCGGCGGCGAGGTCCTTCACCCCGAGGGTTACGACCGACAGGCGCTGTTCCATGGCTTTTGCTCGCTTTCGACTCCGGGTAAGAACGTAGCATGAACTTCTTCGACCCCGCCACCGTCGCCGCCGCCGTCCTGGGGCTCGCCTTCGTCGCCGTGCTGGCGCTGTGGGTGCGCGACCGGGGCCTTCTCGCCCGCGCCGAGGAGCGCCTCCTGCATCAGGAGGACGCCCGCGAGAGCATGGCCGAGTACCTGCGCGCCCAGGCCCGCGAGAGCGCGGGCGTGGTGGCCGACGAGATGGTCAAGCGGGCCGATGAGACGTTCAGGAACCGCGAGCAACTCGCCCAGGCCCGGCTGGAGGCGCAGCTCAAGCCGGTGGCCGAGACGCTCGCCAAGTTCGAGGCCCAGGTCCAGGCCATCGAGAAGACCCGCGCCGAGGAGAGCGGGGGCCTCAAGCAGCAGATCGCCCAGCTCATGCAGGCGTCGGAGGCCACGCAAGTGGAGGCCCGCAAGCTGTCGGCCGCCCTGCGCCGGGGCGCGGGCGTCCAGGGCCGATGGGGCGAGCAGACCCTGCGCAACGTGCTGGAGGCGGCGGGCCTGTCCAAGCAGTTCGACTTCTCCGAGCAGTTCTCGATGGAGACGGAGGAGGGCCGCCGCCGTCCCGACGTGAAGGTGCGGATGCCGGGCGGGGCCGTCTTCGTCATCGACGCCAAATGCTCGCTCAACGCCTTCCTGGAGGCGCAGGAACTGGCCGACGAGGCGGGGCGCGACGCCGCCTTCGCCCGCCATGCGCAGAGCGTGCGCAGCCACATGCAGGGGCTGTCGGCGAAAGCCTACTGGGACCAGTTCGCGGGGGAGCGCTCGCCGGACTTCGTGGCGATGTTCGTCCCCGGCGACGGCTTCCTGGCGGCGGCGCTGGACCGGGCGCCCGACCTGATGAGCGAGGCGATGGACCGCCGCGTGCTGCTGGTCACGCCGACGACCCTCTTCGCGCTGTGCAAGGCGGTGGCCTACGGCTGGCGGGTGGAGGAGCAGTCGGCCAACGCCGACAAGATCGCCGCCCTGGGCCGCGAGCTTTACAAGCGCCTGTCGGTGATGGGCGGCCACGCCGCCTCGGTGGGCAAGGCGCTGGAGGCGGCGGTCAGCCGCTACAACCAGTTCGTCGGCTCGCTGGAGACCCAGGTGATGACCCAGGCCCGCCGCTTCGAGGAACTGAAGGTCGACCACGAAGGCAAGGAGATCGCCGAACTCGCGCCGGTCGAGACGGGCGTGAGGCCGCTGGCCAAGCTGGCCGCGCCGGAAGACGTCGCCTAGACGAGCCCGCGCAGCGCCCGCGCCAGGTCGGCCTCGCGGAAGGGCTTTTGCAGCACGGCGGCGCCGCGATGCTCCTCCGACAGGCCCGCCTCGCCATAGCCGCTGGCGAAGGCGAACGGCACGCCCCGCGCCTTGAGCGCGTCGGCCACCGGGAAGATCGCCTTGCCGCCGAGGTTCACGTCGAGCAGCGCGGCGTCGATGTCGGCGCTGTTGGCCAGGGTCATGGCCTCGTCCAGCTCGGCCGCCGGGCCGACGACGGAGCAGCCGAGGTCGGTCAGCATGTCCTCCACCAGCATGGAGACGAGCATCTCGTCCTCTACGACAAGGACCTTGAGGCCCTGCAGCTTGGCGTTCTCGGTCATCGGGCGCTCCAGCGTACTCACAACGGACTCATGGCGCAGCGCAGCCCGCGTTCATCCTCGCCTGACCTCATCGGAAAGCAAAGCCCCGCCTGCACCGTCCCGCAGCGCCCAACGCGCAAACCCGCCTCCGGTTCCACTAGACGGCGTTATCTTCCAGCCGCGGGCTGATGCGCAGGGCGGTGATCTGGTTGCGCTGGCGGCGCAGGACCTGGAAGCGGTGGCGATGGAAGATGAAGGTCTGGCCGGGCTCGGGGATGGTCTGGGCCTCGTGCAGCACCAGGCCCGCGATGGTCACCGCCTCGTCGTCGGGCAGGTCCCAGTCCATCGCGCGGTTCAGGTCGCGGATGGTGACGTGGCCGTCGACGTGGACCGAGCCGTCCGGCTGGCGGCGCACGCCGTGCAGGGCGATATCGTGCTCGTCGTCGATCTCGCCGACGATCTCCTCCAGGATGTCCTCCAGCGTCACCAGCCCCTCCAGCGCGCCGTACTCGTCCACCACCAGGGCGAAGTGGCTGCGGCGCTTGAGGAAGGCGTTGAGCTGGTCCTTCAGCTTGGTGGTCTCGGGGATGAACCACGGCTCGCGGGCGATGGCGCCGATGTCGAGGGCGTCTATGCCGCCGTCCGCCTCGGCCATGGCGCGCAGCAGGTCCTTGGCGTGCAGCACGCTCACGATGTTCTCCGGCTCGCCCTGGTAGAGGGGGATACGGCTGTGGCCGGTGTCGAGGGCGGCCCTCACCAGCTCGCGCGTCGGCAGGCCGCCGTCCAGCAGGGTGATGGACTTGCGGTGGACCATGATCTCGGAGACGTCCATCTCCGACAGGTCCAGCACCCCGCCCAGCATCCGGCGGTCGCCGCCTTCCACCAAGCCCTCGGAGTGGTGGTATTCCACGGCGCCCCGGATCTCCTCGTGGGCGGCCAGGACGTCGGTCTCCATCGACAGGTTGATGCCGAACAGGGCCAGGGTCTTGCGCACGATGAACTGGGCGCCGAAGGCGATCGGGCCGAAGATCTTCACGACGATGTAGGTCGGCCAGGACATGGCCCGCGCCACGTCCTCGGCCCGGGTGATGGCGAGCGTCTTGGGCAGGATCTCGGCGAAGACCACGATCAGGACGGTCATCACCGCCGTCGCGATTGCCACGCCCCAGGCCCCCGGCACGGCCTTCGACAGCACCGTCGTCGTCACCGCCGAGGCCAGGATGTTGATGACGTTGTTCGAGAGCAGGATGGCCCCGATCATCGTCTCCTGGTCGGTGAGCAGCCGGTTCACGCGGGCGGCGGCCTTGTCGCCGTCGCGCTCGAGCTGGTGCATCCGCCCGCGGCTGGCGGCGGTCATCGAGGTCTCGGCCGCCGAGATCAGGCCCGACAGGCCGAGCAGGACGACAAGGGTGGGCGCGAGCGCCGCGACGATGGCCCAGATCACGGGATGGCTCCTTCAGCGACCAGGAACGCGCGAAGGGGTTCGGGGTCCACGCCCTTCGCCACGAAGGCCTCGCCGATGCGGCGGGCGAGGACGAAGGTCAGGCGTCCGCCCTCGGCCTTCTTGTCCTGGCCCATGTGGGCGATGAGGCGGTCGGCGGAGAAGGGGTGGCCGGGCACGTCGGACAGCCGCGTCGGCAGCTTCGCGGCGATCAGCGCCGCCTCGACGCGCGCGGCGTCCACCGCCGGGCAGAGGCCCAGCGCGACCGAGAACCGGAAGGCCAGCGCCATCCCCGCGCCCACCGCCTCGCCATGCTTCAGCGCCTCGCCGTAGCCGTTCTCGGCCTCCAGGGCGTGGGCGAAGGTGTGGCCGAGGTTGAGCAGCGCCCGGCGCCCGGCCTCCTTCTCGTCCTCGGCGACGATCTCGGCCTTCATCTCGACGGAGCGGACGATGGCGTGGGCCAGGGCCGGACCCTCGCTGGCCAGGACCGCGCAGCCGTTCTTCTCCAGCCATTCGAAGAAGGCCGCGTCGCCCAGCATCCCGTACTTGATGACCTCGGCGTAGCCGCAGCGCATCTCCCGCTCGGGCAGGGTGGCCAGCACGTCGAGGTCGGCCAGCACCAGCTTCGGCTGGTGGAAGGCCCCGATCAGGTTCTTGCCGCGCGGCGTGTCGATGGCGGTCTTGCCGCCCACGGAACTGTCGACCTGGGCCAGCAGGGTGGTCGGGACCTGGATGAAGTCGATCCCGCGCTTGTAGATCGACGCCGCGAACCCCGTCAGGTCGCCGACCACGCCGCCGCCGAACGCCACGATCACGTCGCCCCGGTCCAGCTCCAGCGCCAGCAGCCGCTCGGACAGCTCCGCCAGCCCCTCGAAGCTCTTGGTCTGCTCGCCGGGCGGTATGACGATCATGTCGACGGCGACGCCCGCCTTCTCCAGGGCGACGGACAGCCGCTCGCCATGGTGGTCGCCGACGTTCTGGTCGGTGACGATGGCGGTGCGGGGGGTCTTAAGCAGCGGCGGGATGCGCAGGCCCGCGCGGTCGATCAGGCCGGAGCCGACCACGACATCGTAGGCGCGCGAGCCGAGGCCGACGGGAATGGAACGGGTCATGAAGCGTAATGGTCCTTGAGGGCGTCCAGCACCGCCTGCACGGTGACGCTGTGGGGCGTCTCGCCGGTCTCGACGACGATGTCGGCCTGTTCGTAGAACGGATAGCGCACTGCGGCCTGTTCCCGCAGCACCGCCAGCGGGTCCTTGCCCGCGACCAGCGGGCGGCTGTCCTTGCGGCCGATGCGGCGGGCCAGCACCTCCAGGTCGGCCCGCAGCCAGACGGAGACGGCCTTCTCCTTGATCAGCGCGCGGGTCTGCACGTTGACGAAGGCGCCGCCGCCGGTGGCCAGGATGTGCGGCCCTTCGTCCAGCAGCCGGGCGATCACCCGCCGCTCGCCGTCGCGGAAATAGGGCTCGCCGAACTGGGCGAAGATCTCGGGGATGGGGCGGCCGGCGGCGGCCTCGACCTCGGTGTCGGCGTCACGGAACGGCAGGTCGAGCGCGGCGGCGAGGCGCCGGCCGACGCTGGACTTGCCCACGCCCATCAGCCCCACCAGGGCGACGGTCTTGCGGCGAAGGTCGGGATCGGCGGTCATGGCCAAGTGGGGCTTTACACGAGCGGGAGGGCGGGCGCCAACAACCCTTCTCCCTGAGGGAGAAGGAGGGGCCCGCGCCGACAGGCGTGGGAGGATGAGGGTTTAGGCGGCCAGGACTTAAACCCTCACCCTCCACTTGCTTCGCAAGCGGGCCCCTCCCTCTCCCTCAGGGAGAGGTGCTAGGGTGCCGCCATGCGCCGCCTCGCCCTCTGCCTCGCCCTCCTCGCCACGCCCGCCGCCGCCCAGGTGGAGGTCGCCCCGCTGGACGCGCTGGACTTCTTCTCCGCCGGATCGCGCACGACCGGCCTGCCGCAGGACCTGTGGAAGGGATCGTCCGGCGCCATCGCCCGCGACGTGATCCCGGCCCTGGGCCGCAAGCCCCTGTCCCCCGCCGCCGCCGCCTTCGGCCGCCGGGTGCTGGGGACGGGCGCGACGGGGCCGGAAGGGGCGGGGCAGGACGTCTCGCTGGCCGCCGCCCGCGCCCGCGCGCTGCTGGCGCTGGGGGATGCGGCGACCGTCAACGCCATGCTGGCCCGCGCGCCCAACCTCCAGACCAGCGCCGAGCTGTCGGAGGCCGCCGCCGAGGCCGCGCTGATGACCGGCGACGACGAGCGCGCCTGCCGCGTCTCCGAGCTGCTGACCAGCGGTCGGGACGGGGTCTACTGGCTGCGGCTGCGGGCCTACTGCCAGGCGCGGGCCGGGCAGATGGACGCCGCCCAGCTCACCTACAGCCTCGCCAACGGCGCCCAGCGCGACTCCGTCTACGCCCGGTTGATGGGCGCGGTGCTGGCGGGCGGCGGGGGGGCGGGAGCGGCCTCGCTGCGGAACGGCCTCGACCACGCCCTGTCGCGCAGGCTGGGCCTGGACCTCGCGCCCGCCCTGGACACGGCCCATCCGGCCATCGCCGCCGAGTACGAGCGCGCCGCCCTGGCCTCCACGCACGAGGTCGCCAACGCCGCCGCCTCGCCCCAGGCGCTGGCCGCGCCGCTGCTGGGCGCCAAGGGGGTGGGGGCCTTCACCCTGGCCGCCCGCTCCCACGCCCACGCCATCGCCGCCCTGGCCCCTGTCGCCGGGGCGCTGGAAAACCCCGGGCTGTTCGCCCGCGCGGCCGTGGCCGCCGGGGAGGTCGAGGCGGCGCGGACCATCCGCCTGGCCATGGTGCAGGACACCGTGCCGGGCGCCACCATCACCGACCTCGCCCTGCTGGACGCCCTGATCGCGGCGGCCGAGGGGCGGCCCGACGCCCAGACCCTCGACCGGCTGGTCGAGCGGGGCCTGGCCAACGGGCCCAAGTCCCCCGCCCAGCCCGCCGCCCTGCTGCTGGCCGCGCTCGGCGCCTCCATGGGACCGCAGGCGCGGGGCGAGTTCGTCGGCTTCGAGGTCGCCAAGGGCGTCGCCGCCCCCGCGCGCCTGACGGCCATGGACTACGCCGCAGAGCAGGGGCTGAAGGGCGAGGCCGCGCTGCTTGTCCTGTCCATCGCCAATGAAGCTGGAGCCAACGGTCCGCTCCCCGCCGACCGCGCCCGCATCATCCGCGCCCTGAAGCGGGCCGGGCTGGAGGCCGACGCCCGCGCCTTCGCCGTCGAGGGCCTGCTGGCGCTGCAGGTGAAATGAGCGCGGCCTGGACCGAAGCCTTCCTGGAGATGATGGCGGTGGAACGCTCCGCCGCCCGCAACACCCTGACCGCCTACGGCAAGGACCTGGCCGACGCGGCCGGGGCGTTCGAACTCGCGACCGCGACCGCCGGGGAGGTGGAAGCCTATTTCGAGGGCCTCGCCGCGCGCGGCCTGTCCCCCGCCACGGCGGCCCGGCGCCGCGCGGCGGTGCGCCAGTTCTACCGCTTCGTGCTGGGCGAGGGCTGGCGAAAGGACGACCCCTCCCGCCGGGTCGATGCGCCCAAGAAGGGCCGCCCCCTGCCCAAGATCCTGTCGCGCGAGGAGATGGACCGCCTGATCGCGGCGGCCAAGGACGTGCGGCTGGCCTGCATGGTCGAGCTGCTCTACGCCTCGGGCCTGCGCGTCTCCGAGTTGTTGGCCCTGCCGATGGCGGCGCTGGCCCGCGACCCGGCCTACCTGATCGTCCGTGGCAAGGGCGGCAAGGAACGCCTCGCCCCCCTGAACGAGGCCGCCCGCGCGGCGGTGCGCGCCTACCTGCCCGAACGCGCCGGTTTCCTGCCAAAGGGGGCCAAGGACAGCCCCTGGCTCTTTCCCTCGCGCGGCAAGGGCGGGCGGCTGACCGCGCGGCGGGTGAACCAGCTCCTCGACGAGGCGGCCGCGACCGCGGGGATCGACCCGGCCCGCGTCAGCCCCCACGTCCTTCGCCATGCCTTCGCCACCCATCTGCTGGAGGGCGGCGCGGACCTGCGCGTCGTCCAGACCCTGCTCGGCCATGCCGACATCGCCACCACCCAGATCTACACCCATGTCACCGAGGGCCGCCTGGCCGAGGTGGTGAAGACCAAGCACCCCCTGGCGCGGCGGCGCTCTTGACGCACCGCAGCATAGGTTCCAAATGCCGCGGAACTTAAGCCAAGGGGAGCCGCCGCCGATGAAGACGCCGAGGGGATTTTTCAAGCCGCTGGCCATCGGGGCGCCGCAGCCGCCGCGCGAGCTGCCCGTCCGCGTCGAGCGGATGATCCACTTCGTGCCGCCGCACCTCGACAAGGTCCGCGCCAAGGTCCCGGAGATGGCCAAGGGCGTGGACGTCATCCTCGGCAACCTCGAAGACGCCATCCCCGCCGACGCCAAGGAAGCCGCGCGCAAGGGCTTCATCGAGATGGCGAACGCCACCGACTTCGCCGCCATCGGCGTGGGGCTGTGGACGCGGGTCAACTGCCTGAACTCGCCCTGGCACCTCGATGACGTGTCGGAGATCGTCGCCGGCGTCGGCGACCGGCTCGACGTGATGATGATCCCCAAGGTCGAGGGGCCGTGGGACATCCACTACATCGACCAGCAGCTCGCCCTGCTGGAGGCCCGCCACGGGCTCAGGAAGCCGATCCTGCTGCACGCCATCCTGGAGACCGCCGAGGGCGTGAACAACGTCGAGGCCATCGCCGCCGCCTCGCCGCGCATGCAGGGCATTTCGCTCGGCCCGGCCGACCTCGCCGCCAGCCGCGCCATGAAGACCACCCGCGTCGGCGGGGGCCATCCCTTCTACAAGGTGATCGAGGACCCGCGCGAGGACGGCGGGCCGCGCGCCGCCGCCCAGCAGGACATCTGGCACTACACCTTCGCCAAGATGGTCGACGCCTGCGCCGCCCACGGCATCAAGGCCTTCTACGGCCCGTTCGGCGACATCGCCGACCTCGAGGCCTGCGAGCAGCAGTTCCGCAACGCCTTCCTGCTCGGCTGCGCGGGCGCCTGGTCGCTGCATCCCAACCAGATCGCCATCGCAAAGAAGGTGTTCTCGCCCGATCCCGGCGAGGTCGCCTTCGCCAAGCGCATCCTCGAAGGGATGCCGGACGGCTCGGGCGTGGTCATGCTCGACGGCAAGATGCAGGACGACGCCACCTGGAAGCAGGCCAAGGTGATGGTCGACTGCGCCAGGCAGATCGCCGCCAAGGACCCCGAGTACGCGGCCCTCTACGGCTTCTGACGCCACCATCGGTGGCGCCGGCCAAGCTTCCCCGGATAGGGCCGCGCGCCCTTGTGGGGGCAAGGGTTCCCTTCTAGGTTCGGCGCCTTCATCGGCGGCGCGCGTTCAGGATTCATGGTCCAGCACTATCTCGAGTTCGAACGCCCCATCGCCGAGCTGGAGGGCAAGATCGAGGAGCTTTCCAGGCTCTCCGAGACCACGGGGGCGGGCGCCTTCGAAACCGAGATAGAGGCCCTGCGCGGCCGGATACTGACGCTGCGCCGCGAGGCCTACGACCGGCTCGACCCCTGGCAGAAGACCCAGGTCGCCCGCCACCCCGAGCGGCCGCACTTCACCCATTACGTGGCCCGGCTGATCGAGGAGTTCGTGGAGCTGCGCGGCGACCGCAAGTTCGCCGACGACCAGGCCATCGTCGGGGGCCTCGGCCGCTTCCGCGACATGCCGGTGGTGGTCATGGGCCACGAGAAGGGCCACGACACCACCACCCGCCTGAAGCACAACTTCGGCATGGCCCGGCCCGAGGGCTACCGCAAGGCCGTGCGCCTGATGGACATGGCCGAGCGCTTCAACCTGCCGGTCCTCACCTTCGTCGACACCGCCGGCGCCTATCCGGGCCTGGGCGCCGAGGAGCGCGGCCAGGCCGAGGCCATCGCCCGCTCCACCGAACGCTGCCTGACCCTAGGCGTGCCGATGGTGACGGTGGTGACGGGCGAGGGCGGTTCGGGCGGGGCCATCGCGCTGGCCGGCGCCAACCGGGTGCTGATCCTGGAACACTCCGTCTATTCGGTCATCTCGCCGGAAGGCGCGGCCTCGATCCTCTGGCGCGACGGGGCGCGGGCCAAGGACGCGGCCGAGCAGATGAAGATCACCGCCCAGGACCTGATCGGCCTGGGCGTCGTGGACCGCATCGTCGAGGAACCGGCGGGCGGCGCCCATTCCGATCCCGAGGCCGCCATCCTGGCTGTCGGCGATGCGCTGGAGGAGGAGCTGAAGGCGCTGACCGCGCTCGGCCCCGACGCCCTGCGCGCCCAGCGGGCGGAACGCTTCTATGCCATCGGCCGCAAGGGCCTCGCATAGTTAACCGTCCGTCAGCAACTAACGTATAGATTGTGCGCCCGAGGGAGTGGCGACAACATAGATGAGCGAGCCCGGCCTCAGCCCCAATGCCATCGTCAACCTGTCGCGCGCCAATGTGGTGGTGATCGACGACAACGGCCTTTCGCAGCAACTCCTGCTGCAGATGCTGCTGGGATTCGGCGTGCGGTCCCATTTCGAGTTCGCTTCCGTGGCCGAGGCCAAGGAACACCTGGCGACCATGCCGGTCGACCTGATCATCGTCGACTGCGACATGCCCGAGCAGGACGGCTACGACTTCGTGCGCTGGCTGCGGCGCTCGAAGATCGAGGCCAACGCCTATGCGCCCATCGTCATGGTCGCCGGCCACACCAAGCTGTCGAAAGTGACCAAGGCGCGGGATTGCGGCGCGAACTTCATCATCGCCCGGCCGCTGTCGCCCGCCGTGCTGCTGGACCGCATCGTGTGGATCGCCCGCGACAACAAGCCTTTTCTCGAAGCGGGGGACTACATAGGTCCCGACCGCCGGGTGCGTGAAGGCGATGCGCCGCCGGGCGTGCCGGAGCGGCGGGCGGACATCCGCGCCCGCAAGGCGGCCGAGATCGCGGAGGAGGCGCAATGAGCGTCGTCAAATGGATACGCAAGAAGTCCCGCCTGTCGCAGCTCATCGGACAGCCGGGCGGCGTGACCGTCCGCAGCGCCCTGGCCGGGGCCGAGGAGAACCTTTCCGCGCTGCGCGACGACTGCATCGCCGCGGTGGTCGAGGCGGTGACGTCGCTCGAACAACTCATGGAAACCGAGCCCGCCGACCCGATCGCCTGGCTCGAGGAGGCCTATCGCCTCAGCTCCTCCATCCTCGACGCGGCCGGTCCCTTCGGGCTGGACGACGTGGCGGCTGCGGCTTTCAGCCTCTGCGACCTCGCCGACCGGCTGGCCAACGCCGGGCGGCTGGAGAAGGAGTGGGTCGCCGTCCACGTCCGCTCGCTGCGCCTGTTGCTGCAATTGCCCGCCGACGCGGCCGAGGGGCGGCGCGAGGTGCTGGCCGGGCTGGAGCGGGTGACGGCCCGCGCTCCTCGTCCCGCGCCGTGAGGCTTGCCTGACGTAGAGAGAAGGGGCCAATAGTCGTCCGACCGAGAGACGGAGGGACGATCCATGGCCATCAAGACCCGCTTCACCGAAATGTTCGGCGTCGAGCACCCGATCGCCCAGGGCGGCATGCAGTGGGTGGGCCGGGCGGAGCTGGTCTCGGCCGTGGCCAACGCGGGCGCCCTGGGCTTCATCACCGCCCTGACGCAGCCGAATCCCGAGGCGCTGGCCAAGGAGATCGCCCGGACCAGGGAGATGACCGACAAGCCGTTCGGCGTGAACCTTACCATCCTGCCGGCCATCACCCCGCCGCCCTACGCCGAGTACCGCGCCGCCATTATCGAGAGCGGGATCAAGGTCGTCGAGACGGCGGGCTACAAGCCGCAGGAGCACGTCGACCACTTCAAGCAGCACGGGATCAAGGTGATCCACAAGTGCACCGCCGTCCGCCACGCCCTGTCGGCCGAGCGGATGGGCGTCGACGCCGTCTCCATCGACGGCTTCGAATGCGCCGGCCACCCGGGCGAGGACGACATCCCCGGACTGATCCTGATCCCGGCGGCGGCCGACAAGGTGAAGATCCCGATGCTGGCCTCGGGCGGCTTCGGCGATGCGCGGGGGCTGGTGGCGGCGCTGGCGCTAGGCGCCGACGGCATCAACATGGGCACCCGCTTCTGCGCTACGGTCGAGGCTCCGATCCACGACAATTTCAAGCAGCAGATGGTCGCCAACGACGAGCGCCAGACCGACCTCATCTTCCGCACCATGCACAATACCGCCCGGGTCGCCCGCAACGCCATCAGCCAGGAGGTCCGCCGCCTGGAGAGCGAGGGCGCGAAGTTCGAGGACGTCCGCCATCTCGTCACCGGCGCGCGGGGCCGCGAGGGCCTGGAGAGCGGCGAGACCGACGCGGGCGTCTGGTCGGCCGGGATGATCCAGGGCCTGATCCACGACGTGCCGACCGTGAAGGAACTGGTCGACCGCATCGTCGCCGAGGCGGAGGACCTGATCCGCTCGCGCCTGGGGGACATGGTCTCCGGCGGCGTGCGGGCGGCGGCGGAGTAGGGCCGCTAGCGCGGCGGGATTGCCTGCTAGCTGCTTATGCTTAAGCTGACGCTCGATAGGGGGAGCGTCTGATGCGCATGGTTGTTGGGGCCATAGCCGCCGTGCTGGCGGGCTGCGCCACGGTCGAGCCCGCGAGCGGGCGGCAGACTGCCGTTGAAGAGGTCAACGAGCGAAACTACGAAACCGGAACGCCTTACACGACCGTTGTGGGCGACACGCTTGTGCGCGTGCGCAAGTATGTCGCCGAAGAGAAGGAAGTCTCTGCCCTTCAGGCGAACATGGATTTCGCCGTAAAGGGAGGGGGGTACGATCTGCGGTTCGCCAGGGATCAGGTCGTTCCTGTGACGGGTACACACATGAGGGGCGGGCAGCGCTTCTATGTAGCGCCTGTCGAAACCACGCAGTTCGGATTTTCGGAGATGTTGAGCCTGCTGGTGGCGGAAGACGGGCGTCTCCACAGCAAGGCCCTGGATGGAGGCTTCATCTTTTCCTATCGGGCCGAGCCAGCAGATGGCCGCCTGTCCCCAGTGCGGCAGACCCAGGTGGTGAAGTCCAAGCCATTCTCGAACTATGAGATTGTCTTCAATGGCTCGGACGGCTTGGCGATGCGGTTCACATATCGTGAGTACTCACCCGACGACTTTGCTCGAACGGCCTTCTTCCAGGAGCTCTCCTACCCCGTGTCGGCCAGGGTGATCCGTTTCAGGAACCTGCTGCTCGACGTCACGAGCCTCGACGAACAGGCGATCACTGTCGTGGTCAGATCCGACTGAGGCGGTCGCGAAGCTCTATGGAAAGAGCTTCTGGTCCTTCAGGTTCTGGGCCGGCAGGTAGGGGCCTGCCGGAAGACCGATCCCCGGCGTTCCTGCCGCAGCGGTGTTGGCTTGGATTGTCAGCGGCATGTAGTTGGGAGCTGCCTTTTCCATGGCTGCGATAACCGCCTGGGCGATCAGGTCGGCGAGCGGATTGCCGCTGCTGTTGTTGCCCTGCGGGCTGTAGACCATCTTCTGAGCGTCGCTCCACAGGATTTCGCCCGTCTTGCAGCTCTTCAATGCGTAATCGAAGCTGACGGTGGTTTGGGTAGCCAGCACGACGTACTTCGAGTCCCACTGCTGGATCGTGACGAAGAGCACGGAGTCGCAGCCAAAAATCTTCTGCAGCCGCCTTGCGTCCACACTGTGCACCAGCCCCGCGTCGGAAAGCCCGTCGTCTTCCAGCAGGCGCTTCACCATGTGCGCCGGGAAGATGTAGTAGCCCCGCTCTCCGAATGGACGGCTGATCGTGGACAGGAAAAACTCCGGCGCTTCGACGTTCAGCGTGTTGTTCAGCGTGGGCACGACGAGAATGCTGCGAGGGCTTTCGGCTCGGAACGCCGTGTAGTCCTTGGGTTTGCCGGGGGTGACGCAGGCGGACAGGGACGCGGCCAGACCCAGCAGCGCGGCGGCGGTGATCAGCTTCCTGACGAGGCTCAAGACTCGGCTCCTTGATCGGTGGGGCTCTGTTGTCCGCCTGCCACCTTGGCGCGTTCGATGACGCCTGTGAGGAAGGGACGGGACTCAGGGAAGCGCTGTATTTCTTCTTCGAAAAGCGAAATAGCCGTGGCGGTGTCGCCTTCCTCCAGGTGGAGATAGCCGAGTTCCGCCAGCAGGCCCGGCGCCACGCGGTCGGTGCGCCTGCCGCGTTCGACCGCCTGCTCCAGGGCCGCGCGGTAGCCCGGTCGCTTGTCTGGCGCTTTGGCATAGACGTAGAGGGCGCTCTCGTAGCTTCCCCACTCGAAGCGGCTAGTCGGCGCACACGCCGATAGAAGGGTCCCCGCCAGGAGGGCGAGGGCCGCAGCGTTGCGTAAGTCCATGTCAGCGAACCTCTATGGCTAGGCGGCTGCCGCTGCCGACGTAGATCTGATTGTCGTAGATAACGGTGGAGCCGGTCATGATGACCACGCGATGCTTGCCAGGCTCCACCGTGAGGACGCTTCTGCGCCCGTCGAAGGCGGCCGCGTTCCCGGCATCCACGCCGTTCAGGATGACCCGCGCTTCGGCTGAGGCGTTGGGGAAATAGAGGGCGGTCAAAACACCACCCTGTTCGACGGTGCTGACGGGATAGGCGCACGCAGCCAACGCGCCGATCAACGCGACTGTGGCCATGAAACGAAGCGGTTTCATCAGCGGCTCTCCACGACGATCAGGGTCTTGGGATCAGTCGGCGGCAGTTGTCCGCCTACAACTCGCGCGATGGCGCCCTCGCCGGAACTTGCGTCGCCAAAGAATGAGACGACCTCGATGGAGCCGATCGAATGGCCCGGAAGCGTGATCGGTAGGCCGGTCTGGCCGCTGATCACCTTCTCCCCGCGGGTTTCGATGCGGAACTGGTCGCCGACTTCCATTCCCTGGGTGGGCCCACCGCTGATGAAGACTTCCGCGCCGCGAACTTGCAAGACGTCGGTGAACCAGCGGCGTTCCTCGAGCTTTTGCATCACCTTGTTCGTGAGGTCGGAGATGGCCGCCGAAAGCGCCCTGTCGTTCAGGGTAGAGTCGTAGCCAGCCTGCGAACCGAACCCCGCGACCTCTCCAGCCTCCACCGCGGCCGATCCGCTGCCGGAGGTGCTGAAGAAGGCCTGTCCTGTCTGGACATCCACGAGGCGAACCTCGACGGTCGCCCTGGCGGTCTGCCTCATGCTCGAATTGAGGAAGCCGGACTTACCTTCCACCTTGCGGCCGAATTCCGTTACCGAGCCCACGACCAGCGCGTCGACCCCCACTAATTTGCCGATGGCGCCGGACGCGGCCTGTTCACGTTCGAGCAGATCGATATCGGAGCGTTCGAATACGAGGAACTTGCCCGAATCCACCAGCCGCGCCGTCAGCATGTCCGCCGCCTGTTGGGCGACCGGGTCGTGTTCTCCATCGAATAGCAGCGCCTTGCCGTAGCGCGTGGCGTTCGAGAACCGGCCGACCGCAACCCGGCGCTTGAGTGTGAGCTGTCCGGGGACGGCCGTAATCGGGGGGGGCATCGCAGGTGGCGCAACTACTTCTACAGGAGGTCGAGGCATGCCGGCCAGAGCTGGATGCGATGCGGCAAGGGCCATCACCAGAACGGTGGCCCCGAGTACTGATCTCATGATAGTTCCGCCCCCAAGCTCAACCCCAGCTCGAACCTACACTCAAGGCTGTTGGGGTGTCCACTCGTCAGGCATGCCGACCCCACGCCCGCACGTCCTCCACGTAGAGGTCCGGCTCCTCCATCGCGGCGAAGT
>CAZOHI010000028.1:0-45022 GCA_964579695.1 uncultured Caulobacter sp. | reverse complement strand
TCGCCCTCGAACCGCACGGCGGCGCCGGCGCGGGAGGCGTCGAGCGGCAGGCGAGGCTCGATGGCGGCGGCGGCCTTGTCCAGCACCGCCAGCCCGTCCCGTTCAACGATGAAGAGGTCAGCGTCGGCGGCGCCCTCGACCGGATCGTCGCGGAAGGCGAAGGCCGCCTTCAGGCCGCCGTCAAGCAGGCCCGGCAGCCACGCCGCCTTCTGCGCCTCCGACCCGCCCTCGGCCACCGCCCACGCGGCCACCGCGCCGCGAAGGGCGCTGGACGGCGCGGCGTTGGCGCCCAGCACTTCCGCCGCCGCCGCCAGGGTCAGCAGGCCCAGCCCCAACCCGCCGTCTTCCGGCGGGGCCAGCACCGCGTTCAGGCCCATCTGCGCCGTCTCGGCGTCGATGCGGGCGCGGGCGGCGGCCATCTCCTCCGCCGTGGCCCTGGCGAGCGCGTTGGCGTCGATCACGCCGGGCAGCAGGGCCGAAAGGTTGGCCTGCAGCATCTTCTGTTCGTCGGAGAGGTCGAAATGCATGGTCAGGCGGCCAGGCCGGGCGACCGGGGAAGGCCCAGGCCGCGCTCGGCGATGATGTTGCGCTGGATGTTCGAGGCGCCGCCCGCGATGGACAGGGCCAGGGAGCCGAAGATCTGGTTCAGCCACTGCTCGGGATTGCGCGCCGCCGCCCCGCTGGAGTCCGGCATGACCAGTGCGCCGGGGCCGAGGATGTCCTGCGCCAGCAGCGCGATGTCCTTGCCGATCTCGGTGGCGCCCAGCTTGTTCATCAGGCCGAGCAGGCCCGGCCCCTCGCCCGCGGCCGCTTTGGTGAGCTGGTGATAGCCGGAATAGATGTGGGCCATCGTCCGCGCCTCGATCCGCACCATCCGGTCGCGGACCAGCGGATCGGACAGGGCCGGCGCGCCATCGATCTTCGCCCCCCTCGCGAAGCGCAGCAGGGCTTCGTAGAGCTGGAGGGTGCGGGCGCCGCCGCCGACGGCGTTGCGCTCGTGCTTCAGGGTCGAGCGGGAGACCTGCCAGCCCTTTCCGCGCTCGCCCACCAGCCAGTCGGCCGGGGCGCGGGCGTTCTCCAGCAGCACCTCGCAGAACTCGCTCTGGCCGCTGATCTGGCGGATGCGGCGGATGGTGACGCCGGGCTGGTCCAGCGGCAGCAGCAGGTAGGAGATGCCGTCGTGCTTCGACGCCTCCGGCTCGGTCCGCACCAGCGCGAACATGTGGGTGCAGTTGGCGGCGTAGGAGGTCCAGATCTTGTGGCCGTTGACGACCCACTCGCCGCCATCCAGCTCGGCCCTGGTGCGCAAGGAGGCGAGGTCGCTGCCCGCCCCCGGCTCCGAATAGCCCTGCGCCCAGCGGTATTCGCCCGCGACGGTCTTGGGGATGAAGCGCTGCTTCTGCGCCTGCGTGCCCCATTCCAGCAAGGTCGGCGCGACCATGTTCATGCCGTTGCCCGACACCTCCATCGGCGCGCGGGCGGCGGTGAAGGCCGAGCGGATGATCTCGGCGGCCAGCACGTCGGGCCGCTGCTCGGAGCCGCCGTACTCGCGCGGCACGCCGCGATAGAGATAGCCGCGTTCGGTCGCGGCCTTGCGGAAGGCCGCCTCGTACGCCTGGCGCTCAGCGCGGGCCATGCCCTTGGACGGACGCCAGGCGTCGGCCAGGAAGGCCCGCACGCCTTCCGCGAAGCCCAGATAGTCCTCGCCGACTTCGAGATCCATTTCCTGCCCCAATGCGCAATTGATATAATTCTATTGATGCGCCCCTTGGGCTGTCAACGCGCACTGTTGGCCGCAGGGAGGCAATGGCGAACGCCTCCCCGGAAACGCCCTTCTCCCTAGGGGATAAGGCTCGGAACGGGCAGTTTCGGTTTGCACCGCCGCATAATTGAGATAACGGTATCGCACACGCCGAGGGCCCGCCCCTGGGCATTTTTCAGTAACCTCATTAACGCCGAGGCTCTCGAAAACCATGGAAGCGGACGGGCTCATCCACGGTCGCATCACCGAGGAATCGCTGGACCTCATGCGGCGGCGCATCGGCTTCCCCAGCCCCACCGTGCGGGCGGGAATCCTGACCGAGCCGCACAACATCGTCTGCAGCGCCGACGCCGTTCGCCGCTACGCCATCTCGGTCGGCGACGACAACCCGATGTACCGCAACGCCGAGTACGCCAAGGGCACGCGCTGGGGCGGGGTCATCGCCCCTCCCGGCTTCGATTCGTCGATGGGGCTGGATCGCTCGCGCCAGATGGACCTGGCCTTCGCCAAGGAGACCAGCAAGGCCCTGCGCGGCGTCCACCTCTTCCACTCGGGCAGCGAACTCTTCTTCCACCGCCCGCTGCGCGACGGGACCGTCCTCTACAAGGCCGGCTGGGTGTCGAAGGTCGAGACCAAGAAGTCGTCCTTCGGGGGGACCTCGGCCATCGTCACCAACTCCCACTCCCTGTGGGACGGCGAGGAGAACGTCACCGTCACCGGCGACAGCTGGTTCGTCCACGCCGAGCGCCGCCCCGTCGTCGAGGGCGAGAAGAAGCCGCGCTCCCAGAAGGAGGAACCGGCCCTCTACACCGACGCCCAGATCGAGGAGATCGAGGCCGCCTACGACGCCGAGTACCAGCGCGGCGCCGACACCCTCTACATCGAGGACGTGAAGGCGGGCGACGAGCTGCCCCTGATGGTCAAGGGGCCGATCACCATCACCGACCTGATCAACTCCCACATGGGCGGCGGCTGGTACGGCTACGGCAACCCGCCCTACCGGCTGGCGCACGAGAACCGCAAGAAGCTGCGCGGCTTCTACGCCCGCAACGAGTACAACGCCTGGGACACGCTCCAGCGCATCCACTGGGACGGCGCGCTGGCCCGGCAGGTGGGCGTGGCGGGCCCCTACGACATCGGCCCGATGCGGCGGCAGATGATCTGCCACTACTGCACCAACTATGCCGGGGACGACGCCTGGATATACCGCGTGCGGTACGAGCTGCGCCGCTTCAACTTCATGGGCGACACCACCTGGATTCGCGGTAGAATCCGCGAAACGCGGGTCGATCCGGCGCTCGGCCCGCTGCTGGAACTGGAGATCAGGGGCGTGAACCAGCGCGGCGACGAGAACATCACCGGCGAGGCCACCATCCTGGTCGCCAGCCGCGCGACCGGCAGGCTCGCCGAGCCGCCCGCTCCCCCGCCCATGACGCCCTACCGCTCCTGACCGCATGATCGCCGAAGCCAGGGATTTCGAGGCCGAGAGCGGGGCGCTGCATGCCCTGCTCGATCCCCTGCCCGAGGCGGACCTGAGCCGCGTCACCCTGTTCAAGGGCTGGACCCTGAACGACATCCTCCAGCACCTGCACGTCTGGAACCACGCCGCCGCCCTGTCGGTGCGCGACGAGGCCGCGCTGGTCGACTTCATCGCCCGGATGAAGCGGACCGAGGGCGGCCTGCGCGCCTTCGAGGACGCCTTCCTTCAGGGGCTGTCGGGCCGCCGCCTGCTGGACGCCTGGGCCAAGGGCGCGAAGGAGACGGCCGAGCTGTTCTCGGACCTCGACCCCAAGCAGCGCCTGCAATGGGTCGGCCCGTCGATGAGCGCCCGCTCCTCCATCACCGCCCGCCAGATGGAGACCTGGGCGCACGGGCAGGCCGCCTACGACCTGCTGGGCGCGGAGCGGCGCGACACCGACGCCATCCGCAGCATCGCCCACCTGGGCGTCGCGACCTTCGGCTGGACCTATGCGGTGCGGGGCCGAAAGCCGCCGGGGCCGGTCCCTTATGTGAACCTCACGGCGCCGTCGGGCGAGACATGGGAATGGGGTGAGCCGGGCGAGGACGCGGTGCGCGGCTCGGCGACGGAGTTCTGCCAGGTCGTCGCCCAGACGCGGAACATCGCCGACACCGCGCTCGCCGTGACCGGCGAGGCGGCGAGCGACTGGATGTCCATCGCCCAGTGCTTCGCGGGCGAGGCCCGCACCCCGCCGCCGCCGGGGACGCGCCGCCGTCAGGCCTGAGCGTCCAACGCCTTCTGCAACGTCGCCAGGAAGCGCCCCACGTCCGCGCCGTTCAGCACGCGGTGGTCGTAGCTGAGCGACACCGGCAGCATCTTGCGCCACGCGACCTGCCCGCCCTCTCCCGGAACCGCCACCTGCTCCAACCGGCTGACGCCCAGGATCGCCACCTCCGAGCCGTTGATGATCGGGGTGAAAGAGGTCCCGCCCAACTGCCCCAGCGACGAGACGGTGAAGCCCCCGCCGGTCATCTCCGCAAGGCTCAGCCCCTTCGTCCTTGCCTTCTCGCTCAGCGCGGCGACATCCGCGCCGATCTCTTCCACCGACTTGCGATCGCAGTCGCGCACCACCGCCACCAGCAACCCCTTGGGCGCGTCGATGGCGAAGCCGACGTTGACGTAGCGGCGCAGCAGGACCTGCGTCCCGCCCTCGTCCAGCACGGCGTTGAACATAGGATGGGCGGCCAGCGCCGTCCCTGCCGCCTTCAGCAGGTAGGGCAGCGGCGACAGGCGCGGCTCGCGCGCGGCGCGGGCGGCCTCCAGGGCCGTCACGTCGAAGCGGTCGTTGTGGGTGACGTGCGGGATGGCGGTCCAGTTGCGGGTCGTCGCCTTCGCCGTCAGCACCTGCACGCGCGACAGCGGCCTGATCTCGATCTCGCCGTACTCGGCCGTCTGGAGGGCGAGCATGGAGCGGGTTTCGGTGTCGGTCATCTGGCTTTCCGGGTCGAGGGCGACGAAGCTCCCCTGCTGTACCGCAGCCCCTTGCATGTGGCAATTGAGTACGCTCTATTGCACCTCAAGCCACCACGGACCCGCCAGATGCCCGAAGCCAACCCCGCCTCCAACCTGGGCATCGACCCGGCGGTCCTGACGGACATCTACCGCCAGATGTCGCGCATCCACGAGGTGGACCGCGCCATCCAGTCGGGGCTGTCCTCGGGCAAGTTCCAGTTCACCTACTGGCCGATGACGGGCCAGGAGGCGATCCCCGCCGCCCTCGCCCCGCTGCTGGGCGATGACGACTACATGGTCACCATCTACCGCGGCATCCACGACCAGGTGGCCAAGGGCGTCCCGCTGAAGGGCCTGTTCGCCGAGGCGCTGGGCCGGGTGGACGGGGTCAACAAGGGCAAGGGCGGCTCGCCGCACATCTCCGACCCCTCCTCCGGCTCGATGGTCACGACGGCCATCGTCGGCGCGGGCGCGCCCATCGCCAACGGCCTGGCGCTGGCCGCCCAGATGCGCGGGCAGGACCGGGTGACGGTGGTGAACTTCGGCGACGGGGCGACCAGCATCGGCGCGGTCCACGAGGCGATGAACCTCGCGGGCCTGTGGAAGCTGCCGATCATATTCCTGTGCCAGAACAACCAGATCGGCGAATACACCCTGATCCCGGACTACACGGCCGGCGGCGACTTCGCGGGCCGGGCCAGGGGCTACGGTTTCGAGGGCGTGCGGCTGGACGGCAACGACCCGGTCGCCTTCCACAACGCCATGAAGGACATCGTCGCCCGCGTGCGCGCCGGGGGCGGGCCGGTCTTCGTCGAGGCCGTGACCATGCGCCTGGGCGGCCACGCCGGGATCGGCGACACCAAGCACCTGTCGGCCGAGGACCTGAAGATCGCCAAGGCCGCCTGGCCCGTGCCCCGCACCCGCGCCCTGCTGCTGGAGACCGGCGTCCTGTCCGAGGAGGAGGCCGAGGCCATCGACCGCGCCGCCCGCGAGGAGGTCGCGGAGGCCGTCGCCTACGGCCTGGCCAGCAAGGTCACGGCCGCCGACGAGATGCTGCTCGACGTCTACGCCGAGCCCGACACCGCCCCCCGCCGCGCCCATTTCCCGGTCCGCGCTGAAGAGACGGTCCCCGAGGGCGAGGCGAAGACCATGGCCATGTTCGAGGCCGTCTGCCAGGCGCAGGACATCGCCCTCACCATCGATCCGTCCGTCTTCCTGCTGGGCGAGGACATCGGCGATCCGCCGGGCGGCGTGTTCAAGACCACCGCCGGGCTGGAGACCAAGTGGGGCAAGACCCGCGTGCGCCCCACCCCGATCGCCGAGCAGGCCATCGTCGGCGCCGCCACGGGCGCGGCCATCGCCGGGATGCGGCCGGTGGCCGAGATCATGTTCTGCGACTTCGCGGGCGTGTGCCTGGACCAGATCACCAACCACGCCGCCAAGCAGCGCTACATGTCCGGCGGCGCGACCCATGCGCCCATGACCATCCGCATGCTGGTCGGCGGCGGCATCGGCGGCTTCGGCGCACAGCACTCGCAGTCGCTGGAAGCCTGGCTGCTGCACACGCCGGGCCTGAAGGTCGTCTATCCCTCGACCCCGCGCGAGGCGAAGGGGCTGCTGCTGAGCTGCATCTTCGACGACGATCCCTGCGTGCACCTGGAATCGATGATGCTGACCTTCGGCCTGAAGGAGGAGGTGCCGGTCGGCGACTACCGCATCCCGCTGGGCGTGGCGAAGGTGAAGCGGGAGGGTACGGACGTCAGCCTGATCACCTTCGGCTGGCAGGTGCAGCAATGCCTGGCCGCCGCCGAGGCGCTGGCCAAGGAGGGGATCAGCGCCGAGGTCGTCGACCTGCGCTCCCTGCTGCCGCTCGACTACCACCGCGTGCTGGCCTCGGTGCGCAAGACCGGCCGGGCGCTGGTCGTCCACGCCGCCACCGAGTTCTGCGGCCTGGGCGCCGAGATCGCCAGCACCGTCAACGAGGAGCTGTTCCGCACCCTGAAGGCGCCGGTCCAGCGCCTGGGGGCGGCCTATGCCCCCATCGCCTACTCCCGCGAGATCGAGACGGCCCAGATACCGGCCCGGGACTCGATCGCAGGGCGGGTCCGTGAACTCATGAAGTACTGAGAAAAGAAAGTCCCATGGCCACCACGCTCACCATCCCCAAGCTGCAGATGTCGATGACCGAGGCCGTGCTGGCCGAGTGGCTCGTCGAGGACGGCGCCCAGGTCGAGGAAGGCCAGGCGATCTACACGCTGGAAACCGACAAGGCGGCGCAGGAGATCGAAGCCCCCGCCTCCGGCCGCCTGACCCGCAAGGCCGAGGCGGGCGCGACCTATGACGTCGGGACCGAGATCGGCGAGATCACCTAGAGGCGCTCCTTCAGCGCCGGCTTGACGACCTTGCCCATCGCGTTGCGGGGCAAGGCGTCCAGCACATGCCATTCCACCGGGACCTTGTAGGCCGCGATCTGCGATGCGCAGAGCGCCTGCAGGGCCGGGACCAAAGCGCCCGCGTCCTCGCCGGGCGCCTCCACGAAGGCGACGACGATCTCGCCCAGCCGCGCATCGGGCTTGCCGACCACCGCGCAGTCGCGGACCCGCGCCTCCATCCGCAGCACCCGCTCGACCTCGGCGGGATAGATGTTGGCGCCGCCCCGGATGATCAACTCGCTGCGGCGGCCCTCGATGAAGATCTGGCCGCCGGGCTCCATGCGGCCGACGTCGCCGGTGTGTACCCAGCCGCCCGCCAGCAGCTCGGCGGTCGCCTGCGGACGGCCCCAGTAGCCGAGCGGGCCGGAATAGACGTTGGCGAGCGGCCCGCTGCGGGCGGCCCGGAAGCAGATCTCGCCCTTCTCGCCCGGCGCCACGGCCTTGCCGTCCTCGTCCTGGATCGAGACCTCGACGTGCTGGAGCGCGACGCCGATGGCTCCCTGCACGTCCGGCGTCTCGGCGTTGGCGCTGGCCACGCCCGTGGGGGATTCCGTCAGGCCGTAGCCGACGGTGAGCTTCTTGCCGAACCGGGCCTCGTAGAGGGCGGGCAGGCCCTCCGGCACCACCGCCGCCCCGGCCACCAGATGGCGCATGTTGCCGAGCGCCCCGGCCGCCAGGGCCGGGTCGGCCAGCAGGTCGCGCACGATGCTGGGCACCAGCGCGATGTGGGTGATGGGCTCGCGCACCAGCCATTCGGCCACGCCCGCCGAGTCGATGCGATCCATGCTGACGTGGGTCGCGCCGGCGATGACGGCGGCCAGCGGCCCCAGGATCATCAGATTGAGGATCGACATCGGCAGCGCCGAGCCGATCACCACGCCGGGCGCATAGCCGTCCGAGCGCATCAGCGAGATGGTCGCCGCCAGGATCATGCTGTGCTGGCTGTGGACCGCGCCCTTGGGCACGCCGGTCGTGCCGCTGGTGTAGGCGATCCCGGCGGGCGCCCAGGGGTCGATCTCGACCTGCGGCCGGGCCGCGCCGCCGTGGGCCTCCACGCCCCGCCGCCATTCGCAGTCGGCCTCGCCCGGCGCCAGCCGGACCAGCCGCGCGGCGGGCGGCGGATCGAGCGCGGCCAGCCCCTCCAGGCTTTCGGGGTTGCCGAGATAGACGCACGCCCCCGAGTCCTGGAGCATGTGGCGCTTCTCGGGCGGGGCGTAGTTGCGGTTGATCCCCACCCAGATCGCCCCCAGCCGCTGGACGGCGAAGAAAGCGACGGCGAGGTCGGTGTGGTTGGCGGCGGTGGCGGCGACCCGGTCGCCCTGCCTCACCCCGAGGCGGGTCAGGAAGGCCGCGCCCGCGTTGATGGCCGCCTCCAGTTCGGCATAGGTCAGCCGGGCGTGGCGGCCCACCAGGGCCGGATGGCCGGGCGTCTCGTCCAGCGCCCGGTCGATGGCCGAGGCCACGTCCTGCGGGCCGGACGGCATCGGCACGCGCGCGGCGGGCGGCGCCAGTCCAAGTTCGGCGAACGCCTTGTCCGGCCACTGACCGCTCATGCCCCAACTCCCTCGAAGACTGTAAATAGAGTTATATCTATGCGCTTGACCTCGCAAGCGCCCCTCCTCCACATAGAGTTATGTCAATGGTCGGGATCGCATGATGACGCTGCAGGGAAAGACGCTGTTTATCACGGGCGCGAGCCGGGGGATCGGCCTGGCCATCGCCAGGCGGGCGGCGCGGGACGGCGCGAACATCGCCATCGCCGCCAAGACCGCCGAGCCGCATCCCAAGCTGCCCGGCACCATCCATACGGCGGCGGCCGAGATCGAGGCGCTGGGCGGGCGGGCCCTGCCGCTGGTGGTCGACGTGCGCGACGAGGCCGCCATCGGCGAGGCGGTGGACAGGACGGTCGCCCACTTCGGCGGCCTCGACATCTGCGTCGCCAACGCCTCGGCCATCTCGCTGACCGGCACGGCCGAGACGGAGATGAAGCGGTTCGACCTGATGCACCAGATCAACCTGCGCGGCACGTTCGCCACGGCCCAGGCCTGCATCCCGCACCTGAAGAAGGCGGCCAACCCGCACGTGCTGGTGCTCTCCCCGCCCCTCGACATGAACCCGCGCTGGTTCAGGCCGCACGTCGCCTACACCATCGCCAAGTACGGCATGAGCATGTGCGTGCTGGGCATGGCCGAGGAGTTCCGGGGCGAGATCGCCTTCAACGCCCTGTGGCCGCACACCCCCATCGCCACCGCCGCCATCCAGAACCGCTTCGGCGAGGCGGGCATGGCCGAGACCCGCACCCCGGAAATCATGGCCGATGCAGCCTATGCGATCTTCCGTAAGGACAGCCGGACCTTTACCGGTCGGTTCCTGCTCGACGACCTGCTGCTTCGGGACGAAGGAATGACCGACTTCTCACAATATCGCGTGGACGCGGCGACGCCGCTGCGCATCGACCTCTTCGTCGATCCCGACAAGTATCCCCTGCCGGACGAGCGCGCGTGAGCGGGGTGCTGGACGGGGTCCGGGTCCTCGACTTCGGGCGCTACATCGCCGGGCCGTTCTGCGCCGCCCTGCTGGGCGACCTGGGCGCGGACGTGATCCGCATCGAGCGCATAGAGGGCGCCGAGGATCGCGGCCTCTATCCCGTGACCCCCGGCGGCGACGGCGGCCTCTTCCTCCAGGCCAACCGCAACAAGCGCGGGATCACCCTGAACGCCAAGGCTCCCGGCGGCGCGGAGGTGTTCCGGCGGCTGGTCGCCTCGGCCGACGTGGTGACGGCCAACATGCCCACGGCCTCGCTGAAGGACATGGGCCTCGACTACGACAGCCTGCGCGCCATCCGGCCCGACATCATCATGACCGCCATCTCGGCCTTCGGCGCGACGGGACCCTATGCCGAGCGGGTGGGCTTCGACGGCATCGGCCAGGCGATGAGCGGCGCGGTCTGGCTGTCTGGCCCGCCCGGCCAGCCGACGAAGTCCTTCGGCTCGTGGGTGGACTTCATGGCCGCCACCCTCGCCTCCCACGCCACGCTGGCGGCGATCTATGAGCGCTCGCGCACCGGCAAGGGGCAGGAGGTGCAGACCAGCCTCTATTCCGCCGCCCTGACGGTGATGAACCCGCTGCTGATCGAGCAGGCGATCACCGGCGCCGACCGCGAGCCCTCCGGCAACCGGGGCCAGACGGCGGGCCCGGCCGACACCTTCCGCACCCGCGACGGCTGGATCATGGTCCAGGTCATCGGCGACGGCCTCTTCCGGCGGCTCGCAAGGGTGATAGGCGAGCCGGGCTGGCTGGAGGACCCCCGCTTCGCCTCCGACGTGCTGCGCGGCGAGAACGGCGAGGCGCTGAGCGAGCGCATGGCCGCCTGGGCCGCCGGCCTGACCAGCGACGAGGCGCTGAACCTGCTGGAGGGCGCCCGCGTGCCCGCCGGGCCGGTCCTGACGCCGCGCCAGGTCCTGGCCGACCGGCACGTCCGCGAGGCGGCGGTGATGACGCCGATGTCCTATCCCGGCGCCGCCGAGCCCATCCCCGTGGTGATCGGCGCCGCCAACCCGGTCGCCACCCCGGCCGCCCTCACCCGCTCCGCCCCGACGCTGGGCCAGCACACGGCCGAGGTCCTGGGCTCGCTCGGCTTCTCGGAGGACGAGATCGGAGCGTTGCGGCAGGCGGGGGCGATCTAGGTCACGCCGCCTGAGCGGGCCGGTACTGGGACGCGTCGCTGACGAACTCGGCGTGGCCGTAGCGTTGCAGCAGCTTGCGGAGCCGGCGGATCAGCGCCGCGTCGACTGCGCCGCGCATGCCTGGCAGCCGTCCCGCCAGGCGGATGAGCGCCGACTGGAGGCTGACGGCCGCGGCGACGAGGACGAAGACGGTCATGTCCAGGGCGTTCGTCTCCACGCCCATGCCGCGCGCCGCCTCGCGGTCGCCGCGCAGGAAGTGCTTCACGAACAGCACCTTGGCGAAGCGCTTTTCCACCGCGTCGTGCAGCCGCGCCATCGGCGAGCGGCTGGCGGGCAGGTAGGCCGACAGGGTCGCCCGCACCAGCGCCCCGCAGGTCGCGTCGTCGAAGCCCTTGCGCAGGGTGGTGTTGCGGGCCGTCATGGCCCGGACGATCCCCTCCGGCGTGTCGGCCAGCAGGTCCTCCGGCAGGCCCAGCAGGAAGCAGCGGTAGCGCGCCATCTCCACCCGCGCCCGCTCGGACGGCGTGAAGGTCGTGCGGCCCTTGGCCAGCATGCGGAAGGCCATCAGGAAGATCGGGATCAGCCCGGCCGGCATCTGGTCCACCTGGGGGATCGGCACACCGTAGACCGCGCTGTCCCAGCGGCCGGACCGCAGGGCGTTGAACCGCACCATGGAGTGCATCAGCCGCACCATCGCCGCCGCCTTGAACCCCTCGCCCCGCCGCTCCAGCGCGCCGGGCAGCAGGGTGACGGTGAAGAAGGTGGCCGTCTCGTTGACCCGCCGGGCGGCGCTGTCGTTGCTGAGCGTCCCGGTCAGCGCCATGGGCAGCGCCGCGTACTTGTTGAGGAAGGTGGCGATGAACGCCCCCCGGATGGCGAAGGGCGCCAGGATGGCGGCGGCCAGCCTGTCCTCCCGCGCGCCCCGGCGCACCAGGTCCATGTCCACCCAGTCGGGCGTGGCCTCCATCGCCCGGATGAAGGCGACCAGTTCCGGCGGCGCGTCGGGCACGGCCTCCAGCCCCTGCTCGCATGCGGTGGCCAGCATCCCCACGAGGGCGCGGAAGCCGTGCTGCGGCATCAGGGCCGCATAGGCGTCGCCGACCTCGTCGCCCAGCATGGTGTAGGCGCGGATCAGGTCGAGGTCTTCCTCCGTCACCCGCACGCCCCACGGCGCCCTGTCGCGGCCCATGGCGAACTGCGAATCCTCGGTGAAGCGTTCGGGCAGGCGCGTGAAGTCGACGGAGGCGTACATCGCCGGCAGGCGCGCCTTCTGGGCGGCGATGCGCTGGCGGGCGCGTTCGACGGCGGGACTCATGAGCTTCTCCAGGGACCGCGTGACTCGCGCCCGGCGACGTTATGTAAACGCCGCTAACATAGTCTACTCGCGTTCACCGCCGCGCCAGCAGCGTCATCCGCACCAGCTCCGACAGGCTTGCGGCCCCCATCTTGGTCATCAGGTTGGCGCGGTAGATTTCGACCGTGCGCGGGCTGATGCCCAGGTCGAAGGCGATGACCTTGTTGCCGTGGCCCGCCACCAGCCCGTCCAGCACGTCCCGCTCGCGGCCGGACAGGGAATCGATCCGGGCCAGCACCCCTTCGCGCGCCGCCTGCTCGGCCTGCCGGTCGGCGCCCCGGGCCATCGCCTGGCGGATGGCCTGGAGGAGGACCTCGTCGTCGAAGGGCTTTTCGATGAAGTCCGCGACACCCGCCTTCATCGCCTCGACCGCCAGCGGCACGTCGGCGTGGCCGGTGATCATGATGATCGGATGGACGACGCCGCTTTCGTTCAGCCGCTTGACCAGCTCGATGCCGCTCATTTCCGGCATGCGCACGTCCGTGACGATGCAGCCCGGCGCGATGTCCGGCAGCGCCGACAGGAACGCGACGGCGGACTCGTAGCCGCGCGCCGTCAGGTCGGCGGTCTCCAGCAGGAAGGCGATGGAGTCCCGCATCGCCTCGTCGTCGTCGATCACATGGACGACAGCATCACTCATCGGCGGGATCTCCCTCTTCTGCGCGGCTCAGGGTAAAACGGAAGGTGGCGCCGCCGCCCGGCGTCGGCTCCACCCAGATGCGTCCGCCGTGCGCCTCGACGATGGTGCGGGAGATGGACAGGCCCACGCCCATGCCGTGCCGCTTGGTGGTGATGAAGGGCTGGAAAAGCTGTTCGGCCACGTCCGGGCTGACGCCGGGGCCGGTGTCGGCCACCGACACCTGCGCGCGGCCCGCCTCCCCCTGCCCGACCGTCACCGTCAGCTCGCGGCGCGGGGCGTCCTCCATGGCGTCGACGGCGTTGCGGATCAGGTTCAGGACCACCTGCTGGATCTGCACCCGGTCGGCCAGGACCAGGTCCACCTCCGGGTCGTAGTCGAAGCGCACGCGCACCCCGTGCTCCTTGACGCCCAGCAGGGCCAGGGCGCTCGCCTCCTCGATCAGCTTGCGCAGGCTTTCGATCCGCCGCTCGGTCTCGCCGCGCGCCACGAAGTCGCGCAGGCGCCGGATGATCTGGCCCGCGCGCAGGGCCTGCTCGGCGGCCTTGTCGATAGCCTCCCGGACCCGGCCCACCGGCGGGGCCTCCGAGGCCAGCAGGCGGCTGGAGCCCTTCAGGTAGTTGGCGATCGCCGACAGCGGCTGGTTCAGTTCGTGCGCCAGCGCCGAGGCCATCTCGCCCAGCGCCGTCAGCCGCGAGACATGGACCAGCTCCGCCTGGAGTTCCTGGAGCCGCGTCTCGGTCTGCTGGCGCTCGGTCAGGTCGCGGACGAAGCCGGTGAAGAAGCGCCCGTCGCCGGTCCGCATCTCGCCCACCGACAGCTCCATCGGAAAGGTCGAGCCGTCGCTGCGCTCGCCGACCACCACCCGCCCCATGCCGATGATCCGCCGCTCGCCCGTGCGGTAGTAGCGCTCCAGATAGCCGTCGTGCGCCTGGCGGTGCGGAGAAGGCATCAGCATGGCCACGTTGCGGCCCAGCACCTCGTCCGCCCGCCAGCCGAACAGCCGCTCGGCGGTCGGGCTGAACGAGCGCATCAGCCCCTGCTCGTCGATGACGATCATGGCGTCGGGCACGGTGTCGAGGATCGACTTCAGGTGCTGGTTGATGGCCAGCGCCTGGCGCCGCGCCCGCTGGAACCACTCGCCGCCGATGGAGATGGCGGTGCAGACGGCGACGAAGGCCGCGCCGCTGACCAGGTCGCCCAGCGCCACGGGACCTGCCTTCGTGGTGATCCAGGCCGCGCCCGCCAGGCCCAGCCCCGTGGCCACCAGTCCCGGCAGCAGGCCCGCATAGGCCGACGCCGCGACGACCGCCGGGATGAACAGCAGGAAGATGGTCCGCTCGCCCAGGATCGGCCCCAGCGCCACACGCACGCCAAGGCCCGCGGCCGCCATGGCGACGGCGAGCGCCAGGCCCGGCCACAGCCTGCGGGCGTCGGCCTTGGGGGGAATCTCGCCAGGACGAACCATGCGCCCGCATCCTGCCACAGCTTGCCGCCCCGGATCGACCTAAGGGCTGGCCCGTAAGGAGACGACCCGGATTTTCCCGCCGAAGGCCCGAGCGTACTCATCCTCCCGTTCCAGCCCTTCCCACGGGAAACCGACGATGACCGACACCGACCTCACTGTTCACCACCAGCCGCACGGCGTTTCGGACCGGATCGCATTCGGTTTCGTCAAGGCGCTGCGGTTCTGCGCCGACACCTTCTTCGCCAGGCGCTACGGCCACCGCGCCATCGTGCTGGAGACGGTCGCGGCCGTGCCGGGCATGGTCGGCGCCACGCTGAACCACCTGAAGTGCCTTCGCCGGATGTGCGACGACCGGGGCTGGATCAAGACCCTGATGGACGAGGCCGAGAACGAGCGGATGCACCTGATGACCTTCATCCAGGTGGCCAGGCCGACCGCGTTCGAGCGGTTCGTCGTCGTCGCCGCCCAGTGGGTCTTCTACCTGTTCTTCTTCGGCCTCTACCTCGTCTCGCCCAAGACGGCGCACCGGGTGGTCGGCTACTTCGAGGAGGAGGCGGTGATCAGCTACACCCACTACCTCGCCGAGATCGACGAGGGCCGCAGCGCCAACGTCCCCGCCCCGCAGATCGCCAGGGACTACTGGGGCCTGCCGGAGACGGCGACCCTGCGCGACGTGGTCCTGGTGGTCCGCGCCGACGAGGCCCACCACCGCGACGTCAACCACGGCTTCGCCAACGAGCTGTGCGGCCTGCCGGTCGGCGCCACGGCCCCCTGCCCGCCCCACGCGGTGCTGGAGCCAAACTGGAAGACCGCCGCCTGATGCAAACCCGCCCCCATCAGGCCGCGCCGAGGATCGCCGTCATCGACGGCGATCCCGCCGTGCGCAGCGCCCTGGCCTTCTGCCTCGAACTCGACGGCTATGCGGTGGAGGGCTATGCCAGCGCCGAGGCGGCCGTCTCGAAGCTGGCGACCGCCGCCTGCCTGGTCCTCGACGACAGGCTGCCCGGCATGAGGGGGCTGCAACTGGTGCGGACGCTGCGCGAGAAGGGACTGACCTTGCCCGCCATCCTGGTCGCCACCAACCCCACGCGGCGGCTGCGGGCCGAGGCGCGGGCGGCCGGGATCTCCATCGTCGAGAAGCCGCTGCTGACCGAAGCGCTGGAGGACAGCGTGCGCCGCGCCCTGGAGGCCGCCGCATGACCGGGCCCCGCCCAAGGGTCGGGCCCGGCGTCGCCGCCGGCGTGACCGAGCCGATGATCCACGAGGTCGTCCACGCCTTCTACGCCCAGGTCCGCACCGACCCGGCGCTCGGCCCGATCTTCAACCGGGTGGTCGCCGATTGGGACGAGCACCTGGAGCGGCTGTGCGACTTCTGGTCGTCGGTGCTGCTGATGACTGGCCGGTTCAAGGGCCAGCCGATGGCCGCCCACGCCCGCATCCCCGGCATCGAACCCGGCCACTTCGTCCGCTGGCTGGACCTCTTCGCCCGGACGGCCCAGGCGCATTGCCCGCCCGAGGCCGCCGCCCTGTTCGCCGCCAAGGCCGAGATGATCGCCCAGAGCCTGCAACTCGGCATCGCCGCCAGCCGGGGCGAACTGCCGAAGCTAGCCTAGGGCGATCCGGGCGAGGCCCTCGATGTCCAGGCAGGCGGCAAGCTCGGCCGCCAGTTCGTCCAGCGCCGCGTCGACGGCCTGGACCCGGTCACGGCCGTCGGAGCCCGCGCCCAGCCCGGCCAGGAAGGCCGCCCGCGCCTCGCCGTGATCGAAGAGGCCGTGGACGTAGCAGCCCGCGACAAGGCCATCGACCGCCCCGTCGGTCGATCCATCGTCGAAGGCGAGCATCGGCGCCGCCGGGCCGCTCGTTCGCCCGACATGCATCTCGTAGCCGCCGAACGCCGCGCCGTTCCACCGCCCCGCCACGGCCCTCAGCGTCTTGGCGCCGGTCAGCACCGTCTCCACGTCCAACAGGCCCAGGCCCGCCGCCTCGCCCGCCGGTCCCTCGACGCCGCCGGGGTCGGCGATCTTCCGGCCCAGCATCTGGTAGCCGCCGCAGATGCCCAGCACCCGGCCGCCGCGCCGCACGTGGGCGGCGATGTCCACGTCCCAGCCCTGCGCCCGCAGGAAGGCGAGGTCGGCGAGCGTCGCCTTGGTGCCCGGAAGGATGACGAGATCGGCGTCCCCCGGCAGCGCCGTCCCCGGCGGGAGGTAGGCGAAGTCCACCGCCGGCTCGGCGGCCAGGGCGTCGAAGTCGTCGAAGTTGGCGATCCGCGACAGCAGCGGGACGACGATCCTGACCCGGCCCGCCGCGCCCGCCCCCGCCCTGTCCAGCACCACCGCGTCCTCGGCGGGCAGGCTGCGCGCCGCCGCCAGCCAGGGCGCCATGCCGAAATCGGCCCAGCCGGTGCGGCGCACGATCTCCGCCCGGCCCGTGTCGAACAGGGCCGGATCGCCCCGGAACTTGTTGATGATGAAGCCCTTCACCATCGCCCGGTCCTCGGCCTCCAGCACCGCATGGGCGCCGACCAGGGCGGCGATGACGTGCCCCCGGTCGATGTCGCCCACCAGCACGACGGGCGCGTCGGCGGCGCGGGCGAACCCCATGTTGGCGATGTCGCCCTCGCGCAGGTTGACCTCGGCCGGGCTGCCCGCGCCCTCGACCAGCACGAGATCGGCCTGCGCCTCCAGCCGCCGGAAGCTCTCCACCACCGTCCCCAGCAGCGAGCCCTTGGCCTGCTGGTAGCCCCGCGCCTGCCAGGTCCCCGCCATGCGCCCCCGCACGATGAGCTGGGCGCCCGTGTCGCTCTGCGGCTTCAGCAGCACGGGGTTCATGTCCACGGTCGGCGGCGTGCGGCAGGCGAGCGCCTGGAGCGCCTGGGCCCGGCCGATCTCGCCCCCGTCGGCGGTGACGGCGGCGTTGTTCGACATGTTCTGCGGCTTGAAGGGCCGCACCCGCAGCCCCCGGTCGGCGAACAGCCGGCAGAGCCCCGCGACGAGCACCGACTTGCCCACGTCCGAGCCGCACCCCTGGATCATCAATGCGGCCATGCCACGCCCCCGGCTTCGGACCGGTCCTTAGCATCATGTGGAGTTATCCGCAGAACCCCGCTATCGAACCGGGACAGTCGCTCCCCGGTCCATGTCCCCCTTCCACCACCTGCTCGCCAACAATCTGGTCGCGAACATCACCAACTTCACGGTGTGGTTCGCGCTGACCTTCTACGTCTATCTGGAGACCAGGTCGGTCTTCGCCACCGGGATGATCGCGGGCATCTACCTGGTGCTGACGGCGAGCCTGGCGATCTGGTTCGGCAGCCTCGTCGACCACCACCGCAAGACGCGGGTGATGGCCGCCTCGAGCGTAGCGTCGTTCGTCCTCTACGCCCTGTCGCTGGCGGTCCACGAACTGGCGCCTGAGGGAAGCCTGAAGGATGTCTCCGGCCCGTTCCTGTGGGTGTTCATCTGCCTCGTCATGCTGGGAGTCATCGCCGGCAACATCCGCAGCATCGCCCTGCCGACGCTGGTGACGATCCTGGCGCCCGAGGACCGGCGCGACAAGGCCAACGGGCTGGTCGGCATGGTCACGGGCGTCGGCTTCCTCACCACCTCGGTGATCAGCGGCTTCCTCGTCGCCTGGGGCGGGATGTTCTACACGCTCATCTTCGCCCTGGCGCTCAGCGCCGCCGTCTTCCTGCACCTGCTGCCCATTCACATCGACGAGCCGCGCGCCGCGTCGGACACGCACGCCGGGCCAAGGCGCGTGGACCTGCGCGGCACGATAACGGTCGTGGCGGCGGTCCCCGGCCTGTTCGCCCTGATCTTCTTCTCGACGTTCAACAACTTCCTGGGCGGCGTCTTCATGGCGCTGATGGACGCCTACGGGCTGTCGCTGGTGAAGGTGCAGACCTGGGGCCTGCTGTGGGCCTTCATCTCGACGGCCTTCATCCTCAGCGGGATCGTCATCGCCAGGACGGGCCTGGGCCGCAATCCGCTGCGCACGCTGATGGTGGTCAACCTGATCGCCTGGGCCGTGTGCTGCTTCTTCACCATCCAGTCCTCCATCGTCCTGCTGACGGCGGGCTGCTTCATCTGGATGTTCCTCGGCCCCTACGCGGAGGCGGCGGAGCACACCACCCTGCAGAAGGTTGTGCCTTTCGAGCGCCAGGGCCGGGTGTTCGGCTTCGCGCAATCGGTCGAGCAGGCCGCATCGCCCCTGACCGCCTTCCTGATCGGGCCGCTGGCGCAGTTCTTCTTCATCCCGCTGATGACCGACGGAGCGGGCGCGGCCGCCATCGGCGACTGGTTCGGCCGGGGCCCCGAGCGCGGCATCGCCCTCGTCTTCACCCTGTCGGGCGTGGTCGGGGTGGTCGTGACGCTGCTGGCGTTCAACTCGAAATACTATCGCCAGCTGGCGCGGGTGTACCTCAAGCGCGCCTGAGGACGGAGCCTGCGCCCCGTCCTCCCGGCGGCCGTGAGACCTTAGAACGCCTTCCTGATCGACATGCCGATCAGGCGCGGATCGAGGACGAAGACGTTGGTGGTCAATCCGGTGTCGTCGGAGTTGATGAAGGCGTCGGTGATCGGAGTCTTGTCCAGGATGTTCTTGGCGTAGAGTTCGATCTCCAGTCCGATGTCCGGGTTCTCGATCCTGAGCGACAGGTTGGCGTTGTACCAACCGTGCAGCTTGTCGTTGACGGCGTTGTAGACCCGCGCCCATGACTGGCCCTGCCAATAAGCGTCGGCCCGCACGACGGCGTCCCAGCCGCCGTCGAAGTGCATGGTGTACTGGCCGCCGAGGTTGGTGGTCCAGTGCGGCGAGTTCGGCAACTCGTTGCCGCCCAACTCCTGATAGATGCCGGCTCCGCCGTTGATCGGGTAGTTGAACGGATCATAGGGACCGCCGAGGTTGGCGTCGAACGGCGGGAAGCCCCCCGGCACCCTGCCGCAGAGGTTTGCGAACGGCGCCGTCGCCACGGCCAGACCCAACGGTGCGTAGGTCGTGAGGAAATCCTGAACGACCGTGACAGGCACGATGCAGTTCGACGGCAGTTGCAGCCACGGCTTGATCAGGATGTAGTCCGGGTCGCCCTGGGTGCGGTTCATCACGTCGATCGACTTCTCGCCCCTGGCGATTTTCGTGTCGAGGTATCCCAGGTTCCACAGGAACCTGAGATCCCGGGTCGGCGAGAAGACCGTCTCCAGCTCCAGGCCCCAGACCGTGGCGTCGAAGTTGTCGTTGATCGCTGTACGGTCGACGATCCTCGACACCTGATAGTCCTTGTAGTCGTAATAGAAGCCCGTGAAATTGGCTACGAGAGCGCCTTGAAGCAGCGTGTTCTTGCTGCCGACCTCGAACGCATCGACGAACTCGGCCTCGAAGGTCGGGCCGTAGTTCACGCCCAGGAGCTTCAGCCCGAGGATGCTGGGGTCCGGAGCCGTTGGGAATTGTTCGGCGAGCTGGGCCTGGGTCGCGTAGCCGGGGGTGGGCGGATTGGCCCCGCCGCCCTTGTATCCATGCGAGTAGAAGGCGTAGAGGAGGCTCTGATCGGTGAAGCTCAGGTCGGGCTTCCAGTCGACGCCGAACCGGCCCGTCCATTCTCCCCATTTCTGCTTGATATCGGGATCGGCCGGATAGCCGCGATTGACGAACCCGCCGCCGGTGATCGGTTGCCGGCTCAGCAGAACCTGGGTCGGCACAGGCGTGAAGGTCTTGCGGTCGTCGGTATAGCGCAGGCCGGCTGTGACCTTCAGCGCGTCGCTTACTTCCCAGTACATCTCCCCGAATATCGCCGTTGATTTCAGCTTGTAGGGATTCTTGCTCCGGTAGTAATTGTGACCTTCCCCATTTATGCTTTCGATCGGATTGGGATCGACATAAACGCAACCCGCGTCAGGATCGTCGATCGACAGCGGCGGATTGGCAGGGGAACCGAGCGCGTCGGTAACAGCACAGATGCCATAGTTGTGGGCGTAGTCGGCCACATTGAAGGGATTTGCCTTGAACGGGTTCGATATAGATAGCGCTGTAAGAATATTGTTAAATACGTAATAGTCCGCCAGAACGTCAAATTCGGTATAGTTGGCGCCGAGGCTGAAATTAACTGGGCCGCCGAAGCTCGACTGCAAGCGAATCTCTTGTGTGAATTGCTCCCCGGCTGCTGACGAGATGTCGAACGTCACCATTTTGTTCGTGCAGCCCAGTTGAGGATCGCAGAATACCCCACCTGGCGCGATATCCTGATAGTAGCTCAGACCACTGGACGGATTGGAGAATCTGGTCAGCCCGGCCGTGTTGTTGAATATAGGTTGCGTGTTGAAGCGATTGTAATCCTGGAAGGAGTAAACGCTGTCCTTGTTCCAGGCGGTCTGCGAGAAAAGCGTCAGCCCATCGCTCAACTCAAAATCGACATTCAACTCAACCACGTCTGCATGAGCGCGGTACACAGGGTCGACGATAGAGTCGATGACGCGCAAGTCTTCCGACTGGCGCAATCCGCCATAGGGATCGACCCTGTCGATGATGCCAGTAATCACACCGTTGTCGTATCCGAGGGGATAAAACCCGTTCTGCAAAAGGATGGCCGAAAAGACAAACGGCATTGCCAGCCCGTTTGGCGTGTCGAAGGCCCCCTTGTCGTACATCGAGCCCGGCTTGCATCCCCCGGATGTCATACCGAGCATGAACCACTCGTCGCCGAATCTGAGATCGCTGATATCGAACGTGCCGACACTGGTCAGACCCGGGTCGCGGTAGCAGACCTGCTTGCCGGTGCGTGAGCGGTTGTCGTCTTCCTCGAAGCGTTCCCAGATGAGATCAGCGCGGATGCGGTCAGTGGGCTCGAACCCCACGCTGAGCCGGCCGGACCACAGTTCGCGGCCGTTGACCGCATTGCCGGTGCCTTCATTGAAATCATAGCCTTGCCTGTCGGTCAGCGCGCCGGCGAAGCGGACGGCCAGCACACCCTCGATGATCGGCACGTTGACCATCGCCGACACCCGCTTGGTGTCGTAGTTGCCGACCTCGCCCTTGAGCCAGCCGTCGAACTCATTCAGCTTCGGCTTGGCGCTGATCACGTTGATGACGCCTGCCGTGGCGTTGCGGCCATACAGGGTGCCTTGCGGCCCCCGCAGCACCTCGACCCGTTCGACGTCGAAGTATTCCTGCTCGAACAGCCGGTTCTGGATCAGCGAAACGTTGTTGAAGCTGACGGCCACGCCGGGGTCGGTCGTGGCCGAGATCGCCTTGGTGCCGATGCCGCGAATGGAGAAGTTGTAGCTGGAAAAGTTCGTCTTCGAGAAGGTGACGTTGGGGATGGCCTTGAGCAGGTCGAAGCCGCCTTCGATCTTCTGCTCCTCCAGCGCCCGCTGGCTGAACGCGGAAATCGCGATCGGCACGTCCTGGATGTTCTCTTCCTTCTTTTGCGCCGTGACGATGAGGGCCTCAACGTCGCCGGCGCTTCCCCCCTGGGGGTCCTGGGCGGCCCTCAGGATGTAGCCGGCGCCGCTGGGCGTGGCGGTCAGGCCGGAGCCGGCGAGCAGTCGGTTCAGCGCCTCGCCCGTCGTCATCTCGCCGTTGACCTGCGGCGCCGTGCGGCCGCGCGTCAGCTCGGCGGAGGCGACGATGTCCACGTCGGCCTGGCCGGAGAACTCCAGCAACGCGTCGGCCAGCGGCTGGGAGGCGATCACGAAGGTCCTGGCCTCGTCCTGCGCGGCGGCGGCCGGGCTGGCCAGCAGCGAAAGCGCCAGGACGGGCGCGGCGGCGCCGGAAAGCAGCGCACGGCGGCGCGGTCTGATGCTGGTCTTCATGGACGTTTCCCCCTTGGCGGCGTCCCGGTTCGGACCGCCTTCATGGGTGAGACGACGAGGGTGCGCGGATCGACACCAAATAGTTCAATCCGCCTCTTCCTCCTCCAGCACGATACCGCCCGCCACATGGCCCACGCTGATCGGCAGGGCGTGGTCCAGGTTGGCGATCAGTTCGTCCACCGCCCGCGTGCGGAACGAGACGGTGACGCGCATTTCCCCGATCGCGTCCGACGCCAGCCGGATCGGCCGCTCGCTGTAGCGGTTGGCGTCGGCCACCACCTCCTTCAGCGGCACGTCGGCGTATTGCAGCCGCCCGTCGCGCCAGGCGCCCGGCTGGGCCGTGACGGGGAAGCTGGGGGTCAGGCCCTGCCCCTTGGTCAGCCGCACCTGCTCGCCCGCCACCACCACCTGGTCGGCGCGCGAGAACAGGCCCCGCCTGACAACTTCCACCCGCCCTTCCAGCACCTGGACCTGGACGCCGTAAGGCGTGCGGCAGACGTTGAACTTCGTCCCCGTGACCTTGATGACCGCATCGCCCGCGATCACCGTGAACGGCCGCCTGTCGTCCCTGGCCACCTCGAAGAAGGCTTCGCCGTCCTTGAGCACCACGGTGCGGAGGTCGTCGGCCAGCTTCACGTCCACGGCCGACCTCGCGCCGACGAAGACGCGGCTGCCGTCGGCCAGCGCCACCGCCCGGGTCTGGGCGACCTCGGTGCGCAGGCGTTGGGGGGCCGGACCGGCCAGCAGGGGCGCGATCACGGCGACGGAGGCCGCGGTCGCGGCGGCGGCGGCGGCGATCCAGCGCGGACGGCCGCCGCGCGCCCCGCCCCGCCACGCCCCGTCCTGCGCATAGCGGGTGCGGCCGATGGCGCTCCAGACGAGTTCGGCGGAGCGGAAGGCCTCCTCGTGCGCCGGGTCCTGGGCGCGCCATTCGGCGGCGGCCTGGGGATCGCCGCCCAGGAGCAGTTCGCGGGCCTTGGCTTCGATGCTCATCGCCGGCTCCGCTTCATGGCGTCCATGGCCGCGCCGAACCCCTGCTCCACCAGCTTGCGCGCGCCGGACGGCGAAACGCCCATCCGCCGCCCGATCTCGGCGAAGCTCAGCCCGTCCAGGCGATGCAGCAGCAGGGCCGTCCTCTGGCGCGGCTTCAGCGCGGCGATGGCCCTTTCCAACCGGGCAAGCTCGTCCTTCGAGACGAGCACGTCCTCGGGGCTGAAGTCGTCGCCGGCGGCGAGCTGCGGATCGAGCGCGGCCGCGCTGGCGCGCTCCTGGCTGCGGCGGGCGTCGACGGCGATGTTGTGGGCCGTGCGGAACAGGAAGGCGCGGGGGTTGTCGATCCGCGCATGGTCCGACACCGCCGCCAGCCGGGCGAAGGCGGCCTGGGCCACATCCTCCGGCTCCGGCGGTCCCTGCCCGAACCGGCGGCGCAGGTAGACGCAGATCTCCTTCCAGTGGCGGCGATAAAGCTCGCCCACCTCCAGATCCCCGCCTCTTTCCGGGAACAGGGTCACGACCGCGTCGCGCATCGGCTCCTCGCGCCACTCCCACGCATGCGTGAGCGTCGGGCCGGGCTCGGCGGGCTGTCAAGCGGAGCCAATTGCCGGGCCGGATCGTTATGGCTCCGCTTGGAGCGACGGCGTTGAAGAAGACCGAGGCGGCGAGGAACCTGGAGTACGGCAAGGGCCTGGCCCGCGCCTTCGGCGGCGCGCTGCTGTTCTCGCTGCCCCTGCTGATGACCATGGAGATGTGGTCGCTGGGCTTCTCCATCGTCCCCTGGCGGCTGCTGCTGTTCGTGCTTGTCAGCCTGCCGGTGCTGCTGGGGCTGTCCTATTACGCCGGGTTCGAGCCCGCCTTCCGCCTGCGCGACGAGGTCCTCGACGCCCTGGCGGCCTTCGCGGTCGGCTTCATCCTGGCGGCGGCGCTGCTGGCGGTGTTCGGCGTGATCGGACCGGGAGACAGCCTGCGCGAAGTCCTGACCGCCGTCGTGCTCGCCGCCGTCCCGGCCGCCATCGGCGCCTTGCTGGCGGGCAAGCAGTTCGCCGGGCCCGGCGAAGGCCAGCCCGGCGAGAAGACGCCCGTCGGCCTTGCGGGCGTCCTGTTCCTGATGAGCGCCGGAGCCCTCTTCCTGGCCTTCAACGTCGCCCCGACCGAGGAGGTGGTCCTCATCGCCCAGCGGATGGCGGCGCCGCACGCGCTGGTGCTCCTGGCCCTGTCCATCGGGCTGCTCCACGTTTTTGTCTACAATCTCGGGTTTCCGGGGCAAGAGATTAGAAAAAAAGAACATTCCTTGATCCGAACCCTGCTGGTCTTCACCATTCCGGGCTACGGCGCCTGCCTGATCGTCAGCACCTATGTCCTGTGGACCTTCGGCCGCCTGGACGGCGGGGCGCTGCATGAGCAGGTCACGGCCGTCGTGGTGCTGGCCTTCCCCGCCGCCCTGGGCGCGGCCACCGCGAGGCTTGTCGTCTGATGGCGAGGAAACCCAGCAATTCCAAAGCAGCGTCGCGAAAACCTCCGACGGAGCCGCTCCTGGAATGGATGGCGGCGGGGATCGGCCTGGTCCTGATCCTGTTCGTCGTCGTCGTGCTGGGCCGCGAGGCCGTCGTCGGCGACGCCTCGCCCCCGCGCATCGAGGTTTCGGTCGTGCGGGTCCATGCGACGGACGGCGGCTACCTGGCCGTCATCGAGGCCCGCAATGAGGGCGGCGAACCGGCCGCCGAGGTCGTCGTCGAAGGCCGCCTGCAAACGGGCGAGACCGCCGGCGCCACCTTCGCCTACATCGCCGACCACTCGGCGGCCGAGGGGGGCCTGTTCTTCGAGACCGACCCGCGCCGGGGCGGCCTGGCCCTGGCGGCGAGGAGCTACCGGACGCCGTAGGGCTAGATCAGGATCAGCGCCGCCAGGCCCAGGAACGACAGGAAGCCCACGAAGTCCGTCACGAAGGTGACGAAGACGGTGGAGGAAACGGCCGGGTCCCGTCCCAGCCTGTCGAGCGCCAGCGGCGCCAGGATGCCCGCCAGCGAGGCGACGAACAGGTTGATCAGCAGCGCCAGCGCCAGCGTCAGGCACAGCATCGGGTCGCCGAACCAGAAGAACACCGCCGCCGCCAGCAGGGCCGCCAGGGCGACGCCGTTCATCAGCCCCACGGCCATCTCGCGCAGCACGATCCGCGCGGCGTTGGCGGCGTTCAGCTCGCGGCTGGCCAGCGCCCGCACGGCCACCGCCAGGGTCTGCGTCCCCGCGTTGCCGCCCAGCGAGGCGACCACCGGCATCAGCACGGCCAGCGTCACCAGCTTGGCGATCTCGCCCTGGAACGCCTGGATGACGCTGGCGGCCAGGGCGGCGGTCACGGTGTTGACCATCAGCCACGGCAGGCGCGAGCGGGCGATGTCCCACACCGTCGCGTCACGGCCCGCGTCGGACACGCCGGCCAGGGCCAGGATGTCCTCCTCCGTCTCCTCGGTGATGACGCCGACGATGTCGTCCACCGTGATCTGGCCCACCAGCCGCCCGCCGTCGTCCACCACGGGGGCGGAGATCAGGTGGTACTTGTCGAAGATGTAGGCGACGTCCTCCTGGTCCTGGTCGACCGTGATCTCGGTCACCGGCTCCATGATCTCGTGAAGCGGCGTCCCCCGCTCGGCCCGCAGCAGGCCGCTGACCGGCACCGCGCCCATCGGCTTGTAGGCCGGGTCCACCACGTAGATGTCGAAGAACAGCTCCGGCAGGTCGTCGGACGAGGCGCGGATGTGGTCGATGGTCTGGCCGACGGTCCAGAACTGCGGCGCGGCCAGCACCTCGCGCTGCATCAGGCGCCCGGCCGTCTCGTCCTCGTAGGCCAGGGCCGTCTCGATGGCGGCGCGGTCGGTCTCGGGCATGGCGGCCAGGACCTGGGCGCGCTTGCGCTTGTCGAGGTCGTCCACCACGTCGGCGGCGTCGTCGGAGTCCAGCTCCTCCAGCGCCTTGGCGAGGGTGGCGGACGGCACCGCGTCCAGCACCTCCTCGCGCAGGTTGTCCTCCAGCTCGGAGATGATCTCGGCCAGGGCCTCGGGGTCGAGGTTGGGGATGAGCTGCTCGCGGTACTCGGCGGTCAGGAAGCCCATCAGGTCGGCGACGTCGGCGGGATGCAGCGCGCCGACCAGTTCGCGCAGGCGCGCGCCGTCTCCGGCGTCGGCCGCGTCGATCACCATCTCCACATAGGCGGGGTTCAGCGCGTAGTCGTCGCGGAGGGCGAGGTCCTCGAGATCCTCCTCGACGCCGGGGATTTCCAGTTCCTCGTCGGTCAGGTCGGCGTCTTCCCGTTTCATTGGGGCCTCCCTGCTCGAACAAGCTGCGTCGCTTCTACAATCCCTGATTCACTGGTGCGGTCGAGAAGACTCGAACTTCCACGGGTTGCCCCACAGCGACCTCAACGCTGCGCGTCTACCAATTCCGCCACGACCGCTCGTGGTGAGGCGCGGGGGTTAGCAAACTGCAACGCGCTTGCCTAGAGCCTGTCGCCGCGCCCCAGCGGGTCGGGCAAGGGCTCGCCCTCTCCCACGAACCGCAACGACACCGAGTTGATGCAGTAGCGCAGCCGCGTCGGGGCCGGACCGTCGGGAAAGACGTGGCCCTGGTGGCTGTCGCAGCGGGCGCAGCGGGTCTCTATGCGGGCCATGCCGTAGCTGGTGTCGCGCACCGCCTTCACATGCTCCTCTTCATAGGGCGCATAGAAGCTGGGCCAGCCGGTGCCGCTCTCGAACTTCGTCTCCGCCCGGAACAGCGGCAGCCCGCACAGCCGGCAGCAGAAGACGCCGGGCCGCTTCTCGCCCAGCAGCCCGCCGCAGAAGGGCGCCTCCGTGCCGTGCTTGAGGAGGACGTCGCGCTCCTCCGGCGACAGGTCCGTCTCCAGCGTCTCGCGCTCGGCGGGGGTGGGCGGGGTCAGGTCGAAGGCTGTCATCGGAGTTCTCCCTGTGCTACTGTATGACAAGTTGCCAATGAGTCATACATGACCCTCAGCATCCGTGACCCCGAAACCGACCGCCTCGCCCGCGATCTGGCCCGGCGGACGGGCAAGCCTATAACGACCGTCGTGAAAGAAGCGCTCCACGACTACGCCGCGCGCACGCCCTCCGACGCCGAAGAACGCTACAGGAGCGTGATGGAGTTGCTTGAGGAGTTGGATAAGGCCCCCATCCTGGATCACCGCAGCGCCAAGGAGATCATGGACGATCTCTATGACGAGCACGGCCTCCCCAAGTGATCGTGGATGCTTCGGCCCTCTGCGCCATCCTGTTCAACGAACCCGAACGCGAGGCCTTTTCCCAGGCGGTCAGCGCCGCCGACACCGCGTTCATATCGCCGCTGCAAGTCTGGGAAGCAGCGGTCTCGGCCCACGCGAGGCGGGGTGAAGGGGCCGTTGCTGTAGAGCGGCTGATCGGCCGCTTCAGGATCGCGGTCGCCGATATCGGCGCGCGCGAGGCGGCCCTTGCCCTTGATGCCTGGAGCCGCTTTGGCAAAGGGCGCCACCCTGCTTCTCTGAACCTGGGCGACTGTTTCGCCTATGCGCTGGCCAGGTCGCGCAACCTGCCGCTGCTCTACAAGGGGAACGACTTCGCCCTCACGGATGTCCCCTCCGCGCTCTAGGCGTTGCAAACCCGCCCTACCCCGTCTAACTGCACGCGACATTTTCGTGCGCGCGGGGCGGTGAGAAGCTGATGTTTTCGAAGATTTTGATCGCCAACCGGGGTGAGATCGCGGTGCGGGTCATCAAGACCTGCCGCCGCATGGGCATCAAGACGGTGGTGGTCTACTCCGAGGCCGACGCGGATTCGCTCGGCGTGGAGATGGCCGACGAAGCCGTCTTCATCGGCCCGCCCCCTGCGAATCAAAGCTACCTCGACGCCGACAAGATCATCGCCGCCTGCAAGCAGACGGGCGCGGAAGCGGTCCACCCCGGCTTCGGCTTCCTGTCCGAGAAGGCCGAGTTCGCCCAGCGCTGCGCCGACGAGGGCATCGTCTTCATCGGCCCCAACCCCAAGGCCATCGAGGCCATGGGCGACAAGATCGAGTCCAAGAAGTTCGCCGCCGCCGCCGGGGTCTCCTGCGTGCCGGGCCACATCGGCGAGATCGACGACACCGCCCACGCCGTGAAGATCTCCGAGGAGATCGGCTATCCGGTGATGATCAAGGCGTCGGCCGGCGGCGGCGGCAAGGGCATCCGGGTCGCCTGGAACCAGAAGGACGTCGAAGAAGGCTTCCCCGCCGTGCGCGCCGAGGCCAAGGGCGCGTTCGGCGACGACCGCATCTTCATCGAGAAGTTCATCGAGAGCCCGCGCCACATCGAGATCCAGGTGCTGGGCGACAAGCACGGCAACGTCGTCCACCTGTTCGAGCGCGAATGCTCCATCCAGCGCCGCAACCAGAAGGTCATCGAGGAGGCCCCCTCCCCGCTGCTGGACGAGGCGACCCGCGAGGCGATGGGCGCCCAGGCCGTCGCCCTGGCCAAGGCGGTGAACTACGACAGCGCCGGCACCGTCGAGTTCGTGGCGGGCCAGGACCGCTCCTTCTACTTCCTCGAGATGAACACCCGGCTTCAGGTCGAACACCCGGTGACCGAGCTGATCACCGGCCTCGACCTCGTCGAGCAGATGATCCGCTCGGCCTACGGGGAAAAGATGGCCTTTGGGCAGAAGGACCTGAAGATCAACGGCTGGGCCATCGAGAGCCGCATCTACGCCGAGGACCCCTACCGCAAGTTCCTGCCCTCCATCGGCCGCCTCGTCCGCTACGACCCGCCGGCCGAGGGCGACCACGGCGCCTACACCGTCCGCAACGACGCGGGCGTGCGCGAGGGCGACGAGATCTCGATGTTCTACGACCCGATGATCTCCAAGCTCTGCACCTGGGCCCCGACGCGGATCGCCGCCGTCGACGGCATGGGCCGGGCGCTGGAGGACTTCCACGTCGAGGGCCTGGGCCAGAACATCCCCTTCCTGGCCGCCGTGATGGACCAGGAGCGGTTCCGCTCCGGCAAGCTGTCCACCAACTACATCAAGGACGAGTTCCCCGAGGGCTTCGCCGGGACCGAGCCGACCGCCGACCAGGTCGACATCCTGACGGCCGCCGCCTGCGCCATGCACACGGTGATGGCCCGCCGCCAGAACAACGGCTCGCGCAGTGAATGGGCGGTGCTGGTCGGTCACGACAAGCGCACCGTCACCATCGCCGAGACCGACGGCGGCCTGACCCTGGCGGCCGACGGCAAGGTCCTGAACCTGGAGCGCTTCGACTGGCGCCCCGGCAAGCCGCAGCTCAAGGGCGTGCTGAACGGCCGCGCCTTCACCGTCAACGTGGCCGCCGCCGCCGAGGGCTTCGTCATCCGCCACCGCGCCGCCAAGGCCAAGGTGCTGGTCCTGACGCCTCGCTCCGCCGAGCTGCACGGCAAGCTGCCGGAGAAGAAGGCGGCCGACACCTCCAAGATGATCATCTCCCCCATGCCGGGCCTCGTCGTCTCGATGGACGTGGCGCTCGGCCAGGAGGTGAAGGAGGGCGAGGTGGTCTGCATCATCGAGGCGATGAAGATGCAGAACATCATCCGCGCCGAGCGCGACGGCGTGGTCAAGGCCGTCTCCGCCAAGGGCGGCGACAGCGTGGCCGCCGACGAGGTGCTGGTCGAGTTCGCCTGATCACCTGACCCGAGGCCGAGCCGTCCCCGGCTCCCAAGGGAGCCGAATTAACCCTGTCGCGTTTGATCATTTGACTGGCTGGGAGCTGGGCGATGATCATGACGGACCTCCTGTCCTTCAAAGGACGCGTCGGGCGCGGCGTCTTCGTACTGATCCAGGCGGGCGTGTTCATCGCGCTCTACCTGGCGACCTTCATCCTCATCGTGGCGACCGGCGCGGGAGACGAGCGCCAGGCCGCCATCACCGTGCAGGGCACGATCGGCGTCGCCTTTGGCGGCTGCGCGTTCGGCGCCCTGGCCGCCTGGGTGTCCCTGGCGGCGGCGGTCAGGCGATGCCACGACCGGGACCTGTCGGGCTGGATGCTGCTGTTCGCCTTCCCTCCCGTGCTGGGGCAACTTTGGCTGTTCCTCAACCTGATCACCGGCCCGGGGACGCCCGGCGCCAACGCCTACGGCCCGCCCCGCTTCACCTTCTCCCAGACCGCCCTTTCGCTCGCCCCTGCCTGACCTTAAGTTCGCCGTCTGAATCGTGTGGAGGCGGAGGCGGCATGAGCGGCCAGATCGACTGGGTGGAGCTGTTCTTCTCCTCCGCCGGCAGGATTGCGCGCGGGCCGTTCCTGATCGCAATCGCGGTGCTGTTCGCCATCCTGGCGCTGTACGACGCCGTGGCCGGGCCGACGTTGCGGCTGCTGACCGGCTGGCTGGTCTATCCGGCCCTGATCTTCTGCGGGGCCTGCGTGATGTCCAAGCGGCTGCACGACCGGGGGCGGTCGGGCTGGTGGGCGGCGCTCATCCTGACGGCCGTCATCGCCGTGTGGCCGATCCCGACCGGCTTCTTCGACTTCCTGTTCACCCTGGTCCTGGTGTGGGCGGCCGTCGAACTGGGCGCCCTGCCCGGCGAGCAGGGGGCCAACCGCTACGGCTCCAACCCGCTGCGGCCCGTCGCGATCTAGACGGGAGGGGCCGCGTCCTCGACCGGCCCGAACACCCTCTCGAAGCTGGCCTTCAGGGCCGCGTCCGCCTCGTCCATCGTCACCGGCAGGCCGAGGTCGACGAGGCTCGTCACGCCATGCTCGGTGATGCCGCAGGGCACGATGCCGGAAAAGTGCGACAGGTCCGGCTCCACGTTCAGGCTGACGCCGTGGAAGCTGACCCATTTGCGCAGCTTGACGCCGACGGCGGCGATCTTGTCCTCGCGCGCCCAGCCCGGTCCCTTGCGCTCGACCCACACGCCGACCCGGCCCTGGCGCACCTGGCCCTCGACGTTGAAGGCGCCCAGCGCCCCGATCACCCAGGTCTCCAGCCCCTGGACGAAGGCCCGCACGTCGCGGCCGCGCCGGGTCAGGTCGAGCATCACGTAGGCCACCCGCTGGCCGGGGCCGTGATAGGTGTACTGCCCGCCCCTGCCCGTCTGGAACACCGGGAAGCGGCCGGGCGTGAGCAGGTCGCTTTCCCGCGACGAGACGCCCGCCGTATAGAGCGGCGGATGCTCCAGCAGCCACACCAACTCCCCCGCCCGCCCCTCGGCGATGGCGGCGGCCCGGGCCTCCATGGCGGCCACGGCGTCCGGGTAGCCGACGGGGGCCGTGGAGACGGCCCAGCCGGCGGGATTTAACGTCCGGTCAAGCATGTGACCTGCAATGTAGCGCTGCATTCGTGCGTTTTTCAGGGGCAGCGTTTCGTGAGCCAGGTCAAGGCCGTCAACGTCGAGATTTCCGTGGTTCTCGGCCGCTCCCAACTGCCGATGCAGCAACTGCTGCGCATGGGCCGCGGCGCGGTGATCCCGCTCGACGCCAAGGCCAGCGACGAGGTGTGGATCCTGGCCAACAACCACCCCGTGGCGCGCGGCGAAATCCAGATCAGCGACGACAAGATTTCCATCGCCGTGACGCGGGCCGCCGACGTCTACGACTTCATGGCCGGCGGCGGCGCGGCCTGACCGCCCCCTCCGTCATCCTAGGCCTTGTGCCTAGGATCCCTCTATCGGGTGCGGTGGAGGCAGGGATCCTAGGCACAAGGCCTAGGATGACGTGGGTTGGAGTTCAGACCTGCGGTGGAACGGGCGTCCACTCGGCAATGCCGGGGTAGAGATCGTCCCAATGCGGATTGTCCCGCTCGATGAGGTTGATCTTCCAGTCCCGAGGCCACCGCTTCAGCGACTTTTCGCGCTGGATGGCCGCGGTCATACGCTCATAGCGCTCGTACCAGACGAGGCGCTTCAGGCCGTATCGCTTGGTGAAACCTTCGTAGGTTCCCTCGCGGTGCTGAACGATCCTCGAGAGGAACCGGCTCGTCACCCCGATGTAGATCGTCCCGCGCGGGCGATCCGCCATCATGTAGACCGCGATGGCGGCGTCCCGTCCGACCACGGCTACAGCGGAATGTTGTCGTGCTTCTTCTTGGGGTTCTCGACGTGCTTGCCCTTCAGCGAGCGCAGGGCCTTCACGATCCGGCGGCGCGTGCCGTGCGGCATGATCACGTCGTCGATGTAGCCGCGCTGGGCCGCGACGAACGGGTTGGCGAAGCGGTCCTTGTATTCGGCCTCGCGCGCCGCCAGGGCCTCAGGGTCGCCGGCCTCGGCGCGGAAGATGATCTCCACCGCCCCCTTGGCGCCCATCACCGCGATCTCGGCGGTCGGCCAGGCGTAGTTGATGTCGCCGCGCAGGTGCTTGGAGCTCATCACGTCATAGGCGCCGCCGTAGGCCTTGCGCGTGATGACCGTCACCTTCGGCACCGTCGCCTCGGTGTAGGCGAACAGGAGCTTGGCGCCGTGCTTGATCAGGCCGCCGTACTCCTGCTTGGTCCCCGGCATGAAGCCCGGCACGTCCACGAACGTGACGATCGGGATGCCGAAGGCGTCGCAGAAGCGCACGAACCGCGCCGCCTTGCGCGATGAGTCGATGTCCAGGACCCCCGCCAGCACCTGCGGCTGGTTAGCGACGATGCCCACCGGCTGGCCGTCCATCCGCGCGAAACCGCAGATGATGTTCTTGGCCCATTCACTTGAAATCTCGAAGAAATCAGCCTCGTCCACGACCTTGAGGATCAGCTCCTTCATGTCGTAGGGCTTGTTCGGGTTGGCCGGGACCAGGCTGTCCAGCGACGGCTCGTCGCGGAACGGCTCGTCATAGGCCTCGCGCACCGGCGGCGCCTCGCGGTTCGAGCCGGGCAGGAAATCGATCAGGCGGCGGATCTGGGTCATCGCCTCCAGGTCGTTGTCGAAGGCGCCTTCCGCCACGCCCGACTTGGCCGCGTGCACCCGCGCCCCGCCGAGGTCCTCGTGGCTGACCTCCTCGTTGGTGACGGTCTTCACCACATCCGGGCCCGTCACGTACATGTAGCTCGTGTCCTTCACCATGAAGATGAAGTCGGTCATGGCGGGGGAATAGACGTCGCCCCCGGCGCACGGGCCCATGATGACGCTGATCTGCGGGATGACGCCCGAGGACAGCACGTTCTCGACGAAGATGTCGGCGTAGCCGGCCAGCGAATCGACGCCTTCCTGGATGCGGGCGCCGCCCGCGTCGAACAGGCCGATGACCGGGGCGCCGACCTTGGCGGCCAGCCGCTGCACCTTCACGATCTTCTGGGCGTGGGCCATCGACAGCGAGCCGCCGAACACCGTGAAGTCCTTGGAGAAGACGTAGACGACCCGGCCGTTGATCGTGCCCCAGCCGGTGACGACGCCGTCGCCGGGCAGCTTCTGGTCGGCCATGCCGAAGTCGTTGCAGCGGTGCTCGACGAACATGTCGAACTCCTCGAACGAGCCTTCGTCCAGCAGCAGGTCGATGCGTTCGCGGGCGGTCAGCTTGCCCTTGGCGTGCTGGTTGGCGATCCGCCGCTCCCCGCCGCCTTGGCGGGCGGCTTCACGGCGCTTCTCAAGCTCGTCCAGGATCGTGTGCACGAAGGTCAGTTCCCCAATCAAACGCTGCGCGACGGGTTAATGGGGTGACGACGCCATGACAAGGGCCTCACCGCAGGGCGGCGAACCAGCGTTCCAGCATTCGAGCCTCTTCGGCCAGGGCGGCGGCCCGTTCGGCGGCCTCCTCGTCGACGCCCCAGCGCTCCTCCTGGAAGGCTTCGTCAAGGCGCGACAGGGCGAAGGCCGCGTCCGCCGTCAGCCGTCCGCGCTGGAGCGCAAGGCCCAGCACCGCCGAGCCGAACAGGGCCGTCGCATGGGCCAGCCCCGCCAGCGTGAAGCCGTCCAGCGCCGCCGCCAGCCCGCGCACCCGCTCCAGTTCCTCGGGCGCCTGGGGCCGGTGAATGATTCCTCCCACCCTTTGCAGGCTCAGGCCCAGTTCCGCGTGCGCCCACTCCAGCAGCGGCCCCCACTCGGCCTCCTGCCGCGCCACCAAGGCGTCCGGCTCCTCGGCGAAGTAGCAGAGCAGGTCGGAACCCGCGTAGCGCGCCACCTCGGCGGCGGTCTCGGCGTGCTTGTCCCCGATGCGGTCCAGCACGGTCCAGGCCAGCCGCGTGGCGGGCATCGTGGCCGTCAGGATGTGTTCGCCCTGCCCTTCCCACTCGGCCGCCAGCATCCGGGCCAGGGCGGGGGTCGGCAGCACCAGCGGGCGGCCCTCGGGGCTCTTGGGCGCGCGGCCGTCGAGCAGGACGGCGCGGTCCTCCGCCGTCGCTCGGCTGTAGAAGCGGCGCGGCAGGTCCTGCGCTTCCTTGAACCCCCTGGTCACCGGCGTCTCCGGGCGAAGGGCTCCGGGTCGGCCTCATGGGCGTCGAAGCCGAAGTGGGCGAACCCCGCCTTCATCTCCGGGCTCAGCGGCGCCTCGATGGTCAGCATCCCGGCGCTGGGGTGCGGCAGGGTCACGCGGCGGGCATGGAGTTGCAGCTTCAGGCCGCCGGACAGCTCGGTGCTTTTCTCGTCGGCATACTTCGGGTCGCCCAGGATCGGGTGGCCGATGGCCTTCATGTGGGCGCGAAGCTGGTGCGTGCGGCCGGTGTGGGGCCGCAGCGCCATCCAGGCGGCGCGGTGGGCGGCCCGGCTTACGGTGACGTACTCCGTCTCGGCCGGATCGCCGCGCGGGTCCTTCGGGTCGGCGGGCACGACCAGCTCGCGGTCGCCGACGCCCTTCTTGACCAGATGCAGCTCGATGATCCCCTCGGACGGCTTGGGGTTGCCGCTGACGATGGCCCAGTAGGTCTTCTGCGCCTTGCGCCGGGCGAAGGCGCCCGACAGCTTGGCCGCCGCCCCGGGCGTCTTGCCCAGGATCAGCACGCCGGACGTGTCGCGGTCGAGGCGGTGGACGAGGCGCGGCCGCTCCAGCCCCTCGCCCCAGGCCGACAGCAGCCGGTCGATGTGCTGGGTCGTCTTGGTGCCGCCCTGCACGGCCAGCCCGGCGGGCTTGTTCAGGGCCAGGACCTCCTCGTCCTCGTACAGCACCAGCGAGCGGGCGAAGGCGGCGTCGCGGCTGCTGATGGTTTTCTTTTCGTCGGGATGGGGCGCGTCGGGCAGCGGCGGCACGCGCACCTGGGCCCCCGCCGACAGCCGCGTCTCCGGCTTGGCCCGGGCGCCGTCGACACGGATCTGGCCCGACCTGGCCAGCTTCTGGATCTGAATGTGGTTCAGGTGCGGCCAGCGGCGCTTGAACCAGCGGTCCAGCCGGACGCCGTCCTCGCCGCTGTCGACGTAGAGGGTGCGGACTTCCTTCATGCGAACACCCTGCGCGCCACCAGCAGGCCCGCGAACAGCGCCGCCACCGACAGCAGCACCGAGGCCGCCGCATAGGTGAACGCCTGCCCATAGGCCCGCTTCTCGATCATCAACGCCGTTTCCAGCGAAAAGGCCGAGAAGGTCGTGAACCCGCCCAGCACACCGACGCCGAGCAGCAGGCGCCAGCGTTCCTGGTCCCCGCCCCCGCGATGGGCCAGCCAGCCCGCCAGCACCCCCATCAGGAAGCCGCCGAGGACGTTCACGATGAAGGTCCCGTAGGGCCAGGCGGGGCCGAGGGTCTTCAGCGCCTGGACGCCGACGACGTAGCGGGCCACGGCGCCGGCCGCCCCGCCGGCCGCGATGAAGAGGAGCTTGCTCATGCCCCCTTATGCGATGCTCCGGGGGGCCGTGTAAAATTGTCGCGGCCTTACACCCGACGTTAAGCGAGCCTAGCTCAGATTGGGGGGGTTAAGGCACGGATTTCCAAGCGCAATGGCCAGCGCCGACAGCGGTGATACGCCGCCCGACATTGGACGGATCGAGTCCGCCGACGCCGCCGCGCTGCTCGACCAGTTCGCGGGGACGGACCTGTTCGCGCGCGGATCGGTCAATGTCATCAGCGTGGCGGCCATCCGCGCGCGGGCCGGCGACCGCTGGGGCCGCAAGCGCGACGCCGTCTGGGCCTATGTCTCGCGCAAGCTGGGCGAACATCTGACCCACCACGACCTGCACCAGCGCATCAACGAGACCGATTTCCTGATCGCCATGACCAGCGAGCAGGGCGTGGCGGCGCAGGCCGCGGCGCTGAAGGTGCTGGAAGAGGTGCTGATCTACTTCCTCGGCCACGCCAACCGGACAGACATGCGCATCCGGGCCGTGACCTCGGTCAAGGGGCGCGAGCTGTCCTGCGCCGCCATCGACCCGACCATCATCGTCCAGGCGCGGGCGCGCACGGACGCGGCCGACTCCCCCTTCCGCGAGGGGGTGGACCCGGCCGAGGAGCGCAAGCGCAACCCCGTCTCGTTCGTCGCCGCCAGCGGGCGGGCGCTGCGGGTCGACTTCGCCATCGAGCATCTGGTCAGCATCAGGCACGGCGTCACCGCCGCCCTTCGCGTCGAGCCGACGGTGACCGAGGAGGCCACAGGCCGCGTCATCCCCGTGCGGCAGTTCCGGCTGTTGTCGGACGACGACCTCGCCTTCATCGACCGCTCGACCGTGGACTACGGCGGGCTGTTCATCCCCCAGGCGCAGGGCCATGCCAAGGCGGCGGTGATCCTGCCCGCCTCCTTCCGCACCATGGGGGCGCGCAAGGGCCGCAACCTGCTGATCAACATCCCGGACGCGACGCCGGAACGGACCAAGGCGTCGGTGATCGTGGAGCTGATCGACATCGACCGCGGCACCCCCCAGGGCCGCATCCTGGAGGTCGCGGGCCTGTTGCAGATGCTGTGCCGGGGCGTCTTCGCGCGCATCCCGCCGGTGAAGGACGCCGTCGAGATGGTGCGCGGCGGGCGCCTGACCGGCATCACCCTGGACGCGGGCGAGATACCGGGCACCGACTCGCGGCTGGCCTCGGCCATCCTGGCGTTCGGCCAGCAGGCCAAGGGCCTTGCCCCCGCCATCGCCGTGCGCGGCCTGCCGTCCGAGGGCTTCTTCGCGGTGGCCGAGGTCGCGGGCCTGACCCACGCGGCCCTTCGCGGCGCCCTGCTGACCGCCGAGCGGCCGGCCGCCTAGGGGCGCGGCGGCCCGAGCGTCTGGGCTACGCCGCGCGCGTCGTAGATGTCCACGCCGGCCGGTCGCGCGCCCCTTCCCAGCATGATCTCGATGGTCTGGCTCCAGGCCGGGCCGCCGCCGAGGCCGAAGCTGGTCCCGACACCCACGCCGACCGCCGACCGGCGGCCGTAGCTGGCCGATCCGGTGCCGAGCGAGACGCGGGGGCCGCTGTCCGAGCCCGCGCGGTCGGTGTGGCGGTCCACGACGCGGAACCAGTCGTAGCCGTCGCGCAGCGTGATCTCGGCCGCCCGCAACAGGGCGTAGTCGGCGATCCGGTTGGCGGACGCCCCGCCGCCGCCCTGGAAGGTGACGCGGTAGCGGTTCGGCTCGATGCGGTATTCGGAGAAGCCCACGGCGCTGCGCGAGGCCGGGTTGGCGGGCTGATAGGCTGTGGGCGTGGCGCAGGCCGCGAGCGCCAGGGCGGCTCCGGCGGCGGCGAACGGGCGGATCATGGCGTGGTCCTTTCGACCTTGTCCCTCGCCGATTCAAAGCCGCCGTGTTGGTTAAGTTCCAAGGACTTAAGCAAGGCGGCCATGTCGGCGGGCGCCGGCGCCGCCACCCGCGCCGTCCGGCCGTCGGGATGGGGGAAGGAAAGCGCGGCGGCGTGAAGCATCAGGCGCGGCGCGGCATGGCCCCCGACCGCCAGCGCTCCGCCATAGCGCACGTCGCCCACGATGGGCCGCCCGATGGAGGCCAGGTGCACCCGAAGCTGGTGCATCCGCCCCGTCTCGGGGTGCAGTTCGACCAGCGCCGCCTGGGCCGTCGCGGCCAGGGTGCGATAGCGGGTGTGGGCGGTCTCGGCGTCCGGGTGGTCGGGATCGCAGACACGCATGTAGGCTTCCCGCCCTACCATCTCCCGGCGCAGGGGGGCCTCGATGGTCCCGCCGCGCGGCTCCGGCGCGCCGGGGGCGACGATGGCGAGGTAGGTCTTGCGGAAGCGCTTGGCCATCAGCGCCTTGCCCAGGAATCCGGCGGCGGGCTTGGTCCGCGCCGTGAGGATGACGCCGGAGGTGTCCCGGTCCAGCCGGTGGACGAGACGCGGCCGGTTGCCGCTGGCCCGCGCGAAGGCCCACAGCAGCTCGTCCAGCGTATGGGTGGCGATCCGCCCGCCCTGGCTGGACAAGCCGGACGGCTTGTTCAGGGCGATGACCTGCTCGTCCTCATGGATGACGAGGCCGCGCACGAAGGCGGTCTCTTCCGGCGTCAACGCGATGGGCCGGTCTACGGCCTTCTGCTTCGGCGGCAGGCGAGGCATTACCTCTCCTCCCCCGCAAAGCGGGGGAGGGGGACCGCCGAACGGCGGTGGAGGGGGCGGGTGCCGCCCGCCGAGCCAAGTCCCGCCCCCTCCACCAAGCTGCGCGTGGTCCCCCTCCCCCATTGCACGGGGGAGGAGAAGATGGCGCTCGCCCGCATCACCGCTTCTTCGCCCGCAGCTCGGCCCAGCGGTCGAGGCGTTCCTTGATGCGGGCCTCCACGCCCTCCCCCTTGGGTGCGTAGAACACCCGCCGCTCCATCCCCTCGGGGAAGTAGTCCTGGCCGGAGAAGCCCTCCTCCGCGTCATGGTCGTAGGCGTAGCCCTTGCCGTAGCCGAGGTCCTTCATCATCCGCGTCGGCGCATTGAGGATGTGCTGGGGCGGCATCAGCGAGCCGGTCTGCTTGGCCGCCGCCCGCGCGGCCTTGTAGGCCACGTAGACGGCGTTGGACTTCGGCGCGGCGGCCAGGTGGACGACCACCTGCGCCAGGGCCAGTTCCCCCTCCGGGCTGCCCAGGAAGTCGTAGGTGTCCTTCGCCGCGTTGGCGAGGACGAGGGCCATGGGGTCGGCCTCGCCGATATCCTCGGCCGCCATGCGCACCAGCCGCCGGGCCAGGAACAGCGGGTTCTCGCCGCCCTCCAGCATCCGCGCGAACCAGTAGAGGGCCGCGTCGGGGTCCGAGCCGCGCACCGACTTATGCAGGGCCGAGATCAGGTTGTAGTGCTCCTCCCGGTCCTTGTCGTAGGCCGGGCTGCGCTTCTGAAGCACCTGCCCCAGCTCGGCCGGGGTCAGCGGATGCCCAGAACCGATGGCCAGCAGCGTCTCGGCCAGGGTCAGCAGGTAGCGCCCGTCGCCGTCGGCCATGGCGATCATCGCCTCGCGCGCGGCGGGGTCGAGCGGCAGGGGCTGGCCCTCCTCCGCCTCGGCCTTGGCGAGCAGGGCCTCCAGGGCCTCCTCGTCCAGGCGGCGCAGGACGAAGACCTGGGCGCGGGACAGCAGCGCGCCGTTCAGCTCGAACGACGGGTTCTCGGTCGTCGCCCCGACCAGGGTGACGATCCCCTCCTCGACGAAGGGCAGGAAGCCGTCCTGCTGGGCGCGGTTGAAGCGGTGGATCTCGTCCACGAACAGCAGCGTGGATTGCCCCGCCAGCCGCCGCGCCTTGGCCTGCTCGAACGCCTTCTTCAGGTCGGCGACGCCGCTGAACACGGCGCTGATCTGCTGGAACTCGTAGCCCGCCGCCTTGGCCAGCAGCCGGGCGATGGTGGTCTTGCCGGTGCCCGGCGGCCCCCACAGGATCATCGACGCCAGCCGCCGCGCCTGCGCCATGCGGCGGATGGGGCCTTCTGGACCCAGCAGGTGCTCCTGGCCGACCACCTCGTCCAACGTCCTGGGCCGCAGGCGGTCGGCCAGCGGGGCCGGCGCGTGCGGCGTCAGGCCCGCGGCTTCGAACAGGTCGCTCATGGGAGCGAGTCTAGCGCGATCAGGTGCGGAAGTCGGCGCTGATCTGGCGGCCGTTGCGCTCGATCGTCACCCGCCAGGCGCGCGCGCCGCTGGCCAGCACGGTCGTCAGGTCGCGGACGGTCTTGATCTCCCGCCCGTTGACCGAGCGCACGAAGTCGCCGGGCCGGAAGCCGGCCTGCTGGGCGAAGCCCGCGCCGACGCGGGTGATCAGCACCCCCTGCCCGGCGAACGGATCGACGCCCAGTTCGTCGGCGGAGGCGGGCGACAGGTTGACGACCGTCGCCCCGTCCAGCGGGTTGCGGCCGTCGATCACCTTCTCGTCGGGGGCGGGAGTGCTGGGCGCGACTTCGGCGCGGATGTTCAGCGTGCGCTCCTTGCCGTCGCGGACAATGACCACGGGCACAGTCTCGCCCACCGGGCGGGCGCCGAACTGGTAGGCGACGGCGCCCTCGTCGTTGGTCTCCTGGCCGGCGATGGAGACGATCACGTCGCCGGCCTTCAGGCCCGCGCGGTCGCCGGGGCCGCCCTGCCACACGTCGGCGATCAGCACGCCGCGCGGGATGGGCATCCCCAGGCTGCGGGCGATGTCGGCGCTCACCGTCTGGCCGCGCGCACCCATCCAGGGCCGTACGACCGTGTGGCCGCCGCCGAGCGCGGTGTTGACGACCTGCCGCACCAGCGCCGCCGGAATGGCGAAGCCGACGCCGGACGAGGTGCCCGAGCGCGACATGATGGCGGTGTTCACGCCCACCAGATCGCCGTCCATGTCCACCAGCGGCCCGCCCGAGTTGCCCGGATTGATGGCCGCGTCGGTCTGGACGAAGAAGCTGTAGTCGGTGATGCCGACGTTGGACCGCGCCAGCGCCGAGACGATGCCGTTGGTCACCGTCTGGCCCACCCCGAACGGGTTGCCGATGGCCAGCACCAGGTCGCCGACCTCGAGCTGCTCGCGGTCGTCGATGGCGATGACGGGCAGGCGCTCGCCCTTGGTGTCGATCTGCAGGATGGCGAGGTCGGACCGCGCGTCGGCCAGCAGCACCTTGGCGGGCCACTCGCGGCGGTCGGCGGTGACCACCATCACCTCCTGGGCGTTCTGGATGTTGTGGTTGTTGGTCACCACCACGCCGTCCGCGCGGATGATGGCGCCGGAGCCCAGCGACTGCTCGACCTTCTCGCGCGGGGCGCCGCCGCCCATGAAGAAGTCCCAGAACGGATCGACCCGCTGGCGCACCACGCGGCGGGAGTAGACGTTCACCACGGCCGGGGCCGCCCGCTTCACGACAGGGGCGAAGGAGGACTTCATGCCCACCACGCTCTCCGGCGGACTGCGCGTCGGCTGGGCGAGGTCGGGGACCTGGGCGTTGGTCTTGGACGCCGGGTCGGAACAGGCCGCCAGCAGCGCCAGGGCCGGGATCAACGCGCGATAGGCTTTCATGATCTCTCCGTTCGCCCCCACAGCTACTCAGCCAAGCTTTCGGGCGCAATGATGGCGGGCGCCCGGCAGCGGGAAAGCCGCCGCCGGCGGAACGGCCAATCCTGGCGCGGCCCTGCGCCGCCCGCCGACGAGCGTCTGCCGTCCTTGCGTCATGGCCGCTCCCTACACCCGCTCCCGGAACGACGCCAGCAGCGCTTGCCACCACTCGCCATGGCGGCGCAGGAACAGGGGATCGGGGAAGGAATGGCGGGCGACGTGGTCCGTCGGCACGGTGTCCCAGCCGGCATGGCTGACCGTGACGCGGGTCTCTTCGCCCACCGGCTCGAAGGTCACCTCGACGTGGGTGTGCTGGCCGGGCGCGAAGGTCGCCTGCCGCCAGCCGAAGGCGAGCCGGTGCGGCGGCTCCCAGGCCGTGACCTTGCCGACCTCGAACGCCTTGCCGTTCGGCAGGGTCTCGATCAGCCGCTCCCGCCCCTCGAAAGACAGCACGCCCGGCGCGCGCGGCGTGAACCGGAAAAGGACGTTCGGTTTCCACCAGGCGCCGATCTCACGGGTGAAGGCCTCGAAGGCGCGCTCGGGCGCGGCCTTCACGCGCAGGGAGACGAGGATGCGGGACGCCATCAGCCCTCCACGCGGGCCTTGAAGGCGGCGAGTTGCTCGGCCCACATCCGGTCAGTCTCCTCCAGCCAGCGCAGCAGGTCGGCCATGGGTTCCCGCCTCAGCCGATAGAGGCGCACGCGGGCGTCGAACTCCGGGCTCGTCTCCTCGACCAGCCCGGCCCGGCGCAGGGTGCGCAGGTGGCGGCTCATGGCGGGGGCGGTCAGGCCGGCGGCCTGCGCCAGGTCCCCTGCCCGCCTGGGCCGCTCGCGCAGCAGCTCCACGACCCGGCGGCGGTTGGGATCGGCCAGCGCCGCCAGGGTCGTGTCCAGCGCCGCCGCGCTCACAGGCGCGTGCGGGTGACGAAGCCGGAAGCCTTGTCCCATTCCTCGGGCGTCATCGGGGTCTTCGTCTGGCTGAAGGTCCAGATGTGGCCCTCGGGGTCGGCGGCGCGATAGGTGCGGTCGCCGTAGAACTGGTCCTGCGGCTCCTGCTGGATCGCCGCCCCGGCCTTGCGGGCGCGCTCGCAATGGGCGTCGATGTCCTCGGCCAGATGGACGTGGACCGTCTGGGTCACCTTGCCGCCGGTGGAGGCGGGGCTGCGGGTCGCCTCGTTCCACTCGCTGCCGACCATGATCAGGCCGTCCCCGAAGCGCATCTCCGAGTGCAGCAGGTTCTCGTCGGCGTCGAGGATGACCATGCTGGTCTCGAACCCGAACGCCGCCTCGAGGAAGCGCAGGGCGCCCTTCGGGTCCAGGTAGGAGAGCGCGGAGGAGAAGGTCGGGCGGTGTTCGACGTCGGCCATGGCGAAGCTCCTTACGATATGGATAATATTTAACGCATACCGCAATTATATGCGCAAGCCTCCGCGCCAAATGAAAAGGGCGGCTGGATCGCTCCAGCCGCCCCCTCGAACTTGCTTTGGCGTCAGCCTCAGTCTTCGCTGTCGGCGAACGACTGGATCGGACCTGAATCCTTGCCCTTCTCGTTCACGTCGCGGTCGACGAACTCGATGACCGCCAGCGGGGCGTTGTCGCCGTAGCGGTAGCCGGCCTTCAGCACGCGGATGTAGCCGCCGTTGCGGTCCTTGTAGCGCGGGCCGAGGGTGGCGAAGAGCTTGCCGACCTGATCGACGTCGCGGACCTTGCTGATCGCCTGGCGGCGGGCGTGCAGGTCGCCGCGCTTGGCCAGCGTGACCAGCTTCTCGACGATGGGACGCAGCTCCTTGGCCTTCGGCAGGGTCGTGACGATCTGCTCGTGCTTGATGAGGCTGGCGGCCATGTTGGCGAACATGGCGGTGCGGTGCGCCGTCGTGCGGCCCAGTTTGCGGTGTGCGCGTCCGTGACGCATTTCGTATCTCCTGGGCGCTTCAGGCCCGCTTCAACCTCATCCCAGCCGTTTCCCGCCTGGGTCCACACGAAGCGCCGGGGTCCTCGGCCGCTGTTGCGGCGTCGCCGGACCCAGCCCGCCGAAGCAGGCCGGAAAGGCGCGGTCGTCTCTTAGATCTGGTCTTCGAACTTCTTGGCCAGGTCTTCGATGTTCTCGGGCGGCCAGTTGGGCACGTCCATGCCGAGGTGCAGGGCCATGCCGGCCAGCACTTCCTTGATCTCGTTCAGCGACTTGCGGCCGAAGTTCGGAGTGCGGAGCATCTCCGCCTCGGTCTTCTGGATCAGGTCGCCGATGTAGACGATGTTGTCGTTCTTCAGGCAGTTGGCCGAACGGACCGACAGCTCCAGCTCGTCCACCTTCTTGAGCAGGGCCGGGTTGAACGGCAGCTCGGGCTTGGCCTCGCCGTCGGACTTCTTGGTCGGCTCTTCGAAAGTGATGAAGATCTGAAGCTGGTCCTGCAGGATGCGGGCGGCGTAGGCCACCGCGTCCACGGGCGAGACCGCGCCGTTGGTCTCCACTTCCATGACCAGCTTGTCGTAGTCGAGCGACTGGCCCTGGCGGGTCGGCTCGACGCGGTAGGCGACGCGCTTGACCGGCGAATAGAGGGCGTCGACGGCGATCAGGCCGATCGGCGCGTCCTCGGGACGGTTGCGGTCGGCCGGGACGTAGCCCTTGCCGTTCTGGACCGTGAACTCCATGCGCACCTGGGCGCCGTCGTCCAGGGTGCAGAGCACGTGGTCGCCGTTCAGGATCTCGATGTCGCCGGAGGTCTCGATCTGGCTGGCGGTGACGGCGCCGGGGCCGGTGGCCCGCAGGGTCATCCGCTTCGGCCCCTCGGAGTGCATCCGCACCGCGAGCTGCTTGATGTTGAGGACGATGTCGACGACGTCCTCACGCACGCCTTCCAGCGAGGAGAATTCGTGCACCACCCCGTCGATCTGGACGGCGGTGACGGCGGCCCCTTGCAGGGACGACAGCAGAACGCGCCGCAGCGCGTTTCCGAGCGTCACCCCGAACCCGCGCTCGAGCGGCTCGGCGATGATGCGGGCCTTGCGGCCAGCGTCCGCGCCAGTCTCGATCTGCGGCTTTTCGGGGCGGATGAGCTCGTTCCAGTTTCTTTCGATCACAGGGGAGTCCCTCAAACGCGGCTCGCCGGCCGCGAAACGCTTGGCCGGCGAAGGGAAGTTCTAACTGTCTTACTCAGACCCGGCGGCGCTTAGGCGGCCGGCATCCGTTGTGCGGAATGGGCGTGACGTCGCGGATGGTGGTGATCGTCATGCCGACCGACTGCAGCGCCCGCAGCGCCGACTCGCGGCCCGAACCTGGGCCGGAGACGTTGACTTCGAGCGTCTTGACGCCGTGCTCCGCCGCCTTGCGGCCCGCGTCCTCGGCGGCCATCTGGGCGGCGTACGGGGTCGACTTGCGCGAGCCCTTGAAGCCCATCATGCCGGCGCTCGACCAGGAGATGGTGTTCCCCTGCGCGTCGGTGATGGTGATCATGGTGTTGTTGAACGAGGCGTTCACGTGCGCCACGCCCGAGGTGATGTTCTTGCGTTCGCGCTTCTTTACGCGAGCCGGTTCCTTGGCCATCGGGCTCTCTTACTTCTTCTTGCCGGCGATCGGCTTGGCGGGGCCCTTGCGGGTGCGGGCGTTGGTGTGCGTGCGCTGGCCGCG
>CAZOHI010000027.1:0-45907 GCA_964579695.1 uncultured Caulobacter sp. | reverse complement strand
CCGGCCACCTTGAAGTCCATGTCGCCGAGGTGGTCCTCGTCGCCCAGGATGTCGGAAAGGACCGCGAAGCCGTCCTTCTCGAGGATCAGGCCCATGGCGATGCCGGACACCGGACGCTTCAGCGGAACGCCCGCGTCCATCATGGCCAGCGAGGCGCCGCAGACCGTGGCCATCGAGGACGAGCCGTTGGACTCGGTGATCTCGGAGACCAGGCGGATGGTGTAGGGGAACTCTTCCGTCGGCGGCAGCATCGGACGGATCGCCCGCCAGGCCAGCTTGCCGTGGCCGATCTCGCGGCGGCCGGGCGAACCCATGCGGCCGGTCTCGCCCACCGAGTAGGGAGGGAAGTTGTAGTGGAGGAGGAACTTCTCCTTGTAGGTCCCTTCCAGCGCGTCGATGAACTGCTCGTCGTCGCCGGTGCCCAGGGTGGCCACGACCAGGGCCTGGGTCTCGCCGCGGGTGAACAGCGCCGAGCCGTGGGCCCGGGGCAGGACGCTCACTTCGCCGACGATGGGACGGACCTTGTCGACCGGACGGCCGTCGATGCGCACGCCGGTGTCGAGGATGCCGCGACGCACGACGTCGGCTTCCAGTTCCTTGAACACGGCGCCCAGCTTGTTGGCGTCGTAGCCGTCGGGGTTGGCCTCGGACTTGGCCAGCTCGGTGACGGCCTTGACCTTCGCGGCCACGATGGCTTCGTGGCGCTCGGACTTCTTGACCAGCTTGTAGCCCTTGGCGATGTCCTTGCCGACCAGCTTGAACATCTTGGCCTTCAGCGCGTCGGTGTCCTCCGGCTCGAAGGCGAAGGGCTCCTTGGCGGCATGCTCGGCCAGCTCGATGATGGCGTCGATCACCGGCTGCATGGACTTGTGGGCGAAGGTCACGCCGCCGAGGACGGTGGCCTCGTCCAGTTCCTGGATCTCGGACTCGACCATCATCACGGCGTCGGCGGTGCCGGCCACGACGAGGTCCATCTTGCTTTCCTTCAGCTCGTCGAGCGTCGGGTTCAGCACGTACTCGCCGTCGACGAAGCCGACGCGGGCGCCGGCGATCGGGCCCATGAAGGGGGCGCCCGAGATCACCAGGGCGGCGGAGGCCGCGATCATGGCGACGATGTCCGGGTCATGCTCCAGGTCGTGCGACAGCACGGTGGTGACGACCAGGACTTCGTTCTTGAAGCCCTTGACGAACAGCGGACGGATCGGCCGGTCGATCAGGCGCGAGGTCAGGGTTTCCTTCTCGGAAGGACGGCCCTCGCGCTTGAAGAAGCCGCCCGGAATCTTGCCGGCGGCGTACGTACGCTCCTGATAATTGACCGTCAGGGGGAAGAAGTCCTGCCCCGGCTTCGGCTGCTTGGCGAAGGTGACGGCGGCGAGCACCGTGGTCTCGCCCATGCTGGCGACGACGGCGCCGTCGGCCTGGCGGGCGATGCGCCCGGTTTCGAGGGAGAGGGTCTTGCCGCCCCACTCGATGGTCTTGCGTTTGATGTCGAACATTTTCGTTTCTTTCTGTCCCGCGGGCGTATTCCCGGCGGGGGCGGACAGGGTGTCGGCTTTTTCCGAAATCCTCTCCAATGACAGGCTGGGTGAGGATTTCGTTGGAACCCTCGGCGAACGTATGAACCGCGAGACCCCGGAGCCTGTTTCGGGGATGGGCGGGTAGTCAGTGCGTGGTTCGAGACGCGCTCTGCGAGCGCTCCTCACCATGACGAACACTCGTCATCCTGAGGAGCCCGCGCAGCGGGCGTCTCGAAGGACGCGGGGCGGACTTTGCCCCGCGCTCTTTACTAGCGGCGCAGGCCCAGCTTCTCGATGATCGCCTGATAGCGGCCCACGTCGGACTTCTTCAGGTGGTCGAGGAGCGAGCGGCGCTGGGAAACCATCAGCAGGAGACCACGACGCGAGTGGTTGTCCTTCTTGTGGCTCTTGAAGTGCTCGGTCAGGTTCGAGATGCGCTCGGTGAGGATCGCGACCTGGACTTCGGCGCTGCCGGTGTCCCCTTGGGAACGGCCGTGTTCGGCGATGAGCGCGGCTTTGCGCTCGATGGTGATCGACATCGGATGGTCTCCGCTCAGGTGAATTGGAAGACCCGCACGGGATTGAGCCGTCCCGCGCGCATCTCGCACAGGGCCACCAGCCGCCCGCCCTCCATCGCCGAAACGGTGCGGTCGCCGCCTTGCAGGCGGGCCTTCAGCGTTTCGACCTGTCGGGGAACGAGAACGATGGCGCGTCCCTGTGCAAGCCGGAAGGCGTCTTCTGCGGTCACGGCCAGCGCCGGGATGTCGTCCAGCGCGGTCTCGACCGGAAGCAGTACCTCCAGCGCGGCGGCCTTATCGCTCAAATCCTCAAGGTTTTCCAGCGCAATCGCCCGCTCCTCGGTAAACGGGCCGACCCGCGTTCGGCGAAGGTCCGACACGTGGCCGCATGCGCCGAGCATCACCGCCAGATCCCGGACGATGGCCCGGACGTAGGTTCCCTTGCCGCATTCGATCTCGATCTCGACGTGGTCGGCGTCGGGCGCGGCGCTGACGCGGGCCGAATGGATCGTCACCGGCCGGGTCTTCAGCTCGAACTCCTCGCCCGCGCGGGCGAGGTCGTAGGCGCGCTCGCCACCCACCTTGATGGCCGAGTAGGCGGGCGGGACCTGCATGATCTCGCCGACGAAGGCGGGCAGGGCCGCCTCGACCTGCTCGCGCGTCGGTCGCACGTCGGAGCGGTCCGTCACCTCCCCCTCGCGGTCGAAGGTGGCGGTGGTCGCGCCCCATTCGATGGTGAAGCGGTAGGCCTTGTCGGCCTCGACCAGGAACGGAACCGTCTTGGTGGCCTCGCCGAGCGCGATGGGCAGGATGCCGGTGGCCAGCGGGTCGAGCGTTCCGGCGTGGCCCGCCTTCTGGGCGTTGAAGGCCCGGCGCACGCGGCTGACGGCGTGGGTCGAGGTGGTCTCGTAGGGCTTGTCGAGGCAGATCCAGCCGGAAACGGCGTCGCCCTTCTTGCGGCGGCCCACTACTCGTCGTCCCCGGCGGCGAGGTCGCGCTGCACGCGCGGGTCGTCGAACAGGCGGCTCATGTGGGCGGCCTCGTCGAAGCTCTCGTCGTGCAGGAACTTCAGGGCCGGGGTGAACTTCAGCTCGATGTGGCGGCCCAGCCGCCCGCGCAGGAACTTTGCGTGGCGGTTCAGGGCCTTGACCACCTGCGGCGCATGGACGCCGCCCAGGGGCTCGATGAAGCAGACGGCATGCTTGAGGTCGGGACTCATCCGCACCTCGGAAACGGTGACGGACGCGCCCGCGAGATCGGGATCGTTGATCTCCTCCTCGCGCAGCACCTCGACCAGGGCGTGGCGGATCAGCTCGCCGGCGCGGAGCTGGCGCTGGGTCGGACCGGACGGGGCGCGGGCGCGTCCCTGCGGGGTATGGCGTTTCATCTGGGCCTCGCTGGCCCGGCGGCGGCTCGGACGCGCGGCGGGCGGAAAAAGGGAGGGCGGGCTTCTAGGCCGCGCGCCCCCCGCTGTCCACCCCGAGCCGCCCGCCCAGGAACGCGATCACGCGGGCCTCGGCCTTCTTCGTCGGGCCGTCGGGGTTCGCGTCGTCCAGGTGGACGGTCAGCACCGAATGCGGCGGCATGCCCGTGCCCCGGCGGGCGTCCTTCGGGTCCAGTTCGATCGCCTCGAACCGCTCGCCGAACTCGGCCTTCAGCGTCTCGAAGCGGGCGTCCTTGAGGAAGGGGTCGCCGTGGAAGCGCAGGCCGATCATGGAGAGGTCCTCCTGCGTCATCCGGCGCCTGGCGCAGGATATCTCGGCCGGGCTGGCGTCGATCATCGCCGCGCCCTTCGCGCCGATGGGCATGGAAGGCTGCGACAGCACCGGCGCGATCACGGCGGGCTCGGTCATCATCGCCAGCGCGAAGCCGCCGGTGAAGCACATGCCCAGCGCCCCCACGCCCGGCCCGCCGCACTCGCCATGAGCCTTGCGCGCCAGGGCCCGCAGCCAGTCGACGATGCGGCTCGACCTGCCGTTGGCCCAGACGTTGAACTCCCGCCGGATGCAGATGTTGATGAGGATCTCGCGGGCGGCGTAGCCCTTGTCCATCGGCTTGCCCGGTTCGCCGAACAGGCTGGGCAGGAAGACCGTCATCCCCGCCGCCGCCACCCGGTCGGCGAAGCGCACGACCAGCGGGTGCAGGCCGGGCACCTCGTGGATGATGATGACCGCCGGCCCCGTCCCGCGCCGGAAGACGCTGCGCGTCCACGGCCCGTCGGTGAAGGCGAATTCCTCGTAGTCCCGCAATATCCCTGCGTGCTTCATGCGCCCTCCCCGGCGGCAGGTTTTTATCGGCTCCAGCTCGGCTGGAAGACGTCCCTCGTGGGGTCTGCGGTGTTGTAGCGCGGCGCGCGCCATTCGCCGCGATAGCTGAAGTCCATCACGCCGCACAGGCGCGGCTCGCCGCCGGCCGGGTCGTCGCCGAAGGCGTGGACGCGGATCGGGCGGTTGTGGGCGATGGGCCCGATGGCCAGCCACCCGGCCTTGGATCCGGGGCAGAAGGCCTGGATCATGATCTGGCCCTGCTCCTCTCCAGGCTCGATCTCGTAGAGGGTCCCGTGACGGGCGTCCTCGCCCATCAGCGCGTCGAGCTTGCGGTTGAGCGCGCCGTCCCCCGAGGGCCGCACCGTCGCGCCCACCGCCACCGCCGTCGCCCGCACCGCCAGCACCCGCGTGCGCATCCACGACTTGGAGAAGACGAAGGTCAGCCCCGCCCCGGTCAGCCGCCGGGCGTCGGGGGAGACGGAGTCGTAGCTCGCCATCCGCCGGTCGGCGGCCTGGGCGGGCACGGCGGCGAGGGCCAGGACGAGGGCGGCGGCGATGCGGATCATGGAAACACTCAACGCTTCAGGTCGGAAAGCTCGCCTTCGAAGCCGGACAGGCGCCACACGCCGCCCCGCTCCTCGAAGACCAGAAGGCAGGGGCCGCCCTTGCGGCGCGGCGCGCAGACCCGGCCGTCGCCGGCGGGCCGCAGGGCCGCCCCGATGGCCAGCCGGTCGGGCAGCGGCCGGTCGGGGGTGTAGCCGTAGTAGCCGGCCACGGCCCGGAACACCTGCGGCTGGATCAGCGCATCGCCCGCCACGCCCGCGATGGGGCCAGCGACCAGGGCGCCCAGCGGTCCCGCCTCGCGCACGATGCGGCCCTCGATCTGGCGCTTGAGGGCCGGTCGGTCGACGTGGGCCTCGAAGGCCGCGCGATCATTGTCGCGGATGGCGGCCAGCAGCCGGTGGACGTCGCCCGCCGCGTCATAGCGCTGGGCGGTGGCGCAGCCGGACAGGACCAGCAGGGCGGCGATGGCGAAGATGAGCCTCATGGCGCCTCTTATAGCGCGACCACGGCGGGAAGGTGACCCCGCTCCCCGCTTTGAGACGGGGCGAAAGCGGGTCTAGAGTGAGAGCATGGGTCTCCGACACGCCGCCCCGCTTTCCGCCGCTCTCCTGCTGGCCGCCTGCGCGAGCGCGCCGCGGATCGTGGAGGAGCCGGCGCCCACGGGCGATTCCCGCATCGAGGCGCTTCAGGCGTCGGTGGCGGCGGCCATGACGGCCGATCCGGCCAGCGCCCCCAGGGGGCTGGCCGTCGCCATTCCCAAGGTGGAGGAAACCGGGACGCAGTTGATCTTCGAGGCGCGCTTCGACCTGCCCGAGACCTTTTCCAAGGCCGCGCAGGACTTCACCGTCTACGTCTCGTGCGAGCGGGACGACATCGCGGCCTGCACGCGCAAGACGATGGACGCGGCCAGGGCGCTGACCCGGCTGAAGGCGGGGGGAAGCTAGAGCCTTACAGGCTCCGCTTCACCTCCTGGACCGTGAAGCACTCGATGGTGTCGCCCGGCTTGATGTCCTGGAAACCCGCGAAGGCCATGCCGCATTCCATGCCGGACTGGACCTCGTTGACCTCGTCCTTGAAGCGCTTGAGCGTCTGGAGCGTGCCCAGTTCCAGCACCACGATGTCCTGACGGACGATCCGCACCTTGGCGCCCTTGCGGACCACGCCCTCGGTGACCCGGCAACCCGCGACCCGGCCGACCTTGGAAATGTCGAAGGCCTGCAGCACCTCGGCGTTGCCCAGGAAGGTCTCGCGCTGGATCGGCGAGAGCATCCCCGACATGACCGCTTTGATGTCGTCGATCAGGTCGTAGATGATCGAGTAGTACCGGATTTCCACGCCCTCGCGGTCGGCGAGGTCGCGGGCCTGCTTCGAGGCGCGGACGTTGAAGCCGAGGATGGCGGAACCCGCACCCTTGGCCAGCATCACGTCGCTTTCGCTGATCGCGCCGGCCCCGGACAGGATGATGCGCGCGCGCACCTCCTCGTGGGCCAGCTTGTCGAGCGAGCCGACGATGGCCTCGGCCGAGCCCTGCACGTCGGCCTTGATGATGACCGGCAGCTCGCTGACCTTCTTGGACTGGAGCTTGGCCATCATGTCGGCCAGCGAGGCCTGCTGCATCGGCGCGCCGACGTTCTTCTCGCGGCGCTTGCGGTCGCGGTACTCTGTCAGCTCGCGGGCCCGGGCCTCGTTCTCGACCACGGCCAGGGCCTCGCCCGGATCGGGGGTGCCGTCGAGGCCGAGGATCTCGACGGGCGTCGACGGACCGGCTTCCTGCACCTGTTCGTCGCGCTCGTTGAGCAGCGCGCGCACCCGGCCCCAGTTGGCGCCGGCCACGACGATGTCGCCACGCTTCAGCGTGCCGCGCTTGACCAGCACGGTGGAGACCGCGCCACGGCCCTTGTCGAGCTTGGCCTCGATCACCACGCCCTCGGCGGTGCGGTCGGGGTTGGCCTTCAGGTCCAGCAGTTCGGCCTGCAGCAGGACGCGCTCGACCAGTTCTTCCAGGCCGATCTTCTTGGTCGCGGAAACCTCGACCGTCTGGGTGTCGCCGCCCAGGCTCTCGACCACGATCTCGTGCTGGAGCAGCTCGTTGATCACGCGGGTCGGATCGGCGTCGGGCTTGTCGATCTTGTTGATGGCCACGATGATCGGGGCGCCGGCCGCCTTGGCGTGCTGGATGGCCTCGATGGTCTGGGGCATGACGCCGTCGTCGGCGGCCACCACCAGGATGACGATGTCGGTGATGTTGGCGCCCCGCGCCCGCATCGCCGAGAAGGCCGCGTGGCCCGGCGTGTCCAGAAAGGTCACCCGCTCGCCGCCCTTCAGGCGGACCTGATAGGCGCCGATGTGCTGGGTGATGCCGCCGTGCTCCCCGGCCGCCACGTCCGTGGCGCGCAGGGCGTCGAGCAGGCTGGTCTTGCCGTGGTCGACGTGGCCCATCACGGTCACGACCGGCGGGCGCGACTCCATGTGGTCGTCCAGGTCCTCGGCGGACAGGAAGCCTTCTTCGACGTCGGATTCGGAGACGCGGCGGACCGTGTGGCCGAACTCGGTGGCCACCAGCTCGGCGGTGTCGTTGTCGATCACGTCGTTGATCTTGAGCATCACGCCCTGACGCATCAGGAACTTGATGATCTCCACGCCGCGCGTGGCCATCCGGTTGGCCAGTTCCTGCACGGTGATCACGTCGGGGATGATCACTTCGCGCGCGACCTTGGCCTGCTCGACGGCGCCGCCCTTGCGCTTCTCGCGCTCGCGTTCGCGGGCCCGGCGCACCGAGGCCAGCGAGCGCATCCGCTCGACGGCGTCCTCGTCATTGCCGGCGACGGCGTGGATGGTCAGGCGGCCTTCGCGGCGCTTGGGTTCGCCCTTGGTGCGGCTGACGGCCTTGCCGGGGGCGGCGCCCCTGCGGCGGGCGTCGTCGTCCTCTTCGGGGCGGCGGTCGAGGTTGGCGGCGCCGGGGCGCGGAGCCTGGCGCGCGGCGCGCTGGATCTCGGGCGTGGCAGGCGCCGCGGGCGCGCCGGGGCGCGGCGGGCGCGGGCCGCCGGGGCGGTCGCCCGTACGGGGAGCCGGACGCGGCGCCAGGGCCGAATACCGAACGGTCTCGCCGGCGGGACGAGGGCCTTCGGGACGGGGACGGTCGCCGTCACGGGGGGGCCGCGGGGCGAAGCCGCCACGATCGCCTTCGGGACGCGGCGCGCGCTGGCCGTAACGCTCGGCGCCCCCCTCGCGCGGGGCGCGCTGGTTGTAGGGGCCCGAGTTCTGCGGACGGTCAGGGCGATAGGTGGTGGTGGTCGGCCGGTCGTCGCGACGTTCGCGGCTCGGCTCGTAGGTGCGGGTCTGGCCGGACGCGGGAGCGGGCGCGGATGCGCGCGGGGCCTCGGGCGCAGCAGCCGGGGGCGCAGCAACGGCGGCGGCGGGCGGCGGCGCAGCCGGAGCCGGGGCGGCGGGAGCGGACGGCGGCGGCGCGGCGGCGGCCTCGGCGGCGCGGCGGGCCTCGGCCTCGCGGCGGCGGGCGTCCTCTTCACGGGCGCGCTGTTCGGCGACCTGGCGCTCCTGCGCCTGGCGGGCCATCTCGACGGCGCGCTGACGGCGGGCGGCCTCTTCCGAGGACAGGCCTTCGAGCGAGGCGGCCGACGGGGCGGACGCGGCGGGACGCGGGGCGGCCGGGCGCGGAGCCTCGGTCCGGCGCTCGGCGGACGACGGCGCGGCGAGGTTGCCCCCGGCCGGCGCGTGGGTGCGGGCGCGCTTGGTCTCGACGACCACCGTCTTCGACCGGCCGTGGCTGAAGCTCTGCTTGACCACGCCCGCGCTCACCGAGCCCGCGCGGGGCTTCAGCGTGAGGGGGGTGCGTCCCTGTGGGGACTGCCGGCCGTTGTCGTTCTCGTCGCTCATGCGCTCGCTTACTCTTCGCCGGACGGTCCGGCTTTCGAACCCGTCTCAAAAAAATGTATCAGGCCCGCGACGGTCGCCCGTCCGGTGCCTGGATCTCCTCGCGCCAACTCTCCGGGAGAAGCGGGCGGAAGCCTGATAGCCGCTCGACATCGGATGTCCAGCGCCCGGCGGTCCGCCCCGCAAGGAGGGCCGTGTGTATCACATTCTCTCCGCCTAAGGCCAAACCCAATTCGGCCGCGGAGAAAACCCCGATCAGGCTTGGCGGCGCGGGGGACTTGCGGGCCGCCGCCAGCACCTTGCGGCGCCCGTCGGCGGCTCCGTCGGCGGCCTCCACCAGCCATGCCGCCTTGCCGGCGGCGACGACGGAAAGCACCTTCTCGAACCCGGAGGTAATGTCGCCGGAGCGCCGCGCAAGCCCCAGGCCGTCGAGCAGCCGCCGCGTCAGCAGTCGCTCGACCTGATCGGCGAGGTCGGCGGGAGCCGACAGCTTGGCCTTGGCGGACCGCGAGAACAGGTTCCTACGCGCCGCCGTCTCCACGCTGGCCCGGTCGGCCGCCACCCACAGCCCGCGGCCGGGGAGCTTGCGGGCGAGGTCGGGGACCACGACGCCGTCGGGACCGGCCACGAAGCGGACCAGCCGCGCCTCGTCCATCACCTCGCCCGAGACGATGTCGCGGCGCTCGCGGGAGGCCTGGGCGTGGGTTGCGGGCGCGGCGATGGTCATGGGCGGCCGGGATCAGGCGTCCCGGGCTTCCCCTTCGGCTTCGGCCAGGGCGTAGTCCTCGGCCTGCGGCTCCAGTTCGCCCTCTTCCTCGTACTCGGGTTCGGGCTCGGGCGGGGCCTCGACCCAGCCCATGGCGATGCGGGCGCGCATGATCAGGGCCTCGGCGTCTTCCGGCGACAGGGCGAAGGACTCGAGCACGCCGGCCTCGCGCACGCGCTCGCCCTCCTTGCTCTCGTACCAGCCGCGCAGGTCGTCGGGGATCAGCCCGGCCAGGTCCTCGACCGTCTTCACGTCGCCCGCTCCCAGCGCCACGGCGATGGGCAGGGTGACCCCCTCGATCTCCAGCAGGGCGTCCTCGACGCCGAGCTCCACCCGGCGGGCGTCCTGCTCGGCGGCCTCGCGCTCCAGGAACTCGCGGGCGCGGGCCTGGAGCTCCTCGGCGGTGTCCTCGTCGAAGCCCTCGATGGCGGCGATCTCGTGCGGCTCGACGTAGGCCACGTCCTCGACCACGCTGAAGCCTTCGGTGGCCAGCAGCTGCGCGATCACCTCGTCGACGTCCAGGGCTTCCTGGAACAGGGCCGTGGTCTCGGCGAAGATGCGCTGGCGCCGCTCGCTCTCCTGGCTCTCGGTCATGATGTCGATCTGCCAGCCGGTCAGCTGGCTGGCGAGGCGCACGTTCTGGCCACGGCGGCCGATGGCCAGCGACAGCTGCTCGTCAGGCACCACCACCTCGACGCGCTCGTCCTCCTCGTCCATGACCACCTTGGTCACTTCGGCGGGCGCGAGGCCGTTGACGATGAAGGTGGCCTCGTCCGGCGACCACTGGATGATGTCGATCTTCTCGCCCTGGAGCTCGGCGACGACCGCCTGCACGCGGCTGCCGCGCATGCCGACGCAGGCGCCGACGGGGTCGATGGAGCTGTCGTTGGAGACCACCGCCATCTTGGCGCGGCTGCCCGGGTCGCGGGCCACGGCGCGGATCTCGATGACGCCGTCGTAGACCTCAGGCACCTCCTGCGCGAACAGCTTGGCCATGAAGCCGCCGTGGGCGCGGCTCAGCATGATCTGCGGGCCCTTCGTCTCGCGGCGGACGTCGTAGATGTAGCAGCGGATGCGGTCGCCGATATTGAAGGTCTCGCGCGGGATCGACTGGTCGCGGCGCATGATGCCCTCGCCGCGGCCGAGGTCCACGATGACGTTGCCGTACTCGACGCGCTTGACCACGCCGTTGACGATCTCGCCCACGCGGTCCTTGAACTCCTCGTGCTGGCGCTCGCGCTCGGCCTCGCGGACCTTCCCGGTCACCACCTGGCGGGCCATCTGGGTCTGCACCCGGCCGAACTCGAACGGCGGCAGGATTTCCTCGTAGGTCTTGCCGACCTCGGCCGTCTTGTCCTCGGCCCTGGCGTCCGACAGGCGCTTGTAGGCGTAGTCGTTGAAGGGGGCGATCTCGCCGTCCTCGCCGACTTCCTGGCCGAAGTCGTCCTCCACCACGGTGACGACGCGCTTGATCTCGGTCTCGCCGGTCTTCGGATCGATGTGGACGCGAATGTCGTGTTCGGCGCCGTAGCGCGACCGGGCGGCCTTCTGGATGGCCTCCTCGATCGCCTCGATGACGATCTCCTTCTCGATCGCCTTCTCGCGGGCGACCGCATCGGCGATCTGCAGGAGTTCGAGCCGGTTGGCGGAAATGCCGGTGGCCATGGGTCTAGTCCTCGTCTTCGGGAAGCTGTTCGGTTGCGATGCGGGCGGCGCGCTGCTCGGCGCCGCGCTTCATCAGGGCGTTGTTCATCACCAGCTTGGCCTCGGTGACCCAGGCGAAGGGCACGAGGGCGGTCTCGACCTCGCCCTCCAGGTCGATGGCGACGTTGTCGTCCTCCACCCCGGCCAGCACGCCCTTGAAGCGGCGGCGTCCCTCGGCGAGGCGATCGAGTTCGAGCTTGGCCTCCAGGCCCTCGTAGGTCTCGAAGTCCTTCAGCCGGGTCAGCGGCCGGTCGATCCCCGGCGAGGAGACCTCCAGCAGGTAGTCGCCGCTGACCGGATCGGCGGCGTCCATCACCTCGGAGACGGCGCGCGACAGGCGGGTGCAGTCCTCGACGTTCATGTCGCCATCAGGCCGCTCGGCCATGATCTGCAGGCGGCGCTGCTCCTTGCCGCTCATCAGCCGCAGGCGCACGATCTCGTACCCCACGCCCTCGGCGACGGGATCGAGCAGCTCCAGCAGGCTGCGGTCCTCTGCGGTCTTGCCGCGCAAGCTTGACCTCGCGAAATCAAACAAAAAGCGGCGGCCTTCCGACCGCCGCCCGAAAGCGCCATCCAGCGCATTCAAACGATGTGAGGGCTATATAGCCCCCGGCAGGCGAGTTGTCATCCCAGCTTGTAGAGGTGATGCCGCTGGACCTCGGGGTCGTAGACGATGGCCGTCGCCCCCTGCACCACGCCGTTGAAGTGGCGGCCGGAGCCGTGGTCGAAGCCGCGGAACTGGCTGCCCTCGACCTCCAGCAGGACGTGCGCGCCGAGGCCGTGGTGGTAGAAGCCGCCGTCCACCTTCGCCACGTGCGCCGAGGCGTCGTGGTCGAAGAAGCCTTCCTGGGTCCAGGTGAAGTTGGTCCAAGTGTTGGCGGTCTGGCTGAACACCGGCCGCGCCTCCTCATCGCCCTTCGGCAGGACGGCGTTGGCGACGGCTCTGCGGATTTCTTCCTGCATCAGGGGCGCTCGAAATCCAGGAAGACGGGGTCGCAGTCGCCCAGGCGCTTTTCCTCGTAGCGCGTGGTGACGTGGTCCGCCGGGGGCCTGCGCCAATCTTCGGCGCGTTCGCCCGTCCAGCGCAAGCCCCGAGACAGGTGCTCCAGCGCCCAGTCGGCGTAGGCGGCCCAGTCGGTGGCGAAGCGCAGCCGCCCCCCCGGCTTCAGCACCCGGGCAAGTTCGGCGACCACCTCCGGCTGGACCAGGCGGCGCTTGTGATGGCGGGCCTTGGGCCAGGGATCGGGGAAGAGGATGAAGACCCGCTCCAGCGCGGCGTCCGGCAGCCGGCTCAGCACCTCGCGCGCGTCGCCCTGGTGCAGGCGCACGTTGGTCAGGCCCCGCTCGTCGAGATGGCGCAGGGCGCTGGCGACGCCGTTCACGAAGGGCTCGGCTCCGACGATCCGTACGCCCGGATTTCGGGCCGCCTGCTCGGCCATGTGCTCGCCGCCGCCGAAGCCGATCTCCAGCCACAGGCGGTCGAGGAGCGGCTCAGCCGGATCGAACGCGACCTTCGGCAGCAGGGTGTCCATCAGCGCCGCCTGCCGCGGCTTGATGGGGCGCGACTTGATGCGTCCGTATGAGCGCAGGGGGCCGTGGGGCTGCTGCATGGGAGAGGCTTTTACGCCAGACCCTTCAGCTCGCCCGCCAGGTCCGTCCTTTCCCAGGAGAAGCCGCCCTCGTTGTCCGGCGTGCGGCCGAAGTGGCCGTAGGCCGCCGTGCGGGCGTAGATCGGCTTGTTGAGGCCCAGGTGCTCGCGGATGGCGCGGGGGGTGGCGCCGCCGATCAGTTCGGGCAGGACCTTCTCCAACACCGCCGGATCGACCTCGCCGGTCCCATGCAGATCGACGTAGAAGCTGAGCGGCTGGGCGACCCCGATCGCGTAGCTGATCTGGATGGTGCACTTGCGGGCCAGTCCCGCCGCCACGACGTTCTTGGCGAGGTAGCGGCAGGCATAGGCCGCCGACCGGTCCACCTTTGTCGGGTCCTTGCCGGAAAAGGCCCCGCCGCCGTGCGGAGCCGCGCCGCCGTAGGTGTCGACGATGATCTTGCGGCCGGTGAGGCCGGCGTCGCCGTCTGGCCCGCCGATCTCGAAGCGGCCGGTCGGGTTGATGTGCCACTTGGTCTTCTTCGTGATCAGCCCCTGCGGAACGACCTCCAGCACATAGGGCTTGATCAGCTCGGCCATCCGCTTCGAGGTCGCCAGCTTGCCGTCGATGCGCTTCTTGTGCTGGTGGCTGACGACGATCTGCAGCACCTCGACCGGGACGCCGTTCTCGTAGAGCAGGGTGACCTGGCTCTTGGCGTCGGGCTCCAGCGCCTCGCATTCGCCCGAGTGGCGCACTTCGGCCAGCCGCTTGAGGATGTCGTGGCTGTACTGGATGGTCGCCGGCATCAGCGAGGGGGTCTCGTCGCAGGCGTAGCCGAACATGATGCCCTGGTCGCCCGCGCCCTCGTCCTTCTTCTCGGTGGCGTCGACGCCCTGGGCGATGTGGGCGGACTGGCCGTGCAGGTGGCAGGCGAACTTCGCCTTCTTCCAGTGGAAGCCCTTCTGCTCGTAGCCGATGTCCTTGATCGCGGCGCGGACCAGCGGCTCCAGCGCGCCCACGATCTCCTTGGTCTGTTCCTTCGAGCCGCCCCGGACCTCGCCGGCCAGCACGATGCGGTTGGTGGTGACCAGCGTCTCGCAGGCGACGCGGGCCTGCGGCTCGCGGGCCAGGAAGGCGTCGACCACAGTATCGCTGATCCGGTCGGCGACCTTGTCGGGGTGGCCTTCGGAGACGCTCTCGCTGGTGAAGATGTAGGACTGACGGGTCACGCGGGGCGGCTCCAACGGCTAAAGGCCGACGGACCATATAAAGATAGCCTTATATCCGCAAGGCGCTCAGTCGTCGTCGCCCGCCAGCTCCTCGTCGGCCATCGAGCGCACCAGGTCGAGCACCCGGCGGCGCACGCGGGGGCGCTTGATCCTGGGGAACAGCTCGGCCAGCTCCAGGCCCTCGGGGGTCATCAGGAACTCGGTGACGAACTGGTCGGTGCCCGGTTCGGCGAAGCCCGGAACGTCGTAGGCGGTGGCGGGATCGGCCAGGCCCTCGAAGAAATAGGCGATGGAGGTCCGAAGGGACCGGGCGATCTCGTAGAGCTTGGAGGCGCTGACCCGGTTGGCGCCGCGCTCGTACTTCTGGACCTGTTGGAAGGTCAGGCCGAGGTCTTCGGCCAGCCGTTCCTGGGTGACGCCGAGGGCCTTGCGGCGCTGACGCACGCGGCGGCCGACGTGAACGTCGATGGGGTTGGGCGAGCGGTCGGCGTCGTCTTTCTTATCCATGGACCCGTCTTGTTCTCGGAAAACGCAGATTTCAGTTTCGCCCAATATCTGAATTTTAGAGCTTGTTTAAGAGCCTAGCGCCAGTGCCGGCCCCTGCGACGACCAAACTTACCGCAACCATGATAATGAAAGGCAGGATTCCCCAACGCCGGTAAGGCGTTACCGGCGCAGCGGCCGGAAGACGGACATCGATGATTCCCGCCTCGCGCAGGCCCAGCCGCGCGCCCGGAACGATTCGCCCGTAAGAATCGATCATCGCCGAAACGCCGGTCGGCGTGGCCCGCGCCAGCGGCAGGCCCTCCTCGATGGCGCGGTAGCTGGCGAGGTTCAGGTGCTGCAGGGGTCCGCTGGTCGTGCCGAACCAGGCGTCGTTGGAGACGTTGACGATCCAGGCGGGCGCGAGGTCCGCCGCCTTCGCCCCCGCGCGGGTGAAGCCGGGGAACAGGCTCTCGTAGCAGATCAGCGGCTGGAGCGGCGGGATCCCCGGCGGCGCGATGGGCCGGGGCGGGCCGGCGGCCGCGAAACCGTCGCCGACGTGGACCATCTGCTTGATCCCCAGCCTCGAAGCCAGCCCGTCGAGCGGGATGTATTCGCCGAACGGCACCAGCCGGTGCTTGTCGTAGAGGGCGACGGGCTCCAGCGTCCCCTCCCCCGCCCGCACGGCGATCAGGCTGTTGTAGTAGTCGTCTCCCTCGACGCGGTAGGCGCCGACCAGCAGCGTCTGGCCGGGCTTGAGGGCGCCCGCGATGGCCGAATAGGTCCAGGCCTGCGGCGACAGGTACTCGTTGATCGAGGCCGGGATCGCCCCTTCCGGCCAGATCACGATGTCCGGCGTGGCGGCCGCCGGGCGGGCGGTCAGGCGCACGTAGCGGCGGACGATCTCGGCGAACAGCTCCGGGTCGTACTTGGCGGCCTGCCGCACGTCCGGCTGGACGATGCGGACGAGCGGGGCGCGGGGGTCCTCGCCCGGCGCGCCCGACAGCCGCCAGGCGCCGTGGACGTAGAGGCCCGCGAGGGCCGCCAGCGCCACGCCGACGGCGATGCGTCCCGCCCGTCCCTCGCGCCAGATGGCGGCGGCGGCGAAGACGGCGAGCGTGATCCAGGTCAGGCCGTACGCCCCGACCACGGAGGCGAACTGCGACGGCGCAGACCCCGCCCGCCAGGTCTCGCCCGGCAGGTTCCAGGGCAGGCCGGTCAGCACATGGCCGCGCAGCCACTCCAGCCCCGCCAGCGCCCCGGCGAAGACCAGCACGCGCAGCACGCCCGGCGGCGCGATCTTCCGATACAGCGCCAGGGCCGCGCCCCAGAAAGGCGCCAGCCCCGTGGCCAGCAGCAGCACCGCGAAGGGCGCCATCCACGCCTGCCGCACGTCCACCAGGAAGGCTTCGGCCACCCACCACATGGAGATGGCGAAATAGGCGCATCCCGCCAGCCAGCCGCGCAGGAAGGCGGACTTAACGCCCGCCGCCCTGTCGGCCAGATGCATCATCAGGGCGTAGCCGAGCAGCCCCGGCAGCAGTCCGAACGGGGGATGGGCGAGCGCCGCCCCAGTCCCCCCGGCGAGGGCCAGCAGGCGGCTCCTCCAGGCGGGCGCAGGATGGATCATCCGCTATTCGGCGGCCGGCGTGGCCACGGCCGTCGGCCGCACCCGCACGCGCTTGACCCGGCGGGGGTCGGCGTCGGTGATCTCGAAATCGAAGCCGCCCGGATGGGCGATCACCTCCCCGCGCTGGGGCACGCGCCCGGCGATGGCGGTGACGAGGCCGGCGACCGTGTCGATCTCCTCCTCCAGGTCCGGCGGGGCCAGCTCGGCCTCCATCAGTTCCTCGAGTTCCTCCAGCGGCGCGCGGGCGTCGGCCTCGAAGACGCCGCCGGGGCGGACGACCACGCCGTTGACCTGGGCCTCGTCGTGCTCGTCGTCGATGTCGCCGACCACGGCCTCGATCAGGTCCTCCAGCGTCACCAGCCCGTCGGTGCCGCCGAACTCGTCGATGACCAGGGCGAGGTGGATGCGGGTGGACTGCATCCGCAGCAGCAGGTCCGCCGCACGCATCGAGGCGGGGACGTACAGCGCCTCGCGCCGCAGCCGGTGCAGGATGGGATCGTTCGGCGCGGGCTGGCTGTCCGGGTCGGCCAGCAGCTTGAAGACGTCCTTGATGTGGACCACGCCCACGGGATCGTCGAGCGCATCGCGGTAGACCGGCAGGCGCGAATGCTCGGTCTCGATGAACTGGGCCATCACGCCTTCGAAGGGGGTGGAGATGTCCACCGCCACGATGTCGGCGCGGGGTGTCATCACGTCGTCCACCCGCAGCGACTGGAAAGCCTCGGCGTGCTCGACGAGGTCCACGGCGCCGGTCGGGGCGGCGGGCGGCTGTCCAGGCTCGCGCGGACCCTGTCCCGCCAGCCGGCGCACGAACGCGAGGAGGCCCCGCTTGGCCCCGCCCGCGTCGGGCGTACTCTGATCGTCGGCGTTAGCCATGCTCTCCCTGACCTGAGGGGGCGTAGGGGTCCGGAACACCGAGACCCGACAGGATCTCGCGTTCCAGCGCCTCCATGGCCTCGGCCTCGGCGTCCGTCTCGTGGTCGTATCCTACAAGATGCAGCACCCCGTGCGCCACAAGGTGCTTCAGATGATGCGCCAGCCGCTTGCCCTGCTCGTCCGCCTCGCGGGCGCAGACGCCGTAGGCCAGGGCCACGTCGCCCAGGAAATGCTCAGGATTGGCGGGCGCCGGAAAGGACAGGACGTTGGTGGGCGCGTCCCTGCCCCGGAAGCGGCCGTTCAGCTCGCGCACGGTCTCGTCGTCGGTCAGGAGGACCGTCACCCCGCCCCGCCGCTCGCCCGCCAGCGCGGCCTCGGCGGCCTCGCGCACCAGGGCCTCGGCGTCCGGCAGCGCCGCCGTCCAGCGCTCGTCCTCGATCTCGATGTCGATCATCGGCCCTGCAGGCGCGCCGCGTCGGCGTCGTAGGCGCGCACGATCCGCTCGACCAGCGGATGGCGCACCACATCTTCGGCGGTGAAGCGGTTGACGCCCACGCCCTTCACCCCCTCCAGCAGGGAAACGGCGTGGGCGAGGCCGGAGTCGGAGGGGTTCAAGAGGTCGATCTGGGTCGGGTCGCCCGTCACCGCCATCCGGGCGCCTTCGCCCAGGCGGGTCAGGACCATCTTCATCTGCATCTTCGAGGCGTTCTGGGCCTCGTCGACGATGACGAACGCGTGCGCCAGGGTGCGGCCGCGCATGAAGGCGATGGGCGCGACCTCGATCTCGCCCTTGTCCCGGCGGCGGCGAAGCTGCTCGGCTCCGACGATCTGGGTCAGGGCTTCCCAGACCGGGGCCATGTAGGGGTCGACCTTTTCCGACAGGTCGCCGGGCAGGAAGCCGAGCTTCTCGCCCGCCTCGACGGCCGGGCGGGTGACGATCAGCCGCTCGACCTCGCCCTTCAGCAGCAGGCCCGCCCCGTGGGCGACGGCCAGGAAGGTCTTGCCGGTGCCCGCCGGCCCCAGGCCGAAGACCAGTTCGCACCTGGCGAGGGATTCGAGATAGCGCGCCTGTCCCGGAGTCTTCGGCGCGATCAGGCCGCGGCCGCGCTGGGGGGCTTCGCCGCCGCTGCGGGCCTGGCCGATGGCCACGCGCACGTCGGCCTCGGTGACCTCCAGCCCCTCGTCGGCGCGGTCCGCCAGCATCTGCACCGCCCGCCTGGCGCCGGTGCGCGCCCGGGCGTCGCCGCCGACCGAAACCCCGCCGCCGGGCGTTTCCAGCAGCACGTTGAAGGCGTCCTCGATCAGGGCCGCATGGCGGCTGCCCGGCCCGGCGACGGCGCGGGCGGCTGCATCGGAGAGCGGCAGGAATTCGGGCGGTCTGCTCAAGCTGCTTCCAGAACCCGGGACCCGGCCAGGCTGTTCCGGGCCGCGTCGTCGATGCGGACGGGCATGATCTGGCCGATCAGCGACTGCGGCGCCTCGACATGGACCGATTGGAGATAAGGACTGCGGCCGATGACCTGCCCCGCGTGGCGGCCGGGCTTTTCGAACAGCACCGGCAGGACGCGGCCGACCTGCGAGGCGTTGAAGGCCCGCGCCTGCTCGTCCAGCAGGGCGTTCAGCCGCGCCAGCCGCTCGGCCTTGACCTCCTCGGCCACCTGTCCGGGCATGGCCGAGGCCGGGGTGCCGGGGCGGCGGGAGTACTTGAACGAGAAGGCGCCGGCGTGCCCGACCTCGCGCACCAGGTTCAAGGTCGCCTCGAAGTCGCTGTCGCGCTCGCCGGGGAAGCCGACGATGAAGTCGCCGCTGATGGCGATGTCCGGCCGGGCGGCGCGGATGCGCTCGATCAGCCGCAGGTAGCTGTCCGCCGTATGCGCCCGGTTCATGGCCTTCAGGATGCGGTCCGACCCCGACTGCACCGGCAGGTGCAGGTAGGGCATCAGCTCCTCGACCTCGCCGTGGGCGGCGATGAGGTCGTCGTCCATGTCGCGCGGGTGGCTGGTGGTGTAGCGGATACGGTCCAGCCCATCGATCTTCGCCAGTCTGCGCACCAGCGCCGCCAGCCCGCCGCCGTAGGCGTTGACGTTCTGGCCGAGCAGGGTGACCTCGCGCACGCCCTTCACCGCCAGCGAGCGGGCCTCGGCCTCGACGGCGTCGGCGGGCCGGGAATATTCCGCGCCGCGCGTATAGGGCACCACGCAGAAGGTGCAGAACTTGTCGCAGCCCTCCTGCACGGTGAGGAAGGCGGTGACCCCGGTCGCGTGGCGCTCGGGCGTCAGGGCGTCGAACTTCTCGTCGGCGGCGAAGTCGGCGGCCAGTCGCTCGCCCCGCGCCCGGTGGGCCCGCGCGATCAGTTCGGGAAGCTGGTGATAGGCCTGCGGCCCGACCACGAGGTCCACGGCCGGCTGGCGGGTCATGATCTGCTCGCCCTCGGCCTGGGCCACGCAGCCCGCCACGGCGATGGTCATGCGCCCCTCGGACGCCTCCTTCATCAGCTTGATCTGGCCAAGCTCGGAATAGACCTTCTCGGTCGCCTTCTCGCGGATGTGGCAGGTGTTGAGGACGACGAGGTCGGCGCCTTCGGGATCGTCCGTCATGCCATAGCCCAGCGGGCGCAGGACGTCGGCCATGCGCTCGCTGTCATAGACGTTCATCTGACAGCCGTAGGTCTTGATGTAGAGGCGCTTTTGGCCGGTCATCGCCGCGTTATGGGGCTGGCGAGCCATCCGTTCAAGGAATCACTCCTCGAGCGGCACCCCGTAAAGCTCCAGCCGGTGATCCACCAGCCTGTAGCCGAGCTTGCGGGCGATGGCCTGCTGGAGCTGCTCGATCTCGTCGTCCACGAACTCGATCACCTGGCCGGTCTTCATGTCGATCAGGTGGTCGTGGTGGTGGTCGGGGGCCTCCTCGTAGCGCGAGCGGCCGTCGCGGAAGTCGTGCCGCTCGATGATCCCGGCCTCCTCGAACAGCCGCACCGTGCGATAGACGGTGGCGATCGAGATGTGGGGGTCGATGCCGTGGGCCCTGCGATACAGTTCCTCGACGTCCGGATGGTCATGGGCGGTCGACAGCACGCGGGCGATGACCCGACGCTGGTCGGTCATGCGCATGCCCTTATCCATGCAGAGCTTTTCGAGTCGGTCCAAAGTCTGATCTCCCGATTCCGGGGGGAACATAGGCCGCTCAGGCCCGGCTGTTAAGTTCAAGGCGCATCACGATGGCGTCCATCGCTCCGGTTGTGCGGGCGTAGTAGCCGCGCCTGAGTCCGGCCCACGCGAAGCCCGCCCGCTCATAGAGGGCCAGCGCCGGATCGTTGTCGGCGGCCACCTCCAGGAAGAGGACGCTCGCGCCCGCCGCCCTGGCCACGCCGCGCGTGGCTTCGAGCAGGGCGCTCGCCACGCCCTGGCGGCGAGCGGCGGGATCGACGGCCAGGGTCAGCACCTCGGCCTCGTCGGCGACCACGCGGCAGAGGATGAAGCCCACCCCGTCCGCGAGCAGGCCGAAGCTCCCCGGTTCGGCCAGCATGGCGGCGATCTCCTCCGCCGACCACGGCCGTTCGAAGGCCGGGCCGTGCAGGGCCGACAGCGCCGGTGCGTCCTCCGCCATGACGGTCCGCAGCATCATCTCGCCGGCAACTGGGCGTCGGGCGTGCGCAGGTACAGGGGACGGGGCGGGGACGGGGCGGCGACGCGGGCCGCCAGGCGCGCGACGGCGACGGGATCGGGCGTCTCCGCCGCAAGGACGACGGCGCCCGGCAGCGCGGGCGCCAGCAGCGCCGCGCCGGAGCCCGTGAGGGCCATGGGCCGCCCGGCCCCCAGCTCGATCAGCCGCGCCGCGGCCGTGCCGAGGTCCAGGGCGTCGGGGGCCATCAGCGGGCGCCCATCCTCGCAGACCTGAAGATAGACCTGGCCCCGCTTCGCATCGATGGCGGCGGCGACAAGGCCCGGAGCGGCGGCCATCGCCTCCAGCGTGCTCACCCCCACGCAGGGGATGGCGAGCGCCGACGACAACCCCTTGGCGAAGGCGAGCCCGACCCGCAGGCCGGTGAAGGAGCCCGGCCCCACCGTCACCCCGACGCGGTCGAGGTCGGCGAAGGCCAGACCCGCCTCTTCCGTCATCTCGCGCACGAGGACGGCCAGCCGCTCCTGGTGCCCCCGCGCCATCGGCTCGGAGCGGGCGGCGAGCACCCTCTCGCCGTCCAGCACGGCGGCGGAGGTCGCGGTCAGGCAGGTGTCGAGGGCCAGGACTTTCACGGCCCCGCTTCTACAGGGTCTGTTCGACCCGCGTCACTTCCGGAACGTAATGCTTGAGCATGTTCTCGACCCCGGCCTTCAGCGTGGCGGCCGAGGACGGACAGCCGGAGCAGGCGCCGCGCATGTGCAGCCACACCACGCCCGTGTCCGCCTCGAAGCGGGAAAAGACGATGTCGCCGCCGTCTTGCGCCACCGCAGGACGGATGCGGGTGTCGAGCAGGTCCTTGATCTCGGCCACGACCTGGGCGGTCTCGCCCTCGTAGGCGGTGTCGTCATGGCCGCTGGCCGAGGCGTCGTTCATCAGCGGGCGACCGCTGGTGAAGTGGTCCATGATCGCCGCCAGCACCGGAGCCTTCAGGTGCGGCCACTCCGCGCCCGGCGCCTTGGTCACGGTCAGGAAGTCGGGACCGAAGAAGACGCCGGTCACGTCGCCCAGGTCGAACAAGGCGCCCGCCAGCGGCGAGGCTTCGGCGTCCTCGGGCGTTACGAACTCCCGCGCGCCCTCCGGCAGCACTTCCCGGCCGGGGAGGAACTTCAGGACCTCGGGGTTGGGTGTGGCTTCGGTCTGGATGAACATGGGGCATAGATGGCGGCCTGCGCCGCTTGCGGCAACCCCTCGCCATCGGCCACAAGAAGGCGAGCCAAGGGGGAACGAGGCCATGAAGCTGCGCGACGGAGCGGTCGATCCGGGCGAGGACGTGCTGGAGCGCGCCCGCACCATCCCGCTGGACCAGATCCACGTCGCCGACCCCGAACTGTTCCGCACCGACAGCCACTGGCCCTATTTCGAGCGGCTGCGGCGGGAGGACCCGGTCCACTACTGCGCCGACAGCCCCTTCGGCCCCTACTGGTCGATCACCCGCTACGCCGACATCATGACGGTGGACACCAGCCACGAGGTCTTCTCGTCGGACGCCTACCTCGGCGGCATCTCGGTGCGCGACCTCGACCCGAAGTTCATGCTGCCGATGTTCATCGCCATGGACCCGCCCAAGCACGGGCCGCAGCGCAAGACCGTCAGCCCCATCGTCGGCCCGGCCAACCTGGCGAAGCTGGAAGGGATCATCCGCGAGCGGGTCGGCCGCCTGCTGGACGACCTGCCGCGGGGCGAGACCTTCGACTGGGTTGACGAGGTGTCCATCGAGCTGACCACCCAGATGCTGGCCACCCTGTTCGACTTCCCGTGGGAGGACCGCCGCAAGCTGACCCGCTGGTCGGACGTGACCACCGCCATCCCCGGCGGCGGGGTGGTCGACAGCGAGGCCCAGCGCCGCGAGGAGCTGCTGGAGTGCCTGAACTACTTCACCGAACTGTGGAACCAGCGGGTGAACGCCGAACCGGCCGGGGACCTGATCTCCATGCTGGCCCACGGCGAGGCGACGCGGAACATGCAGCCGATGGAGTACCTGGGGAACGTCCTGCTGCTGATCGTCGGCGGCAACGACACGACGCGGAACTCGATCACCGGGGGCCTGCTGGCCCTCAACCAGAACCCAAGCCAGTACGCGAAACTCCGCGCCGACCACGGCCTGATAGAGAGCATGGTCCCCGAGATCATCCGCTGGCAGACCCCGCTCGCCCACATGCGCCGCACGGCGCTGGCCGACACCGAGCTGAACGGCAAGACCATCAGGAAGGGCGACAAGGTCATCATGTGGTACGTCTCGGGCAACCGCGACGAGACGGCCATCGAGGACCCCAACGCCTTCGTCATCGACCGCGAGATGCCGCGCCGCCACCTGTCGTTCGGCTTCGGCATCCACCGCTGCGTCGGCAACCGGCTGGCCGAGATGCAGCTCCGCATCGTCTGGGAAGAGGCGCTGAAACGCTTCCCGGTCATCGAGGTGATGGGCGAGCCGACGCGGGTCTATTCGAGCTTCGTGAAGGGGTACGAGACGTTGCCGGTGCGGATACCGGTCTGAAGCCCTTCCCCCATCCAGGGGGAGGGCGATCAGGCCAGGTCCGCGATTTCCTCGTCCGTCAGGTCGCCCGGCACCACCGTCACCGGCAGCTTGCGCGAGCCCCAGTTGACGCCGTCCTTGGCGATGGAGGCGACCAGCGGCCCCGGTCCCCGTCCCCCGGCGGCGGCGGCCAGCACCAGTATCTTGATCTCCGGGTCGGCGCTGACCACCGAGCGGACGGCCGCCTTGGTGTTCTCGGCGTGCTTGATGAGGAACTCGGGCGGCAGGCCGGTCTCGGCCACCACGCGCTCGGCCAGTTTCTGGAGCACGGCCTCGGCCTCGGCCCGTTCCTGCCGCTCCATCTCCTCGCGCACGCCCGACCAGTGCTCGAACACCGCCGGTTCTATCACCCGCAGCAGCGCCACGTGCCCGCCGGTCGAGCGCGCCCGGCGGCAGGCGTAGCGCAGGGCCGCGTCGAACTCGGGGCTGTCGTCGGCGATGACGAGGAACTTGCGGTTGCTCATGCGCCGGACGGTGACTTAACGACCCGCCCCGCGCAAGGCGTCAGGCGTTCCAGAAGCCGACCCGCTTGCGCACCTCTGCCACCGTCGGGGCGGCGGCGGCGCGGGCCTTCTCGGCCCCGGCGGCGAGGACGCGGTCGATCTCGGACGGATCGGCCATCAGGCGGCGCATGGTGTCGCCCACCGGGCCCAGCACCGCGACGGCGAGGTCGGCCAGCGCGGGCTTGAACGCGCCGAAACCCTGGCCGCCGTACTGGGCCAGCACCTGGGCCTTCGTCTTGTCCGCCAGCGCGGCGTAGATGCCGACGAGATTGTCGGCCTCAGGGCGGGCCGCCAGTTCCTCGGCCGTTTCCGGCAGCGGCTCGGGGTCGGTCCTGGCCTTGCGGATCTTCTGGGCGATGGTGTCGGCGTCGTCGGTGAGGTTGATGCGCGAGTAGTCGGACGGGTCGGACTTGCTCATCTTGGCCGTGCCGTCGCGCAGGGACATGATCCGGGTCGCAGGACCCTGGATCACCGGCTCGGGCAGCGGGAAGAAGCCGGGCGCGGCGAAGTCGTTGTTGAACTTGGCGGCGATGTCGCGGGTCAGTTCCAGGTGCTGCTTCTGGTCCTCGCCCACCGGCACGTGGGTGGCCTTGTAGACGAGGATGTCGGCCGCCTGGAGCACCGGGTAGGTGTAAAGGCCGACGGAGGCGCGCTCCTTGTGCTTGCCGCTCTTCTCCTTGAACTGGGTCATGCGGTCGAGCCAGCCGAGGCGGGCGACGCAGTTGAAGATCCAGGCCAGCTCGGCATGCTGCGGCACGGCCGACTGTGGGAAGATCGCGGCCTTGGCCGGATCGAGCCCGGCGGCCAGGTAGGCGGCGGCGATCTCGCGCGTCTGGGCGGCCAGCTTCTCGGGCTCCTGCCAGACGGTGATGGCGTGCATGTCGGCGACGAAGATGAAGGTCTCCGTCTCCTCCTGCATCCGCGCGAACTTCACGAGCGCGCCGAGGTAGTTGCCGAGGTGCAGGGCGCCGGACGGCTGGACGCCGGAAAGCACGCGGGTCGGGCCCGAGTAGGCGGGCGGGGTCTGGTCGGTCATGGCGGGGCCTTAGCCGTTATCCGCCGCCGGGGGCAAGCGGCGGCGGCGCAGCAGGGCCTTCACCTCGCCGAGGGTCACGCCGCCCGAAGCCACCAGCAGCAGCGGATAGACGGCCGCGCCCAGGCCCGAGACCAGCACCACGGCCAGCTCCTTCGGCCCGAGGACCGCCTCGATGGCGGGACGATACATCTCGGCGGCGAAGAGGATGAGGCCCAGCGCCACGCTGGCCGCCGCCACCCGCACGATCTTGCCCCAGGCCGCGCGGCTGGGCCGGTAGGCGCCGCGCCGGGCGAGGGTCACGGTCATCTGGAGGATGGTCACCCAGGTCGCCACAGAGGTCGCCGCGGCGATGCCCTCGAAGCCGATGACGTGGAACAGGGCCACGCCTAGGCCGATATTGATGGCCACCGAGATCAGGGCGAAGCGCATCGGCGCCTTGGTGTCCTGCCGGGCGAAGAAGATCGGCGACATGACGCGAAGCAGCACGAAGGCGGGCACGCCCCAGCCGTAGTGGAAGAGGGCGTCGGCCGTGGCGCGGGCGTCGATGCTGGTGAACTCGCCGCGCGTGAACAGGCCGTCGATCAGGAAGTACGGCATGGCCATCAGGGCCGCCGCCGCCGGGAGCGTCAGGGCCAGGGAGAAGACGATAGCCTGGTCGGTGGCGCTCTGGGCGTCGTCCTCGTCCCCGGCCTGGAGAGCCTGCGACAGGCGCGGCAGCAGGGCCACGCCGACCGCCACGCCCACGAGCCCCAGCGGCAACTGGTAGAGCCGGTCGGCCACGGCCAGCCACGAGCGGGCGCCCGCCACCTGCGAGGCCAGCACGCCGGAGATGAAGATGTTGATCTGGGTGGCGCTGGCGGCGATCGCGCCGGGCACGGCCAGGGCGATCAGCGCCTTGATCTCCGGCGTCAGGCGCGGAAGGCGCGGCGACACCTTCGCGCCCGCCTTGCGCACGCCCCACCACAGCAGCGCGGCCTGCATCACGCCGGCGACCAGCACCGCCCAGCTCGCGGAGTAGGCCGCCTCGACCGCTCCCTGCGGCGGGATGACGGCCACCAGCATGGCCGCGTTCAGCACCGTCGGCGCCCCGGCCGACAGGATGAACCGGCCCCGCGCGTTCAGCACCCCCGACAGCAGGGCCGTGATCGCCATGCATGGCAGGTAGGGCATGGATATCTGGGTCAGGATGACCGCCAGCTTGAACTTCACCGGATCGTCGGCGTAGCCGGGGTTGATGACGTACATCAGCCACGGCATGGCCAGTTGCGCCGCGATGGTCAGCACCACGGTCGCGGCCGCCAGGGTGGCCAGCGCGTCGGCGGCCAGCCGGTCGGCGACCTCCTCGCCCTCGGCGGTCAGGGTGCGGGTGTAGGCGGGCACGAAGGCCGCCGCGAAGGCCCCCTCGGCGAAGATGCGGCGGAACAGGTTCGGGAAGGCCAGCGCCGTGTTGAAGGCGTCGGCGGCCGGGGTCGCGCTGGCGCCCAGCCGGGCGGTGATGAAGAGGTCGCGCGCCAGGCCCATGAATCGGCTGACCAGGGTCAGGCCGGAGAAGATCATGGACGAGCGGATCAGGCCGCCGCTCCTGGCCTTCTTCGGTGCTGGTGAGGGCTCGGCGTCCACGCCTGCGCTTCTGCGCCGGGTCGCGTAGGCGGTCAACTACCGCGCGACGCTGGCTCTTGCGCGTTCGACCTTGCGGGCTTTGGCGATGGCGCCCGCCTCGCTCTGCTCCAGCACCTCCATCAGCGAGGCGCGCAGGGCGGAGACGCGGCGAGGCTCGGCCACCTTCTTGCCGTCCATGGTCTGGACGTAGAAGGCGTCCACCGCCCGCTCGCCGTAGCCGTCGATGTGGGCCGACTGGATGGAGAGGTTGGCTTCCGACAGGGTCCGGGCCAGCGCCTCGAGCAGCCCCGGCCGGTCGCGGCCCGACGCCTCGACCACCGTCGCGTCGTCCGAGGCGTCGTTGTCCAGCATGACCGTCGGCGTGATGGTGAAGGCGGCCGAGCGGCCGAGGTCGGAGGCCTTGCGCGGCTCATAGACCCGCGCCTCGCCACGCCCGGCGGCTTCCAGCGCGTCGGCGAGGCGGCGCAGCACGCGGGGATTCTCGCAGCCGAACGGCTGGCCCATCACGTCCTGCACATGGAAGACGTCGAGCGCCTGGCCCTGGCGAGAGGTGAAGACCCGCGCCCCCACGACGTTGCCGCCCATCGCGGAGATGGCCAGCGCCATGTCGGCGAACAGGCCGCGCCGGTCGCGGGCGGCGACGACGATCTCGGCGGCGTTGAGGTCCGCGCGCACCTTGGCCTCGGCGGCCGAGCCGCCCTGCATCGCCGCGCGCCGGGCGAGGCCCGCGTGGGTGGCCAGTTCGTCACGCGAGAAGGCGGTGAAGTAGGCGTCCTCCATGGCGGTCGCCCAGCCCTGGGCCACCGGGTCGGCGGCGATCAGGCCGGTGCGGGCTTCTTCCGCCACCGCCTGCTGGTGACGCCGCGCGCTCGCCGCCGGGTCGGAGCCGCGCCCGCCCCGGAACACCGCCTCGGTCGAGGCGTAGAGCTCGCGCATCAGCTGGCCCTTCCAGTTGTTCCACACCCCCGGCCCCACGGCGCGGATGTCCGCCACCGTCAGCACCAGCAGCAGGCGCATCCGCTCGGGGTTCTCGACGATGCGGGCGAAGGCGGCGACGGTGGTGGGATCGGTCACGTCGCGCTTCTGGGCGTAGTCGCTCATCACCAGGTGATGCTCGACCAGCCAGGCGATCAGCTCGGTCTTCTTGCGGTCCAGGCCCAGCCGCTCGCAGGCTTGCCGGGAGGCCCGGGCGCCCGCCTTCTCCTGCCCGCCGACCCCGCCCTTGCCGGTGTCGTGCAGCAGCATGGCCAGGAACAGGGACTCGCGGTCGTCGATCAGCGGCAGGATGGTGGTCGAAAGCGGGTGGTCCTCCTGGAACCGCCCCTCGGCGATGTCGCTGATCACCCCGACCGCCCGCAGGGTGTGCTCGTCCACCGTGTAGGAGTGGTACATGTTGAACTGCATCTGGGCGACCACCCGGCCGAACTCCGGGATGAAGCGGCCCAGCACGCCACTCTCGTTCATCAGGGTCAGGATGCGGTAGGTGTGCTTGCCCCGCGCCAGCACGTCGAGGAAGGCCTGCGCCGCCTGCCGGTCGCGCCGGACTTTCGAAGTGATCAGCGGCAGCGCCCGCGTCACCGCGGTGAAGGCGTCCGGGTGCAGGTCGAGGTTGCGCTCGTCGGCCAGCCGGAAGATGCGGATGAGCTCCACCGGATCGCGCTCGAAGACCTCGATCCCCTCGACGTTCAGCCGCCCGCCCTCCTCGAAGTAGCCGGGGACCTCCAGCGGCTTCCTGCGGCTCTTGCCCTTGGGCAGGAAGCGCGACAGCCCCTTGGGCTCCTTCTTGAACTCCTCGGCCTCCAGCTTGGCGGAGAAGGCGCGGGTCAGGGCGCCAACCTCCTTGGCGATCAGGAAGTAGCGCCGCATGAACCGCTCGACCGCCTGGCTGTCGCCCCGGTCGCTGTAGCCCATGCGCCGGGCGATCTCCGGCTGGAGGTCGAAGGTCAGCCGCTCCTCCGGCCGCCCGGTCGCGAAGTGCAGGTGGGCGCGCACGGCGTGCAGAAAGTCGAAGGCGCGGATGAAGGCCCGGACCTCGCGGCCGTTGAAATACTCCAGCCGCACCACGTCCTCGGGCCGCTCGACCGTATGCAGATACTCGGCGATCCAGAACAGGGTGTGCAGGTCGCGCAAGCCCCCCTTGCCTTCCTTGACGTTGGGCTCGACGAGATAGCGGCTGGCCCCGGCCCGGGCGTGGCGCTCGTCGCGTTCCTTCAGCTTGGCCGAGACGAATTCGACCCCCGTCCCGCGCACCACGTCCTCGCGGAAGCGCTTGTGCAGGTCGGCGCACAGGGCCTCGTCCCCGGTCAGGCGCCGGGCCTCCAGCAGGGAGGTGCGGATGGTGAAGTCCTCGCGGCTGAGGCGGACGCACTCCTCCACCGTGCGCGAGGCGTGGCCGACCTTGAAGCCGAGATCCCACAGCGCGTAGAGCATGTACTCGATGACGCTCTCGGCATGGGCCGTCTGCTTGTAGGGCCGCAGGAAGAGCAGATCGAGGTCGGAGTAGGGCGCCAGTACGCCCCGGCCGTATCCCCCAACCGCCAGCAGGGCGAGGCGCTCGCCCTCGGTCGGGTTGCGGGCGCGGAAGACGTGAACCGTCGTGAAGTCGAAGAGGGCGGTGACCACCTCGTCCGTCACGCCGGACAGCAGGCGCGCGGTCTCGACCCCGCCCGCGCCGTTCTCCAGCCGCTCCTTGGCGATCATCCGGCCCCGGAACAGGGCCTGCTTGAGGATTTCCAGGGCGCGGCGGCGCTGTTCGGCCTCGTCGCCCACGGCGTCGAGCGCGGCGGCGGACAGGCGGGCGCGCAGGGCGAACCCGTCGACGACGTGTTCGAGGCGGGTAGGGCGAAGGCGCGGCGGCATCGGATGACCAATATGGGCCCTTACGGGTCTTGGATCATCCCCTTAAGGCGATAGAGGGTTTCCATCGCCTCCCGCGGGCTCATGCCGTCGAGGTCGATGCCGGAAAGAGCCTTCTCCACGCCGCTGGGCGCCGCTTTCGCAGGCACGGGCGCCGCATTATCGAACAAGGGCAGGCCCTCCAGCCGCTCCGGCGAGCCCGCCTGTGATTCGAGCCGCTCCAGCACCTGCCGCGCGCGGCCCACCACGGCGGGCGGAACCCCGGCCAGCTTGGCCACCTGCACGCCGTAGGAGCGGTCAGCCGGTCCCGGCCCCGCCTCGTGCAGGAAGACGAGGTCGCCGTTCCACTCCTTGGCCTTCAGGGAAAGGTTGGAGACGTGGGCCAGCCGCTCCTCCAGCACCGCCAGCTCGTGGTAGTGGGTGGCGAACAGCGCCCGGCAGCGGTTGACGTCGTGCAGCGCCTCCGCGCAGGCCCAGGCGATGGCCAGGCCGTCGTAGGTGGCCGTGCCGCGCCCGATCTCGTCGAGGATGACGAAGGAGCGGGGGGTGGCCTGCGTCAGGATCGCCGCCGTTTCGACCATCTCGGCCATGAAGGTCGAGCGGCCCCGCGCCAGGTCGTCGCCCGCGCCGACGCGGCTGAACAGCCGGTCCACCACGCCCAGCCGGAAGGACCGGGCGGGGACGTAGCATCCGGCCTGGGCCAGCACCGCCATCAGGGCGTTCTGGCGCAGGAAGGTCGACTTGCCGGCCATGTTCGGGCCGGTGACGATGGACAGGCGCGCCGAGCCCTCGCCCGCGCCGTCGAGGGCGCAGCTGTTGGGGGTGAAGGGATCGCCCGCCCGCCTGACCGCCGCCTCGACCACCGGGTGGCGGGCCGCCTCGGCGTCGAAGCACAGCGAGCGGTCGACCACCGGGCGCACCGCCTGCGCGTCCTCGGCCCATTCGGCCAGGGCCGAGGCGACGTCGAGCCGGGCCAGGGCCTCGGCCGCCTGCTGGATCGGCTCGGCCAGGAGGCGGGCCTCCTCGCGCCAGGCCTCGAAGGTCGAGACCTCGATGGCCAGCGCCCGCTCTCCGGCCTGGGCGATCCTGGCGTCGAGTTCGGCCAGTTCGACGGTGGTGAAGCGGACCTGGTTGGCCAGCGTCTGGCGGTGGATGAAGACCGCGTTCAGCGGCGGGCTCATCAGGGGGTCGGCCTTGTTCGCCGTCGTCTCGACGAAGTAGCCGAGGACGGCGTTGTGGCGGATCTTCAGCGGCACGCCGCTCTCGGACGCCAGCCGGGCCTCGAGCCCCGCGATCACCCGGCGGCTGTCGTCGCGCAAGGCGCGCGCCTGATCGAGTTCCGGCCGCACGCCGGGCGCCACGAAACCGCCGTCGCGCGCCTGGGCGGGCAGGTCCGGCCCCAGCCCGTCGACCAGCGAGGCGAGGAAGCCCGACAGCGCGACGGAGAGGGCGGGCGTGGCGGCCGACAGCGCGCTTTCGATCTCGAAGGGCGCGGCGTCGAGCGGCCCCGCCTGTTCGGCGGCCATCGCCGCCAGGGATTCGCCGCACTTCAGCCCGTCGCGCAGGGTCCCGAGGTCGCGCGGCCCGCCGCGCCCCAGCGCCAGCCGCGACAGGGAGCGGGCCATGTCGCCCGCGCCCTTCAGGCAATCGCGCAGCCGCTCGCGCAGCGCCCGGCGCTCCAGGAACCAGGCCACCGCGTCCAGCCGCGCATCGATCCTTGCAGGATCGAGCAGCGGCCGCGCCAGCCGCGAGGCCAGCAGCCGCGAGCCCGGCGCGCTCACCGTCCGGTCGATGGCCGCCAGCAGCGAGCCGTCGCGGGCGCCCGACAGGGTCTTTTCGATCTCCAGGCTGGTGCGGGTGGCCGGGTCGATGGCCATGACGTCGGCCTCGCCCGCCCGGCGCGGCGGCCGCAGCGCGGGCAGCTTGCCCGCCTGGGTGGTCTCCAGGTGCGAGGCGATGAGGCCGAGCGCGGCCACCTCGGCCCCCGCCAGCCCGCCGAAGCCGTCCAGCGTGTCGACGCCGTAGAGCCGCTTCAGCCGCGCCTCGGAGGCCGACGGCTCGGCCAGCGCCTGGGCCATCGGCTGCACCAGCCCGCCCGCGCTCTTCAGCGCCCCCTGCACCGTGTCGTCGGCGAACAGCCGGTCGGGGACGAGAATCTCGGACGGCTGCAACGCCGCCAGCGCGGCGGCGAGACCCGCCGGGGTCAGCAGGATGCTTTCGACCTCGCCGGTGGACAGCTCGACCGAGGCCACCGCCGCCTGTCCCGCCCGCACCGAGATGGCCGCCAGCCGGTTGGCTCCGCGCGCGTCGAGCAGGCCCTCTTCCGTCAGCGTGCCGGGGGTGACGACCCGCACCACGTCGCGCCGGACGATGGCCTTTGAGCCGCGTTTCTTCGCCTCGGAGGGGTCCTCCATCTGCTCGCAGACGGCGACCTTGAACCCGGCCCGGATCAGCTTGGCGAGATAGGCTTCGGCGGCATGGGCGGGCACCCCGGCCATCGGGATCGGCGCGCCGTTGTGGTTGCCCCGGAAGGTCTGGGCGATCCCGAGCGCGGCGGCGGCCCTCACTGCATCCTCGAAGAACAGCTCGTAGAAGTCGCCCATGCGGAAGAACACCAGCGCATCCGGCTGGCGTGACTTGGCCTCGAAATACTGGGCCATCACCGGCGTCGCGCCGGCGGCGTCGGGAATCGGGGCGGGAGCGTTCATCGCCGCGCACGCTAGCCGCGCGCAGCGATTCCGTTAAGCCCTAAGCCCCCGTCACGTCTTCCAGAACCGCTTGGCCTTGCCGAGGAATCCGGCGTGCTTGGGGTGCTGCTTCTCGCCGCACAGGCCGGCCAGCTCGCGCATCAGTTCCTTCTGGCGGGCGGTCATGTGGGTGGGGGTCTCGACGAACATCTCGACCACCAGATCGCCGCGTTCGCGGGTGCGCAGGCTGGGCATGCCCCGGCCTTTCAGCCGCACGGTCTTGCCGGTCTGGGCGCCTTCGGGGACCTTGACCGTGATGCGGCATTCGCCGTCGCAGTCCTCGCCGCCCACCAGGCAGGGGGCCTCGATCTCGCCGCCGAGGGCCGCCGTGCACATCGGCACGGGCACGGTGCAGAGAAGGTCCAGCCCGTCGCGCTCGAACAGCTCGTGCGGCGTGACCGACAGGAAGATGTAGAGGTCGCCGCGCGGTCCGCCGCGCGCGCCGCCGTCGCCCTCGCCCGCCAGCCGGATACGCGAGCCGTCGTCCACGCCGGCCGGGATGCGGACCTGCAGGATGCGCTCGCGGCGCACCTGGCCATGGCCGTGGCAGCTTTCGCAGGGGTCGAGCACCAGCCGCCCGGCGCCGCCGCAGCGGGGGCAGGCGCGCTCGACGGAGAAGAAGCCCTGCGTCGCCCGCACCCGGCCGTGGCCGCCGCAGGAGCCGCAGACCGTCGGGCTGGTGCCGGGCTTGGCGCCCGAGCCGCCGCAGGGCTCGCAGGTGATGGAGGCCGGGACGGTGATCTCGACCTCGGAGCCCGCATAGGCCTGCTCGAGGGTGATCTCCAGGTCGTAGCGCAGGTCAGCGCCGCGGGCCGGACCGCCGGGACGGCGCTGCTTGGCGCCGAACATGTCGCCGAAGACGTCGCCGAACACCTCGTTGAAGATGTCGTGGACGTCGTTGAATCCCGCGCCGTTCCCGCCCCCCTGCCCGCCGTTCACCCCGGCGTGGCCGAAGCGGTCGTAGGCCGCCCGCTTCTGCGGGTCGGAGAGGATCGAATAGGCCTCGTTGATTTCCTTGAAGCGGCTGGACGCGTCCTCGCAGCCGCCGTTGCGGTCGGGGTGGTGTTCCATCGCCTGCTTGCGGAAGGCGGCCTTGAGGCCGGCCTCGTCGCAGCCGCGGTTCACGCCCAGGATGTCGTAGTAATCGCGCATCTCAGCGTCGGCACATCAACTGCATGGGTTGGAGGTGGGACGGCCCCCGCCACGCTGCAAGTCCCGTAAAGGACCCGAGGGGCGGAGGCTCTTCTTTCCCGCGAAGGCGGCGGCGACGGTCCCCGAGACAAGGATTTCTCATCACAGGCTCCGCGCCGCCAGAGGTCAAAACGTCACGCCGACTTGGGTTCGTCGCCGTCGACTTCCTCGAACTCGGCGTCGACGACGCCGTCGTCGGCCGGCTGGCCGGCGCCGGAAGCCGCGCCCTCGGGCCCGCCCCCCTGCGCCTTGTACATCGCCTCGCCCAGCTTCATCGAAGCCTGGATGAGGGTCTGGGTCTTGGCGGCGATGGCTTCGGCGTCGTCGCCCTCGATGGCCGACTTCAGGTCGGCCAGGGCCGCCTCGATGGCGCCCTTCTCGTCCGCGCTGACCTTGTCGCCATGCTCGGCCAGGGCCTTTTCCGTCGAGTGGATGACGGCGTCGGCCTGGTTGCGCGCGTCGACCTGGGCCTTGCGCTTCTCGTCCTCGGCCTTGTTGGCCTCGGCTTCCTTGACCATCTTTTCGATGTCGGCGTCCGACAGGCCGCCGTTGGCCTGGATGCGGATCGACTGCTCCTTGGCCGTGGCCTTGTCTCTGGCCGAGACGTTGACGATGCCGTTGGCGTCGATGTCGAAGGTGACTTCCACCTGCGGGACGCCGCGCGGGGCGGGCGGGATGCCCACCAGGTCGAACTGGCCCAGCAGCTTGTTGTCGTGCGCCATCGGGCGTTCGCCCTGGAAGACGCGGATTGTCACGGCGCTCTGGTTGTCGTCGGCCGTCGAGAAGGTCTGCGAGCGCTTGGTCGGGATGGTGGTGTTGCGCTCGATCAGCGGGGTGAACACCCCGCCAAGGGTCTCGATGCCCAGGGTCAGCGGCGTGACGTCCAGCAGCAGCACGTCCTTGACGTCGCCCTGCAGCACGCCGGCCTGGACGGCGGCGCCCAGGGCCACCACCTCGTCCGGGTTCACGCCCTGGTGCGGATCGCGGCCGAAGAAGGTCTTCACCGCCTCGACCACCTTGGGCATGCGGGTCATGCCGCCGACCAGCACCACCTCGTCGATGTCGGTCTTCTTCAGGCCCGCGTCCTTCAGGGCCTGCTCGCAGGGGACGATCGTCTTGGCGATCAGGTCCTCGACCAATGCCTCCAGCTTGGCGCGCGACAACTTGATGTTCAGGTGCAGCGGCCCCGAGGCGTTCATCGAGATGAAGGGCAGGTTCACCTCGTACTGGGCGGTGGTGCTGAGTTCCTTCTTGGCCTTCTCGGCCTCTTCCTTCAGGCGCTGGAGGGCGAGCTTGTCCTTGCGCAGGTCCGTCGAGGTCTCCTTCTTGAACTCGTCGGCCAGGTAGTCGACGATCCGAAGGTCGAAGTCTTCGCCGCCCAGGAAGGTGTCGCCGTTGGTCGCCTTCACCTCGAAGACGCCGTCGCCGATTTCCAGGATCGAGATGTCGAAGGTGCCGCCGCCGAGGTCGTAGACGGCGATCTTCTTGCCGTCGTTCTTCTCGAGGCCGTAGGCGAGGGCCGCCGCGGTCGGCTCGTTGATGATGCGCAGGACTTCCAGGCCCGCGATCTTGCCCGCGTCCTTGGTCGCCTGGCGCTGGGCGTCGTTGAAGTAGGCCGGGACCGTGATGACGGCCTTCTCGACCTTCTCGCCCAGGTGACGCTCGGCGTCCTCCTTCAGCTTCATCAGGGTGAAGGCGCTGACCTGCTGGGGCGAATAGTCCTTGCCGTGGGCGCGCACCCAGGCGTCGCCGTTCGGGCCCTTGACGATGTCGTAGGGCACCATCCCCTTGTCCTTCGCCACGACGGGGTCGTCATGGTTGCGGCCGATCAGGCGCTTGATGGCGAAGAGGGTGTTGGTGGGGTTGGTGACGGCCTGGCGCTTGGCGGGCTGGCCGACGAGGCGCTCGCCGTCGTCCATGAAGGCCACCACCGAGGGCGTCGTGCGGGCGCCTTCGGCGTTCTCGATCACCTTCGGACTCTTGCCGTCCATGATCGCCACGCACGAATTGGTGGTGCCGAGGTCGATGCCGATAATCTTGCTCATAGCGGTCTCGTTCGCTCCTGACTGGCGGACGGTGGCGACAAGGGCCTCATGCGAGCGCCCCGGTTTTTCTCTGCCGTCCCCGGTTCGATACGTCTTCCGTGGTCGGGCCAGTAACGCGGCCCGGATGCGTTAGCGTGAGGCCGACCATTTAGGAAGGCCCCGCGTCGAAGGCCGATATGGGAAGCGCCTCGCTTCAGGCAAGAGTTGAGGCCATATGCGGCCCCATGGACGGTTTTCGCCTCTATCCCGGCCGCCTGGACGAGGCGGCGCAGAAAGCCCTCGCGGAGGCGGTGCTGGCCGGGCCGCCTTTCCACCGGCCCGTCACGCCTGGCGGCAAGCCGATGAGCGTGGAGATGACGGGCTTCGGGCCGCTGATCTGGACGACGGACGCGGAGGGCTACCGCTACGAGCCCGTGCATCCGGCGACGGGCGAGCCGATGCCGCCGATCCCCCAGGTCCTCCTCGACCTGTGGACCGAACTGGCCGACCCGGAGGTTCCGCCCGACGCCTGCCTCGTCAACCTCTACCGCGAGGGGGCCAGGATGGGCCTGCACCAGGACCGGGACGAGGCGGACTTCGCCTTTCCTGTGCTGTCGGTGTCGCTGGGCGACACGGCGGTCTTCCGCATCGGCGGGACGAGCCGGGGCGGGCCGACGCGCTCGGTGCGGCTGGCGTCCGGCGACGTCTGCCTGCTCGCGGGAAAGAGCCGGCTGGCCTTCCACGGGATCGACCGCATCCTGCCGGGCTCCTCGCGGCTGGTGGCCGGCGGCGGGCGGATCAACCTGACCCTTCGCAGGGCCCGGCTTCGGGATTAGGCTGGCCCGAAAAACACCCCCGGCCCAAAAGCACCCCCGGAAGGAACGCCTCCATGGTCACCCTCACCCGCCCCGAAGGCTCGGCGCCCGAAGACTTCCACCTGTCGCGGCGCCTGCTCGGCGGAATGTTCTTCGCCGGGTACGCCGCCGCCGCCGTGTCGGCGCAGGCCGAGCCGATCACCACCGATGGCGCGGGCCTGGTCGCCGAGACGGTGATGCTGCCCGCCGCCGACCGGCCCATCCCCGCCTACGTCGCCCGGCCGGACGCGCGCGGGCGCTTCCCGGTGGTGCTGGTGGTCTCGGAGGTGTTCGGCGTCCACGAGTATATCCGCGACGTCTGCCGCAGGCTGGCCAAGGCCGGCTATGTGGCGCTGGCCCCCGACTTCTTCGCGCGGCACGGCGACCCCGCCCCCCTCACCGACTTCAACGCCATCCGCGACATCGTCTCCCGGGCTACCGACGCCCAGGTCATGGGCGACACCCAGGCCGCCGTGACCTGGCTGAACGGCCAGAAGTTCGTCGACCGCAAGAAGATGGCTGTCACCGGCTTCTGCTGGGGCGGGGCGGTGGCCTGGCTGATCTGCGAGCGGGTGCGCGACTTCCGCTGCGGCGTGGCCTGGTACGGACGCCTGGCCCGTCCAGCGGCGGGGCAGTTCCTGTCCGAGCCGGACCGAGAGTGGCCTCTGGAGCTGGCCGCCCAGCTCAAGTGCCCGGTGCTCGGCCTCTACGCCGGCAAGGACCAGGGCATCCCGATCGGCGACATCGAGGCGATGCGCACCGTCCTGCGGGACACCGGGAAGGTGGGCAGCGACATCGTGGTCTACCCGGACGCCCAGCACGGCTTCCACGCCGACTATCGCTCCAGCTACGACGCCTCGGCGGCCGAGGACGGCTGGCGGCGGATGCTGGCGTACTTCCAGACGTACGGGGTGACGCCCCCGCGGCGGTGGTGAGCCCTTAGCCTTCTCCCGCGAGGGGAGAAGTACGGGTCACCCCCGCAGCTTCCGCGTCAGGGTCTCGAGGTCGCGGGCCAGCACCGGGTCGTCGGCCCTGAGGGCCTCGATGCGGCGCACGGCGTGCAGGACCGTCGTGTGGTCGCGCCCGCCGAAGCGGCGGCCGATGTCCGGCAGGGAGCGGGTGGTGAGCTGCTTGGCCAGCCACATGGCCGCCTGGCGCGGCCGGGCGACCGAGCGGTTGCGGCGCTCGCTGATCAGGTCGGCCTGCTTGAGCCCGTAGTGCTCGGAGGTCGCCTTCTGGATGTCGTCGATGGTGATGCGCTTCTCCGCGCCGCGCAGGTGCGGGCGCAGGATGGCCTGGGCCTCGTCCAGGGTCAGGCGGGACACGCCCTCGCCCATCCGGGCCACCAGGGTGTTCAGCGCGCCTTCCAGCTCGCGGACGCTGTCGGTGAAGCGGTCGGCGAGGAACTGCAGCACCTCGACCCGCGCCTTGCCCGTAAACCCCTGCTGGCGCCCCAGCGTCTCGAGCTTGCGCTCCAGGATGCCCAGGCGGAGCGCGCGGTCGGCGGGCTCCAGCCCGCAGACCAGGCCGGCCGACAGGTGCGAGCGCAGCCGCGCGTCGATCTCGGCGAGCTGGGCGGGCGGGCGGTCGGCGGAGAACACCACCCGGCGGCCGTCTTCCATCAGGGCGGTCAGGGTGTGGAACAGCTCCTCCTGCGTCGACTGCTTGCCGCCCACGAAGTGGACGTCGTCGATCAGCAGCAGGTCGGCGGCCCGCAGCTCTTCCTTGAAGGCCGCCGTCTGGCGATCCATCACGGCGCGCACGAAGGTCGACAGGAACCGCTCGGCGGTCAGGTAGACCACCTTCCTGTCCGGCGCCGTGCGCATGGCCTCCCAGGCGAGCGCGTTCAGCAGGTGGGTCTTCCCGAAGCCGTAGGAGCCGTGGAAGACCACCGGGTTGAAGTGGCCGTCGGCCCAGCTCGCCACCCGGCGGGCGACGGCGTGGGCGAACTCGTTGGCCGGCCCCGGCACGAAGGTGTCGAAGGTGAAGCGGTCCTGCAGGCCGGCGTTGCGGCCCGGCCGGGCGACGGCCGGCAGGTCCGTGGAGACCGGCTCGGCGATCTCGATGACTTCAGCGATGGGGGCGGACCCGGCCCCAGCCGGACCGTCCTGCTCGAACTCCATGCGCGATTTCAGCTCGAGGCGGCGACCCTCGGGGTCGTTCTGCGCCCAGATTTCGCCGATGCGGCGCCAGGCATTGCGGCGGATCCAGTCGCGGGCGACGCCCGTGGGCGTGACCAGCACAGGACCTTCGGGGCCTTCGCGGACAGCCGCCTGCGCCAGCCACGAGCCGAAGGTGTCGTCGCCCAGCTCCCGCCGCAGCGCCTGGCAGGCCTTCGTCCACAATGCGCCGACAGGCATCTGGGTCATGCTCGCATAGCCCCCGTTCGTCATTGCCCCACTCATCCCAACCTGCCGGACCAAGCGCCGCACGCCCCCGTGACGACGCCGAACTCAACGCACAAAGCTGTCCCGTGCGGCGGATGCACTGCGCCCGCCGCCGCGTTCTTTCCATCAGTAATGGAAGAGCCTTGAAGGCCTTCAGAGTAGCCACCGGCCCCGACCGGTCAAACGGAAAACTTAGCTTCGCCGTGTCATATTTCTGTTGACTCGCGAGACCCCCTCGCCTGCCAAGGGAAAACGCTGACGGCGAGCATGTTCAGCGAGCGTTTTCGTCGCGGGACGTGTGCGGCGCACAACGAAAAAGCGGGCCGTCAAACGTTGTTGACGACCCGCTAAGTCTTTGAATTTCATGCATTCTCGCCGGAAGGCGAGAAAGGCGCCGAAAGCTTAGGCAGCCGCCAGTTTCTTCAGGCGGGCGGCCAGTCGGGACACCTTCCGCGAGGCCGTGTTCTTGTGCACGACGCCCTTGGAGACGGCCCGCATCAGCTCCGACTGGGCCTCCACGAAGCTGGCCTTGGCGACCGCCGGATCACCGGCCGTCAGGGCCTCTTCGAACTTGCGCAGGTAGGTCCGCACGCGCGAGCGGCGGGCCTTGTTGACTTCCGTGCGGCGCTCGATCTTGCGGATGGCCTTCTTGGCGCCGGGGTTGTTGGCCATGGTGTCGAAACCTCGATGGGGCCGGCAGCGCGGCCCAGGAATTGGAGGGCGGCCCTATACGGCAAGGCCCGCCATCATTCAAGGCCCCTCGACGTCTATCCCCCGCGCCCGGAGCATCGCCGGCAGGCCGTCGGCGCCGATCAGGTGGCCGGCGCCGACCACCACCACCGTCTCGCCGGAGCCCTCCAGCCGCTCGGCCAGGACGTCCGCCCAGCGGGCGTTGCGCTGGGTGATCAGCCGGTCGTAGAGACCGGGCGAAGCCCGCCGCAGCGGCCCCAGCCCCCGCTCCTCCAGAGCCGCCATGTCGCCGCTGACCCAGGCCTCGACCAGCCTGTCGAAGGCGTCGGGCTCCTCCTCCATCACCCGCATGGAGTCCTCCAGCGAGGCGATCTGGTCGGCTTCCGGGGCGTCGGCGAAGAAGCCGATCTGCTCGGCGGCGGTCTCGAAGGCGCGGCGTTCGGCGCCGGGCGGGGCGGCCGCCGACAGCCTGTGCTCGACGCCGGAGGAGCCGTTGACCCCATCGCGGGCCAGCCGGGTCAGGACCAGGGTCATCTCGGCCAGCCAGGGCCGCATCCCCTCGATCACGGCGGGCCGCAGGCCAAGATCCGCGCACAGCCGGGCCAGCCGCTCGCGGCCCTGCGGCGACAGGCGGGGCGACAGGGTTTCGCCCCTGGCGGCCATCCCGTGCTGGATCGCCAGCCGGGCGCTGTCGGCCGTGGAAGCGGGGTCGATGGGCAACTCGAACCAGATGTCGTCGGCCTTCGCCAGCGCCTCGTCCAACGCCGCCGGGGTCCAGTCGAGGCCGGCGGGCAGCAGGTGGACCGATCCGAACAGGACCATGGTGCTGTCGGCGTCGCGGATCACCCACACGGGCGGCTCGGCCCGCGCCGGCGCGGCCAGGGAAAGAAGCAGGACGGCGAGGAGGCTGCGCAGCACGGGCGGTCCTTACTTCTGGCAGACGGGACAGTGGAAGGTGGATCGCCCAGCCTGCACGATACGTCCGATCATGCCCCGGCAGCCGGACGTCGGGCAGGGCTCGCCCTCGCGGTCGTAGGCGCGGAAGCGGTGCTGGAAGTAGCCGAGCGCGCCGTCGGGCGTGGCGTAGTCGCTGAGGGTCGAGCCGCCCGCCTCCACGGCCTCCTCCAGCACCTCGCGGATGGCCCAGGTCAGCGGGGTGATCTTGCGGCGGGGGATGTCCCCGGCGGGGCCGGTCGGGGAAATCCCGGCCCGGTGCAGGGCTTCGCAGACATAGATGTTGCCCAGCCCCGCCACGACCTTCTGGTCGAGCAGCAGGGTCTTGGGCCCCTGCCTGCGGCCCGCGAAGGCCTTCTCCAGCACGTGCGGGGTGAAGTCGGGACCGAGCGGCTCCGGCCCCATCCCCTTGAAGTAGGGGTGCTCGGCCAGATGGTCGGTGGCGATCAGGTCCATGAAGCCGAACCGGCGGGGGTCGTAGTAGGTCACGCGGGCGCCCGCCTCGGTCTCGAAGACGACGTGGGCGTGCTTGGGGTCCGGCGGGCTCGCGTAGAGGAATTCGCCCGGCGCGCCCCGGCGGGCGGCGGCCTCGATCTCGAAGCGGCCGGTCATGCCGAGGTGCATGACCAGGGTGTCGCCCCGGTCCAGGGGGGCCAGCAGGTACTTGGCCCGCCGCTCCAGCCGCTCGATCCGCGCGCCGGTCAGCCGCTGGACGAAGCCCTCGGGCAGCGCAAAGCGCAGGTCCGGGCGCCGGGCCTCCACCCGCGACAGCCGGGCGCCGGAAAGGGCGGGCTCCAGGCCGCGCCGGACGGTCTCGACTTCGGGAAGCTCGGGCATGGGACGGTTGTCACACCGCGAACGAGGCGGATCAATGGCCGCCGCTGGCGCGCAGGCCTTCGCGGGTCTAAGAGGCTCGGCATGACGAAGCCCTCCGCCACCTTCGGCTACCAGGACGTCGACCCCGCCGAGAAGCCGCGCCTGGTGCGCGGCGTCTTCGACCGGGTCGCGAGCCGCTACGACCTGATGAACGACCTGATGAGCGCGGGCGTGCACCGGCTCTGGAAGGACGCCGCGGCCGCGCGGCTGAACCTCCAGCCCGGCGAGACGGTGATCGACTGCGCCGGGGGCACGGGCGACATGGCCCGGCTCTATGCGAAGATGGCCCGGCGCGCCCAGCAGCGGCGCGGGGGGCCGGACGCCAAGGTCGTGGTGGTCGACTACAACGGCGAGATGATCGCCGCCGGGCGCGAGAAGGGCTTTGCGCCGGAGATCGTCTGGGCCGTGGGCGACGCCCAGAGGCTGCCTCTGCCCGACGCCTGCGCCGACGCCTATTCCATCTCCTTCGGCATCCGCAACGTGACCGACGTCAGCGCCGCCCTGCGCGAGGCGCGGCGGGTGCTGAAGCCCGGCGGGCGGTTCCTGTGCCTGGAGTTCTCGCATCCGGTCACCGAGGCCCTGCGGGCCGCCTACGACGCCTATTCCTTCAAGGTCATCCCGCAGATCGGCGAATGGGTGGCCAAGGACCGGGCCTCCTATCAATACCTCGTCGAGAGCATCCGGCGCTTCCCGGACCAGAGGACGTTCGCGGCCATGATCACGGAGGCGGGCTTCTCCCAGGCCGGCTACGCCAACTTCACCGGCGGGGTCGCGGCCCTGCATACCGGTCGGGCGATCTGAGGCGATGGCGGGACCTGCCGCGTTCGGCCGGTTGCTGGCGGCGGGCTGGATGCTCGTCCGCGCCGACGCCCTGCTGCCGAAGGAGGCCGAGGACGCCTATCCGGGCGGTGTGAGGCTGGCGGGCCGCATCCTGCGCGTCTTCGCGGGCAAGACCACCGGCCGCCCCGGCGAGCGGCTGGCGGCGGCGCTGGAGCGCATGGGGCCGGTGGCGATCAAGCTCGGCCAGCTCCTGTCCACCCGCGCCGATATCTTCGGCCCGACCTTCGCCGAGGACCTGTCGCGGCTGAAGGACCGGCTGCCTCCCTTCCCGACCGCCCAGGCGAAAGCCGAAGTCGAGGCGGCGGTCGGGGATCTGTTCACCGAGTTCGGGGACGCGGGCGGCGGCGCCTCGCTGGCCCAGGCCCATCCCGCGACGCTGAAGGACGGCCGCAAGGTCGCCGTGAAGGTCCTGCGCCCCGGCATCGAGCGGCGCGTGGCGGCCGACGCCGAGACCCTGATGCTGGCCGCGAGGATGGTCTCCGTCCTCGGCCCCACCGCCCGGCGGCTGGACCCCAAGGCCTTCGCGGCCATCGTCATCCGCTCGCTGTCGCTGGAGCTGGACCTGCGCTTCGAGGCGGCGGGGGCGGCGGAGCTGGGCGAGGTCATGGCCCGCGACGGCTACATGCAGGCCCCCGTCGTCGTCTGGGACGGGGTCGCCAAGCGGGTGCTGACCACCGAGTGGGCGCAGGGCGCGCCCCTGTCCGACCCCGCCGCGCTGGAGCAGGCGGGCCTGGACCGGCCGACGGTGGCGACCAACCTGATCCGCGCCTTCCTGACCCAGGCCCTCGACCACGGCGTCTTCCACGCCGACCTGCACGAGGGGAACCTGTTCGTGGCCCCGCCCGCGAAGATCGTGGCGGTGGACTACGGCATCGTCGGGCGGATGGGGGCGGCCGAGCGGCGCTACCTGGCCCAGATTCTCTACGGCCTGATCACCCGCGACTACGCCCGGGTGGCGCAGATCCATTTCGAGGCGGGCTACGTGCCCGCCACCCACGACATCGACGCCTTCGCCCAGGCCCTGCGGGCGGTGGGAGAGCCGGTGTTCGGGCGCACGGTGCGGACCGTCTCCATGGGCCGGGTGCTGGCCCAGCTCTTCGAGATCACCGGCCTGTTCGACATGCGGCTGCGGCCGGAACTCGTACTGCTCCAGAAGACCATGGTGACGGTGGAGGGCGTGGCCCGGCGCCTCGATCCCGACTGCGACCTGTGGGCCGCCGCCGACCCGGTGGTGCGCCGCTGGGTGGCCCGCGAGCTGTCGCCAACCGCAAGGGCGCTGGACCTGGCCGAGGACGTCCGCAAGGCGTTGCAGGGCCTGGCGCGGCTGGCCGACAACCCGGCCCCGGCGCAGGTGGTGGTCGAAGCGCCGGAACGGGCCTCGCGGCTGGCGTGGTTCGCGGCGGGCGCGGCGGTCTCGGGACTGGCGTTCCTGCTCGCCGTGGTCAGTTGAACCGGTCGCCCAGGTAGACCCGCCGCACTTCCGGGTTGGCCAGCACCTCGTCCGGCGCGCCTTCGAACAGCACCTCGCCCGAATGGATGATGGCGGCGCGGTCGATGATCTCCAGCGTCTCGCGCACGTTGTGGTCGGTGATCAGGATGCCGATGCCCCGGCTCTTCAGGTAGCCGACCACCTCGCGGATGTCGGCGATGGCCAGCGGGTCGATCCCCGCGAAGGGCTCGTCCAGCAGCATGAAGGACGGTTCCGACGCCAGCGCCCGGGCGATCTCCACCCGCCGCCGCTCGCCGCCCGACAGCGACACCGCCGGGCTGTCGCGCAGGTGGTCGATGCGCAGCTCTTCAAGCAGCTCGGTCGTCCGTTCCTGCACCATGGCCGGGCTGCGCTCGCGCATCTCGACCACCGCCATGACGTTCTCGCGCACCGTCATGCCCCGGAAGATCGAGGCTTCCTGCGGCAGGTAGCCGACGCCCATCCGGGCGCGCTGGTACATGGGCTGGCCGGTGATGTCCTGGCCGTCCAGCCAGATCGATCCGTAGTCGACCGGGATCAGGCCTGTGATCATGTAGAAGCAGGTGGTCTTGCCCGCCCCGTTCGGGCCCAGCAGGCCCGCGACCTCGCCGCGCCGCAGGACCAGCGACACGCTCTTCACCACCGGCCGTCCCCGGAAGGACTTGCCGATGGAATCCACCACCAGCCCTTCCGGCGCCGCCGAGGTGTTTTCGCTGGCCGCTTCGTCCATGCCTACTGCGGCCCGCCCGACGACGGATAGAAGACGCCGCGCACCCGGCCCGGCTTTCCCCGGCCCTTGGCGGCGGAAACCATCTCGGCCTGGCCGGTCTTCATGTTGACGACCAGCCTGTCGCCCCGCGCGACGTTCTTGCCCTGCACCACGATGACGCCGCCGGTCAGGGTGATGGAATCGGCGCTGGCGGCGTAGGACGCCTTGTCGGCCCGCACCGCCCGCTCGGCGGTGACGTAGTAGACGCCGCCCTCGGCCTCCAGCCGCTCGGTCGCGCCGCAGGAGTCGCCGGTCTTGCGCGAATAGACGCGGATGCTCTGGGCCCGCAGGCGGGTGCGGTCCTGCAGCGCCTCGGCGTCGCCGCGCCAGATGGCCAGGCACTCGCTGTTGACCACTTCCGCCTCGTCGGCGGTGATGTCGATCGGGGCGCTGGAGTTATGGGCGATCTGGGCGCTGGAGCCCGTCGCCGCCGCCAGCATCGCGGCGCCCGCCATCATCGCCCATCGGTTCATCGTCGCCATCGCCCTCACTGGCCCCCGATCCGCGCGCGCACCCCGCCGCGCAGGATCATGCGGTCGCCCTTGTCCTCCACGGAATAGGACTTCGCGGTCACTTGTCCAAGGGGTCCGTCGCCCAGAACGCCCGCATCGCCCACCACCTTGCCGGTGCTGGTGTCGATGACCGAGGTGTCGGAGGCCACCCGGTTGCCTGCGCCGTCGTCGATGCGGACGTCGCCGAACAGGTGCAGCAGCCGGTCGCGCTCGTCATAGATGCCGGTCCGGGCCGTGACGCGAGCCGGCGCCGCCGTTTCCGCCCCGATGGTCAGGATCGGCTCGGACAGGCTGACCTTCTGGTAGACGTCCTCGTCGCGCACCGCCGCCCGCGCGCCCAGCATGAACCCGCGCCCGTCCTCCACCCGCCCCACGAAGCGGGCGTTGACCAGGCGGATGGAAGTGCGCGTCTCGCGGGTGGCGTCGGGCCGCTCGGTCGCCGAGCGCCAGCCGACCACGCCGACCAGCGCCGCGGTGATCAGGGCCATGGCCGCCGGCAGCGCGATGCGCAGCACGCCGATGGTCCGCGAGCGCCGCCGCCAGCGCGCGATCTCCATCTGCCGCTCGCGGGGCGTATGGACCGGGAAGGCGTCGGAGACGGACATCAGGTGTGCGCGAAGATGTCGACGTCCTCCCACCCGGCGAGGTCGAGGAGGGCGCGGTGAGGCAGGAAGTCGAAGCAGGCCCGGGCGAGGTCGGCGCGGTCCTCGCGGACCAGCATGGCCTCCAGCTTCGCCTTGAGGGCATGCAGGTGCAGCACGTCGGAGGCGGCGTAGGCCACCTGGTCGGCGGAAAGCTGCGCCGCGCCCCAGTCGGAGCTTTGCTGGACCTTGGACAGCTCGATCCCCAGCAACTCGCGCGTCACGTCCTTCAGGCCGTGGCGGTCGGTGTAGGTGCGGGCGATCTTGGAGGCGATCTTGGTGCAGAAGATCGGCGCCGCGGTCACGCCCAGGTGCAGGGCGAACATGGCCACGTCGAAGCGGGCGAAGTGGAGGATCTTCACGACGCCCGGATCGGCCAGCAGGGCCTTGAGGTTGGGCGCGTCGTAGGTCTCGCGGTTCAGGCGCACCACGTGGGCGTCGCCGTCCCCGGCCGAGAGCTGCACCACGCACAGCGGGTCGCGGCCGAAGCGCAGGCCCATGGCCTCGCTGTCCACCGCGACGGCGGTCACCCCGTCGAAGATGCCTGCGGGAAGGTCGCCTTCATGAAGATGATTGGCCAAGGAAGGCTCCGGCGGTCGCTGATTCCCCTCCTCTATACACGAGAGAAGGGGAAGGTGGTGCCCAGGAGAGGACTCGAACCTCCACGGCCGTTAAGCCACTGGCACCTGAA
>CAZOHI010000026.1:0-46236 GCA_964579695.1 uncultured Caulobacter sp. | reverse complement strand
AGCCGGACGACATCATGGCCGCCCCGCGCTCGGTGACCGGCCAGTACCTGTCGGGCGCGCGCGAGATCGAGGTGCCGGAGGTCCGGCGGCCGATCTCGAAGAAGAAGGTGCTTCGGGTCGTCGGCGCCACCGGCAACAACCTCAAGACCGTGACGGGCGAAATCCCCGTCGGGACCTTCACCTGCATCACCGGGGTGTCGGGGGGCGGCAAGTCCACCTTCACCATCGAGACGCTCTACAAGGCGGCGGCCCGGCGGCTGAACAACGCCTCCGACGGCCCCGCCCCGCACGACCGGATCGAGGGGCTGGAGAACTTCGACAAGGTCATCGACATCGACCAGTCGCCCATCGGGCGCACGCCGCGCTCGAACCCGGCCACCTACACCGGCGCCTTCCAGCCGATCCGCGACTGGTTCAGCCAGTTGCCGGAGAGCAAGGCGCGGGGCTACGGCCCCGGCCGGTTCAGCTTCAACGTCAAGGGCGGCCGGTGCGAAGCCTGCCAGGGCGACGGGCTGATCAAGATCGAGATGCACTTCCTGCCCGACGTCTACGTCACCTGCGACGTCTGCAAGGGCAAGCGCTACAACCGCGAGACGCTGGAGATCCTGTTCAAGGGCAAGTCCATCGCCGACATCCTCGACATGACCGTCGAGGAGGCCGCCGACTTCTTCAAGGCCGTGCCGCCGGTGCGCGACAAGATGGAGACGCTGAAGCGCGTGGGCCTGGGCTACATCCACGTCGGCCAGCAGGCGACCACCCTGTCGGGCGGCGAGGCCCAGCGGGTAAAGCTGTCCAAGGAGCTGTCGCGGCGGGCCACCGGCCGCACCCTCTACATCCTCGACGAGCCGACCACAGGCCTGCACTTCGAGGACGTCAGGAAGCTGCTGGAGGTGCTGCACGAGCTGGTCGACCAGGGCAACACCGTGGTCGTCATCGAGCATAACCTGGACGTGGTGAAGACCGCCGACTGGCTGGTCGATTTCGGCCCCGAGGGCGGCGACGGCGGCGGCGAGATCGTGGCCGTCGGCAGCCCCGAGCAGGTGGCCGCCAGCTCGAAAAGCTGGACCGGCCGCTACCTCAAGGAGCTGCTGGACAGGCAAGCCCAGCGCAAGCGCCCGCCGCCGGTCAAGAAGCGGGCCGCCCGCCGGTAAGCTCGCGGTAGGCGACCGCCGCCGGGGCGTAGACCACCGCGTTCTGCACCGCCCCCAGGAAGGCGCCGAAGATCACGTAGATCAGCATGGCCGGGGTGAAGTAGGCGCCGACCGAGGTCATGTCCGGCTGGAACACCTGGCCCACGGCCTCGATGTTGCCGCCGACCAGCACCGCGGCCACGGCGGCGTAGATCACCATGCCCAGCAGCACCACGACCAGCGCCAGGATGATCGACAGGACGTAGGCCCCGGCCAGCCGCCAGAAGTGGCCCCGGGTCAGCGTCCAGGAGCCGAACACCCGCAGCCGCTGCTCGGCGAAGGTCATCGGCCCGGCCAGCGACAGCCGCACGCCCACGAAGACGAAGCTGCTCATCACGGCCAGGAAGATCACCACGCCGAGCAGGCCCGCGACGGCCCCGCCCGCGACCGAGGCGGCGGCGGCCAGGATGCCGGCGGCGAAGATGACGACGAAGGTGAAGGCCATGGCCAGCAGCACGTAGATGAACATCAGCACCACCAGCCGCAGTTCGTCGGCGCCCAGCTTCATGTAGCCGAAGCCGGTGTCGTGCGGCCGCAGGACGATGCGGTACACCGCCGCCGTCCAGACCGAGATGATGATCAGGCCGACGGGAATGACCACGGCGTAGAAGGGCGCCATCGCCTGCATCAGCGCCACCGCCTGGGCCGGGTCGTTCTCGGCCGCCGCGCTCATCGCCTCCAGCTCTGTCAGGGTCTGGCCGAAGAAGGTGATCAGGCCGAACGCCATCAGCAGGCTGACCGCCAGATAGGCCACGGCCCAGACCAGCAGGGTCTGCGGCCGCTCGCGCGTGATGCGGAAGCCCTCGAACGCGGCGTCGGTGGGCGAAAAGGTCGCCAAGATCGTATCCTCCTGAACAGCGGCGCTAGAGTAAGCCTGCTTCGCGCAGGAATGCGACGGCCATTCGCGCGGCGGGCGAAAGAAGTCCTAGGCGGCCGCCTCCCGCGGGGCGACCTGGCGCCAGACGGCGGCCCATGGGGCGATGACGATGGCCGACAGGGCGGCCCCCAGCAGCGAGCCGACCACGCCGACCGCCACGGCCCAGGGCGCGAGCTGGCGCAGCCACGCCTCCATCGGCCGGCTGAAGAAGGCCAGCAGCGCCCCCTCGTCGATAGGCCGCCCGGCCAGCAGCGCCATTCCCCCGCCGATGGCCAGCGCCGCGACCGCGATCTCCAGCAGGATCACGATCAGCAGGACCAGCAGCATCAGCAGCACGAGGCGCAGGGTCAGGCCCCTGGTCAGCGCCCAGGACTCGAACAGCCGGAAGGTGCGCTGCTCGAAGCTCATCGGCAGGGCCATCGAGAACCGCAGGGCCAGCCACACGACGGCCAGCAACACCCCCGCGACCAGCGCCAGCACGGCCCATTCGCCGCCCGTCTGGTCGGTCAGCGCGCCCGAGGCGATGGCCACCACGCCCATGCCGACCACGCCGAAGATGGCCACGATGGCGAACATCACCGCCAGGCAGGCCGTCACCAGCCCGGTCCACAGCTCCGCCGCCCCGACGCGCAGGTAGCCGAACCGCTTGTCCTGCGGCGCCAGCACGGCGCGGAACACGGCGCACATCACCAGCACCCGTGCGACGAACGAAGCCAGCATCGTCAGCGGGTTCAGGGCCATCATCCTCGCCTGCATGGCCATGGCGGCCTCCAGCGCGCCCTCGTCGCTCTCGGCGGCGATCTGGCGGATCATCTCCTCCAGGCTGGGCGCGACCAGCGCCACGCTGGCCATCAGCGGCAGGAAGGTCAGTACGAACAGCACCGCCGCCCAGGCCAGCACCGCCAGCGGATGGCGGCCGATCACGCGGAAACCCTCGAACGCCGCCGCGCCCACCGAAACCCCAGCCATGCCCCGTCCTCCCTAAGCGGCCCGAGAATGGCGCCGCCGCACGCGGGTGGCTATAGAGGCGGCCCGTTGGAGGAAATGATGGCAGCACCAATCCACGTCGTCGGCGGCGGCCTCGCCGGGTCCGAGGCCGCCTGGCAGATCGCGCAGGCGGGCGTGCCCGTGGTCCTGCACGAGATGCGCGGCGTGCGCGGCACCGACGCGCACAAGACCGACGGACTGGCCGAACTGGTCTGCTCCAACTCCTTCCGGTCGGACGACTGGGAGCACAACGCGGTCGGGCTGCTGCACGCCGAGATGCGGGCCTGCGGCTCCATCATCATGGCGGCGGGCGACGCCCACCAGGTTCCGGCCGGCGGGGCGCTGGCCGTGGACCGCGACGGCTTCTCCGAGGCGGTGACGGCGCGGCTCACGGCCCATCCGCTGGTCACCGTGGTGCGCGAGGAGATCGCGGGCCTGCCCCCGGCCGAGTGGGACAGCGTGATCGTGGCGACCGGCCCCCTCACTTCCCCCGCCCTGGCCCAGGCGATCCTGGACCTGACGGGCGAGGGCCAGCTCTCCTTCTTCGACGCCATCGCGCCCATCGTCCATTTCGAGTCCATCGACATGGACACCGCCTGGCGCCAGTCGCGCTACGACAAGGAGGGCCCCGGCGGGGACGCGGCGGCCTACATCAACTGCCCGATGACGAAGGACCAGTACGAGGCGTTCATCGACGCCCTGCTGTCCGGCCCGAAGTCGGAGTTCAAGGACTGGGAGAACGTCCCCTACTTCGACGGCTGCCTGCCCATCGAGGTGATGGCCGAACGCGGGCGCGAGACCCTGCGCCATGGGCCGATGAAGCCCGTCGGCCTGACCAACCCGCGCGATCCGACCGTGAAGGCCCACGCCATCGTCCAGCTCCGGCAGGACAATGCGCTGGGCACCTTGTGGAACATGGTCGGCTTCCAGACCAAGCTGAAGCACGGGGCGCAGGCCGACGTCTTCCGCATGATCCCCGGGCTCCAGGACGCACAGTTCGCGCGGCTCGGCGGGCTGCACCGCAACACCTTCATCAACTCGCCGCGCCTTCTGGACCGCCAGTTGCGGATGAAGGCCGACCCGCGCCTGCGCTTCGCCGGGCAGGTGACGGGGGTCGAGGGTTATGTCGAGAGCGCCGCGACGGGCCTGCTGGCCGGGCGGCTGGCGGCGGCCCAGCGCCTGGGCCGCGCGCTGGAGGCCCCGCCGGAGACGACGGCGCTGGGGGCGCTGGTGAACCACATCACCGGCGGGCACCTGGAAGGCGGCTCGTTCCAGCCGATGAACATCAACTACGGCCTCCTGCCGCCGCTGGAGGCGCCGAAGGTCGACGGCGAGGGGCGCAAGATCCCACTGAAGGAACGGGGCCGGGCCAAGAAGCGGCTGATGAGCGTCCGGGCGCTGGCGGACCTGAAGGCGTGGGCGGCGGCGTAGAGCCGCTTGCGGCCTACAGCCTCCCCCGCATGACCGCCCAGGTCAGCCGCACCCGCGTCTCCAACTCCCCCGGCCTGCGCATCCCCGCCAGCGCCGCATGGGCCACCGCCGGGAAGGCCGCCACCGGCAGGGAGCGCAACTCCCCGCCCGCCGCGATGCGCTCGGCCTCGATGCGGACCTTCACGTCGGCCTTCGTCCAGTCCGGCGGCAGGCGCCCCGCCCGCCACAGGGCGCCCAGCCCATAGGCCCGCGCCGCGCCGCGCACCTGTTCGAACACCGCCTTGGGATCGAGCCGCCGGGCCGCCAGCGCCGCCACCGCGCCCGCCGTCGCGTCGAGATAGGCGAACACCGCATCCCCCGTGGCGAGGGGCGTCTTGTCGAGGTCGGGGAACCGCCCCTCCGGCAGTTCGGCCAGCGCCCCCGCCGGGAAGGCCCCGGCGACGGCCTCGACAACCGGATGGCGGCGGGGCGGCTTTCCAGCCTCCATCTCCTCCATCGCCTCGCGCCACCAGGTCAGGCGGATTTCGCCCATCAGCGGCTCGCGCACGCTGCCGGCCACCCGCGCCAGTTCGTGGTCCAGGGCGTAGAGGGCCGTCACGTCGGCCCGCGCCTGCGGGTCGGCGATGAAGCGGCTGGCCAGCCAGCGGTCGGGGTCGGCCCGCCGCACCTGCGCATCGAGGTCTTCGCTCATGGCCCCTCAACGAAAAAGGCCCGCCGTGGGGCGGGCCTTTCCCCGGTCCTTGCGACGGATCAGGAGCCGTACAGCGTCTGCACCATGCCCATGGTCGCCAGCATCGGCAGAGACAGCAGGGTGTTGATGCGCGAGAACAGCATGGCCGTCTTGGCCGCCTTGGCCTTCGTGTCGGCGTCGGCTTCCTTCATGCCCAGCGCGATCTTCTGGTTCGGCCAGATCACGCCCCAGACGTTGAAGAACATGATCAGCGCCAGCCACACGCCGATGCCCATCAGCATGTCGCGCTGGTTCACGAAGCCGTCGAGGGCGCCGATGGTCAGCACCTGCAGCAGGTAGCCGTTCAGGTGGGCCAGGATCACGCCCGCCACCACGGTCGCCATGGCCGCCCAGCGGAACCAGAACAGCGCCTCGGGGGCGATGTACTTCGACACCGCCGGCTTCAGCTCGGCGGGGATGTCCGGCATTTTCCGTATCTGGACGAAGTTGAAGTAGTAGAGCAGCCCGATCCACAGGATGCCGGCCACCAGGTGCGCCCAGCGCAGGATCGCCTGCCACGTCCGCACGTCGCCGAAGCCCGCGCCCGATCCGGCGACCAGCGCATAGATCATGATCAGCGCGAGCACGGTGCTCACGATCATGGTGTTTCGGAAGTTCGACAGAAGCCCGCTCATGATGCCCGTCCTATGGAGAATCCAACCCTTACCCTCAGGTATAGGACGTTCCGTCGCAGGGGCAAGGCGCAGGTTCAGACCGCGATGAGGGCGCAGGCGAGCCGCCTGCCCTCCGACGCCAGCACGTTGTAGGTGCGCGCCGCGTTCGGCGTGGACATGAACTCCAGCCCGATCCCGGCGTCCTTCAGCGCCTCGCGCACCTCGCGCGGGGGCAGGCCCTGGGTCAGGCCCGTGCCCAGCAGCACGAACTCCACGATGTCGCGCGCGGCGATCACCTCGGCGAAGTCGGCGGGGGTCAGGTCGGCGAGCCTCGACCCCGACCAGGGCCGGGGCGCGTCGTCCAGCACCAGCAGCGAGCCCTCGTGGCGGCGCCCGGAGACGCGGAAGCCGCCCTCGCCGTAGGCGTCGATGGAGGGGGCCTGCCGCACGCTACCGGTTGACGGTCGCGCCCATCGGCTTGATGGGGGCCGCCTCCTCCTCGCCGCGCTTGACGCCCCACAGCAGGATCACCGGGGCCGCCACGTAGATAGACGAGTAGGTGCCGATGGCGATGCCGAAGATCATGATGACCGAGAAGCCGAACAGCGCCTCGCCGCCGAACAGCGCCAGCCCGCCCAGCGCCAGGATGGCGGTCAGGCCGGTGATGACGGTGCGCGACAGGGTCTCGTTGACCGACAGGTCGATCACCTCGCGCAGGGGCATCCTCTTGTACTTGCGCAGGTTCTCGCGCAGGCGGTCGAACACCACGACGGTGTCGTTCATCGAATAGCCGATGATGGTCAGGATGGCCGCGATGGTGGTGAGGCTGAACTCCATGTTCGTCGCCGCGATCAGGCCGAAGGTCAGGATCACGTCGTGGAACAGGCCGACGACCGCGCCCAGGCCGAACTGCAGCTCGAACCGGAACCAGATGTAGATCAGCATCAGCCCGATCGCGAGGCCGAGCGCCAGGATGCCGTTGCGGAACAGCTCGCCGGACACCTTCGGGCCCACGACCTCGGTGCGGGAGAAGGTCGTCTCCGGCCCGTGGATGTTGCGCAGGGCCTGCTTGACCTTGTCGACGGTCTGGGTGGGGTTGCTGCCGACGGGGGTCTCGAACCGCGCCATGGCGTTGAACTGCGCCTTGGGGTCCTGCGGCGTGGCGAAGGCCTGGAGCTGCACGTCGCCGAGGCCGAGGTCGGCCAGGGCGCCGCGCGCGGCGCCGAGGTCGGCGGGCTTCGGCGCGGTGGTGAATTCCAGCACCGTGCCGCCACGGAAGTCGATGCCGCAGTTCAGCCCGCCGCAGGGAGGCTTCATCGGAAAGATGGTCATCGCCAGCGAGCCGAGGATGGTGATGACCGAGATCACCGCCGCGATCCTCGAGAAGGCCACGAAGCGGAAGTTGGTCGTGATCGGCAGGAGTTTGATCAGGGGCCACATGGACTTCACGCCTCAGACGATCGGCAGCGATTTGGGCCGCCGCGTGCGGAACCATACCGCCAGCAGGACCTGGGTGATCAGGACGGCTGTGAACACGGAGGTGACCACGCCGATGGACAGCGTCCAGGCGAAGCCCCGCACCGGCCCCGAGCCGAACTGGAACATGATGACCGCCGCCAGGATGGTGGTGACGTTGGCGTCAATGATGGTGCTCATGGCGCGCGAGAAGCCTGCGTCCATGGCCGATATCACCTGCCGCCCGGCCCGCGTCTCGTCGCGCATCCGCTCATAGATCAGCACGTTGGCGTCGACCGCCACGGCCAGTGTCAGGATCAGGCCCGCGATGCCGGGCAAGGTCAGCGTCGCCTGCGTCAGCGACATGATGGCGATGATCAGCAGGCCGTTGATCAGCAGCGCCGCCACCGAAATCCCGCCGAACAGGAAGCCGTAGGCCAGCACCATGAACACCAGGATGGCCACGAAGCCGACAATGGTGGAGGTCATGCCCGCCTTCACCGCGTCTGCGCCCAGTTCGGCGCCCACGGTGCGCTGCTCCTCTACGGTCAGCGGGGCCGGCAGGGCGCCGGCGCGCAGCAGGATGGCCAGTTCGTTGGCGCTCTCGACCGTGAAGTTGCCCGTGATCACGCCGCTGCCGCCGGTGATGGCCGACTGGATGACGGGGGCCGAGATGATCTTGCCGTCCAGCACGATCGCGAAGCGCTTGCCGATGTTCTGGCTGGTGACGCTGCCGAACCGGCGCGCGCCCTGGCTGTTGAAGCGGAAGGCGACTTCCGGCGCGCGGGTCTGCGGGTTGTTGGCCTGGCTGGCGTTGGTCAGCATCTCGCCGGTCACGACCGCGCGGCGCTTGACCACGTAGGCCGGCGAATAGCCGTCGGTGCTGGGCAGGACGACCGCGTCGGGCGGGATGCGGTTCTCGATCAGGTCCTGCTGGGTGACGGTCTCGTCGACCATCTGGAACGTCAGCTTGGCGGTCTGGCCGATGACGTTCTTCAGCTTCTCCGGGTCGCTCTCGCCCGGCGCCTGGACCACGACCCGGTTGTCGCCCTGGCGGGTGATCGAGGGCTCCTTGGTCCCCAGCGCGTCGACCCGGCGCCGGATGATCTCGATGGACTGGTTGACCGCGCTGGTCTCCTGCTCGCGCAGGGCCTGCTCGACGAAGGCCAGCCGCAGCCGCTGGTCGCCCTGGCGCGAGACGTTCAGGTCGGCCGCCCCGTTGGTCATCGGGTTGGCCAGCTTGTTCAGCTCGCTGACCGCCTTGTCGACCTGGAGCGGGTCGGTGACGCGCACGTTCACCGCGCCGTTCACCTGGCGCAGCTCGCTGAACAGGATCTGGTCGTCGCGCAGGGTCTTGCGGACGTCCTCGAGCAGGTTGGTCAGGCGCTCCCTGCGCAAGGCGGCCGTATCGACCTCCAGCAGCAGGTAGGAGCCGCCCTGGAGGTCGAGGCCCAGGTTCAGGGTCTGCTTCGGCATCCATCCCGGCAGCGCGTCGCGCTGGGCCTGGGTCAGCAGGTTCGGCATCGCGAACAGGATGCCGAAGACCACCGACAGGATGCAGAGGGTGACCTTCCAGCGCGAGAGCGTAAGCATCGGTTGGGAAAACTCAGTTCTTGGCGTCGTTGGCGGGGGCGGGTTCGCCCTTCACGCGGACTTCGGTGATCATGCTCTTGACCACCTTGACGTTGACGCCCTGGGCGATCTCGACGCCGACTTCCTTGTCCTCGACGCGGATGATCTTGCCGATCACGCCGCTGGCCAGCACGACGTTGTCGCCGCGCTTGAGGTTGGCGATCATGGCCTGGTGATCCTTCATGCGCTTCTGCTGCGGGCGGATGAGCATGAAGTAGAACAGCACGAACAGCAGGATCAGCGGCGCGATCTGGATCAGCAGACCCTGGGGACCGTCGGCGGGCATTTCGTCTCCACGGATATCAGCGGCGACCGACAGGGGGGCGCCAAGGTGGGCGGAAGCTATGCGCTCGCCTGTGCTTTTGCAATGCGGCGACGGTGAGGCTACGACCGGGCCATGGAAAGCCTGCTGATCCGCATTGCGGAGGCGCTGGAGCGCATCGCCCCGCCCCCTCCCGCCACGCCGTCGTTCGAGGGCGCGCGCCTGTTCCGCCACGACCCGCGCGCCGGCGCCTTCGTCGCCGCGCCGGACTTCACCCTGCCGCTCGACCTGCTGGTCGGGGTGGAGCGCCAGAAGGAGCGGTTCGTGGAGAACCTGCGGCGCTTCAGCGGCGGCCTGCCCTACAACCACGCCCTGCTGTGGGGCGTGCGCGGCACGGGGAAAAGCTCGCTGGCCAAGGCGGCTTTCATGGCGGCGGACGACACGGCCCTGAAGCTGGTCGAGGTCGACCGCGACGAGGTCACCGCCCTGCCCGCCCTGTTCGACCTGCTGCGCGGGCGGGCCGAGAAGTTCGTGGTCCTGTGCGACGACCTCTCGTTCGAGGAGGGGGCGGCGGCGGCCAAGGCGCTGAAGTCGGCGCTGGAGGGCGGCGTGGCCGGGCCGCCGGAGAACGTGCTGTTCGTGGCGACCTCCAACCGCCGCCACCTGATGCCCCGCGACCACCACGAGGGCCGCGGCCTGATCGCGACCGCCGAGGACGCGGAAGAGGAGGTCAGCGTCTCCGACCGCTTCGGCCTGTGGGTCGGTTTCCCAGCCATGGACCAGGCGGCCTACCTGGACGCGGTGCACGTCTACTCGGAACGCTACGACCTGAAGGTCGCCGACCTGGAGCGCCGGGCGTTGCAATGGGCGCAACTGCGCGGCTCCCGGTCGGGCCGCGTGGCCTACCAGTTCATCCGCGACCTGGCGGGGGAGCTGGGGCGGAGGATCTAGGCGCCCTGCGTCCTTCGAGACGCGGCGTTGCCGCTCCTCAGGATGACGAATGCTGAGTTCGTCATGGTGAGGAGCGAGGCCCCAGCCGAGCGTCTCGAACCACGCACTACCTCGGCAGAACCAGCGCCGGGTCGATCGGCCGGGCCTTGTCCTTCGGGGACGGCGAATAGCGCACCTCGAAGTGGAGCTGCGGCTCCGAGACCCCGCCGGTCGAGCCGACCTGGCCGAGCTGCTGGCCCTGCGTCACCGCCTGGCGCATCTTCACATCGACGCGGCTCAGGTGGGCGTAGGCCGTGACCCAGCCGCCCTCGTGCTTGACCAGCACGAGGTTGCCGAAGCCCGGCACCTGGTCGCCCGCATAGACGACCTCGCCGGACGCCGCCGACTGGACGGTCGTCCCGGCGCCCGCCTTGATGTTCAGGCCGTCGTTGCGCTGGCCCACGCCCTTCGGCCCGAAGCCGGAGATGACCTCGCCCTTCACCGGCCACAGGAAGCGGCCGCGACCGGCGGCGGCGACCTCGCTGTCGGTCGGCACGGCGCCGGTCGAGATGATCGGCGCGGCCGGGGCCGCAGGGGCCGCAGGCTGGGACGCGGGCGGGCGGGGCTGGGCCACAACCGGCGCAGGGACTGCCGGGGTGATCGGAGACGCCACGGGCGGCGGCGTCGCCGGGATCGACGGGCGCAACGCCGGTTGCGGACGCGGCTGCGGCGCGGGCGCGGCGACCGTCTCGGTGACGGTGCGCGTGACCGGGCCGCTGTCCTTGAAGCCCTTGGGCAGCACCAGCTTCTGGCCCGAGCGGATCGGGTCGTCGACGGCCATGTTGTTGGCCTCGGCGATCTCGGCCGCCTTGACGTTGAAGCGCCGGGCGATGGCGTAGAGGGTGTCGCCGCTGCCGACGACGTAAGCCTTCGCCTTCGTCTCCGGTCCCTTCAGCTTCTGGCCCGGCCTGATGCGGTAAGGTTCTTCGAGATTGTTGTCGGCGGCGAGCTGCTTGCGGGTCGTGCCGAGCTTGCGGGCGATGGAATCCAGCCCGTCGCCGCTCTGCACCTCATAGGTCTGCGGCTTGCCGCTGGCGTCGACCACCTTGCCGGACACCGAGGTCACGGTGCGGGTGCGCGTCTCGGGCGGCGGGGGCGGAGGCGGCGGCACGTCCGGTTCGGCCAGCGGCGCCAGCGGTGCGGACTCCACCGCCCCCGGCGGGGGGGCGAGCGGCTGGGCGCCGATGGTCTCGGTCGGCCGGGCGGTCGGCGCGGGCGGCTCGCCCGGCGGCGGCGGCTGGATGATGGGGAAGTTCGGGGTCGGCATCTCCCGCTGCACGGGCTGCTGGCCCGGCTGGGTGGGATAGGAAGGCGTGGTCGCGCAGGCGGCCAGGGCCGAGGCGGCGGCGCCCACCAGGGCGATCCGGGTCCAGGTATGAGTCATGGCCGCTCCGTACTCACAAAAAGGAATCAGTCGTGCGGAGATCGTTAAGCATCGCTTAAGCACGACGATCTTCAAAGCTCGCGCGCCACGCCGTCCAGCAGCGGCACGAAGCGGACGTCTCCCAACAGCTCCACCTTGAAGCCGCCCTTGCCGTCGCCCGCATAGCGGCGAAGGCTCTGGACCGGCCCCTTGCCGATGGGGGCGACGAGCACCCCGTTCGGCTTCAGTTGCGCCAGGAGCTTCTTCGGCTCCTCCGGCGCCGCCGCCGTGACCATAATGCGGTCGAAAGGCGCCTGCTCGGGCCAGCCCTCCCCGCCGTCCCCGAACCGGGTGATGATGTTGGTCAGGCCCAGCGTCTTGAAGCGCCCCTCGGCCTCGCGCATCAGCGTGCGGTAGCGTTCGACCGTGTAGACCAGCCGCGCCACCCGGGCCAGCACCGCGCCCTGGTAGCCGGAGCCCGTGCCGATCTCCAACACCCGGTCGCGGGGCTGGATGGTCAGGGCCTGGGTCATCAGCCCGACGATGAAGGGCTGGCTGATCGTCTGGCCGCAGGCGATGGGCAGGGCCGAATCCTCCCACGCCCGCTCCTTGAACAGGTCCGGCGTGAACAGCTCGCGCGGGGTCTTCTCGATCGCGTTCAGCACGGCCGGATCGGTCACGCCCTGCGAGCGCAGCGCCAGGATCAGGCGCGCCATGCGGGTCTCGGGCGTGTCGTGGTCTTTGTCGGTCATCGCGGAATGGCCCCGCCCAGAAGGCCCTTGAGATTGTTCACCGTCTCGGCGTGCGTCAGGTCGATGTGCAGCGGCGTCACCGAGATGCGGCCCTCGTAGACGGCCCGCAGGTCCGTGCCCTGCGCCGGGTCGGAAAGCTGGCCGGAAAAGCCCATCCAGTAGTAGTCGCGCCCGCGCAGGTCGGTGCGCTTCTCGACCTTGCGGATGTTCACGTCGCGAAAGCCCTGGCGCGTGACCTCCACCGCCTCGACCTCTTCGGGCGGCCGCGACGGGAAGTTGACGTTCATCACCACGTCGGCGGGCCAGCCGACCTCCATCAGGCGGCGGACGATCCCCGGCCCGTGGGCCTCGGCCGTCTCCCAGTAGGCGACCACCTCGTCGCGGTGGATCATCATCGCCTGCGACAGGGCGATGGAGGGGATGCCCAGCGCCATGCCCTCGATGGCCCCGGCCACCGTGCCGGACATGGTCACGTCCTCGGCGATGTTCTGGCCCCGGTTGACCCCCGACAGCACCAGGTCCGGCGCCTTGCCCTCGACCAACTCGCGCACCGCCATCATCACGCAGTCGGTCGGCGTGCCGGTGACGGAGAACCGCCGCTCGCCCTCGCGCCGCACCCGCAAGGGGTCGGACAGGGTCAGCGCCCGGCTGGCGCCCGACTGCTCGTACTCCGGCGCCACCACCCAGATGTCGTCGCTCAGCGCCCGCGCGATCCGCTCCAGGCAGGCGAGGCCCTCGGCGTGGATGCCGTCGTCGTTGGTGAGCAGGATGCGCACCTACGCACCGAGGTGGGTGAGCCCACCCATGTAGGGCTGCAGCGCCTCGGGCACGGCGATGCGGCCGCCCTCGTCCTGGTAGTTCTCCAGCACCGCCACCAGCGTGCGCCCGACCGCCAGCCCCGAGCCGTTCAGGGTGTGGACGTAGCGCGTGCCCTTCTCGCCGCGCTTCTGGCTGCGGGCGTCCATGCGCCGCGCCTGGAAGTCGCCGCAGTTCGAGCAGGAGCTGATCTCGCGGTAGGTCGCCTGCGAGGGCAGCCAGACCTCCAGGTCGTAGGTCTTGCGCGCCCCGAAGCCCATGTCCCCGGCGCACAGCAGCATCCGGCGATAGGCGAGGCCCAGCCGTTGCAACACCATCTCGGCGCACCCGGTCATCCGCTCGTGCTCCTCGTCCGACTGCTCGGGCGTGGTGATGGAGACCAGCTCGACCTTCTGGAACTGGTGCTGGCGGATCATGCCGCGCGTGTCCCGCCCCGACGCCCCGGCCTCCGAGCGGAAGCAGTGGGTCAGCGCGGTCAGGCGCAGCGGCAGTTCCTCCTCGGCGACGATCTGCTCGCGCACGAGGTTGGTAAGGGAGACCTCGGCGGTGGGGATCAGCCAGTGGTCGCCGGTGGTGCGGAACTGGTCCTCGGCGAACTTCGGAAGCTGGCCGGTGCCGTACAGCGCCTCGTCCTTCACCAGCAGCGGCGGCGAGACCTCGGTGTAGCCGTTCTCGGTGGTCTGGAAGTCGAGCATGAACTGCCCGAGCGCCCGTTCCAGCCGCGCGATCTGGCCCTTCAGCACCACGAACCGGGCGCCGGACATGCGCACGGCGGCCTCGAAGTCCATGCCCAGCGGCGCGCCGAGATCGACGTGGTCGCGGGGGTTGTTCGGGCGGGCGGGCTCGCCCCAGCGGCGCTGCTCGACGTTGCCCGTCTCGTCCTCACCGGGCGGGACCTCGGCGGCCGGGATGTTGGGCAGGGCCGACAGCACGTCGCGCAACTTGCCGCCGACCTCGGCCTCGACCTCCATCTCGCGGGCCATGGTGATTTTCAGGACCTCGACCTCGGCCATCAGGGCCTGGGCCTTGTCCTCGTCCTTCTTGGCCTTGGCCTGGCCGATCAGCTTGGAGGCTTCGTTGCGGCGCGCGGCGGCTTCCTGCACGGCCGTCTGGGCGGCGCGCAGCTTGGCGTCCAGCGCCAGCAGCGCAGGCGTCTGGGCGGACAGCCCCTTCGACGCCCAGGCGCGGTCGTAGGCCTCAGGGTTGTCGCGGATGGCTTTTATGTCGTGCATGGCCGCCTTCTCTAAGGCGCGTCGGCGGGGGCGGCAACGTTCCAGTCGCCCTTCTCCCTGAGGGAGAAGGAGGGGCCCGCGCCGCAGGCGTGGGAGGATGAGGGTTAGGGACCTGAGGGCGTAAACCCTCACCCTCCCGCTTCGCGGGCCCCTCCCTCTCCCTCAGGGAGAGGGGACGAGATCGCGGACGTCATCTTCCCTGCGCCGGCGCCGCTCGATCAGCCAGACGCACCAGATCGACACCTCGTAGAGCAGGCAGATCGGGATGGCGAGCATGAGTTGGCTGATCGGGTCGGGCGGGGTGACCACCGCCGCCACCACGAACACGCCGACGATGGCGTAGCGCCGCCCCGTGCGCAGGGCGTTGGCGCTGACCAGCCCGGCCAGCCCCGCGAGCGTCAGCACCACCGGAAGCTGGAAGCACAGGCCGAACGCCAGCAACAGGGTCGTCACCAAGGTCAGGTAGTCCGACACCTTGGGCAGCAGCTCGACCGAGATGTTGCCAGCCCCGACGATCTGCTGGCTCAGCGAGAACCACAGCACGAACGGCAGCATGATGAAGTAGACCAGCGCCGCTCCCAACAGGAACAGCGCGGGCGAGGCGATCAGGAAGGGCGCGAACGCCTTGCGCTCCTTGCGGTACAGCCCCGGCGCCACGAAGCGGTAGAGCTGCCAGGCCAGCACCGGGAAGGTCAGGACCACCGCCCCGAACCCGGCCAGCTTCAGCTTGGTGAAGAAGAACTCCAGCGGCGCGGTGAAGACCAGCTTCAGCCCCTGCGGCGCCGGCACCTCCTTCAGCCCCGCGATGGCGAGGAAGAGGTCGAACGGCCCGTGCTTCCCCCCCGCCTGCTGCGAGGCGAGCAGGCCCGCCGCGATCTCGAACGGGTGCAGCAGGAAGACGTAGATCTGCCTGGAGAAGCCGAAGCAGACCGCGAACCCGACCGCCAGCGCCAGCACGCAGACGATCAGCCGCATGCGCAGCTCCGTCAGGTGCTCCAGCAGCGGGGCGCGGGAGGATTCGATGTCTTCGTCGGGGTCGTAGTCGCTCACGCCTCGGGCTCCGGCGCTTTCTTCTTGCGCGGGGCGCGGGGCTTCTTCGGCTTGGGCGCGGGCTCAGCTTCCCCAGCCTCGATCATCGGGACGGGCTTGGGATCGGGAATGCCGCGCAGGTCGCGGTCGATCTCGTCGAACACCTCATCGACGCCGACGTTGCGCGCGTCCTCAGCCGCCTGGCGCACGGGATCGAGGAAGCGCCCCGCCCGCATGGCCTCGACCTCGCGGCGCAGGTCGTCTAGTTCGGACTGCCGGGCCATCTCGTCGAAGCTGGAGCGGAATTCGGCGGCCATGCCGCGCATGCGCGCGACGAACTGCCCCAGCTTGCGCAGGAGCAGCGGAAGGTCCTTCGGCCCGACGACGATCAGCGCGACCGCGGCGATGACGAGGAGTTCGGTGGCGCCGATCTCGGGGAGCATCGGCTATCGCCGCAGGTCTTCCTTCTCCGCCTCGGTTCGCGGCAGGGGCGCGCGGTCGGCCTTGTCGGCGTCGACCTGGTCGTCGCCCTTCAGGCCGTCGCGGAAGGCGCGGATGCCCTTGGCCGCGTCGCCCATCAGGCCCGACAGCTTGCCCCGGCCGCCGAACAGCAGCGCGGCGACGGCGATGACGATGACCCAGTGGATCCAGCTCATGCTTCCCATGACGGGAGACTCCTTAGTGTCCGCGAGGGACGTCCGTTGGGGTGGTTATATAAGCCCCTCGCCCGGCCAAGGCCACGGCCTTCCCCTGACAGCGCTGACAGAAGCGCTATTCGTCCCCGCCGACGAAGTCCTGCGCGAATTCGGGCGCGTCGTCGAAGTCGAGGGGGTCCTCTTCGTCCGGCGGGCGCGAGGGGTCGGGCACGTTGAAGCCCGGCGGCAGGTCGAGGCTGAGCAGCCCCGCCGCCTTCATCTCCGCCATGCCGGGCAGGTCGCCCAGCGAGGCCAGCCCATAGTGTTCGAGGAAGGCGTCCGTGGTGCCGAACGTCACCGGCCGCCCCGGCGTGCGGCGGCGCCCGCGCATCCGCACCAGGCCCAGTTCCAGCAGCACGTCGAGCGTGCCCCGGCTGGCCTGCACCCCGCGCACGGCCTCGATCTCGGCGCGGGTGACGGGCTGGTGGTAGGCGATGATGGCCAGCGTCTCTTGCGCGGCCTTGGACAGGCGCCGGGGCTCCTCGCGCTCCTGCGTCATCAGGAAGGCGAGGTCGGCGGCGGTCTGGAACCGCCAGCGCCCGGCCACCTCGACCAGCTCGACCCCCCTGCCCGCATACCGCGCCACAAGGCCCCTCAGCCCCGCCTCGACGTCCACGCCACCGGCCAGGCGGCCCGCGAGGTCGGAAACGCTGAGCGGCTCGGCGGCGGCGAACAGCAGGGCCTCGATGCAGCGTTCGGTGTCGTCCTCCACGTCCGTCATCCTGGGGAGGCCGCGCCAGCGGCCGTCTCGAAGGACTCACGGCCGCGCCTGCGCAGGTAGATGTCCGAGAAATGCTCCATCTGCCGGGCTTCCAGCGCACCTTCCTTCACCAGCTCCAGGCTCGCCGACAGGGTCGAGGCGAGATACGAGGCCCGGCTCGGTCCGCCCTCCCCGTGCTCGGCCGGGGCCACCCCCGCCAGCGCCGTCCACGAGGCCATCTCCGGCAGCAGGGTCCGCAGCCGCTGGCGGGCGTCGTCGAGCGGATAGGCCGTCGGCAGCGCCGGGCGATAGGAGCGGTCGGCCTCCTTCTTCCGCTGGCCGATGTAGGCGGTCATCAGGCCGTAGAGGTCGCCCTCCAGCCGCGAGTTGGAGACGATCTTCATCGCCTCCGGGTCGCCGCGGGTGAACACGTCGCGCTTGAGCTGCGGCCGCGTCTTCAGCGCCTCGACCGCGTTGCGCATCACCTCCAGCTTGGCGAGGCGGAAGGCAAGCTGGGCGGCGACCTCCTCGGCGGGAAGCTCGTCCGGCTTCAGCTTTTCGGGCTTGGGCAGCAGCAGGCGCGACTTCAGGTAGGCCAGCCACGCCGCCATCACCAGATAGTCCGCCGCCAGCGAGAACCGCAGCCGCCGCGCCTCGCGCACGAAGGCGAGGTACTGGTCGGCCAGCCGGGTGATGGAGAGCTGGAGCAGGTCGACCTTCTGGCTGCGGGCCAGAGCCAGCAGGACGTGCAGCGGCCCCTCGTAGCCGTCGATGTCCACGACCAGCGCCTCGCCGTCCTCGATGGCGTTGGCGGCGGCGTCGAAGTCGAGGTTCGGCTGGAAGGGCGCGTTCATGCGAACGTCCCTTCGAAGGCGGCGTCGAGCCGGGCGCGACCGGCGGCGGCGTCGAAGGGCTCGGGCGTGCGCGCGATGCGGGCCAGGGCGGCGTCGGCCCGGCGTTTCGCTTCGCCGCGCAGGATACGCGTCCCCTTCATCACGCCCTGCATCTCGGCCATGTCGCCGTTGCAGTGCAGGACCACGTCGCAGCCCGCCATCAGCGAAGCCCGCGCCCGGTCCTCGAACGAGCCGGACAGGGCCTTCATGGAGAGGTCGTCGCTCATCAGCAGGCCGCCGAAACCGATGGCCTCGCGGATCACCTTGCGGATGGCCTTGCGCGAGGTGGTGGCGGGCCGCCTGCGGTCGACGGCCGTGTAGACGACGTGGGCCGTCATCGCCATCGGCATGTCCGACAGCACCCGGAAGGGCGCGAAGTCCCGTGCGTCGAGGTCGTCGTACAGCGCCTCGACCACCGGCAAGGCCTCGTGGCTGTCGGCCTTCGCCCTGCCGTGGCCGGGGATGTGCTTGATGACCGGCAGCACGCCGCCCGCGATCAGCCCCTCGGCGGCGGCGCGGCCCAGCGTCGCCACCTCCTCCACCGTGTCGCCATAGGCGCGGTCGCCGATGATGTCGTGGGCGCCGGGCTCGGGCACGTCCAGCACCGGCACGCAGTCGACGTTGATCCCGAGCGCGCGCAGGTCATGGGCGATCAGCCGCGCGCCCAGCCGCGTCACTTCCCGCCGCACCAGCGGGTCGTTGGTGGCGATGGCGCCGTAGGCCCGCCCCGGCGGATAGCGCCGCCAGTGCGGCGGCTGGAGCCGCGCCACCCGCCCGCCTTCCTGGTCGATCAGGATGGGGACGTCGGCGCGGCCGGAGATTTCCCGCATCTCGTCCGTCAGCGCCCTCACCTGCTCGGGCGTGTCCACGTTGCGCTTGAAGAGGATGAACCCCCACGGGCGCGCGTCGCGGAAGAAGGCCCGCTCCTCCGGCGTCAGCGCCAGGCCCTGGCAGCCGAGGATGCAGGCCGAGACGGTCACCGGACGAAGCAGCTCTTGCCGGCGGCCTTGAGCTGGTCGCAGAAGGCGGTCGCCTCGGCGCGCGAGCCAAAGCCGGTGACGGCGGTGCGGAACAGCGTCTTGCCGCCCGAATCCACCTCCTGCACCGACTTGCCCTTGCCCGCGGCGGCGCCGGGAGCGATGGCGACGGCCTCGTTCCACGCCTTGTCGGCCAGGGCGGTCGAGGACAGCGCCCCGATCTGCACGAGGTAGGAGCCGCCGGACGCCGCCTTTGGCGCGGGCGTGGCGGCGGGCGCCTTCTGGACCGGAGCCGGGGGCGCTTTCGGCGCAGGCGCAGGCGCGGCGGCGACGGGAGCCTTCGGCGCTGGCGCGGCCGCGACGGGCGGCAGGGGCTCGGCCTCCACCGGCGTCGTCGGGCGCGGCTGGGGCTGCTCGGGGCCGGGAGTGAAGGTCGGCTCGGCGGGCAGGTCGTCCTGCTGGTAGATCTGGAGCCCGGCCGCCGGGTCGGCGGGCCGGGCCTCCACCGGTGCGGGCGAGGTGATCGCGCCCACCGGCTCGCCCACGGGCTGCGGGGCGTCGTCCGCCCCGCGCACGCCGCTGCGGTAGAAGAAGAAGACGGCCAGCACCAGCACCACCAGGACGACGGCGCTGATGACCAGGGTCATGGGAACGGGCGGGCCGCCGCGCACCGGCCGGCGCGCGTCGAAGGACAGCGGCGCATCGGTCGGAGGCGTATAGGCGCCGCGATCGGGATCGGTCATCGGCAGCTCCAGACGAGCAAGGAGGGCGGCGCGAATCGCGCGCGGGTCGCCCCCACTTTATCGCCCCCCCTCGCCCTGCCGCCAGCGCACTCAGGGGCGCCCGAGTACTATCCACAGGGAAATCCCCCCGATCGGGGGGTGCGGCTCTTCTCCCTCTCCTGCTCTATGCGGACGTTCCACGCCAAATCAGGGAGTCGAAGCGTTGCGCAATATCGTATGGGCCGCCCTATCGCTGGGGGCCGGACTGACATGTCTCGGGGGCCCCGCCGCGGCGGCGGAAGACGCCTGCCCCGCCCGGACCGAACAGGTCGGCAAGGCTATCGACGCAGGCCAGTCGGCCATAACCGCCAGGGGCCGGATCGACGCCCTGCTGGCCGAGTGCGCGAACAGTCCGCAGGCCCTGAACCTGGCCGCGCGCTACGAACTGACGACCCTGCGCGCGGCGCCCTCCCAGCGCGAGGCCCTCGACCGCGCCTACGACCTGATCGACCGGGCGCGCATCGCCAGGGGCCACAGCGACCATGACCTGCTCTACACCCGCAGCGAGACGATCAAGGCCATGCTGGCGCTGGAGAAGGCCACGGGGAAGCCCGCCGCGCAGATGGCGCCCCGCCGCTACGACGCCTGCGAGAACCATATGGTCTCCAACTCCCTCGCCGCCACGGCATGGATGCAGGACAACGGCGTCCTGCCGGGCGGGCGGCGGTACGTGGAGGACATCGCGGCGGCCTGCGCCTCGGCGCCGAGCCGGCTGAACCGCGCGCCGCTGGCTCATCGGGCGCGGCTCCTCACCACCCTGGCGGCGCAGGACCCGGCCTCGCCGGAGGCGCCGGGGCTGACCGACCGGGCGCGGGCCGACGTGCTGGCCTATTTCGGCGAAGACCTGCCGACCGCATCGCCGACAGGCCCCCACGACATAATCGCCTGGAGCGAGGCGGATCAGGCGAGGCTCTACAGGCTGCGCTTCGAGTTGATGGGCCAGGGCCGACTGGCTCCGATGCCGCGCGAACAGTGGTTCACGTCGGAGGGCCTGGCCGACCCGGAAGGCCTGCTGGCCCTTGCCCTGGCGGTGGACGAGGCATGGGCGGCGTCGTCCATGGCGAACCGCTACCAGCCCTATCGCGACGTCATGAACGCCGCCCACGCGGATCTGCAAGCCAAGGGAGCCGGACGGCCGGCACGCAACCGCCTGTGGATCGCCCTGGCCGACCATGCGCGCGGGACCTACCGCCGGGCGCGGAACAAGGACCTGCCGGCGCCGCCTGCCTTCCTCTACGACTGGCTGAAACCGCTCTCCTAGTTCCAGACGTCGAGTTGGAACAGGCGGCGGTGTTCCTCGATCGCGAAGCGGTCTGTCATGCCCGCGATGTAGTCGCAGACCACGCGGGCGGGGACATCGCAGCTCTGGACCCGCTCATGCCACTCTGTGGGCAGCACGTCGGGTTCGGACAGGAACAGCGCGAACATCTCTGCCAGGATGCGGCGGGCCTGGCTGCGGGTGCGGTTGACGCGCCAGTGACGGTACATCCGCTCGTGCAGGAAATGGCGCAGCCGGGCCAGGTCCTCGCCCATGGGATCGGAGAAGGCGACGAGGGCGTGGCCCATCGCCCGCACGTCGTCTGCGCTGGCCACGCCCGAGCCTGCGACCCTGCGCCGCGTCTCGTCCATCACGTCGCCGACCATGGCCCCGATCATCCGGCGCACGGCCTCCAGCCGGGTCAGGTCGGGGCCGATGTCGGGCCGCTCGGTCCGCACGGCGTGCAGGATCGGCCCGATCAGCGGCACCTGCGCCAGTTCGTCCAGGGACAGCAGCCCGGCCTGCACCCCGTCGTCCACGTCGTGGTTGTTGTAGGCGATGTCGTCGGCCAGCGCGGCGACCTGCGCCTCCGCCGAGGCCCAGGTCCCGAGCCCCAGGTCATAGTCCGCGTCGAACGCCTTGACCGCCGCCCAGGAAGGCTTGGCCAGCTTCGAGGCGACCGGCACGGTGTGCTTGACCACCCCCTCCAGCGTCTCCCAGGTGAGGTTCATGCCCTCGAAGTCCGGGTAGCGGCGCTCCAGCTCCGTGCAGACGCGGAAGGTCTGGACGTTGTGATCGAAGCCGCCGAACGCCTCCATCTGCTTTTCCAGCTCGTCCTCGCCCGCGTGGCCGAACGGCGGGTGGCCGAGGTCGTGGGCCAGGGCCACCGTCTCGGCGAGGTCGGCGTCGAGGCCCAGCGCCGTGGCGATCGACCGGGCGATCTGGGCCACCTCCAGCGAGTGGGTCAGGCGGGTGCGGTAGTGGTCGCCCTCGTGCGCCACGAAGACCTGCGTCTTCTCCTTCAGGCGGCGGAAGGCGGTGGAGTGGATGATGCGGTCGCGGTCGCGGGCGAAGGGCGTGCGGGTGCGGCTCTCGCCCTCGGGATGGCGGCGGCCCCGGGCCTTGGCCGGGTCCTCGGCGTAGGGCGCGCGCGGCGGCGGCTGGAAAGTCATGGTGCGGTCGGCCCTTCCCCGGAGGCGGTCCGCCCCTCATATAGGGAGCCGAACCATGACAGAAGCCGCCATCACCCTTTCCGAACGCGCCGCCGCCCGCATCCGCCAGATCGGCGAGCAGGAGGGCCGCACCGTCATGCTGCGGCTGGCGGTGGAAGGCGGCGGCTGCTCGGGCTTCCAGTACCAGTTCGACCTGGTGCAGGCGGGCGAGCCGGCCGACCTGCGCATCGAGCGCGACGGCGCCGCGGCCCTGGTCGACGAGGTGTCGATGGTGCTGTTGCAGGGCTCGGAGATCGACTTCGTGGACGAACTGGCCGGGGCGGAATTCAAGGTCCGCAACCCGAATGCGCGGTCGAGCTGCGGGTGCGGGGTCAGCTTCTCGATCTGAGGCCGTACGTGGTTCGAGACGCTCGGCTGGGCCTCGCTCCTCACCATGACGAATGCTGAGTTCGTCATCCTGAGGAGGTCGCGAAGCGGCCGTCTCGAAGGACGCGCCTACCCCGGAACGAACTGCAGCACCGCCGCCAGCGCCGCCATCCAGGCGAGCGGCGCGGCCATGCAGGCCCAGGCCAGCGGCTCGCGCCCCCGCCGCCACGAAACCCAGGCCCAGAAGGGTCCGAGAATGCAGACGATCCAGAAACCGACCATCAGCAGGAAGCCCAGCCACGCCAACGGGTTGAGCAGGTTTCCTCGCGCGTCGAACACCAGGGGCGAGAACACGGCCGCCACCGCCGCGAACGGCGTCATCGCCGCGCACAGCAATGTCGCGGCGACCATCCAGAACAGCCGCCAGCGCCGAGAAACGACAATCGGCCGCTTGAGCCCCTCCACCATGGGCAATAGCTTTCAGCCCCGCAACCGGAGCCGTCAATGCGTCTCGCCACATGGAACGTAAACTCGATCAACGCTCGCCTGGAGCGCGTGCTGGAATGGTTCGAGGAAGCCTCGCCCGATGTCGCCTGTCTTCAGGAGCTGAAGTGCGTGGACGAGAAGTTCCCCGCCGAAGCCTTTGAAAGGCTTGGCTATAACGTCGCGACGAACGGCCAGAAGACCTATAACGGCGTCGCCCTCCTCTCCAAGACCCCGATGGAGGATGTCCGCCGCGGCCTGCCGGACGGCGACGGCGACGAGCACGCCCGCTACATCGAGGCGGTGATCTCCGGCGAGCGGCCGATCCGGGTGGGGTGCCTGTACCTGCCCAACGGCAACCCCATCGGCACGGAGAAGTTCGCCTACAAGCTGGCCTGGATGGCCCGCCTGCGCGCCCACGCCAAGGACCTGCTGGCGCTGGAGGAGCCGCTGGCCCTGGCCGGGGACTACAACGTCATCCCCGAGCCGGAGGACGCCGACAATCCGCCGAGCTGGATGGGCGACGCCCTGTTCCAGCCGCAGAGCCGGGCGGCCTTCCGGGGCCTGAAGAACCTCGGCCTCACCGACGCCTACATGGCCATGGACGGGCGGCCGGGGGGCTACACCTTCTGGGACTACCAGGCGGGCGCTTGGCAGAGGAACCACGGCATCCGCATCGACCACGTCCTGCTCTCGCCCCAGGCCGCCGACCGCCTGCGCGGGGTGGAGATCCACCGCGAGACGCGGGCCAGGGAGAAGCCCAGCGACCACGTGCCGGTGGTGGTGGAGCTGGACCTTTGAACGAGGCGGCCCGCCTGCTGCTGATGCTGGCCATCGCCGGGGCGGGCGTGACCTTCCTGGGCAGCGCGGCGCTGTGGTTCCTGGACGAGGAGCGCCGCATCCGTCGCGCCCTGACGCGGGTGCTGAAAGGGCCGCCGGACTCCATGCTGGTGGCGCGCGGCCGGGGCAAGGGCGCGGGCTTCGCGTTCGGCGCGGGGCTGGCGGCCGTGGCCTGGGACCTGGGGCGCTGGTGCCTGATCTACCGCATCGACGAGCTGGTCGGGGCCGAGCTGCTGATCGATGGGCAGGTCAGCGCCCGCGTCTTCCGGGGGGAACCGCGCCGCGCCCTCGACCGGGTGGTCCCCAACGCCGCCCAGGTGACGCTGCGGCTGGTCTTCGACGATCCCCAGAACCCCGACTTCGACCTCGACCTGTGGCTGGCGGGCGACGAGCACCGGCGCGAGGCCCGCTCCCCCGCCGACGCCGTGCAGGAGGCCAACCGCTGGCTCGCCCGCGCCGAGGCCATCCTGCGCCGTCCGGTCGCGCCGCGTGGCCCGACCCCGGTCGCCCCCGTCGTGCGGCAGGAGCCTCCTCCCCGTTCGCCGCCGCCCGCACCCGAGCCGGACGGGGAGGACGACGACGGTCCGCCCTGGGACGAGGATGGCGACGAGCGGGATAATTGACAGTGTAAATCTATAAGCGCATCCTTCCCTCGTCTTCTTGGGGAGGTCGACCATGACCGCGCTGATCGCCGCCGCCGCCTTCTTCGTCCTGCTGCATTTCCTGGTTTCCGGCACCCGCCTGCGCGGCGCCATCGTCGGCGTCATCGGCGAGGGACCGTACATGGGCCTCTTCTCGCTGGCCTCGGCGGCGGGCCTGCTCTGGCTGGGCCTGGCCTACGGCGCCGCGCGGGGGATGGGCGAGGTCTATTGGGACGCGGGCGCGGGCGCCCGGCACGCGGCCTTCCTGATCCAGCTTCTCGCCTTCGTCTTCATCGTCATCGGGCTGACCACCCCCAACCCGACCAGCGTCAAGCAGGAAGGGACCCTGGCGAAGGCCGACGTGGTGAAGGGGATGCTGCGCGTCACCCGCCATCCCTTCCTGTGGGGCGTGGCGATCTGGGCGGCCGGGCATCTGCTGGTCAACGGCGACGCGGCCAGCGTGCTGCTGTTCGGCTCGATGCTCGGGCTGGCGCTGGGCGGCACGGCCAGCATCGACGCCAAGAGGAAGCGCACCCTGGGCGCCGCATGGGACGCCTTCGCGGCGCAGACCTCGAACGCGCCCTTCGCGGCCATCGTCGCGGGCCGTCAGAAACTGTCGCTGGGCGAGATCGGCTGGTGGCGGTTCCTGCTGGCCGTCGCGGTCTGGGCCGCCATCCTGTGGGGCCACCGCTGGATCGGCGGCGTGGCGCTGATCTGAGATCGGGAAAAGGCGGAGGCGGCCCGACCGGCGGACCGCCTCCGCTTCAGGTCACCAGCCGAAGGTGAAGCCGCCGCGGGCGGCGGTGCCGCCGGCGTCGAAGCCGGTCGCCACGCCGGCGTTGACGGCGAGGTTCTCGGACAGCAGCGCGCTGAACTGGGCGGCGACGGCGCCTTCGCCCTCGTAGCCCGCCACGTTCACGGTCAGGTTGAACGTCTTGCCCGGCAGGAAGGCCGCGCCGCCCATGGCCACCGCGACGGCGGTCGAGCCGTTGATGCGGTCATCCAGGCGGTTGATTTCCTGCGTCATGAAGGCGCCCACCCCGTCGATGCGGCTGTTCAGGGCGACGTCGGCGGCGGCGCGAGTGGTGGCCTCGGCGTCGATGTTGGCCTGGAGCTGCGTGTCGGCGGCGGCGCGCGTGGTCGCTTCGGCGTTGATGTTGTTCTGCAGCACCACGTCGGCGGCGGCGCGGGTGGTGGCCTCCGCGTCGATGTTGTTCTGCAGGATCGTGTCGCGCCGGTCGAGGGTGTCGATGGCTTCGACCACCTCGACTTCGAACGGCAGGTCGCCCGCGCCCGGCGTGCCGAGCAGGGCGTTGGCCGAGGCCACCGCCACGTCGCCGTCGGCGGCGATGCCGCTCAGCGAGGTGTTGGAGTCCGCGAACACCTGCAGCACGCCCTCGGCGTCGGCCAGGACGGCCTGGGCCGCCACGACGTCCGCCTGCTCGGCGGTCACGACAGCCTGGGCCGCCACGACGTCCGTGTAGTCGGCGCCGCCCACGTTGGCGTCGATGGCCGTGTTCAGGGCCGTCAGCGCAGCCGTCTCGGCGCCGGCGGCCGTGGCCGCGTCGGCGGCGGCGGCGGTCGCGGCCGTGTTGGCGGCGGTCAGCGCGGTGTTGGCGGCCGTCAGGTTCGCGGTGGCGGTGGTCGCCGCCGCATCGGCGTCGGCCAGGTCGGCCGCGGCCGTCGCGGCGTCGGCCTGGGCCGTCGCCAGGGCGGATTCGGCCGCTTCCACGCCGAGTTGCAGGAGGTTGTTGTTCGGGTCCGCCTCCAGCGCGGCGAAGGCGGTGTCGTAGTTCGCCTGCGCGGTGGTTTCGGCCGCCTGGGCGGCGGTGTCGGCCGCGGCGGCGGCCGTGAGGTCCGCCTGCGCCGTGGTGTTGGCCGCGGCGGCGGCGGTGGCGGCGGTGTTGGCGTCCGCCTGGGCCGTCGCCGTCGAGGTGGCGAGGGCGTCGGCGGCGACGGCCGCCGTGGTCGCGGCCTGATAGGCGGTCAGCTCGTCGTCGGCGTCGACCAGATAGGCGTCGACGTCGGCCTGGGCCGTATCGACATCGGCCTGCGCGGCGGCGACATTGGCCTCCTCGACCGCCACGTCGGCTTCCACGGAAGCCACGACGGCGTCGGAATAGTCCCCGTCCAGTTCGCCAGCGGCCCATGCCGTGGAAGCGAACCCGAGAGCCGCGGCGCAAACCGCAGCCCTGCTGGCGCCACGGAGCCACGCTCCGCGCCGCGCAATCACTTTACCCCCCATTACATCCTCCTGTGAGTACGAGAGGAGATGGAAGTCTCAACCACAGGGAATTAAAGCAAGTAGATACGAGTGTATGCAATACATGTACAAACTACATGCACTGTAAAAACCGGCCAACTTATCGATAATAAGTTTGACAGAGCAGGTGTATTCAACCTATCCGCGACAAATTATTGTGTACACACAGGAGCGGAGGGGAACGGCCTGTGGATATAACCTTATTGTCTCAGAACAGTATTCTGAGCAAGCAGTATGGCATCAGCCTGATATCTCAAGACGCCAGGATCATCCTATATGTGCACGAGCATCGGGGCTGTGCGATAAAGGACGCCCAGATCAATACGGAGCTATCGCACCGGGGGTTCTACCTGAAATTACAGAAGCTGGTCCGGGGCGGATATATCGTCGCAGCCCGTGATCCGGCCGACGGACGGCGCCGCCAGCTCTGCGTCACCGGCAAGGGGGAGGCGTTCGTCGCCGCCGTGCAGGCCGCCACGCCCTCCCCCGTCTCGGACAGCTAGATGTCGGCGTAGACGTGCCGCTCGCCCGCGAAGCCCGGATGCGTCACGGCGCCCAGGTGGGCGGGGCCGACGCCTTGCGCGAACTTCCACACCGCCCCTGAACCGTAGCCGTGGACGCGCGGCTTCCATTCGCGCGCCCGGTGCTCCAGCTCGATGGGATCGACTTCCAGGTCGATGGTCCCGGCCACGGCGTCGATCGCGATGATGTCGCCGTCCCTGACCAGGGCGATGGGGCCGCCGGCCTGCGCCTCGGGGCCGACGTGGCCGATGCACAGGCCGCGCGTGGCGCCGGAGAAGCGGCCGTCGGTGATCAGGGCCACCTTGTCGCCCATGCCCTGGCCGTAGATGGCGGCGGTGGTGGACAGCATCTCGCGCATGCCCGGCCCGCCCTTGGGCCCCTCGTAGCGGATGATGAGGACCTCGCCCTCCTTGTAGTCGCCCTTCTCGACGGCGGCGAAACAGGCCTCCTCGCCGTCGAACACGCGGGCCGGGCCGCGATGGTTCAGGTGCGACAGGCCCGCCACCTTGACGATGGCGCCGTCGGGGGCCAGCGAGCCCCACAGCCCCTTCACCCCGCCCGTCGGCGACAGCGGCGCGGCGACGGGGCGGATGACCTCCTGGTCGGCGCGCCAGACCACGCCCTCCAGGTTCTCGGCCAGGGTCTTGCCGGTGACGGTCATCACGTCGCCGTGCAGGAGCCCGGCGTCCAGCAGCGTCTTGAGCAGCATCGGCACGCCGCCCGCCTCGCCCATGTCCTTGGCCACGAACCGGCCGCCGGGCTTGAGGTCGGCGAGGTAGGGGGTGCGGTCGGCGATCTCGGCGAAGTCGCGCAGGGTGAACTCGACGCCGCACTCGTGCGCCATGGCCGGCAGGTGCAGGCCGCCGTTGGTCGAGCCGCCGGTCGCGGCGACCACCACCGCGGCGTTCTCGAACGCCTTGCGGGTGCAGATGTCGCGCGGGCGGATGTTGTTCTCGATCAGCCGCATGACCGCCTCGCCCGAGGCCACGGCATAGGCGTCGCGGTTCTCGTAGGTCGCGGGCAGCGCCGACGACAGCGGCAGGGCCAGGCCGATGGCTTCCGACACGCAGGCCATGGTGTTGGCGGTGAACTGGCCGCCGCAGGCGCCGTCGCCGGGGCAGGCATGCTGCTCCAGGTCGCACAGCGTCGCCTCGTCCATCGTCCCCGCCGCGTGGGCGCCGACGCCCTCGAACACGTCCATGACGGTGATGTCCTTGCCCCGCCAGCGGCCGGGCATGATCGAGCCGCCGTACAGGAAGACGCTGGGCACGTTCAGCCGCAGCATGGCCATCATCATCCCTGGCAGCGACTTGTCGCATCCGGCGATGCCGACCAGCGCGTCATAGCTGTGGCCGCGCATGGTCAGCTCGACCGAATCCGCGATCACGTCGCGGCTGGCGAGCGAGGAGCGCATGCCCTCGTGGCCCATGGCGATGCCGTCGGTGACGGTGATGGTGCAGAACTCGCGCGGGGTGCCGCCGGCGTTCTTCACGCCCTGCGCCGCCGCGTGGGCCTGGCGCATCAGGGCGGTGTTGCAGGGGGCGGCCTCGTTCCAGCAGGAGGCCACGCCGACGAACGGCTGGGCGATCTCCCGCGTGCCCAGGCCCATGGCGTAGTAGTAGGAGCGGTGCGGCGCCCGCGCCGGACCCTCCGACACATGGCGGCTGGGCAGCTTCGACTTGTCCCAGGTCCCGTCCGGCTTCTTCATGGCTCGCCCTCTTAGACTGAAGGGGGCTTCCTACCGGGCGCGGGGATCAAGGGAAAGACCCAGAGGGGGAAGATCCTAGCCTCCCGCCGCCTGCTCCACGGCCAGCGCCAGGTCGAGCGCCCTCGCCGCCTCCTCCCCCGTCGCCAGCGGACGGGGCGAACGCCCGGCGGCGGCGTCGACGAAGGCGCGCACGCTGGCCCCCAGCGGGTCGCGCCCGGCCGCCGTGTCGGCGAAGTCCTCGTTCAGCGCGAAGGGCGTGGTGTTGCGGAAGGTCCGCGCCACGAAGTCGATCTCCAGCTCGCCCGAGGGGTAGACGATCCTCATCGTCCGCTCCCGCCCCTCCGCGACCCGCGAGGCGTCGAACACCGCCGAAAATCCGTCGGCGAAGGTCACGTCGGCCCACACCCGGTCGAGCGTGTCGTTGGCGACGAAGGCGCCCTCGGCCTCCACCGCCACGGGATCGGCGTCGGTCAGGGCGAGCGCCAGGTCGAGGTCGTGGATCATCAGGTCCAGCACCACCGACACGTCGCGGCTGCGGTCGCTCGGCGGGCCGCGCCGCACGGCCTCCAGCCGCAGCGGCTTCTCCGTCGCGTCGAACAGGCCCATGGACTGGAAGACCACGCGCTCCTGGTGGCCCACCGCCACCGGCAGCCCCCGCCGCGCCGCCTCGGCCAGCACCTTGTCGGCGTCCTCCAGGGTCGTGGCGAGGGGCTTTTCCAGATAGACCGGCCTGCCCGCCGCCAGCGCCGCCAGCGCCGTCGCCGCATGGGTCGAGGCCGGGGACGCGACGGTCAGCACGTCCACCTGCGCCAGCAAATCGTCCAGGCTCGCGAAGGCCCGCGCGCCCAGCGGCGCGGCCAGGGCGGCGGCCCGCCCGGCGTCCACGTCGAACACGCCGACGAGGTCCACGCCCTCCAGCTCGGCGTACTTCCTGGCGTGATAGCCGCCGAAGACCCCGGCGCCCGCCACGCCCGCTCTCAGATTTGCGCTCATGGCTCGGGCTTTAGCGCGTTTCGCGGCGAAGGCGAACGCGCTAGAAAGGGGTTTCGAATAACAACGCTGGAGGATCCCCCCATGACCGCCTCGCGCGAAATCCGCCTCAAGAGCCGCCCCGAAGGCATGCCCGCCCCGGAGAACTTCGAGCTGGCGACCATCGAACTGCCCGCGCCGGGCCCCGGCGAGGTGCAGGTGAAGAACCTCTACATGTCGGTCGACCCCTACATGCGCGGCCGCATGTACGACCGCCCCAGCTACGTCCCGCCGTTCGAGATCGGCAAGGCTCTGCAGGGCGGCGCGGTCGGCGAGGTGACGGCCTCCAGCTTCGACGGCCTCAAGCCGGGCGACCTCGTCCAGAGCATGTTCGGCTGGCGCGAGGGCTTCAACGCCCCCGGCGGCGCGGTCCAGAAGGTCGAGACCCACGGCCTGCCGCCCCAGGCGTTCCTCGGCGTGGCGGGGATGCCGGGCCTGACCGCCTACGTCGGCCTCTTGAAGATCGCGGCGCTGAAGGAAGGCGACGTGGTGTTCGTGTCGGCGGCGGCGGGCGCGGTGGGCTCGGTCGTCTGCCAGATCGCCAAGATCAAGGGCTGCACGGTCATCGGCTCGGCGGGGGGCGAGGAGAAGTGCGCCTTCCTGCGCGAGATCGGCGTCGACCACGTCATCGACTACAAGGCCACGCCCGACCTGACCCGCGCCCTTGCCGAGGCTTCGCCCAAGGGCATCGACGTCTATTTCGAGAACGTCGGGGGCGCCCACCTGGAGGCGGCCCTCAACGCCGCCCGTCCCTTCGCCCGGTTCGCGATGTGCGGGATGATCTCGCAGTACAACGCCACCGCGCCCGAGCCCGGCCCCTCGAACATCATGTTCGTGGTCGGCAAGAGCATCCGCATGGAAGGCTTCATCGTCTCCAACCACTTCGACGTGCTGCCGCAGTTCCTGAAGGACATGTCGGAATGGATCGGCGGCGGGAAACTGAAGTGGCGCGAGACGGTTGACGAGGGCGTGGAGAACGCGCCGGGGGCCTTCCTGAAGCTCTTCAAGGGCGAAAACCTCGGCAAGATGCTGGTCAAGCTGGCCTGAGGCGCTAGAAGGCGGCGCTCAGCCTTTGGGAGCCCGCCGTGAAGCGCCTGTTCAGCGCCTACGTCATCGCCAGTTGGAGCGCCGCCACGAAGCCCGCCGCGGGCGCGGGCGGCGTGTGGATCGGCGTGGTCAAGCGCGACGTGCGCTTCCGGCTGGCCTTCGAGAGCTTCAACCTGCCGACCCGCGCGGAGGGCGAGAAGAAGCTCGCCGCCCTGCTGGACGACTTCAAGAAGCGAGGCGAGAAGGCGCTGGTCGGCTTCGCCTTCCCGCTGGGCTTCCCGCGCGGGTTCGCGCAGGCGCTGAGCCTGCCGGGAGAGGCGCCGTGGCTGGCGGTCTGGAACCAGATCGACAGGATGGTGAAGGACAAGCCGGACAACACCAGCAACCGCTCGGGCGTCGCCTCCGAGATCAACCGGCGGATCACCGGCGGGCCCTTCCCCTTCTGGGGCTGCCCGCCGAGGGACGCGCTCACCACGCTCCAGCCCAAGCGCGGCCGTGACCATGGGCCTGACGAGCTGCCGGAGCTGCGCCACACGGACGCGGCGGCCAAGGCGCCATCGATCTGGAAGCTGTTCTACGCCGGTTCGGTCGGCGGCCAGGCCATCCTGGGCATCCCGGTCGCCAGGCGCCTGAAGCAGGCGCGCGCCGTGAAGGTCTGGCCCTTCGAGACCGGCTGGAAGGCGCTGGACGGCGCGGTCCTCGAAGGCGTCGACGTGCTCATCGCCGAAGTGCAGCTCCTCGAGGCCCAGCCCCTGCCGGGCGAGGCCAAGGATCTGGCCCCCGTCCGCGCCGCGGCGGAACACCTCGCCAGGCTGGACGAGGCCGGAAAGCTCGGCGCCCTGTTCGCCGCGCCGAAGGATGCGGCGAACGTCGCGGAGGTGGAACGCGAAGAAGGCTGGATACTGGGGGCCTGACGATGTGGCGGGGCGCCCTCACCATAGCGGAGGGACGCGCCGGCTACTCTGGTCCGGCGGGCGACAGCACCGCGCATCGGCACGTCGCGCTCCAGATCGTCCATGACGGCGGACGGCCGGTGGCCGTGGAAACGGCGCTAGGCGTGACGGAGGGGCCGGTGCTGGTCATCGCCTCCATGGTCCGCCACCGCCTGATGGCGCGGGACCACGCCGACATCGTCTTCATCGAACCTCAGAGCGCACTCGGCCGCGCCATCCGCGCGGGCCACGACGATAAGGTCCGCGTGCTGGACGCCCTGCCCGACCTGAGGCGGGGCGGCGAGCGGTTCACGGCGGTCGACCCACGGCTGGTCGCGGCGCTGAAGGTTTTCGAGACCGCGTCGGTGCGCGCCGCGGCGGCGGCCGTTGGCCTGTCCCCGCAGCGGCTTGGGGCCATCGCCCGCGCTGAACTCGGCGTGCCCCCTGCCCGCTGGCTGCTGTGGGAGAAGCTGCGCCGGGCCGCTGTCGCATTGGCCAAGGGCGCTTCACCCGCCGAGGCCGCGGCGGCCGGCGGGTTCGCCGATCAGGCCCATTTCACCCGCACCCTGCGCACGATGTTCGGGATCACGCCCGGCGTGCTGGGTCAGGGGCGGCGGGCGGCATAGAGGGCGATGCGCCCGGTCGGCGTGCGTACGGCGTAGGTCTCGCGCACGTCCGCGAACCCGGCCTCGGCGATCAGGCCGGGCAGCATCCCGGCCGCATTGGGGCCCGTGGCGCTGAAGCCGTCGGTCAGCCGGATGGACAGGAAGGCCAGCCGCATCAGGCCCCGCTGGACCCCGTAGTCCGTGACCAGCAGCTTGCCGCCCGGCCGCAACAGCGCGAACATCCCGGCCAGGATGGCGCGCTTCACCGGCGTCTCGCACTGGTGCAGCACCAGGCTGATGGACGCCTTGGTCGCCGCGCCCTCGCCGCAGACCTCCGCCGCCCGGTCGCCCATCGCCTGCACCCACTCCACATCGAGGTCGGACTTGGAGCAGGCGATGGCCAGCGCCTCCGGATCGGGATCGACGCCGACGACCCGGCAGGCGGGTTCGGCGGCCTTGAGGGCGATGGCCAGCGTGCCGGTGCCGCAGCCGACGTCGACGACGACGTCGCCCGCTGCCGGGGCCAGTTCGGCCAGGCTCGCGGAACGCCAGCGCCGCTCGCGGGTGAACAGGGCCAGCAAGCGGTCGTAATGCCGGGTGGCGCCGAGACGGCCCAGCGCGGGGGTGAAGTCCTTGCTCATCGGCGCAGGGTGACGCCTCGTCCCGGCTCGGTCTTGAACGAAACGCGCCCTAGCGATCCCGCAAGCCCAGCATCCTGAACCGCCCCAGCAGCAGCACTGCCGACAGCAGGCTCGCCACCACCGCGCCCCAGATGATGCCGTCCAGCCCCATGCCGCCCGGCAGGGCGAGCGCCCAGCCCAGCGGGGCCATCACCAGCGCATAGCTGATGACGTGGGTGATGGTCGGGACCAGCACGTCTCCCCGCGCCCGCAATGCCTGGGCCGCGACGACCTGGACGGCGTCGGCGGCGAAGAAGAGGCAGGCCAGCGCCAGCGCCGAGACCGCCATGCCGACCAGGCGCGGATCGCTCGTATAGACCCGCACGATCCACTCGGCGCCCGGCCAGATGAGCAAGCCTATGATCACGCCGAACGTCGCGGCCACCCCAAAACCCAGCAGCCCCGCCCGGTTCACGCCGCCGGGGTCGCGCGCGCCATGCGCCCGGCCGACCAGCACCGCCGTCGCCGACGCCAGTCCCAGCGGAACCATGAAGACCACGGCCGAGACGTTCAGCACCACCGCCCAGCCCGCCACCGCCAGCGCGCCGATCCAGCCCGCGACGATGTTCATCCCCGCGAAGGCGCCCGCCTCCACGAAATAGGACGCGCCCGCGCCATAGCCGATGCGTCGTTGCTCGGTCGCGGCGGGCCGGTCGGGCCGGGGCTTGTCGAAGACGCCGAGGGCGCGGGCGTCCTTCATCCTGGCGATGTAGGCCAGCATCAGCACCATCAGCACCGCGCGCGAGCCGAACGTCGCCCACGCCGCCCCGACCGCGCCCATGGCGGGCAGGCCCCAGGTCCCCGGCACCAGCAGAAGGCACAGCGCCAGGTTCACGAGGTTGGCGAACCACATGATCCACATGCCGGGACCGGGACGGCTCAGCGCCTCCAGCCAGAAGGTGGCCGCCACCGATATCAGGTAGGTCGGCAGGGACAGGGAGAAGACCAGCAGCGCCACCGCCGCGCCGTCGGCCAGGCTCTGCTCCAGCCCGATGGAGTGCAGGAACAACGGCCCCAGCGCCGCGATCCCGACCATCGAGGCCATGCCGATCCAGAAGCTGTAGACCAGCCCGCGCCGCAGCACCGCCCCCGCTTCGTGCGAGCGGCCCTCGCCCACGAAGCGGGCGGCCATCACCTGCACCCCGATCAGCAGGCCCACGGCCATGGTCAGGATCACCGAGGTCGGCGCCCAGCCGAGCGCATGGAAGGCCAGTTGCTCGGCCGAGAAATGCCCGACGACGATGGCGTCGGTCAGGCCCATGGCCATGATCCCCAGGCGCGCGCCGACGACCGGGCCGGCGAGACGCAGCAGCTCGGAAAGTTCGGCGCGAATGTCGCCGCCGGGCGCGCCCTGGCGGGACGCCGTCGCGGCCGCCTCGGGGGACGGCATGGCTTCAAGTCTTTTCAAAGAAGGGCGCGGAAGGTGGCCGAAGGCGCCGAGGCGTTCAACCCGTATCCGATGAAACTGCGCGTTGGGCGGCCGCCCCCGTGGCGCCTTCGCCACAATCGCGTTGACTTCCTGCCGCTCCATGCAATTGGGAGCGCCAATACGCCCTTCGAGCGCAAGAATTGACCCCTTCCACAGACATCCGCCGCCTCGCCCTCGCGGGCCTCGTCGCCCTGGCGGTGGGCAACGGGATCGGGCGGTTCGTCTTCACGCCCATCCTGCCCTGGATGATCGAGGCGCTGGCCCTGAGCCCCGCCGACGCCGGGTTCATCGCCTCGGCCAACTACGCGGGCTATCTCGTGGGCGCCCTGGTCGGCGCGACGACCTGGCTGCGCGGATCGCCAAGGGCGTGGCTGGTGGGCGGGCTGGTCGCCAGCGCGGTGACGACCGGGATGGTCGGGCTGTTCTCCGTCCCCCTCTCCCTGGCGGGCGTCAGGTTCGCGGGCGGCGTGGCCAGCGCCTTCGTCATGGTCTTCGGCTCGGCCGTGGTGCTGCAGCGCGGCGGCAGCGCGGCCGTCCACTTCGCGGGGGTCGGCGTGGGAGTGGCGCTGTCGGCGGCCATGGTCGCCGCCCTGCCCCTGGACTGGCGCGGGATGTGGTGGGCTTCGGGCGCCGTGTCGCTGATCGGGGCGCTGGCCGCCGCCTGGCTCCTGCGCGGGCCGGCGCCGTCCGCCGGCGCCACGGACGACGCGGGGACGGGGCGCGAACCCCTGTCGCTGTTGGTCGCCTATGGACTGCTCGGCTTCGGATACGTCGTCACCGCGACCTTCATCGTCGCCATCGTCCGCGCCTCGCCCGAGGCCAGGTCCGCCGAACCGATCGTCTGGCTGCTGGTCGGCCTGGCCGCCGCGCCGTCGGTGGCGCTGTGGACCTGGGCGGGCGGGAAGATCGGCGAGGTCCGCGCCTTCGCGTTAAGCTGCGCCATCCAGGCGGTCGGCGTGGCGGCCAGCGTGCTGGTCCCCACGGCGGGTGGGGCCATGGCGGCGGCGCTGCTGCTGGGCGGGACCTACATGGGCTCGACGGCGCTGGGGCTGACGGCGGCGCGGCGGCTGTCGGCGCAACCGCGTCACGCCCTGGCGCGGATGACCGCCGGCTTTGGCCTCGGCCAGATGGCCGGGCCGCTGTTCGCGGGACTGGTCGCGGAGCGGACGGGCGGCTTCCTCGTCCCGTCGCTGGCGGCGGCGGGAGCGCTGGTCGTGGCCGCCGCGCTGACTAGCCGGCCTTCCGCGCCTCGTCCTCGCGACTAGCGCGCAGGTTCTCGGCCATCAGGAACGCCAGTTCCAGGGCCTGCTCGCCGTTCAGGCGCGGGTCGCAGTGGGTGTGGTAGCGGTCGGCCAGCTCGCCTTCCGTCACCGCCCGCGCGCCGCCGATGCACTCGGTGACGTTCTGGCCGGTCATCTCCAGGTGGACGCCGCCGGGGTGCACCCCTTCGGCCTCCGCCACCTCCACGAAGCCCCGGACCTCGGCCAGGATGCGGTCGAAGGGCCGGGTCTTGTAGCCGGTCGAGGCCTTCAGCGTGTTGCCGTGCATCGGGTCCGTCGCCCACACCACCGAGCGCCCGGCCCGCTTGGTCGCGGCCATCAGGCGCGGCAGCCGGTCGGCCACCTTGTCGGCGCCGAAACGGCCGATCAGCGTCAGGCGCCCCGGCTCGTTGGCCGGATTCAGCACGTCGATCAGGCGCAGCAGGTCGTCCGGCTCCATCGTCGGGCCGCACTTCATGCCGATGGGGTTCTTCACCCCGCGCATGAACTCCACGTGCGCCCCGTCGAGCTGGCGGGTGCGCTCGCCGATCCACAGCATGTGGGCCGAGGTGTCGTACCAGTCGCCCGAGGTGCTATCGATCCGCGTCAGCGCCTCCTCGAAGCCCAGCAGCAGGGCCTCGTGGCTGGTGAAGAACTCGACCTGGTGCAGGCCGGGATGGCTTTCCGGCGTGACGCCGATGGCGGCCATGAAGGCCAGGCTCTCGGAGATCTTCTCGGTCAGCTCGCGGTAGCGCGCCCCCTGCGGGCTGTCGGCCACGAAGCCCAGGGTCCAGCGGTGGATGTTGTAGAGATCGGCATAGCCGCCGCCCGCGAACGCCCGCAGCAGATTCAGCGTCGAAGCCGACTGCGCATAGGCCCGCAGCAGGCGCTCGGGGTCGGGCGCCCGCTCGGCGGCGTTGAAGGCCATGCCGTTGATGTTGTCGCCCCGGTACGAGGGCAGCGTGACGCCGTCCTGCGTCTCGATAGGCTCGGAACGCGGCTTGGCGAACTGTCCGGCGATGCGGCCGACCTTCACCACGGGCTTGCCGCCCGCGAAGGTCAGCACCACCGCCATCTGCAGGATCAGGCGGAAGGTGTCGCGGATGTTGTCGGCGTGGAATTCCTTGAAGCTCTCGGCGCAGTCGCCGCCCTGGAGCAGGAAGGCCTTGCCCTGGGCCACGTCGCCCAGCAGCGACTTCAGCCGACGCGCCTCGCCCGCGAACACCAGCGGCGGCATCTGGCGCAGCGTGTCTTCCACGCGCGTCACCACGGCCTGATCGGGATAATCGGCCGGGATGTGCTTGGCGGGCTTGGCTTTCCAGGACGACGGCGTCCAGCGTTCGGTCATGGCTCTACTCGGAAATTCGGGAGCGCGGCTAATACCCTAGCTGCGGGTCCAAGGCAAAATAATGCGCCTGAGGGGTTATCCCAACTCCGGCGGCACGTACTTCTCGCGCATGGTGACGAACTCCTCGGCCGCCGTGGGGTGGACGGCGCAGGTCATGTCCCACTGGGCCTTGGTGACGCCCATCTTCACGGCGATGGCGGCCATCTGGATGATTTCCGGCGCGTCGGGGCCGACCATGTGGACGCCGACGACCTTCTGGCTGTCGGCGGCCACGACCAGCTTCATCAGGCACCGCTCCTCGGCTCCCACGAAGCTGTACTTCATCGGGCGGAAGACGGCGCGGTAGATGTCCACCTTGCCGTGGGCGTGGCGGGCCTCGGCCTCCGTCAGGCCGACCGTGCCGATGGGCGGCTGGGAGAAGACGGCCGTCGCCACGTGGTCGTGGTCGAAGCTGGTCGGGTTGTCCCGGAACACCGTCTCGGCGAAGGCCGCGCCCTCTCGGATGGCCACGGGGGTCAGGTTGATGCGGTCGGTGACGTCGCCCACCGCCCAGATGTTGTCGGCGGTGGTCCTGGAGAACTGATCGACCTTGATGGCCCCGCGCTCGTTCAGCTCCACCCCGGCCGTCTCCAGGCCGAGGTCCCGGACGTAGGGCTCGCGGCCGGTGGCGAACATCACCTGCTCGGTCGTCAGCGTGATGCCGTTGGAGAAGTGGGAGACGAGGCCGTCCGCCGTCTTCTCGATCCGGTCGTGCTCGCAGGCCAGCACGATCTTGATGCCCCGCTTCTCCATCTCGGAGGCAAGGTGGACGCGCACGTCCTCGTCGAAGCCGCGCAGGACATTGGGGCCGCGATAGAGCAGCGTCACCTCCGAGCCCAGCCCGGCGAAGATGCCCGCGAACTCCACGGCGATGTAGCCGCCGCCGACGATCAGGATCGACTTCGGCAGACTTTCCAGGTGGAACGCCTCTTCCGAGGTGATGCCGAATTCCGCGCCGGGGATTTGCGGACGCACGGGGCGCCCGCCCACGGCGACGAGGATCTTGTCGGCCGTCACCGTCTGGTCCTTGCCGACCAGCTCGACCGTGTGGGCGTCCTTCAGCACCGCCCGGGCATGGACGAGGTCGGCGCCGGCCTTCTGGAGGTTGGTGACGTAGATGCCCGACAGCCGGGCGATCTCGATGTCCTTGGCCGTTATGAACTGTTTCCAGTCGAATTTGAACGGTTCTGGACTAGACCATCCGTACCCCTCGGCGGTCTTGAAATGGCTGGCGAACTCGCTGGCGTAAACCATGAACTTCTTGGGCACGCAGCCGCGGATCACGCAGGTGCCGCCGACCCGGTGCTCCTCGGCCACGGCGACCTTGGCGCCCGTCATGGCCGCCAGCCGCGAGGCCCGCACCCCGCCCGAACCGGCGCCGATGACGAAGAGGTCGTAGTCGTAGGCCATCGCCGGCGCTCCGTTCGTTGCAGTCAGACTGGGCTATGTAGGGGCTTACGGCGTCAGGCGCACCACGCCGTCGTCCGTGCCGACCAGCGCCTCGTCGGCGAGGTCGAGGAACAGGCCGTGGTCCACCACGCCCGTCACGCTCTTCAGGGCGTCGCCCAGCGCGGCGGGATTGGCGATCACGCCGGAGGCCATGTCGTAGATGACGTTGCCGCCGTCGGTGACGACGATCCCCCGGTCGGCCTTGCGCAGGCGCGGCGGCGGCAGGTCGAACTCGGCGGCGATGTCGGCCAGCCGCTGGCCGGTGTGGACGTGGCCGAAGCGGACGACCTCGATGGGCAGCGGGAACTTGCCGAGCGACGGCACATGCTTGGCCGCGTCGGCGATGACCACGCAGCGGGTCGAGGCTTCCCACACCAGCTTCTCGCGCAGCAGGGCCGCGCCCCCGCCCTTGATCAGGGACAGGCCCGGCCCGATCTCGTCCGCCCCGTCGACGGTCAGGTCGATGGTCTTCACGTCGTCCAGCGCCACCAGCGCGATGCCCAGCTCGCGGGCGAGGTTGGCGGTGTTCTCGCTGGTCGGCACGCCCTTGATGTCGAGCCCGCGCGCCGCCAGCGCCTTGACGAACCAGGCGGCGGTCGAGCCGGTGCCCAGCCCGACGACCATGCCGGCCTCCACCAGTTCGGCGGCGGCCTCGCCCGAGGCCCGCTTCTGATCGTCCGCGCTCATGTCTTCTTCCTCGCCAGCTTGGCGGCCCTGAACCGCGCCGCCCAGCCGGCCTTCGCCGACTGCTCGCCCCGGCCGAGCGCCAGGGCGCCCTCCTCCACGTCCTTGGTGATCACCGAGCCCGAGCCCGTGAACGCCCCGTCCCCGATCCGCACCGGCGCGACCAGCGAGGAATTGGAGCCGATGAAGGCCCCTTCGCCCACATGGGTCTCGTGCTTGTCGAAGCCGTCGTAGTTGCAGAAGATCGTGCCCGCGCCGATGTTGGCCCTCGCCCCCACCGTGCCGTCGCCGAGGTAGGCGAGGTGGTTGGCCTTCGCCCCCTTGCCCACGCGCACCTTCTTGACCTCGACGAAGTTGCCGATGTGGGCGTCCTCGCCGATGTCGGCGCCAGGGCGCAGGCGGGCGTAGGGGCCGACGATGGCCCCTGCCCGGACGACGGCGCCCTCCAGGTGGCTGAAGGCGCGGATGACGGCGCGGCCCTCGACCCTGACGCCCGGCCCGAAGACGACGTTCGGCTCGACCAGCGCGCCCGCGCCGACCTCGGTGTCCCACGACAGGAAGACCGTCTCCGACGCCGTCATGCTTACACCCTCGGCCATCAGGGCGGCCCGGCGGCGGCGCTGCCAGGCGGCCTCGGCCAGCGCCAGTTCGCCCTGCGCGTTGATGCCCTGCACCGCCTCCTCGGACGCGAAGACCACCCGCGCCGACAACTCCCGCCCCCGCGCCAGCCCGACGACGTCGGTCAGGTAGTACTCGCCCTTGGCGTTGTCGGCGCCCACGTTGTCCAGCAGGTCGAACAGCAACCCCGCGTCCGCCGCCAGTACGCCGGAATTGCAATGGCGGACGTGCAGTTCGGCCTCGCTGGCGTCCTTGGCCTCGACGATGCGCAGCAGCCCGCCGTGCGGGTCGATGATCAGGCGGCCATAGGCGCCGGGGTCGGCGGCCTCGAAGCCCAGCACCGCCACGTCCGCCCCCTTGGCCCGCAGATCGAACAGCGGAGCCACCGCCTCGGCGGTCAGCAGCGGCACGTCGGCGTAGGTCACCACCACGTCGCCGGAAAAGCCCGCCAGCGCCTCGCGCGCCGCCAGCACGGCGTGGCCGGTGCCGAGCGGCGGGTCCTGGATGGCGACGGCGACGCCGCGCTTTGCGGCATGCTCGCCGACCTGCGGGCTGTGGGCGCCGGCCACCACCACCACATTCTCGCAGCCCAGCGCCAGGGCCGCGTCGATGGCGTGGTCGAGCAGGGTTCGCCCGCCGACCCGGTGCAGCACCTTGGGCGTGGGGGACTTCATCCGCGTCCCCTGCCCGGCGGCGAGGATCACGGCGGCGCGCGGCGTCATGGGCGGCTCCCGACTCGTGGGCGTTGCAATTCACCAGCCTTTAGCCGAAACGCCGGGGCGATGCATGACCTCCAGAGCCTTTCCGGCGCCGCCATCGCCTTCGACCTCGACGGGACCCTGGTCGACACCGCGCCGGACCTCGTCGGCACGCTGAACACGGTGCTGGAGGACGAGGGCCTGCCCGCCCTGCCCTTCGACGCCGTGCGGATGATGGTGGGACGCGGCGCCCGCGCCCTGCTGGTGCGCGGCTTCACCGAGGCGGGCCAGCCGCTGGAGGAGCCGGACGCCACGCGCCTGACCGAGCGGTTCATCGCCCTCTACCTGTCGCGGATCGCACAGGACAGCAGGCCCTTCCCGCAGGTCCCCGAGACGCTGCGCGCCCTGCGCGAAGCGGGCGCCAGGCTGGCCGTCTGCACCAACAAGCGCACGGACCTGTCCATCGCCCTGCTGGATGCGCTGGGCCTGCGCGGCCTGTTCGACGCCGTCGTCGGCGCGGACGCCGCCCCGGCCGCCAAGCCGGACCCTCGCCACCTGCTGGCCGCCATCGAGGCTTGCGGAGGCGTCGCCTCCCGCGCCCTGCTGGTCGGAGACAGCGAGACGGACGTCAATGCGGCCCGCAACGCCGGCCTGCCGGTGATCGCCGTCAGCTTCGGCTACACGGAAATCCCCTGCGCGGACCTGGGCGCCGACGTGTTGATCGACGGCTATACGGACCTGATCCCGGCCTGCGTGCGGCTGCTGGGGTAAGGGAAAGGCGGCGGATCGCTCCGCCGCCTTCTGGGGAAGGGTCTAGAAGCCCTTGCTGATCGAGAAGCCGATGAGCCTGGGGTCGAGGACGAAGACGTTGGTGGTCATGCCCGTCGAGTCCGAGTTCAGGAAGGCGTCGGTGATCGGCGTCTTGTCGAAGACGTTCTTGGCGTAGAGCTGGACAGTCACGTCATCTTCAGGGCGGGAAACCGTCAGCGACAGGTTGACGTTGTCCCAGCCTCGCAGACGATCCGACACTTCGGCATAGACCCGTGACCAGGAGTCGGCCTGACGGTAGTAGTCCCCCCGAAGGTTCACTTCCCAACCGTTGTCGAGTTCCCACGTGTAGTCGCCCCCCAGAGACAGCGTCCACCGGGGCGAGTTTGGCAACTCATTCCCGGAAACGTCGGCCAGGAAGCCCTGCCCCTGATTGCTTTCCTCTCCGTACAGGGCCTGCAGCTTCGCCGCCATGGGATCGAAGTCCGTCACATAGGCGAGGCAACCTCCGTAGGTGAGGAAATTCAGCGCATCGCCATTGTAGCCGGGGCCCAGATTGAACAGCCGCGCCAATTCGATCTGCTCGGCCACATAGGCCTTGGGCATTATGCAATTGGACGATTGCTGCGCAAACGGGATCATGACGATCCAGTCAGGATTTCCCTGGGTCCGGTTGAAAATATCCAGCGAACGCTCGCCATCGCCGATCCTTGTCTTCAGATACCCGACATTAGCGTTGAGCCGCAGATTGCGGGTCGGCCGCCATAGCGCCTCAAGCTCAGCGCCCCACATCTCGGCATCGAAGCCTTCGTTGACGATGGTTCGATCGACGACCTTGGAAACCTGATAGTCCTTGTAGTCATAGTAGAACGCTGCGCCGTTCAGCATCAGCGCGCCGTCCAGAAGGGAATTCTTCGTCCCGACTTCGAAGGCGTCGACGAACTCTGGCTCAAAGGTCCGGGGTGTCGTCACTTGGAGGAATTCGTAGGGACTCTTCGCCGGGGGCGGATTGGCGCCGCCGCCCTTGTAACCGCGAGAATAGAAAGCATAGACCATCGTGTCGTCGGTGAAGCCGAGTTCTGGCGTCCAGTCGACGCCGAGGCGTCCTGTGACTTCCTGCCATTTCTGCTTGATGTCCCCCCTCGGTCCATAGCGGGAGTTCGCGCTGTTCAGGACCATGAGGTGGCTGGGCCACAGGGTGAAGATTTTGCGGTCGTCCGTGTAGCGAAGGCCCGCCGTGAGCTTCAGGGTGTCTGATGCCTGCCAGTAGAGTTCGCCGAACGCGGCCTTGGATTCCAGCCGATAAGGGTTCTGATTGCGGAAATAGTTGTGCCCATCGCCAACGAGCTGGTCGAACGGACTGTCGTCGACATAGATGGCGCCCGGCATGTCAGGGCTATATCCGTCCGCATTATGATAATACTGTGCAAGCAGCGTGACAATATTCAGAAAAAGAAAATAGTCGTTGACGCCCTTGAAGCGAAGATAGTTCAAGCCGGCACTGAAGTTCACGGACCCTTCGAAATCCGACTGGATACGGAATTCCTGAGAAAATTGCTTGCTCTCGCTCGAAGACACCTCAAACCCCTTCAACGAGTCGGAGGGGCCGATTTGCGGATCGGTAAACACGCCAGCCGGCATGTGGCCCCGGACGCCAGGGTCATTGAGGGTCTCCCCATCCGCACCGTAAAGCACCGTCGTGTCCGGGAATATGGGCTGGGTCGAGAACCGCATATAGTCCTGGAGGGAGTAGACGGAATCCTCGTTGTAGGCCGTCTGAGAGGATAAGGTCAGCGTATCCGTGATATCGAAGTCTATATTGAGTGCAAGGATGTCCGCCTTTGCTCGGTATTCGGGTGCAATGATGCTTTCGATTGCCCGAAGGTCCCGGGACTGCATCCCGTCGCCATAGGGATCGCGATCCCGGCTTACAAGCGGCACGGCCTTGCGCGTAGGATCCGACGCGGGCTTGTCGTACCCAGAGTAGCCGATGTCGGTCATCATGATGGGCAGGAACGGAATGGCGAATCCGTTGGGCCGGCCATAGGCGCCCGCCTCGTAGAGGGAGCCCATCTTGCATCCCTGACTGAGGCGCCCACGAGCGAACCGATCCAGATTCTCGACCGTGATCAGCCGGTCCGGCGTTCCATTGAGATTCAGCACCTGGGCGTTGATGATGCTTTCGAGGCCCGGGTCGCGGTGACATAGCTGCTTGCCGGTGCGCAGGCGCTGATCGTCTTCCTCGAAGCGCTCCCAGATCAGGTTGGCGCGCAAGCTTTCGACCGGATTGAAACCCAGCGTGACGCGAGCCGACCAAAGGTCGCGGTTGTCGGTGTCTTCTCCCGTCGTCAGATTGAATCCGTAGCCGTCGCGCTCCGTCGCCGCCCCGGCGATGCGGACCGCCAGCTTGCCCTGGACCAGCGGCACGTTGACCATCGCCGACATGCGGCGGGCGTCGTAGTTGCCGACCTCGGCCTTGACCTGCCCATCTACCTCGTCGAACCGCGGCTTGGCAGTGATCATGTTGACCACGCCGCCCGTGGCGTTGCGGCCGTACAAGGTGCCTTGAGGCCCGCGCAATACTTCGACGCGCTCGACGTCGAAGTATTCCTGTTCGTAGAGACGATTTCGCAGCAGAGAGACGTTGTTGAACGACACAGCAACGCCAGGGTCGCTCGTTGCCGAGACGGCCTTGGTGCCGACCCCTCGGATCGAGAAATTGTAGCTGGAATAGTTGGACTTCGAGAAGGTGACGTTCGGCACCGCCTTCAGCAGGTCGTAGCCGCCCTCGATCTTCTGCTCGTCCAGCGCCCTCTGGCTGAACGCGGAAATCGCGATCGGCACGTCCTGAATATTCTCTTCCTTCTTCTGCGCCGTGACGATGAGCGCATCAACGTCCCCGGCGCTTGCGCCCTGGGGGCCGCCGCCCTCCCCCGCCTGGACGATCACCAGCATGTCGCCGTCGCGGCGATAGACGAGCCCCGTGCCCGCCAGCAGGCGGGTCATGGCGAGGTCGACGTCCGTCTCGCTGGAAACCCCGGCCGTGCGCTTGGCCGTCGCCAGCCCCGGCGCGAACAGCACCTGCAGGCCGGTCTGGCCGCCGAAGTCGTAGAGGGCGGATTCGAGCGGCTGCGGCCCGATGGTTATCGGCGCCCGCTCCTGCGCGCCGGCGACGCCCGCGGAAAGGGCGAGGGCCCCCGCCGCCGCGCCGAGAAAAAGGCGCACGCGCCCAGCCTGTCCAAGAAGACGCATCTTTCCCCCCAATATAGTCCGGGGGATCATGCCCCCACTACTTGGTAAGAGCCGGTGCGCGCAGTCCAACCCTGGAAATCCCCCCAATTTTTTTCATCTGGCCGCCACGATAAGGAATTCATTGTCGGATTCCGGGTCGACCTCGGCCATGCCCGAAGTCTTCAGCGCCTTGGCGAACCCCTCCAGGTCGCCGGGGCGGAAGACGCCGCTGACCCGCACCTGCGCGAGGGCCGGCTCCCCCAGGACGATCTTGCGCCGGGAATAGCGGTTCAGCTCCCGGATGGCCTCGCCCAGCGGCTGGTCCCTGATGACGATCTGGCCGTTCAGCCAGCTTGTCTCGCGGGCGACATCGGTCCTGGCCACCCGCCACTCGGCCCCGCTGGGGGCGACGAGCTGGGACCCCGGCCCCATTTCCGTGGCGATGGCCGCCTCCGTGGCGGCGGCGGCGGGCGCGGCCCCGGCCTTCGGCGGCGGGCTCTCGACCCGCACCTTGCCCTCGACCAGCACGACCTTCAGCCCGCCCCGGTCCACCCGCACGTCGAAGGCGGTGCCGAGCGCGGTGACGGTGCGGCCGGCGGCGGCGACCACGAACGGCCGCCGGCGGTCCTTGGCCACCCGGAAGAAGGCCTGGCCCTTCTCCAGGTAGACGAGGCGGCGGTCGCCGTCGGCGCGGGTGCGCACCACGGTGTCTGTATTGAGCGTGACGGACGAGCCGTCCGGCAGGGTGACGGTCGCCTGCTGACCGACCTCGGTCCTGAACGACTGGTCGGCCAGGGGCCTGGGCGCGACCAGCTCACGAACCCCCAGGCCCGAAAGCCCGACCACCGCCGCCGCGATCCCCGCGGCGATGGCCCGGCGGCCGAACCGGGCGCGGTCGAGCCCCCGGTCGAGTTCCGAGCGCCAGGCGCGGATTTCGGGATCGTCGGCGACCTCGGACGCGGCGGCCCACAGCCGCTCGACGTCGGCATAGGCTTCGGCGTGCTCGGCCGAGCCCTCCAGCCAGGCCTCGAAGCCGTCCGCCGCCACGGGCCGCGAGGCGGTGCGGCGGCGCACGAACCAGTCGATGGCGGTCCTGCGGTCCATCCCGCTCATCGATCCGGCCCCAGCTCGGCCATGAGCTGCCCCATGGCCAGGCGGAGCAGTTCCTCCACCGACTTCACCGAAATCCCCATCCGCCGGGCGACCTGTTCGTTGGACAGGTGCTGGAACCGGCTGAGCGCGAACGCCTCGGCCCGCCGGCGGGGCAGGCGCTTCAAGGCGGCGACCACGCTGGCGACCGCCTCGCGGCTGATCAGGATGCGCTCGGGGGACAGCTCGTCCAGGCCCTCGGGCGCCGCATCGAGCTGCTCCTGCCGCCCCCACCGCCAGGTCTGCCGCCGCCGCTGGCGGGCCAGCACGCTGACCGCCGTGCGGAACAGATAGCCCTCGACATTCTCGATGCTGGTCGTCGCGCCCCGGGTCCGCAGCGACAGGAAGACCTCCTGCACCAGGTCGTCGACCTCGGACGCGGCCACCCGCTTGAGCAGGAAGCGGCGCACGCCCGGCCCATACTGGACCATCCAGGCGCGCAGCTCCTCGTCCCGCCGCGCCGTATCGACGACGGCGGGCGGCGCTTCCACCGGATGCTTCGGCGACGAAGCCATGGCCCACCCAAACGCGAGGACGACATCGGCCCTCGCTCCGTAAGAGCCATTCTCGACGCCCGAACCCTGGACGCCGCAATTGAAATTTTCGGAAAT
>CAZOHI010000025.1:0-47225 GCA_964579695.1 uncultured Caulobacter sp. | reverse complement strand
CCCCACGCCCGCACGTCCTCCACGTAGAGGTCCGGCTCCTCCATCGCGGCGAAGTGGCCGCCGCGCGGCATGTCGGTCCAGCGGACGATGTTGTAGGCGCGCTCGGCCCAGCTCTGCGGCGGGGCGGCGTAGAGGGGCTCGCCGGGGAAGTTGGCGAAGGCGGTGGGGGTTTCGCACCGCTGGCCCTCCGCCAGGAATACGCCGCCTTCCTCCAGCACGGCGCGGTAGTACCAGGCCGCCGTCGTGAACGAGCCGGTCATGACGTAGAGCATGACGTTGGTCAGCAGGCGGTCCAGGGGGTACGCCTCCTCGAACGTCTTGCCGCGCAGGTCGGACCAGTCGTGGAAGCGCTCGACGATCCAGGCGGCCTGGCCGACCGGGTTCCCGGCCGCCAGCCAGGCCAGCGACTGCGGCTTCGACACCTGGAGCCGGAAGTAGGCGCCCAGGAAGTCCATCATGGTGTTGGACCGGGCGATCCAAGTCTTCTCGGCTTCCGTCTGTGGTCCGCCGAAGGGACGCAGGGCCATCATGTTGAGGTGGATGGCGCGGACGTGCGCGCCGTGGTCGAGGCCGAGGTAGCTGGTCACCAATCCGCCCCAGTCGCCGCCCTGGGCGAGGTAGGTCTCGTAGCCCAGCACCTGCGTCATCAGCGTGTTGAACAGCCGCGCCGTGGCCCGCTGGCCGAAGGGGCGCACCGGCTTGGACGAGAAGCCGAAGCCGGGCAGGGACGGGATGACGAGGTCGAAGGCGTCTGCCGGGTCGCCCCCGTGGCGCGAGGGGAAGGCGAGTTTGCCGATCACGTCCCAGAACTCGTAGTGCGAGCCCGGCCAGCCGTGGCTGACCAGCAGCGGCCGCTTGCCGCCCGCCTCGCCGACGACGTGGACGAAGTGGATGTCGAAGTCCTCGACGCGGGCCGTGAACTGCGGGAAGCGGTTCAGCTCGGCCAGCGCCGCGCGCCAGTCGTAGCCGTCCGCCCAGCGGGCGCAGAGCTTTCGCAGGTAGTCGGCGTCGGTCCCGTATCCCCACTCGCCGTTCGCAGGCGCGGGCGGGAAGGGATAGGCGCGCACGAGGTCCAGCACCTTGCCGACCTCGGCTTCGGTCCAGGCGGCTTCGAAGGGGGTGATCGTGGTCATGCCCAAATCAAGCGCCGCCTTACGTCGCGAACGTCAACCCCAGCCCGCGCGCCATGGTCAGGAACATCTCGCGGCGCAGGGCTCCGGGGTCGATCTCGGACGACAGCTTGCCGGAGAGCTGGAGCACGATGGAGCCGTGCAGGGCCGACCAGAACATGTGGGCGATGATCCGCGCCTCGCCCTTGATCAGCCCGGCCTCGATCAGGCCCTGCACGTGGCGGGTCAGGGTGCGGCGGGCGCGGGTCTCGGCCTCCATCAGCTCGGGATAGTCTCCCTCGTGCGGCTGCATCAGGTCGAACATCAGCCGGTAGGCGGCGGGCTCGCCCAGGGCGAAGTCGACATAGGCGTCGCCGACCGCCCGGGTGCGGGCCAGCGCCTCGGTCTCGCTGTCGTAGGCCGCCTCCAGCGCCGTGGCGAAGCGGTTGAAGCCGCCCGCGCGGACGGCGGCGAGGATCGCCTCCTTGTCCTTGAAGTAGCGATAGGGGGTCATCGGGCTGACCCCCAGGGCGGCGGCGAGCTGGCGCATCGTCACGCCGTCCGGGCCGTGCTGGTCGAACAGCGTCTCGGCCGCGGCGCACAGGCGCTCGCGGAAGTCGGCGACATCGGTTTCGGTCAGGACGCGGGGCATGGGTGCGAAGGGCCTCTTGACCCGGCATATCGCTTACGTCATAAATTTACAACGTAAGACATAATGGAGGCGGCGATGGACGGCTCGGTGCGCATCAATCCGTTCCTGGCGGGCAACTTCGCCCCGGTGCGGTCGGAAGACGACTTCGACCTCGTGGTGACCGGCGAGATGCCCGCGGGCCTGGCCGGGACCCTCTACCGCACCGGCCCCAACCCGCAGTTCGATCCGCGCGACGACCAGCACCATTGGTTCTTCGGGGACGGCATGGTCCACGCCTTCACGGTCGAGGACGGCCGGGTCCGTTACCGCAACCGCTACGTCCGCACCCCCAAGTGGGAGGCGGAGAACGCGGCGGGCAAGGCGCTGTTCGGGACCTTCGGCAACCCCTTCACCACCGACCCGGACTACATCGGGCGGGACTCGGGGGTGGCCAACACCAACATCGTCTTCCACGCCGGGCGCCTGCTGGCGCTGGAGGAAGCCCATCCGCCGTTCGAGATGGAGCCGGGCTCGCTCGCCTCGCGGGGCTACCGCGACTTCGGCGGCAAGTTCACGGCCCACCCCAAGCTCGACCCCGAGACGGGGGAGATGATCTTCTTCTCCTACGCCACCGGCATGATGCCCTTCACCAACGTGGTGAGCTGGGGCGTGGCGGATGCGACCGGCGCGCTGGTGCGGCGCGAGGACTTCGAGGCGCCCTACTGCTCGATGATCCACGACCTCATGGTCACCCGCGCCCACGTGCTGATCCCCGTGCTGCCGCTGACCGGCGACCTGCAACGCGCCATGCGCGGCGGTCCGCCCTTCGCCTGGGAGCCGGACAAGCCCGCCATGATCGCGGTCATGCGGCGGGACGAAGGCGTGGCCTCCCTGCGCTGGTTCCACACCGACCCGGCCTACGTCTTCCACGTCATGAACGCCTGGGACGAGGACGGCCGGATCGTCGCCGACGTGATGAAGTATCCCAGCGCGCCCTTCTTCCCAGCCGCCGACGGCTCACCCGGCCGCAACGCCGCCGCCGTGCTGGTGCGGTGGGTGTTCGACCTTTCCACCGACTCGGTGGCCGAGGAGCAGCTCGACGACCTGGCGGGGGAGTTCCCGCGCTGCGACGACCGTTTCGCCATGCGCGCCAACCGCCACGGCTGGATCGCGGGCCAGGCGCGCAGGGCGGGCGACATCCGCAACGACAGCCTGGCCCATATCGACCTTGCGACGGGGCGACGCACCACCTGGATGCTGCCGGACGGCGACGCCATCTCCGAGCCGGTGTTCGTGCCGCGCTCCGCGGACGCGACCGAGGGCGACGGCTGGATCACCGCCGTGGCCTACCGCGCCGGGGAGGGCGTCAGCGAGATGCTGGTGTTCGAGGCCCAGGACATGGCCGCCGGGCCGGTGGCGGCGGCGAAGATGCCGCGCCGCGCGCCCTTCGGCTTCCACGGCAACTGGGTCAGCGCCTAGGGGGCGCCGCAAGGGGCAGGTCGCCGAACAGCGACGGGGCCTCGTTCCCCTGCGCCCGCTCGACGTTGAGCAGCCGCATCTTGGTCGTCACCCCGCCGGGGGCGGAGAAGCCGCCGGTCCTGCCGCTCGCCGCCAGGATGCGGTGGCAGGGCACGATGGGCGGATAGGGGTTCAGCCCCTGCGCCCGCCCGACCTCGCGCGCGAGGTTCCTGTCGCCGAGCTTCGTCGCGACCTCGCCGTAGGTCAGCGTATCGCCGATGGGGATGGCGCGGGCGATCTCGTAGACGCGCTGGTGCAGCTCCGGGATGTCCTGCGGATCGAGCGGAACGGCGCCCAGGTCCGGGGTCTCGCCCGCCATCAGCGCCGCCACGTCCCGCGCGGCGTCCGCGGCGAAGGCGGGGGGCTCTGCCTCCACCGCCTCGGGCCGCTTGCGGGCGACCGCCGCGCGGACTTGCGCCTGCGTCTCGGCGGGCAGCCAGCCCTGGACGACGCCGCGCTCGCTCCAGGCCAGGGCGCACCATCCCAGCGCGGTTTCGAAGATGGTGAAACCGACACCCATCAATCGCAGACGTCGAAGAAGCGGCGAATGTCCGCCCGTTCCGCCCGGCTCTCGGCGGCCTGCATGACTCCGTCGACAACGATCTCGCCGCTCTCGGCGAAGGCGGTCAGGACGGGGTGGTCCGCCTCCGCCTGGCCCCTACCGATGGCCTCAGTCTCGCCCGTCTCCGCCTCCACCGGATAGACGACGGCCAGGTCGGCGACCTCCAGCAGCACGGCGGCCTGCCACCTGGCGCCGGGCGCGTGCGGCTCGTCCTGCGGCCTCAGGGGTGTGGTGAAGGAGACGGCGCCCGAGCCGTCGGCGCATTCGAAGCGGAGACCGTCCGCGCCGTAGTGCAGGACCGTGCGCCCCTTGGCGCCGCCGACCAGCGTCCAGACGTACGGGTCTTCCGGCTCCGGCAGCGGGGCTTCCTTGGGCGCGGCGCAACCGCCCGCCGCTAGCAGGGCCAGGGCTCCGATCCAGGCTCGCATGGTCTCCTCCGAAGGCGGATTAAACCGCATCCGGGAAGCGGCGGCCACCTAGACCAGCGACCCGTGACAGTGCTTGAACTTGGCGCCCGAGCCGCAGGGGCAGGGGGCGTTGCGGCCGGTGCGTTCCCAGCCCTCGGGCAGGGCCGAGATCGGCAGGGCCGCGCGCTGCTCGGCGCCTATGTCCGCGCCCGCGCCGGCGAAGGCCAGCGCCCGCTCGTTCTCGCCGGTCGTCGGGTCCATGTGGACCTCGACCAGGCCCGGCGGCAGGGGATCGGGCTCGGGCTCGGCGTACTGGATCTCCACCGTCATCAGCCAGCGGGTGACGTTGGTGCGCAGGTTGGAGAGCAGGGTCTCGAACAGCGAGAAGGCTTCGGTCTTGTACTCGTTGAGCGGATCGCGCTGGCCGTAACCCCGCAGGCCGATGACGTTCCTCAGGTGGTCGAGGTGCATCAGGTGCTCGCGCCATTGCAGGTCGATCATCTGCAACAGGAAATTCTTCTCGACGGAACGCATCTGCTCGGCCGACAGCAGGGCCTCGCGCTCGACGAAGCGGGCGTCGGACGCCTCGCGGATGCGGTCGCGGATCTCGTCGTTGGCGATGCCCTCCTCGGCCGCCCAGTCGCGCAGGGGCAACTCCATGCCCAGCACCGAGCGGACGCGCTCGTCCAGGCCCTCGATGTCCCATTGCTCGGCGTAGGCCTTGGGCGGCAGGTGGCGGTCGATCAGGTCGTCGATGACGTCCTGGCGCATCTCGGTGATGATCTCCGAGAGGTCGGTCGCCTCCATGAACTCCTGGCGCTGCTCGAACACGGCCTTGCGCTGGTCGTTCACGACGTCGTCGTACTTCAGCAGGTTCTTGCGGATCTCGTAGTTGCGCTGCTCGACGCGCTTCTGGGCGGTGGCGATGGCGCTGTTCAGCCACTTGTGGGTGATGGCCTCGCCTTCCTGAACGCCGAAGGTCCGCATGATGGCGTCCAGGCGCTCACCGGCGAAGATGCGCAGCAGGTCGTCCTCGCACGACAGGAAGAACTTCGAGCGGCCGGGGTCGCCCTGGCGGCCCGAGCGGCCGCGAAGCTGGTTGTCGATGCGGCGGCTCTCGTGGCGCTCGGTGCCCAGGACGTAGAGGCCGCCTGCGTCCAGCGCCTGCTTCTTCAGGGCGGCCGAGCCCTCTTCGAAGTCGGCCTTCTCGGCGGCTTCGGCTTCCGGGCTTGGCTCGATGCCCAGGCCCTTCTGCTCCTGGCGCCACTTGGCCATGTGCATGTCGGTGTTGCCGCCGAGCTGGATGTCGGTGCCGCGGCCAGCCATGTTGGTGGCGATGGTCACGGCGCCGGGGATGCCCGCGTCGGCGACGATGAAGGCTTCCTGCTCGTGGTAGCGGGCGTTCAGCACGTTGTGCGGGATGCCCTTTTGCTTCTTGCCGTCCTTTTCCCACTGGTGGTTGGCCAGCAGTTCCGAGAGCTGCTCCGACTTCTCGATGGAGACGGTGCCGACCAGGATCGGCTGGCCGCGCCGGTGGCAGTCCTCGATCTGGATGAGGATGGCGGCGTTCTTCTCGGCGGTGGTCCGATAGACCTCGTCGTCCTCGTCGATCCGCGCGACGGCGCGGTTGGTCGGGATTTCCGAGACCTCCATCTTGTAGATGTCGCCGAACTCCTGCGCCTCGGTGGCGGCGGTGCCGGTCATGCCCGACAGCTTGTCGTAGAGGCGGAAGTAGTTCTGGATCGTCACCGAGGCCAGGGTCTGGTTCTCGGGCTGGATCTCGGCGCCTTCCTTGGCCTCGATGGCCTGGTGCAGGCCCTCCGACAGGCGGCGGCCCTGCATCATGCGGCCGGTGAACTCGTCGATCAGGATCACCTCGCCCGCCTTGACGATGTAGTCTTTGTCACGCGTGTAGAGGATGTTGGCCCGCAGCGCCTGGTTGACGTGGTGAACCACCGAGACGTTGGCGGCCTCGTAGAGGCCAGTGGTGTCCTCGGCCAGGTGGCCGGCCTCCTGAAGGACCTGCTCGACCCGCTCGGCGCCCTCCTCGGTCAGCAGCACCTGGCGCTGCTTCTCGTCGTGCTCGAAGGTGGTCGGGTCCTTGATGAGTTCCAGCACCACCGCGTGGATGGTCCGGTACAGCTCCGAGCGGTCCTCGGTCGGGCCGCTGATGATGAGCGGCGTGCGGGCCTCGTCGATCAGGATGGAGTCCACCTCGTCGACGATGGCGAAGTGGTGGCCGCGCTGGACCATCTCGGTCTTGTCGTAGACGAGGTTGTCGCGAAGGTAGTCGAAGCCGAACTCATTGTTCGTGCCGTAGGTGATGTCGCTGCGGTAGGCCTGCTGGCGCTGGCCCTGGGACAGGCCGTGGACGATGGTCCCGACGGACAGGCCGAGGAAGCGGTAGATGCGGCCCATCCACTCGGCGTCGCGGCTGGCCAGGTAGTCGTTGACGGTGATGACGTGGACGCCCTTGCCCGCCAGCGCATTCAGGTAGACGGGCAGGGTGGCGACCAGGGTCTTGCCCTCCCCGGTCCGCATCTCCGAGATGCCGCCCTGGTGCAGGACCATGCCGCCGATCATCTGCACGTCGAAGTGGCGCAGGCCGATGGACCGCCTGGAGGCCTCGCGCACGGCGGCGAAGGCTTCCGGCAGGAGGGCGTCCAGGCTCTCGCCCTTGGCGACGCGGTCCTTGAACTCGGCGGTCTTGGCGCGCAGTTCGTCGTCGGACAGCGCCTCGAACTGCGGCTCCAGGGCGTTGATCGCGCCGACACGGGCGGCGAAAGTCTTGACCTTGCGGTCGTTCGAGGAGCCGAAAAGCTTTTTGGCGAAGCCGAGCATGCGGGAGGGTTTCCAGGACGGTCGAGCAAGCCGCGGCCGCTCGGAAAAACGCTCTGTTAAGCGCGCGGGAGACTTAAGCAGCGGACCCTTCGAAGTCAACGCGGCCGGCCCCTGGGGAGTGGCGTGGCGCCGCCTTTGGCGTTAGGGAGCGGGGGACTGTGGCGAAACGGCGCCGGAGGCAGCCATGAAGACCCCATCCCGTGTCGTCGCCGCGCTGGCGCTGGCGCTGGCGATCTCGGCCTGCGGCGAGCGCAAGGGCTCCGAGAAGCCGCCGGAGCCGGGCGACGAGGCCGTGGCGCGGGTCGACGGCCGCTCGGTCTGGGCCTCCGACGTCAAGCGCGAGGCGGTGGCCCAGGGGCTGATCGGCGAGGGCGAGCCGCTGGACCAGTCCTCGGACCTGTTCCGCCGGGTGCTGGACGAGGTGGTGGACCAGAAGCTGCTGGCCGCCGAGGCGCTGGAGCGCGACCTCGACAAGGACCCGGTCGCCCAGCGGCGGCTGGCGGCGGCCCGCGAGCGCATCCTGGGTGACATGCTGGTCGAGAGCACGGTGGAGAAGGCGGTCAACGAGAACGCCATCCGCTCTCTCTATCAGGAGCAGCAGAAGCTCTCGCGCCAGTCCGAGGAGATCAAGGCGCGGCAGATCCTCGTCGCCACCGAGGAAGACGGCGAGCAGGTCAAGAAACTGCTGGCCGCCGGGGCCTCCTTCGACGCGCTGGCGATGGAGCGGTCGATCGACGGCGCCACCCGTTTCAACGGCGGCGACCTCGGCTATTTCACCACCGACGTCATGCCGGACGCCTACGCGGGCGCCCTGAAGGGCGCGAAGGTCGGCGACCTCGTGGGGCCGTTCGCCACCGAGGGCGGCTTCGCGGTCGTCAAGGTCGAGGATCGCCGCCAGGAGGCCCCGATCACCCTGGAGGCCGCCCGGCCGCAGATCGTCCGCTTCCTGACCTACGATCAGGTCCGCGACCTGCTGGAGAAGCTGCGCGGCGACGCCAAGGTCGAGGTGCTCCTGGGCCGCACGCCCGAAATACCCGGCGCCCCGAAGGAGCCCGCCTCCGCCCCCAAGGGCGCCCCCAAACCGGCCCCCAAGGCCCCCGAGAAAACCGCCGAGCCCGCCCCGAAAGCATGAGCAAGACGCCGCAAACCCAGGTGGGCAAGGCCCTGACCTCCGTCATCAAGCGCGCCGCACCGAAGAAGGCCGCCGCGCCCGAAGCCGCCGCGCCGGGCAAGCCGGGGCTGGCCGTGTCGCCCATGGCCGTGCCCTTCCCGAAGATTCCCGCCATCGCGGGGGTCACGCTGGCGACCGGCCGGGCGGGCTTCTACAAGCACGAGCGCGACGACCTGCTGGTCATGCGCTTCGCTCCCGGCACGACGGCGGCGGGGGTCTTCACCCGCCACGGCGTCGGCTCGGCGCCGGTCGACTGGTGCCAGCGCCACCTGAACGCCTCGGGCGGCGAGGGGGTGCGGGCGCTGGTGGTCAACGCCGGGTGCGCCAACAGCTTCACCGGCAAGCCGGGCGCCGACGCCGTTCGGCGGGTGGCGACGGCGGTGGCCAAGCGGTTCGGCTGCCGCCAGCGCGACGTGATGATGGCCTCGACCGGCGTCATCGGCGTGCTGCTGGACGACACCAAGATCACCAACCGCCTGCCCGAGGTCGAGCAGCGGCTGGACGCCGACGGCTGGGAGGCGGCGGGCCGGGCGATCATGACCACCGACACCTTCGCCAAGGGCGCGGCCGCCACCGCCCGCATCGACGGCAAGCGGGTCAGGATCGCCGGGATCGCCAAGGGCTCGGGCATGATCGCGCCGGACATGGCGACCATGCTGGCCTTCGTTGTCACCGACGCGGCCATCGCGCCCGCGGCCTTGAAGACGCTGGTGCAGCTCTATGCCCGTACGACCTTCAACTCGGTGACGGTGGACGGCGACCGCTCGACCAACGACACCCTGCTGCTGTTCGCCACCGGCCAGTCCGGCGCGGCGCGGATCGCCAGGGCCGGGGATCACCGGCTGGCCGACTTCCGCGTCAAGCTGGAGGCGGTGCTGCTCAACCTCGCGCACCAGCTGGTCAAGGACGGCGAAGGCGCGACCAAGTTCGTGAAGATCACCGTGACCGGCGCACAGTCGCCCGCCTCGGCCCGCAAGATCGCCCGCACCGTCGCCGAGAGCCCGCTGGTCAAGACCGCCTTCGCGGGCGAGGACGCCAACTGGGGCCGCATCGTCATGGCCGTGGGCCGGGCCGACGAGCCGGTCAGCCGAGAGAGGATGAGCGTGCGCTTCGGCAAGCTGTGGGCCGCCCGCGACGGCGCCGTCGCCAAGGGTTACGACGAGGCGAAGATGAGCGCCTACATGAAGAACCAGGAGCTGGAGGTCAGCGTCGACGTCGGCGTCGGCAGGGGCTCGGCCACCGTGTGGACCTGCGACCTGACCAAGCAGTACGTGGCCATCAACGGGGACTACCGGTCCTGACCAGGCGCCTCGTCCTCGTCGCCGCCGCAGCCCTCGTGGACGCGGACGGCTGCGTGCTGATCTGCCAGCGGCCGAAAGGCAAGCAGCTCGCGGGCCTGTGGGAGTTTCCCGGCGGCAAGGTCGAGCCCGGCGAGACGCCCGAGGAATGCCTGATCCGCGAGCTGGACGAGGAGCTGGGCGTCACCGTCAAGGAGGCGTGCCTGGCGCCCTTCGTGTTCGCCAGCCATGGTTACGATTCATTTCATCTCCTCATGCCACTCTACCTGCTGCGGCGCTGGGACGGGTTCGTCACGGCGCGGGAGCATGAGGCGCTTGCATGGGTGAAGCCCGCCAAACTCGCGGACTATCCGATGCCCCCGGCGGACCTGCCGCTGGTCGCCTACCTGCGCGACTTCCTCTGAGGCTGCTGCGCGACGAGCGCGGCGCGACCGCCGTCGAGTACGGCCTGATCATCGCGGTGATCTTCCTCGCCATCCTGACCTCGGTGACGGCGTTCGGGAACACCGCCAGCGACAAGATGGACTACATAAGCGACACGGTGAGCGGCGCCATCGGCCCCGGCGGCGGCGAAAGCTAGTCCTCGCCCTTGTGCTCGACGGTCCCGAGGGCGTCGGCCAGCCGCATCTTCGCCGATCCCCTCGGCAGCGGCTTCTGCTGGCTCTCGTGCGGCGCCCAGCCGGTGACCGTGACGATCTCGAAGCTCGCCTTCACCCGGCCGTCGGCTTCCGCGAACCGCTCGGCGTAAAGGTCCAGCGCCCGGCCCAGCAGGCGACGGGTCAGGGGCGTGCGGGGGCGTTCGATTAGGGCGTTGGTCTCCCCCATGGCCCGCAGGTCGCGCAGCAGCTCGATGGGGTGGGCGTAGCGAACGCTCACCCGGTCCACATCCGTCACCGGCAGCGCGAACCCGGCCCGCTGCAACAGCGCCCCGCCGTCCGAAGCGTCCGCGAACGGCGAGACGCGCAGGGAGGCGCCGCCCGACAGTTCCGCCTCGGCCTCGATCAGCGACTGGCGAAGCTCCGTCAGGGTCGCCCCGCCCAGGAAGGCGCCGACGAACAGCCCGTCCGGCCGCAGCGCCCGTCGCGCCTGGACCAGCGCGCCGACGAGGTCGTTGGTCCAGTGCAGCGCCAGGGTGGAGACGACGAGGTCGAGGCTCCCCGGCCTGAACGGCAACCGCTCCTCGTCGGCCACGGCCCGCAGGCCCGGCCGCGCGAGCATGGGCGCCGACAGGTCTGTCTCGAACAGGACGTCGACCTTGTCGCGCGCATCGCTGGCCGCCAGCGCCGCCGCGAAGGCCCCGTTGCGGGCGCCCAGATCGACGGCCAGCGGAAAGCGGCGCATGATCGCTTCCAGGCGCATCACGGCGTCCTCCGCCGCGCGGCGCTTGAGGAAGTCGGCGGCGCCGTAGCCGGGCGCGGCCCGGTCGAGGCGGCGGCGGTGCAGGGCGCGGTCGAAGAGGACGGGCGGGGCGGAGGACATGGACCTGCAAGATGGCGCGGCGCGGCGCCGATGGAAACCTGGGCCGGGGCTTATAGCCGCCGGACGTCGCGCGCTCGACCTCGTGTTGCCGCCGACCGCGCTGGACGGGGGACCCGCCCTGTCGCCGGGGCTGGGCGCTGACGCCTGGAGCCGCATCGCCTTCATCGAGGACCCGGTGTGCGACGGCTGCGGCTCGCCCTTCGAATACGACCTCGGAAGCCGCTGCCCGGCTTGCCTCGCCAAGCCTCGCCGGTTCGACCGGGCGCGGGCGGCCTGCCTTTACGACGAGCATTCGCGCGAACTGATCCTGCAACTCAAGCACGCCGACCGCACCGACCTTTCCGGCCTCTTCGCCCGCTGGCTGTCGCGCGCCGCCAGCGAGCTGATCGAGGAGGCCGACGCGGTGGTCCCCGTGCCGCTGCACCGGCTGCGGCTGCTGCGCCGTCGCTACAACCAGGCCGCCGAGGTCGCGCGGCCCCTGGCGCGGATGGCGGGGCTGGACTTCCTGCCGGACGCGCTGGTCCGCGCACGCTCCACCGCCAGCCAGGGCGGACGCAGCGCCGGAGGCCGCCGCCGCAACGTGGCGGGAGCGTTCAAGGCCCGGCGGCCGCTGGTCGACGGCCGCCGCATCCTGCTCGTCGATGATGTGCTGACCACGGGCGCGACAGCCGATTCCTGCGCCCGCGCGTTGAAGCTGGCGGGGGCGGCGTCCGTGACCCTTGCGGTCATCGCCAAGGTGAAAGACGCCGCCGATCCGACTATATGAGCGTCAGCAACAGCGTCAGAGACCCATGGCCCACGTCACCATCTACACCCGTCCCTTCTGCGGCTACTGCGCCCGCGCCCTGAAGCTCCTGCAGGACAGGGGCGCCGATTTCACCGAGATCGAGGCGGGGATGGACCCCGACAAGCGCAAGGAGATGATGGACCGTTCGGGCCGCTCGACCTTCCCGCAGATCTTCGTCGGCGAGGAGCACATCGGCGGCTGCGACGACATGATGGCGCTCGACCGGGCCGGGAAGCTGGACCCGATGCTGGCCGGATGACCCTGCGCGCCGCCCTCGTCCAGCTCCGCACCCCCGCGACCCACGCCGCAGCCCTCGCCCATGCCGAGCCGCTGGTGCGCGAGGCGGCGGCGCAGGGCGCGCAGTTCATCCTGACGCCGGAGGGGACCAACATCCTCCAGCGCGACCGCGCCGTCCTGCTGCCGCTGCTGAGGAGCGCCGGGGACGATGCGGTGGTGCAGGGCCTGCGGGCGCTGGCGGCGGAGCTGGGCGTATGGCTGGACATCGGCTCGGCCCTGGTGCTGCGCGAGGACGGCAAGGCCGCCAACCGCCAGCTCCTGATCGCGCCGGACGGGTCGGTGGCGGCGCAGTACGACAAGCTGCACATGTTCGACGTCGACCTGCCGACCGGCGAGAAGGCGCGGGAGTCCGAGGTCTACGAGCCCGGCCAGGCGGCGGTGCTGGCCGATACGCCGCTGGGAAGGCTGGGCCTTTCCATCTGCTACGACATGCGCTTTCCGGCCCTGTACCGCGCCTTGACGGTGGCGGGGGCCCAGGTGCTGACCGTTCCCGCCGCCTTCACCCGACCGACCGGCGAGGCGCACTGGGACATCCTGCTGCGCGCCCGGGCGATCGAGACGGGCTCCTACGTGCTGGCGGCGGCGCAGGGCGGCTTCCACGAGGACGGGCGCGGCACCTGGGGCCGGTCGATGATCGTCGGCCCGTGGGGCGAAGTCGTGGGCAAGCTTGACCACGACGAGCCCGGCGTGCTTGTCGCCGACCTCGACCTCGCGGAAGTGGACAAGGCCAGGGCCGCCATCCCCGCGTTGAGGAACGCGCGCCCCTTCACCGGACCATGATCAAGTACGCCCTTTCCTGCGACCGCCATCACGAGTTCGAAGGCTGGTTCGGCTCCTCGTCGGACTATGACGACCAGGCGCGGCGCGGGCTGCTCGAATGCCCGGCGTGCGGTTCGAAGGCCGTCTCCAAGCAGATCATGGCCCCCGCCGTCGCGGGCACGAAGGCCCAGAAATCCGGCGCGGGGCTCCCGGCCCGGATGCGCGGGGTGATGATGGAGGCGATGGGCAAGGTCCGCGCCCACGTGGAGGAGAACTTCGACTACGTCGGAGACGCGTTCGCGCGGGAAGCCCGCGACATCCACGAAGGCCGGTCGGAGGAACGCGGCATCTACGGCGAGGCGACGCCGGTGGAGGTCAAGGCGCTGGTCGATGACGGCGTGCCTGTCGCGCCATTGCCGCCGAAGAAGGACGAGTTGAACTGAGGCGCCGCTTTAGGGAGCCCTCGTCACCGTCATCATGTAGTTCACGTCGGTGTCGCCGGATCGCGTCCACTTTCCGGTCAGCGGGTTGAACGCCACGCCGAACGGCCCTTGCACCTCGACCGGCTGGCCCGACAGGAAGCCGCGGATTTCCTCAGGCTTCAGGAACTTGCGCCAATCGTGGGTGTCCTCAGGCACCCAGCGCAGGATGTATTCCGCGCCGATCTTGGCCAGCGCCAGGGCCTTCAGCGTGCGGTTCAAGGTGGCGACGATCATCAGGCCGCCGGGGGCCAGCAGCCGCGCCGTGGTGCGCAGGTACTCGGCCGGGTCGGCGACGTGCTCGATGACCTCCATGTTCAGCACCACGTCGAACGGCCCGGCGCCCTCGGATTCCATCTGTTCGGCGGTGGTGGCGCGGTAGGTGATGTCCGCCAACCCCATCTGGGCGGCGTGGGCGCTGGCCGTGCCGATGTTGCGTTCCGAGGCGTCCACCCCCGTCACGTCGAATCCCAGGCGTCGCATGGGCTCGCACAGCAGGCCCCCGCCGCAGCCGATGTCCAGCAGCCGCAGCCCCTCGAACGGCGCCCGCGCCGCGCCGTCGCGGCCGAAGCGCGCCAGCGCCTGCTCGCGGATGAAGGCCAGGCGCACCGGGTTGAACTTGTGCAGGGGCGCGAACTTGCCCTTGGGGTCCCACCATTCGGCCGCGATGCGCGAAAAGCGCTCCACTTCCTGCGGGTCGATGCTCCAGGCGGCGGTGTCGGTCATTGCGATGCTGCGCTCTCGCCGCTAGAAGGCGGCGGCTTGCGTGGTGAGATGGCTCCGGCCGCTCCCGCCTGCAAGGAAATTCCGTGATCCGAAGGGGGCGTAGCAGGCTCGTGTCTCGGCTGGTGATGAAGTTCGGCGGCACCTCGGTGGCCGACCTGGAGCGCATCCGGCGCGTGGCGCGGCTGGTGGCCGCCGAAGTCGCGACCGGCAAGCGGGTCGCGGTGGTGGTCAGCGCCATGTCCGGCAAGACCAACGAACTGGTCGCCTGGACCGACGGCGCCGGCCGTGCGGCCCAGGGCATCCCCGAAAGCGACGACGAGTACGACACCGTCGTCGCCAGCGGCGAACAGGTCACCGCCGGGCTGCTGGCCATGACCCTGCGCAACATGGGCCTGCGGGCCAGGAGCTGGCTGGGCTGGCAGATCCCGCTGATCGCCGACGACGCCCACGGCCGCGCCCGTATCGACGAAATTCCGCCCGAAAAGCTGTCCGCCGCGCTCGACGCCGGCGAGGTGGCGGTCATCGCCGGCTTCCAGGGCGTGACCCGCGAGGGCCGCATCGCCACCCTGGGCCGGGGCGGCTCGGACACCAGCGCGGTGGCCATCGCCGCCGCCATCGGGGCCGAGTGCTGCGACATCTATACCGACGTCGACGGCGTCTACACCACCGACCCGCGCATCGAGGCCAAGGCCAGGAAGCTGGCCAAGATCTCCTACGAGGAGATGCTGGAGATGGCCTCGCTCGGCGCCAAGGTGCTGCAGACCCGGTCCGTCGAGCTGGCCATGGCCCAGCGGGTGCCCGTGCGGGTGCTGTCGTCTTTTGTCGAGCCCGGCGAAGCGCCCGGCCAGGGTACTATCGTCTGCGACGAGGAGGAGATCGTGGAAAAGCGCATCGTGAGCGGCGTGGCCTACAGCCGCGACGAAGCCAAGGTCAGCCTGTTCGGCCTGCCCGACCATCCGGGCGTCTCCTCGACCATCTTCGGAGCGCTGGCCGACGCCAACGTCAACGTCGACATGATCGTCCAGAGCCATGCCCGCACGGCCGAGACTGCCAACATGGAGTTCACGGTCGGCAAGCGCGATGCGGCAAGGGCGCTTGAGATCGTCGGCGGCCTGAAGGGCGAGATCGGCTTCGAGCATGTGGCCGTGGATGAGGACGTAGCCAAGGTCTCTGTGATCGGGGTCGGGATGCGCTCCCACGCCGGGGTGGCCAAGACCATGTTCTCGGCCCTGGCCGACAAGGGCGTGAACATCCAGGTGATCTCCACCTCCGAGATCAAGATCAGCGTGCTGATCGACGCCGCCTACACCGAGCTGGCCGTGCGCGCCCTGCACGCGGCGTATGGGCTCGATCAACTCTAGAGCTGGGGCGATCCTTCGGCGTCCCGGCCCCCGGCGCGGGTGGCCCACAACAGGCCCACCCAGGCGCCCTTGATGCGCGGCAGGGTCAGCAGGACCGCCGCGGCCAGCGGGATCAGGGTCAGCGGCAGCACCGCCCACGGCGGCCATTCCCATACGAAGGGGAACAGCAGCATAGGCGCGACCAGCAGGTGGCCGACCAGCAGGATGGTCACATAGGCCGGACCGTCGTCGGCGCGGTAGTCGCCGAGCGGGTGTGCGCAAGCCTCGCAGGACGGCTCGATCTTCAGGTAGCGGGCGTACAGCCGCCCCTCGCCGCAGGCCGGGCAGCGCTGCTTCAGCCCCCGCTTCAGTCCCAGTCCGAAGGAGCGTTCCGGCCCCGCTGAGGCGGCATCGAGTGGGCGTTCGGTCATGGCCGCCCATATGCGCCACCCCGGCCGCCGGGAAAAGAGCGGCGCGACGCCACACGCTCATTTTGGCCCTCCGCGCGGCCGGGAACGAGGCGGGGGGACGGGCGTTCTATGGAGGCGCCGGGACCGGGTGCGCCCCTCGCCCAGGTTCCCGCCAAGGCCGCCGTCCCCGAGCGTGGATGGCGGCTTTTCTTCTGCCGGGGAACGCGGCTAAGCTTTGGCCATGATCCGCTTCATCGTCCGCGCCCTCATCGCAGCCCTGGGCCTCTGGCTCGCCTCGCTCATCGTGCCGGGAATCGAGTCGGACGGCGTCGTCTCGCTCCTGCTGGCGGCGATCCTGCTGGGGCTGGTCAACGCCATCGTCCGGCCGGTCATCGTCATCCTGACCCTGCCGATCACCCTGCTGACGCTGGGCCTGTTCCTGCTGGTGGTGAACGCGGCGATGCTGGGCCTGGTCGGCTTCCTGCTGCCGGGCTTCGACGTCCACGGCTTCTGGGCGGCGGTCTTCGGCGCCATCGTCACCGGCGTGGTGACGTGGGTCGCCTACAAGGTGACCGGCGACGACTAAGCCACCTTCACCCGCGCCGCGCTTTCCGGCAGGTCCGTCCCGAAGGCGCGCTGGAAGAACTCGGCCACGGTGGGGCGTTCCAGTTCGTCGCACTTGTTCAGGAAGGTCATGCGGAAGGCCAGGCCCACGTCGCCGCCGAAGATCTCGGCGTTCTGGGCCCAGGTGATGACCGTGCGCGGGCTCATGACCGTCGAGATGTCGCCGTTCATGAAGGCGTTGCGGGTCATGTCCGCCACCCGGACCATGGCCGCGATGGTGCGGCGGCCCTCGGCGGTGTCGTAGGCCGGGCTCTTTGCCAGCACGATGGCGGCCTCGACGTCGTGGTCGAGATAGTTGAGCGTGGTGACGATCGACCAGCGGTCCATCTGGCCCTGGTTGATCTGCTGGGTGCCGTGATAGAGGCCCGTGGTGTCGCCCAGACCGATGGTGTTGGTCGTCGAGAACAGGCGGAAGAACGGGTTGGCCCGGATCACGCGGTTCTGGTCGAGCAGGGTCAGCTTGCCGCCCGCCTCCAGCACCCGCTGGATCACGAACATCACGTCGGGGCGTCCGGCGTCGTACTCGTCGAACACCAGCGCCATCGGCCGTTGCAGGCACCACGGCAGGATGCCCTCGCGGAACTCGGTGACCTGCTTGCCTTCCTTCAGGACGATGGCGTCCTTGCCGACGAGGTCGATCCGGCTGACGTGGCTGTCGAGGTTCACCCGCACCAGCGGCCAGTTCAGCCGCGCGGCGACCTGCTCGATGTGGGTCGACTTGCCGGTGCCGTGATAGCCCTGGACCATCACCCGGCGGTCGTGGGCGAACCCGGCGCAGATGGCCAGGGTGGTCTGCGGGTCGAACTTGTACGCCTCGTCCACTTCCGGGACGTGGGCGTCGCGAGTGGAGAAGGCGGGGACCTTCATGTCGCTGTCGACGCCGAACGCCTCGCGCACGGTCACCACCTTGTCGGGGACGAGCGTCAGCAACGGATCGGCGGCGGCGGGGGTGTTGGAGAAGTCGGCCATGGCGACAGGGAATTAGCGTCTAATCAGCGATAAGCCAAAGGGCTATTTGGCCGAACGCCGCAACGCCACCAGCGCCTCGTCGAGGCAGGCGCGGTCGCCGGCGATGGCGACCTGGCCGCCGTTCGGGCCGACGGGGGCGCCGCGCCAGTCGGTGACGATGCCGCCGGCGCCCTCGATCAGGGGGATGGCCGCGTCGATGTCCCAGCATTTCAGGCCGGCCTCGACCACCAGGTCCATAGTGCCCTGGGCCACCATCGCACAGGCGTAGGCGTCGCAGCCCAGGCGCGCGAGGCGGGCGGCGGCGCGGACCTGGGTCCAGGCCCCCAGCTCGGCGCCGTCGAAGCAGGCTTCGGGGTCGGTGGTGGCGATGACGGCGGCGGTGATGTCGGGGCAGGGCCGCACGCGCAGGGGCGTCTCGCCGCCCGCCGTGACCAGCGTCGAGCCGCCCGCGTGGCCGAGGAACACCTCGCCCAGGAACGGCTGGCCGATGGAGCCCAGGACCGGGCGGCCCTGGTGGCGCAGGCCGATGAGGGTCGTCCAAAGCGGCAGGCCCGCGATGAACGCCCGCGTGCCGTCGACGGGGTCGAGCACCCAGACGAACTCGGCGTCCGGGCGGTCCTCGCCGTACTCCTCGCCGATCACGCCGTGATCAGGATAGGCGGCCGAGATCAGGCGACGGATGGCCGCCTCGGCGCCCTTGTCGGCCTCGGTGACGGGGTCGAAGACCCCTTGCCCTTTGTCCACCATCCCATGCTCGGCGCGGAACAGCGGCAGGATGGCCTGGCCGGAAACCCGGTTCAGCTCCAGCAGGAAGGGGACGAGGTCGGTCGGGGTCATGGGCGCAAGGCTTAGCGGCCGCGCGCCCATGACGCCACCGTCTTAGACGACGTCGATGTCGCCGTTCAGGGACTTGGCCAGGTCCAGCAGGCGGCGGCGGGGCCGCTCGCTGAGCTGATAGTAGGCGCGGATGAGGTCCATCGTCTCCTTGCGGGCGAACATCTCGCCGCCGCCCTCGCCGGTGGACTCGCCTGCCGCCGCGCGGCGCTCGGCGTCCGACAGGCCGTCGTAGAAGTAGCCGACCGGCACCTCCAGCGCCTCGGACAACTGCCACAGCCGCGAGGCCGAGATGCGGTTGGCGCCGCACTCGTACTTCTGGATCTGCTGGAAGCGCACGCCCACCGTCCCGGCGAGCTGCTGCTGGGTCAGGCCGAGAAGCCGGCGGCGGCGGCGCAGGCGCTTGCCGAGGTGAACGTCGATGTCGTTGCCCATGAGGGGAAGCCCCCGTCCTTTGGTTAAGCCTGGGAACCGTCCCGAAACGGAACGGTCTGGCCTTCCAGCCGCAAGTCGCTTGCCAAGCGAACAGGACGGCGGGCGTTGCGCGTAATGGGGTACGCAGCCTAGTTAAGGCCTATGGCCGAGACCCGCCCACCGCTGTCGCAAGACCTAGCCTGGCGCCTCGAGGCGGTGGGCTTCGACGTCGTCACCTTCCTGTTCCGTCTGCTGCCAGTCGACTGGGCCAGCGGCATGGGGGGGGCGCTGCTGCGCTGGCTTGGGCCGCTCAGCCGGGCGCACCGTACGGCCGAGGACAACCTGCGCATCGCCTTCCCGGAGAAGGACGCCGCCTGGCGCGCCCGCATCCTGAAGGCGCAGTGGGAGAACGTCGGGCGCGCCTTCGCCGAGTTTCCGCTGATGGACCGTATCCGGCCCTCGACCGGCCGGGTGGAACTTGTGAACGGCGAGCGGCTGGCCGAGATCGCGGCGAACATGGAGCCGGTGGTGTTCGTCTCGGGTCACATCTCCAACTGGGAGGTGATGCCCGCCGCCATCGTGGACAGCGGCGTCGTCTGCCAGATGACCTACCGCGCGGCCAACAACCCCTATGTCGACGAGCGGATCAAGAAGAGCCGCTTCCGCTATGGCGTGCGGCTGTTCGCGCCCAAGGGCGGCGACGGGGCGCGGGAGCTGCTGGAAGCGCTGGGCAAGGGCGAGTCCGTGGCGCTGATGAACGACCAGAAGTTCAACAACGGCGTGGCGGCGCCCTTTTTCGGCGCCCCGGCCCACACGGCGCCGGGTCCGAGCCGCCTGGCGCTGCGCTTCGGCACGGTGCTGCAGCCGATGAGCGTGCAGCGGATCAAGGGCGCGCGGTTCCGGGCCGTCGTCCACGAGCCCATCGTGCTGGAGAAGACCGGCGACCGCACCGCCGACATCGAGGCGGGCGTGCGCAAGGTCAACGCCTTCATGGAAGACCGCGTGCGCGAGCGGCCGGAGGAATGGTTCTGGGTCCACCGCCGCTGGGCGAACGAGGCGTATGAGGCGCTCGGCAGGAACCCTTCTCCCTGAGGGAGGGGGACTTTCGCTCAGATCTCCGCGACCTGCCGCACGATGCGCGGCCTAGCGTCGTCGATGCCGTGGCGGCGGGGGCCGAAGTAGCCGGGAGAGCGGACGAAGGGCCGGGGGTGGCAGATCACCGCGTTCAGGCGGTCAATCACCCGTTGGGCCGTGACCGGCTTGACCAGGAATTCCGTCACCCCGGCGTCACGCGCTTCCTCCACCCGGGGCCGCTCCGCGAAGCCCGTCATCATGATGATCGGCAGGTAGGGGTTGCGGCTCGCCGGATGGTTGCGGACACGGCGGGTGAACTCCACCCCGTCCACCTTGTCCATGAGGAAGTCGACGATGGCGATGTCGGCGGGCCAGTCGGCGAGGATGGCCAGCGCCTGCTCGCCGTCGTCGGCCTCGCGCACTCGGGTCAGGCCGACGCCGCGCAGGATTGTCGCCAGGATGGCGCGCATGTGCGGGTTGTCGTCAACCAGGAGGACGTTCAGGTCCTCCATCGCCGCCTTCATCCTCAAGGCCCCCTTCTCGCCGACGGCCCCTCATACGCCTGCGGTATTGCGCAAACGTTTACCCCATAAGGGTTTCAGGCCGGCGCGCGGGCGCCGACCAGCAGCATCGGATTGAGGTTTCGGCCGCGCCATTTCATCCGCCAGCACAGGTGCGGCCCGGTCGCCCGGCCGGTCATGCCGACCGCGCCGATAAGCTCGCCCTGCGCCACCTTCTGCCGGGGCAGCACGTCCACCCGCGACAGGTGGAGGTAGACGCTGACCAGCCCCTGGCCGTGGTCGATCATGATCAGGCCGCCCTCGAAATGCAGGTCGGTCTCGGCGAAGGCGATGGTCCCGGCGGCGGGCGCCACGACGGGCGAGCCTTCCGGCGCGGCGAGGTCGACGCCCATGTGCGGGGTCTTGGGCACGCCGTTCAGGATGCGCTGGCCGCCCCAGCGGCCGGAAACGCGCGTCGCCTCGACCGGCATGATGAAGCCGGTGCGGAAGGCGTCGTCCTCCACCCGGCTGGCGAAGCCCGCGGCCTTGCGACGGCCCTCCTGCCTGATGCGCTCCAGCGTGGCGGGGGCGGTGGGCGTCACTGTCTCCTGCGGCAGGCCGTCGATGCGCTGGATATCGAAGTCGCCCGGCGCGACGGTCAGCATGTGGGCGGCCGAGCCGTCCGCCGTCTCCACCTCCAGCAGGAGGCTGGGCCCCGCCTCGCGGTCGAAGCCGATGACGAAATAGCCAGCGTCCGAGGCGCGCGTGACCTCCTCGCCGTCCACGCGGATGGTGGCGTGCGGCGCGGTGCGGCCGATGGCGAAGCCGCCCTGCTGGTAGCGTCCCGACAGCGCCAGCCCCGGCGCTACCGCGTGGGCCGGGCTCGCGAACGGCGCCGCCAGCCCGGCCATGATGAGGGCGCGGCGGTTCAGCTCTGGAATTCCTTCCAGCGCTGGAGCGCGATCTCCGGGCTGGCGTAGGCTTCCTGGCGCTCGGGGCTCCAGTAGCGCAGGGCCTCCAACGGAATCTTCGCGCCCGTGACGGCGCAGGTGACGTACTTGCCGGGGCGCAGGACGACGAACTCGCCGTCTCCGTAGTGGAGGACGGCGGACTCGCCCTTGCCGATGTCGCGGTCGAAAGCGTTCATTCGCCGATCCTAGCGGACGGACGGACGCTAGAACAGGTCGCCCTGCCCGCTGGTTGCAGGTCCGGCCTTGGTTCGCGCTCTGGCAGGCCCCGCCGTCGGGCCGTCGACCACCGCGCCCCGGTCGCCGTCGGCAAACACCAGCCGCACGCCTTCGCCGGACTTCAGCCCGGCCGCCGAGCGGGCCAGGGAGCCGTCCGCATGGTGCACGCGGGCGAAGCCGCGTTGCAGCGGCCCGTCCGGGTTGAACGAGCGCCGCAGCTTGTCGAGGTTCGAAAGCTGGTCGCCCAGCCGCTCCAGCTTGCGGTCCAGGGCGGGGGACAGCCGCCCCGCCGCCCGGTCGATCTGCTCGCGCCGCCGCTCGGCCAGCCGCAGCAGCACGGCGGGGCGCAGCGACACCTCGGCCAGCCGCCGGGCGTGGGCGTCGACGTTGCGGCGCAGGCCAGCCGACAGGTGGCTGGCGGCGTAGTCGAACCGCTGCGACGCCAGCGCCAGCAGGTCCCCCGGCCGGGGCAGGCCCCGGGCGGCGGCGGCCAGCCGCGTGCGCCGGTCCTCCAGCGCCCGCCCGCCGCAGCGGGCCAGCCGCCGCTCGTAATCGGCCAGCGCCGCCTTCAGCTCGGAAAGGACCGGCGTGGCCATCTCCGCCGCCGCCGTGGGCGTTGGCGCGCGGCGGTCGGAGACGTAGTCGATCAGGGTGGTGTCGGTCTCGTGCCCGACGGCGCTGATCAGCGGTATGGCGCTGGCCGCCACGGTGCGGGCCAGGGCCTCGTCGTTGAAGGGCCACAGGTCCTCGACCGACCCGCCCCCGCGCGCGACGATGACGATGTCCGGCTTCGGAACGCCCGGCGGCGGGTCGTTGAAACCGCGCACGGCGGCGGCCACCTGCGCGGCGGCCGCGTCGCCCTGCACCACCACCGGCCAGACCACCACCCGGCAGGGCCAGCGGTCGCGGATGCGGTGCAGGATGTCGCGGATCACCGCGCCGGTCGGGCTGGTGATCACCCCGACGGTGGCGGGCATGGAGGGCAGGGGCCGCTTGCGCGCCGCCTCGAACAGCCCCTCGGACTGGAGCCTGGCCTTGAGCCGTTCGAGCTGGGCCAGCAGGGCGCCGATCCCCGCCGCCTCCATGGTCTCGATGACGAGCTGGTAGCGGCTGCCGGCGGGATAGGTCGTCACCTTGCCGGTGACGATGACCTCCATCCCCTGTTCGGGCCGGACGCCAAGGCCGCGCACCTGCCCTTTCCAGACCACGCCGTCGATGGCGGCGCGCTCGTCCTTCAGGGTCAGGTAGACGTGGCCGTTGGAGTGGAAGGTGCACTTCGACAGCTCGCCCCGCAGCCGTACGAAGCCGTAGGCGTCCTCCAGCGTCCGCTTGAGGGCGAACGAGAGCTCGGAAACGGAATAGGCGGGGGCGTTTGTCTCTTCCACCGGGCCTTAGATATACCGTCGCAGGGAACGCGCCAGCTCGTTCGGGCCGGCCTTCTTCTTGGTCTGCTGCGGCTGGTAGGCGACCCGCGCGTGCTCGATGCAGTAGGGGGCGCCTTCGGAGGACCGGCGGCCGCAGAAGGTGAAGCCGTCGCTCGACGGATCGCCGATCGGCCACTTGCACATGTGGGCGCCCAGGGTCAGCACCGTGGCCGAGCCCGGCTCCTCGACCCGGAAGACCGGGCGCGGGGCCAGGACCGGGGCGGCGGGCTCGGCGGCCACGCGGCGCGGCGCGGCGGGAGCCTGCGCGACCGGACGCGGCGCGCGGGGCGCCTTGAAGGTCGTGCGCGCCGGCTGCGACGGCGCGGCCCGGCCCGACAGGCCCAGCCGGTGAACCTTGCCGATCACGGCGTTGCGGGTCACCCCGCCCAGTTGCTTGGCGATCTGGCTGGCGGAAAGCCCTTCCAGCCAAAGCTTCTTGAGCGTCGCCACCCTCTCGTCGGTCCAGCCCATCGTCCGCCCTCCAGAGCTACATCTTGTGTCGGAGGCCCGATGCCCGGCGGCCTCCATACCAGATATCGTAACCCAGACGTTAACGGACACAATAGGCGCCATCAACTCTGTCCACAGGAACTAGATGTTGTGGAAGAACACAGGTTCTTGAACCCCGGCCATGGCGGGCGCACTTAGGGGCGCATGAAGGACATGGCCGAAAGCGCGATCCCGCCGCAGCCGCGCGACTACGCGGGCTTCAACTGGGAGGGGTTCGTCACCCTCTACCAGCGGGAGGTGCGGCGGTTCTGGAAGGTGGGGATGCAGACGGTCGCCGCCCCGGTGGTCACGACGCTGCTCTACATGATGGTGTTCGTGGTGGCGGTGGGCGCCGGCCGCGAGCCCATCGACGGCACGCCGTTCGCAGTGTTCGTGGCGCCCGGCCTGATCATGATGGCCATCCTCAACAACGCCTTCGCCAACTCCTCCTCCTCGCTGCTCCAGGCCAAGATGATGAGCCTGACGCCGGACTTCCTCACCCCGCCGCTGTCGGCTCTCGAACAGGTTCTGGCCTTCACGCTTGGGGCCGCGACCCGCGGCGTGGTGGTGGGCGCGGTGACGGCGGCGACCATCGTCGTCCTGCCCTTCACCGACCTGTCGGTGGCCCACCCCTGGGCGGTGGTGTTCTACGCCGTCGGGGCCTCGATGCTGCTCGGGCTGATGGGGGTCGTGACGGGGCTGTGGTCGGAGAAGTTCGACCACCTGGCGGCGATCACCAACTTCCTGGTCATGCCGATGACCTTCCTGTCGGGGACCTTCTACCTCGTCGACCGCCTGCCGGAGCCGTTCAGGACGGCCAGCCACTACAACCCGTTCTTCTACCTGATCGACGGCTTCCGCTACGGCTTCATCGGCCATGCGGACGGCAACTTGGCGGTGGGCGTGGCGATGACCATCGTGCTGACGGCGGCCCTGTTCGGCGTCTGCTGGCGGATATTCGTGACCGGCTGGCGGCTGAAGACCTGACTTCATTTGACATTCCGCCCCCTCCGGCGGAAAAGTCCCGGCCTTCCGTCCCCGGACACCCCGTCCGGGGACTTATCGCTTTTGGGAGGCAGCCTTGGCCGGTCCGGCGCAAACCACCTCGACCCCGAACGACCACATCATGGGCGTGTACAACCGCGCCCCGCTGGCGTTCGAGCGAGGCCGAGGCGCGCGGCTCTATACGGCCGACGGAGCGGACTACCTCGACTGCGTGGGTGGCATCGCCACCACCGGGCTGGGCCATGCCCATCCGGCCCTGGTCGAAGCCCTGAAGACGCAGGGCGAGAAGCTCTGGCACGTCTCCAACATCTTCCGCATCCCCGAGCAGGAGGCGCTGGCCAAGCGGCTGACGGACACCTCCTTCGCCGACGTGGTGTTCTTCACCAACTCCGGCACCGAGGCCATCGAGTGCGCGCTGAAGCTCGCCCGCAAGTACCACTCGGCGAACGGCAATCCCGAGAAGATCGACATCATCGGCTTCGACGGCGCCTTCCACGGGCGCAGCTATGCGGCTGTGTTCGCGGCGGGCAACCCGTCCTACGTCGAGGGCTTCGGCCCGCCGCTGCCCGGCTATCTCCAGGCGAAGTTCTTCGACGAGGAGGCGCTGGAGGCGATGATGGGGCCGACCACGGCCGCCGTGATCGTCGAGCCGGTGCAGGGCGAGGGCGGGGCGCGGGCCCTGACCGACGCGCAGCTTCGCAAGCTCCGCGCGCTCTGCGACCAGCACGGAGCGTTGCTGATCTACGACGAGGTTCAGTGCGGCATGGGCCGGACCGGCAAGCTCTACGCGCATGAGTGGGCCGAGGGCGGCGAGCCGGACGTGATGTGCATCGCCAAGGCGCTGGGCGGCGGCTTCCCGGTCGGCGCCTGCCTGGCGACCAGCGAGGCGGCGAAGGGCATGACGGTCGGCGCCCATGGCTCGACCTTCGGCGGCAATCCGCTGGCCATGGCGGTCGGCATCGCGGCCTTCGACGAGATCGCCAGGGAAGAGACGCTGGCCAACGTGCGCGAGGTCGCCGGCTACTTCACCCAGCAGCTCTCGGGCCTGAAGGACCGCTTCCCCGACGTGGTGGCCGACGTACGGGGCAAGGGCCTGCTGATCGGCGTCAAGCTGATCCCCAACAACCGCGAGTTCATGGGCCTGGCCCGCGACCAGCGGCTGCTGGTGGCCGGGGGCGGGGACAACTGCATCCGCCTGCTGCCGCCCCTGAACCTGACGATGGAAGAGGCGCGCGAGGCCATCGAGAAGCTGGAGAAGACCTGCGAGGCCGCCCGGGCCAAGGCGGCGTCGTCATGAGCGGCGTCCGGCACTTCATCGACCTGTGGAAGCTGGACGCCGCGACCCTGCGGCTGATCCTGGAGGACGCCAAGGCCCGCAAGGCCGCCCGCAAGGGCTGGCCGCAGCTTCGCGTCGACGGCGACGCTCCGGCCAGGGACCGGGCGCTGGCGATGATCTTCCAGAAGAATTCGACCCGCACCCGCTTCTCGTTCGACACCGCCATCCGCCAGCTCGGCGGCGCGCCGATGATCGCCACCGCCGCCGAGATGCAGCTCGGCCGCGGCGAGCCGATCGAGGACACGGCCAAAGTGCTGTCGCGGATGGTGGACGCGGTGATGATCCGCGCCAACAGCCACGAGGATGTCGAACGCTTCGCGCAGGCCGCCACCGTGCCGGTGATCAACGGCCTGACGGACAAGTCGCACCCCTGCCAGATCATGGCCGACCTGCTGACCTTCGAGGAGCATCGCGGGCGGGTCGAGGGGCGCACCCTGGCCTGGGTGGGGGACGGCAACAACGTCTGCGCCAGCTTCATCCACGCCGCGCCGAAGCTGGGCTTCAATCTGAAGATCGCCTGCCCGGCGGTCTACCACCCGGACCTGATGGACCTGGCCCGCGCGGCGCAGGAGCAGGGCCGCGTGGAGGTGACGCAGGACCCGGCCGAGGCGGTGCGCGGCGCCGACTGCGTGATCACCGACACCTGGGTGTCGATGGGCGACACCGACCACGACGAGCGCCTGGCGGCCTTCGAGCCCTATCAGGTGGACGAGGCGCTGATGGCGCAGGCGGCGGGCGACGCCGTCTTCCTCCACTGTCTGCCCGCCCACCGCGGCGAGGAGGTGACGGACGCGGTGATGGACGGCCCGCAGTCGCTGATCTTCGACGAGGCGGAGAACCGCATCCACGCCCAGAAGTCGATCCTGGCCTGGTGCTTCGGGGCCATTGGGTAGGAATCCGGCGACGGCTTCCTATCTAGCGGCCCCATGACCCAATCGCCTCCCCGCACCGACGACTTCGTCGCCGCCTTCCAGATCGAGGGCTGGCCTCTGCGCGGGCGCATCGTCCGCCTGGGAAGCGCCGTCGACGAGGTGCTGACCCGCCACGACTATCCCGAGCCGGTGGCCAACCTGCTGGGCGAGGCGTGCGCGCTCGCCGCCCTCGTCGGTTCGTCGCTGAAGTTCGAGGGGCGGCTGATCGTGCAGGCGCAGGGCGATGGGCCCGTGGCCTATGTCGTCGCCGATTACGACACGACCGGCGGCCTGCGCGGCTACTGCCGTTTCGACCCCGACCGCGTGGCGGCGGCCTCGGAGGGCTTCGCGCGTCCCGGCGCCCGCTCGCTGCTGGGCGAGGGCGTGTTCATCATGACCATCGACCAGGGGCCAGACACCGACCGCTACCAGGGCATCACCCCCATCGAGGGCGAAACCCTCGCCTTGTGCGCCGAGCAGTACTTCGCCCAGTCCGAGCAGATCCCCACCCGCATCCGCCTGGCCGTCGGCCGGGTGGATACGGGCGAGGGCCCGACCTGGCGCGCGGGCGGCATCCTGATCCAGAACATCGCCTCCGACGACGCGCGCGGCTCGACCGCCGAGGTCTGGGAGCGGGCCGAGGCCCTGTTCCTGACCACGGGCGAGGACGAGCTGGTCGACCCCACCCTGCCGGGCGAGACCCTTCTGTGGCGCCTGTTCAACGAGGACGGCGTGCGCATCTTCGAGCCGACCCCGCTCAGCGCCTTCTGCCGGTGCTCGGAGGAGCGCGTGGCGACGGTCGTCCAGTCCTTCAGCGACGAGGAACGCGCCGACATGGTCGAGCCCGACGGCAAGATCCACGTGACGTGCGAGTACTGCGCGCGGGTCTACAAGCTGGCGACTTGATACCGATTTGTGGTGTCATCCGTGGACAAGACGGCGTTGAGGTCGGTGCGTCGGTTCCTGAGTGAAGCGGGTGTCAGACCATGACGGCCATGACCCACGGCGGCTATCTCGCCGCCATCGAGTTCGACCACGAGGCGGGCCTCTTCCACGGCGAGGTGATCAACACCCGTGACGGGTTGACCTTCCAGGGGCGCACGGCGGACGAGGCGGAGGCCGCCTTCGCCGACACCGTCGCGGACTATCTCGATGGGCGCCGCGAGCGGGGCAAGAGCCCCAACCGGCTGGTCGCGGAGGCGCTGGACCGGATGGCGTCCTAGTGCGCCGTCCGCGCCGCTCCCGGCAGATGGAGCGAGAACTCCGGGATCGCCGCTTCGAACGCCTCGCCCTCGTCCGTCACCATCTGGTAGGCGCCGCGCATCGTCCCGGACGGCGTCGGCAGCGGGCAGCCGGAGTTGTAGCGGAAGGCCTCGCGCGGGCCGAGCGTCGGCTGCTCCCCGACCACGCCCTCGCCGCGCACCTCCTCGACCCGGTTCAGGCCGTCGGTGATGACCCAGTGGCGGGAGACGAGCTGCACCGTCTCCGCGCCGTGGTTCTCGATCTCCACCGTATAGGTCCACACGAAGCGGCCCTCGTCCGGCGCGCTGTCGCGGGGCAGGTAGGCGGGGCGTACGCGCACGACGATGTCCCGTGTCCGCGTCTCGTAGACCGGACTGTCGAGACTCCCGCGTCTGCGGATACGCCTCATGCCGCGTCCAGGGCCCTGGCGATGTCGCGCGACAGGTCGGCCGCGTCCTCCAGACCCACGGACATGCGCACGCAGCCCTCGGTCAGGCCGATCTCCAGCCGGTTCTCCTCGGGCATCGAACGGTGGGTCGTGGTCGATGGGTGCGTGGCCATCGACTTGGCGTCGCCGAGGTTGTTGGAGATGTCGACCAGCTCCAGCGTGTCGAGGAACCGCCACGCCGCTTCGCGCGAGCCGAGGTCGAAGGCGACGAGGTTGCCGAAGCCGCTCATCTGCTTGCGTGCGACCGCCGCCTGCGGATGGTCCGCCCGGCCGGGATAGAAGCAGCGCGACACCTTCGCGTGGCCGCCGATCAGGTCGGCCAGCACGGCGGCCGTGTCCGACTGGCGGCGCACGCGCAGGTCCAGCGTTTCGATGCCCTTGAGCAGCACCCAGGCGTTGAACGGGCTGATGGCCGGGCCGGTGTGGCGCAGGATGTCGCGATAGGCTTCGTCCAGCAGCGCCGCGCTGGCCAGGATCGCCCCGCCCAGCACCCGGCCCTGGCCGTCGATATGCTTGGTGGCCGAATAGACGACGACGTCGGCGCCCAGCTCGAACGGCTTCTGGAAGATCGGCGTGGCGAAGACGTTGTCCACCACCACCTTCGCGCCCGCCGCGTGGGCGATCTTCGCCACCTCGGCGACATCGGTGATTTCCAGCAGGGGATTGGCCGGGGTCTCGATCAGCACCGCCCTGGTGTTCGGGCGCATGGCCGCGCGCCACTGATCGAGGTCGGTGGCGTCCACAAAGGTCGTCTCGACGCCGAAGCGCGGCATCAGCTCGGCCAGAATCCAGCGGCAGGAGCCGAACAGCGCCTTGCCCGCGACGATATGATCGCCCGCGCGCACGAGGCCCTGCAGCGCCACATGGACCGCCGCCATGCCGGAGGCGACGGCGCGGCAGGCCTCGGCGCCCTCCAGCAGCGCCAGCCGCTGCTCGAACATCTGGGTCGTGGGGTTGGCGTAGCGGGAATAGACGAAGCCCGGCTGCTCGCCCGAGAAACGGGCGTCGGCGGCCCCGGCGCTGTCGTAGACGAAGCTCTGCGTCAGATAGAGCGCTTCGGCCGTCTCGCCATGCTGGCTGCGGCCGATTCCGCCGCGGATCAGCTTGGTGGCGGTTTCCCAGCGCGTCGGATCTTCGGTCATGGCGGTCTCTGCCTTCGAGAGGAGGCGGCATGAACAGGAAAGGGCGCCTCCCGGTCAAGCCCGGCTTGCCAGACTCATCGCCGCCCGCGAATGTCCCCGCGATGAGCGACGCCCGTGCCGCAGGCATCCTGCCCTGCCAGTCCATCGAGGCGCTGATCGGCGACGGTTCCATCGTCTCGGCCAGCCCCTACGACGCCGACCAGGTCCAGCCGGCCAGCCTGGACCTGCGGCTGGGCGCGCGCGCCTGGCGCGTGCGGGCCTCCTTCCTGCCCGGTCGGCGAGAGGTGGCCGGGCGGCTGGCGGACGTCGCCATGCACGAGCTGGACCTGACGAAGGGCGCGGTGCTGGAGCGTGGCTGCGTCTATATCGCCGAGGTTCAGGAGCGGCTGGCCCTGCCGTCCGGCGTCTCGGCCCGCGCCAATCCGAAAAGCTCGACCGGCCGGGTCGACGTGTTCGTTCGCCTGCTGACCGACCGGGGTAGCTTCGACGACGTGGCGGCGGGCTACGACGGCCCGCTGTTCCTGGAGATCGCGCCGCAGACCTTCTCGGTGCTGGCCCGAACCGGCACGCGGCTGAACCAGCTTCGCCTCAAGCGCGGGGAGCCGCCCCGGCTGGAGACGAAAAGCGTGGGTGTCGACCTGTCGCTGGAGATGGCGGGATTCCGCGCCCGGCGCCACGCGGGGATCATCGACCTCGACAACGTAGGCGGCCATGACCCACACGACTTCTGGGAGCCGCTGACGCCCCGACGCGGAGAACTGCTGCTCGACCCCGGCGAGTTCTACATCCTGGCCTCGAAGGACCACGTCGAGATTCCGGTGATGCAGGCGGCCGAGATGACGCCCATCGACCCCTCGGTCGGGGAGTTCCGCGTCCACTACGCCGGCTTCTTCGACCCCGGCTTCGGCACGGCCGAGGCGCGGGGCGAGGGCTCGCGCGGGGTGCTGGAGGTGCGCAGCCACGAGACGCCCTTCCTGCTGGAGGACGGCCAGACCGTCGCCCGCCTCGTCTACGAGCCGCTGACCGAGCGGCCGACCCGCCTCTATGGTGACGACGGGTCGCATTACCAGCGCCAGGGCCTGAAGCTATCGAAGCACTTCCGGCCCTGGTGAGGCAGGGCGCCTGCGTCGGGGGACGGGTTGGTGCGTTTGGTGCGTGGGCTGGTCGCGGCCCTGAGCTTGGCCTTCCTCGGAGCTTTGGCGGGCCCGGCGTTCGCGGCTCCGGCCATGTGGGTCGTGCGGGACGCCGACTCCGAGGTCTACCTGTTCGGCTCCATGCATATGCTGAAGAACGGCGCGAAGTGGCGCACCCGCGCCTTCGACGCCGTCTATGAGCGGGCCGACGCGGTGTGGTTCGAGGCCGACGTGGACGCCGACCCCCTGCTGGTCCGTGACCTGATCGCCCGCTACGGCGTCGATCCGCAGCGCCCGCTGACCGGCAAGCTGAGCCCGGAGGGCGTCCGGCGCCTGAAACCCATCCTGAACCGCGAGCGCATCGCCATCGAGGCGGTGGATCCGCTGCGGCCCTGGGCGGCGGCGATGATGCTGTCGGTCAGGCCGATGATGAGCCGGGGCTACGCCATCGAGCACGGCGCCGACGCGGTCGTCACCCGCGCGGCGGGCAGGGCAGAAAAGCCCGTCCGCACCTTCGAGACCTTCGAGGAGCAGGTCCGCTTCTTCGCCGACCTGCCCGAGGCGGTGGAGGTGCAGTACCTGGAGGACATCCTGGCCCGGCAGGGCGGGGCGGCGGCTTCCGGCCCGACGCTGATGCAGGCGTGGATGGCGGGCGACCTCGACCACCTGGCGCAGACGGTGGTCGACGACATGCGCGCCACCCGGCCCGCGCTGTATGACGCGATGCTCAAACGCCGAAACGAAGCCTGGGCCCGGACCCTGGCGGGCGAGATGGCGGGCTCCGGCGTGCAACTCGTCAACGTCGGCGCATTGCACATGATCGGCGCCGACGGCCTGCCGGCGCTGCTGAAGGCGCAGGGGTTTGCCGTGGAGCGGGTGCAGTAGCACGGCGAAGGCTCCCCAAAAGGGGAGGACAGATATTATTTCCGCAAGTATATCGACCGCACGGGCTTGCTCATCACCCGCTCCAGCATCGGCTCGAAAGCTTCCAGCGGCATGGACTTGAATCCTGGATCGAACGCCGCCTGATCGTACAGGTGGCAGAATTGCGCCGTGTATTCGAAATGCGGATGCCCCCGGAACTGGTCGCGCATGTCGCGGTCCAGGCCCAGGTGATGGAAGAAGTAATACCCCTGGAAGATCGCATGGTTGGCGACCATCCAGTGGTTGGCCTCCGACACGAACGGCTGGACGATGGCCGCCGCGATATCGGCATGGTTCCGCGGCCCCAGCACATCGCCGATATCGTGCAGCAGGGCGCAGACGACATACTCCTCGTCGCGGCCGTCCCGGTGGGCGCGGGTGGCGGTCTGCAGGCTGTGCTCCAGCCGGTCCACCGCGAACCCGCCGCAGTCGCCCTCCAGCAGCTTCAGGTGCGTGACCAGCCGCCCCGGCAGCTCCCGCGCATAGGCCGCGCTGGCATAGGCGATATTGGCCCATTCCTCGGCCGTGCCGTCGACCATGGCGTGGAATTTCGCCCGTTCCTCGGCTCCGTGCGCCCCGTCGGCCATGACGCGTCTCCTCATACGGCTGTTTGAGCGATGGTGCGTCCGGCGGGCCGGGGCGTCAATGCGGCCGCTTGACAGGCCCTCGGGGCGCGGCGGCATCCTTGCGCATGCGTGAGCGGGCGGGAGGACCCCCATGAAGGCCGGACGGCGGGCGCCGAATGGAGCGGTGGAGAGCCGGGATGCGCTGATCGCGCGCCTGGACGCGCGCTTCCGTGGGCCGCTGATGGTCTATTTCCTGCGCCGCCGCTTCCTGCGCGCCGAGGCCGAGGACCTGACGCAGGAAGTCTTCGTGCGGATGCTCGGCCGCGAGGGCGAGGTTCCGCCGGAGAACGCCGACGTCTACATCTTCCAGGTCGCCGCCAACCTGCTGCGCGACCGGGCGCGGCGGGAGGCGTCGCGCCGCACGGGCGACCACACCAGCCTGGACGCGCCCGCCGACATCACCGCCGCCGGGCTCGACCGCCACCCCGATCTGGTGGAGGAGCGCGGGCCGGAGCGGGTGCTGCTGGCGCAGGAATCCCTCGGCGAGGCGCTGAAGGCCCTGGCCGAGCTGGGCGAGCGCACGCGCCACATCTACGTCCTGCACCGGCTGGAGAAGATGCGCCACCGCGAGATCGCCGCCCTGCTCGGCCTGTCGGTCAGCGCGGTGGAAAAGCACGTCGTCCGCGCCGTCGCCCACCTGTCGCAAAGGTTCGGCAGGCCATGACCCGCGCCCTCGACACGGCATTGCTGGAGACGGCGGCGGAATGGCGCCTGCGCCTGTCGGGCGAGGCCGCCGAGCCCGACCCCGTGGTCGCCGACGCCTTCAGCCGCTGGCTGGTCGCCGACCCCGCCCACGCCGAGGCGTTCGACCGCACGGCCGCCGGCTGGCGCCTGTTCGAGCCGCATGCCGCGGCCCCCGAGGTGGTGCGCGCCCGTCGCGACGCGCTGGACTTCGCCCGCCGCTCTGGCGCCCCGTCGCGGCGCTCGGCCCTGCGCATCGCCGCCTCCGTCGCCGCCGTGGCGGTGCTGGGCGCGGGAGTCTGGCCGTTCGTCGACGGGGTGGAGGTCTATCGCACGGGCGTGGGCGAGCACCGCGTGGTGCGGCTGACGGACGGCTCGACCGTGGCGCTGGACAGCCGCACTCGGCTGACCGTCCGCTATTCCGACGACGCCCGCCGCCTGGTGCTCGAACGCGGGCAGGCCCGCTTCGACGTGGCCAAGAATCCCCTGCGCCCGTTCAGCGTGAAGGCGGGGGACCGCACGGTGGTGGCGACCGGCACCGCCTTCAACATCGACATCCTGGACGACGACGTGGCCGTGACCCTGATCGAGGGCAGCGTCGTCGTGACCCCCCGGGACGAGGCCAGGCCCCCCGTCGCCCTGCGCTCCGGCCAGCGGTTGACGGCGTCGGCGGCGGTCGAGGCGGTCAACGTCGAGGACGCCACCGCCTGGCAGCGGGGCAAGCTGGTGTTCGACAACGTGCCCCTGGCCAAGGCCGTGACCCGCGTGAACCGATACTCCGACCGCCGCATCGTGATAGGCGACCCGGCCGTGGGCGAGCTTCACGTCAGCGGGGTCTTCCAGGCCGGGGACGCCGGGGCCTTCGCCCGCGCCATGTCGCAATACCTTGGAATCGAAGCCGATTTCGCCCAGGGCGATATCGTCCTGGCGTCCGCGCCTCCCGCCTGACGAAGATTTTTCGCAAAAGGCCATGCGGTTTTTTCCGAGCCTTGCGTCTCACTCCCCCGACACGAACAAGTCCTGGGGAGGGGACGTGATGGGGAAATCCGCAAATCGTATCCGCGCGGCGCTTCTGGGCGCATCGGCCCTGGCGCTGGCCATCGCCGCGCCGGCCGCCGCGCAGGAGCGCAGCTACCGCCTGGACCTGCCGGCCCAGCCGCTGGCCGCCTCGCTGATGGCCTTCGGCTCGACGACGGACCAGCAGATCGTCTTTACCGACGCCCTGGTCAGCGGCCGCACGGCCCCGGCGGTGCGCGGCGAATACACGCCGGAGCAGGCCCTGGCCTCGCTGCTGGCGGGCACGGGCCTTACCGCCCGCCGCAACGCCGACGGCGTGCTGATGGTCCAGCCGGAGGGGGGCGGCGGCCCCCAGTCCGCAAGCGCCGGGGGGGACGTTGAAGCGCTCATCGTCACGGCGCAGAAGAAGGAGGAAAGTATCCAGGACGTGCCGATCGCGATTTCCGCGTTCAGCCAGAAGTCACTGGAGGAGCAGAAGATCGAGGGCGGCTACGACCTGATGAAGGCGATTCCGAACGTCACCTTCTCCAAGTCGAACTTCACCAGCTACAACTTCTCGATCCGGGGCATCGGCACCAAGGCCGTCTCGGCGACGACCGATCCGGGCGTGGCCGTGGCCTTCAACAATTCCGCCATCATCCAGAACCGGCTGTTCGAGCAGGAATACTTCGACGTCGAGCGGGTGGAGGTGCTTCGCGGTCCGCAGGGCACGTTGTATGGCCGCAACGCCACGGCGGGCGTCATCAACGTGATATCGAAGAAACCGAACCTGTCCGCCTTCGAGGGCTCGGTGAAGGCGGAGGTCGGCAACTACGACACCCACCGCGTCACGGCGATGATGAACCTGCCCATCGTCGAGGACGTCCTGGCGGTCCGCTTCGCGGGGGCGCTGACCAGCCGGGAGGGCTATGATTATAACACCCTCACCCAGAACGCGATCAACGGCCGCGACCTGTGGTCGGGCCGTGTGAGCATCGGCTTCGAACCGACAGAGCGCCTGCGCGGCAATTTCATCTGGGAGCGGTTCGAGGAAGACGACGACCGTTCGCGCACCGGCAAGCAGCTCTGCCACCGCGACGAGAACCGTGAGGTGATCGGCAACACGGCCATCGTGGACAACCCGACCGACCCCCTCAGCTATCTGGCCCGGCCTGCGGTGTTCAGCACCGGCTGCAAGGCCGGCAGCCTCTATGACGAGGGCGCCTTCGGCACGCCGAACGGGCTGGCCTTGCCGTTTATCCTTTCGATGATCTACAACGGCTCCGGCCTGGGGACCTGGGGCGACCTGCCGGTGACCTTGCCGAATGGGGACGAGGGCTTCATCAGCGTCAACCTCCTCGAGGTGCGCGACCCCTACGGCGGCCTGACGCAGTCGCGGAACCTGCGGGAGATCGCCTCCATCCGCGATCCGATCTATCGCGCCAAGGCCGACGTGCTCGAACTGAATTTCGATTTCGACCTGACGGACGTGCTGATCTTCACGTCGCAGACGGCCTATGTCGAGGACAGCGTCTATTCGTTCCAGGATTTCAACCGATTCAATACTCAGCCGCTGTTTCGCGACACCGGGCCGCTCCGGGGAATGTACGGCATCGGGCTCAGCGACTTCAGGAATGCCGCGCCGGGCGGGGTCTTCTGCGATCCCCAGATCGGCTGCACCAATCGGATGGCGGGCTTCGATATCTCGCGTTCTCAGGCGGAACAGTTCACCCAGGAATTCCGGGTGGCTTCGGACTTCGAAGGTCCGATGAACTTCAGCCTGGGGGCCAACTATACGAAATTCGAGGCTTTCACCGAATATTTCGTCTTGAACAATGTTTTTACCGCCCAGGCGATGTCCCCGCCGTTCAACAGCTCCGGCACCACCACGGAATGCACCCAGACCGGGTTCCTTGCCGCCGGTCTGCTCTCGATGGAGGATCCCGCGATCTTCTGTCCCTATATCGACCCCAATCCAGTCGAGAGCATCAATGGCGACGGACACAACTACTTCCGCAGCGTCAATCCCTATAAGCTGAGGTCCGCGGCCGTATTCGGCGAACTGTACTGGCAGCTCGCGGATAACCTGAAGCTGACGGCCGGGTTGCGCTACACCGACGACCGCAAGACCTTCACGCCGATTCCCACCCAGCTCCTGCTCGCGCCTACCGCCGTCGGTGGAGGATATGTCGCCCGCGGGTATCCGGCCAAGCCGAATGTCACCCTGAGGTGGGGTGAGATGACCGGCCGTATCGGCCTGGACTGGAAGCTGGACCTCGGCTTCACCGACGACACGCTCGTCTACGGCTTCTACTCGCGAGGCTATAAGGGCGGCGGGCTGAATCCGCCCACGCCTGGGTTCGCCGTGGACTCGCAGTATCGGCAGCTTATGGACCCGGCGTTGTATGCGATCTGGAGCAACTTCGGGATCATTCCCGTGCTCACCCTCAACGGCAAGGAGTACGGACAGACTTTCGATCCCGAGTTCGTCAACGCCTTCGAGGTCGGGACCAAGAATACGCTTATGGGTGGGCGGATGATGCTGAACGCTCACGCCTTCTACTACGACTACAAAGACTATCAGGTCTCCCAGATCCGTAACCGTACGGCGGTCAATGAGAATTTCGACGCCAAGGTCTGGGGCCTGGAATTCGAGACCGTAGTCCGCCCCACGCCGGACCTGCGGCTCAACGCGAACCTTGGCTACCTGAAGACACGGGTCGGCGACGGCGAGAAGTCCATCGACATTATGAACCGCAACCTCGGTCGATCCGACTTCATGGTGACCAAGTCCTGGATGCAGATTCCGGCGAACTGCGTCGTGCCGACGGGTGTGGCTGAGGCCTGGGTGATCCAGACGACGACGACCGTTCCGACCAGCACAGGTGGGTTGCTCGACTACTACACCATGTGTGGCGGCGTGCGCGGCATCCTCAACCTCTTCGGCGTCCCGCCTACCGACCCGGCCACGGGTCAGCCGTTCACGTTCGACACCTACCCCGAACTGAATGACGGCTCCGGCTTCCATACCGACCTGTCGGGGAATGACCTGCCGAACGCGCCGCACTGGACGGTCAACGTCGGCGCCCAGTACGGCATGGACCTGGCCGGTGGCGAATGGCGGGCCACGGTGCGGGGCGACGCTTACTGGCAGAGCCAGTCCTACCACCGCGTCTACAACTACGAGCCCTACGACAAGCTGCGGGGCTGGTGGAACATGAACCTGTCGGTGTGGTTCGAGCGTCCCGACGACCAGCTCAAGGTCGAACTGTACGCCAAGAACCTGCTGGACGACACGCCGATCACCGACGCGTTCCTGGGCAGCGACGACAGCGGCCTGACGACCAATGTCTTTACTCTCGACCCCCGCCTGATCGGCCTTTCGGTCACCAAGGGCTTCTAGACCCCCGTCCTGGAAACGGACCCCTTGGGGCGGCCGCCGTGAGGCGCGCCGCCCTTCCTTTTTGACAAGCGCTCCAAGCCTCGCCAGCCTTGCGCGTACACGTGTACGCCCACGGGAGAGGCCCGATTTTCGAGCGCGGCGAGATCGACGAGTGGTTTGCCCGGAACGTGCTGCCGCACGAGCCGGACCTGCGCCGTTGGCTGGCCCGGTTCGCCGGCGACCTCGACCCCGACGACATCGTGCAGGAAACCTACGCCGGCATGGCGCGGGATTTCCGCCAGGTGCGAAATCCGCGCGCCTTCATGTTCACGCTCGCCCGCCATGCCGTGATCGCCAATCTGCGCCGCCGGCGCGTGGTCAACATCGTCGCCATCGCCGACCTCGACCGCCTGCCCGTGGCGGACGGCGCGGCGACGGGCGAGCAGGCGCTGGTCGGGCGCGAGGAGCTGTCGATGCTGCAGCAGGCGCTGGCCGACCTGCCCGACCGCTGCCGCGAGGTGCTGACCCTGCGCAAGATCGAGGGCCTGCCCCAGCGCGAGGTCGCCCGGCGGCTCGGCCTGTCGGAAAGCACGGTGGAAAAGCACGTCTCGGCCGGCATCCGCCGCTGCGCCGACTGGTTCGCGCGCCTGCGCCGGCCGGCGGAAGAGGCGGCGCCGGGCGAGGCCGGGGCGGAGGGGCGCAAGCCATGACCACGCCCGCCGAACGCCTGACCGGCGCCGAGATCGACCGCATCGCCGGGGATTGGCTGGCCCGCGCGGACGCCGCGGCCCTGACCCCGGCCGAACAGGCCGACCTCGACGCCTGGCTGGCGGCGGAGGCGCGGCATCTGGGCGCCTACATCCGCCTGCGCGCGGCCTCGCACCGGCTCGACCGCCTGGCTGCGCTCAGGACGGGGCAGGCGGAGGCGCCGCCCTCGCCTTCGGCCGCGCCCGGCCGGAGACGGGTGATCGCGGCGGCCGCCGCCGTGCTGGTGCTGGCAGGCGGCGGCGCCGCGCTGTGGGCGGTCCAGCAGCCGCGCACCTATCACACGGGCGTCGGCGAGATGCGCCGCGTCACGCTCTCCGACGGCTCGGTCGTGGCGCTGAACACCGACAGCGTGCTGCGGGTCGCCTATTCGAAGGATCGGCGCGAAATCTGGCTGCGCCGGGGCGAGGGCCACTTCATCGTCGCCAAGAACCGCGACCGGCCGTTCGTCGTCCATGCCGAAGGCGCCAGCGTCACCGCCGTCGGCACCGCCTTCTCCGTGCGCGCGGTCGGCCGGGCGCCGGTGCGGGTAACGGTCACGGAGGGAGTGGTGGCGGTCAAGCCGCCCGGCCTCCAGACGCCGAAATACGTCGAGGCGCTGCAGGAAGCGGCCATCGCGCCGACCCGCGCGCCGCCGCGGATCGGCGCGGTCTCGGCGGGCGAGATCAATCGGCGCCTTGCCTGGACCGACGGCCGCATCATCCTGGCCGGCCAGACGCTGGGCGAGGCGGCGGCGGAGTTCAACCGCTACAACGACCGCAAGCTGGTGGTGGCGCCGGAAGCGGCGGGCGCGCGGGTCGGCGGCGTCTTCCGCACCTCCGAAGTCGAAGCTTTCGCCCGCACGGCCGCGCCGTCGCTGGGCCTGACCGTGCGGGTGGAACCCGGCGGCGACATCGTGATGGCGGAATAAAATCTCGCGGGCGAATAGCGGATTTCCCGGCCCCGACCTTCTTTAGGGGCAGCGATCAAGGCGCACGGGCGCCGACGCGAAGGGGGGAACTGAAACATGCGGCTCAAGACCAGACTGCTTTGCGTGGGGATGATGGCGGCCATCGGCGGGGGCGCGCCCGCCGCCGCCGCTCTCGCCCAGACCGCCTCGGCCGAGGCGCGTCAGATGGTTCGGGTGGACATCCCGGCGGGCCCGGCCTCGGCGGGGCTGAACACCCTGGCCACCCAGGCCGACGTGCAGCTCTTCTACCCGTACGATCTCGTGGCGAAGCGCAGCATCCCCGCGGTGCGCGGCGAATTCGACCGGGACGAGGCGATCCGCCATGTGGCGGCGGCCGCGGGCCTGGAGATCGTGCGCCGCGACGGCGCGACCTACGCCCTGCAAGACCCCCAGGGAGCAAGCGCCGGCGGCGGCGCTGACGCAAACGCCGTCGATGCGCTGATCGTCACGGCGCAGAAGAAGGAAGAGAATATCCAGGACGTGCCGATCGCCATCAGCGCGTTCAGCCAGAAATCCCTGGAGGAACAGAAGATCGAAGGCGGCTATGACCTGATGAAGGCGATCCCGAACGTCACCTTCTCCAAGTCGAACTTCAGCTCCTACAATTTCTCCATTCGTGGCGTTGGCACCAAGGCCGTCTCGGCGACGACCGATCCCGGCGTAGCGGTGGCCTTCAACAACTCGGCCATCATCCAGAACCGGCTGTTCGAGCAGGAGTATTTCGATGTCGAGCGGGTCGAGGTGCTGCGCGGCCCGCAAGGCACGCTGTATGGCCGCAACGCCACGGCGGGCGTCATCAATGTGATCTCGAAGAAACCGAACCTGTCCGCCTTCGAGGGCTCGGTGAAGGCGGAGGTCGGCAACTACGAAACCCATCGCCTGGCCGCGATGCTGAACCTGCCGGTCGTCGAGGACGTGCTGGCGGTGCGTGTCGCGGGCGCGCTGACCAACCGCGACGGCTACGACTACAACAGCGTCACGAAGAACCAGGTCAACGGCCGCGAGCTGTGGTCGGGCCGTGTGAGCATCGGCTTCGAACCGACCGAGCGCCTGCGCGGCAATTTCATCTGGGAGCGGTTCGAGGAAGACGACAACCGCTCGCGCACCGGCAAGCAGCTCTGTCACCGGGACGATGGCCCCGAACGGGTGGGCGACACCCCGACGGTGGACAATCCGAACAGTCCCAACAGCACTCTGGCCCGGCCGGCCATTTTCAGCACGGGATGTAAGGCCGGCAGTCTTTATGAGGACGCCGCTTTCGGTACGCCCAACGGATTGGCGCTGCCATTCGTGTTGTCGTTCATTTCGACCTCCACCGGACTCACGTCCTGGGGCCGGATACCCGATCCCGCTCGTCCGGGCAGGACCGTGGGCGTCAACCTGCTGGAGGTTCGCGATCCCTACGGGAACCTGATGCAGTCGCGAGATCTGCGTGAGATCGCCTCGTTTCGTGATCCCGTCTATCGGGCCAAGGCGGACCTGCTCCAGCTCAATTTCGACTTCGATATCGCAGATGCGCTGACGCTGGCCTCCCAGACCGCCTACGTTGAAGACAGCGTCTACTCCTTCCAGGATTTCAACCGGTTCAACACTCTGCCGCTCTTCCGGGACACCAGGCAGTTCGTCGGTGAAAGCCGATTCAAGGACACGGCTCCGGGCGGCGTCTTTTGCGATCCCCAGCTGGGCTGCTCAAACACCATGGCGGGCTTCGACATCTCCAAGGCGGATGCGACCCAATTCACGCAGGAAATCCGTTTGGCGTCCAGCTTTGATGGGTCGTTCAATTTCAGCGCGGGCGGAAACTACACGGAATTCAAGGGCCTCACCGAATACTATGTAATGAACAATGTTCTTACAGCTTTGGCAATGTCCATGCCCTTCAACGGCTCGGGGTCCTGGGATCAATGCTTGATGTTGGGATTCCTGAATACTGGCCTTGAGGAGCCCATATCGATGGAGGACTCGGATATATTCTGCCCCTATATCGATCCAAATCCTGTTGAAGCGTTGAATGGGGATGGCCATAATTACTTTAGAAGCAAGAATCCTTATAAGGTTCAGTCGGCGGCCCTATTCGGTGAGGCATACTGGAATGTCTCCGAAGAGGTGAAGATAACGGCTGGCCTGCGCTACACCGATGATCGAAAGACGTTTACGCCCGTTCCTACGCAACTTCTGCTGGCGCCGACGGGTCTAGGCGGCGGTTCAGTCGCTCGGGGCTATCCGGCCCGGCCGGATGAGACGCTGAAATGGAGAGAGGTCACCGGCAGGCTCGGGATCGATTGGAAGGCTGACCTGAGCTTTACCGACGATACCTTGCTCTACGCCTTCTATTCCCGTGGCTACAAGGGCGGCGGCTTCAATCCGCCGACACCGGGCTTCGCCAGCGCACAAGAGTATCTGGACGCCGGGTATATAGATCAAGACTTGATCGATATGTACCCCGACGCCTTCCCGGTCCTGCGCCTGAACGGCCTGGAGTACGGCGAGGTCTTCGACCCGGAGTTCGTCAACGCCTTCGAGATTGGGGCCAAGAACACCCTGATGGACGGGCGTATGACGATGAACGTCAACGCCTTCTTCTATGACTATACCGACTATCAGGTTTCCCAAATCCGCAATCGAACTTCGGTCAACGAGAACTTCGACGCCAGAGTCTGGGGCGCCGAGCTCGAGACCGTTTTCCGCGCCGCGCCGGACCTGCGGCTCAACGCCAATCTAGGCTACCTGAAGACCCGGATAGGAGACGGCGAGAAGTCCATCGACATCATGAACCGGAACCTGGGCGATCCGAATTACACGGTCGCCAAGTCGTGGGCCCAGATTCCCGCCAATTGCGTAGTGCCGACAGGGGTGGCTGAGAGCTGGATGGGCAGCAACGGCGGTATCGGAAACTACTTCACGATGTGCGGTGGGGTCGGCGGCATCCTCAACATCAACGGGGGCGTCCCGATAGACCCGGCGACGGGAGAGAAGTTCACCTTCGCCACCTACCCCGAGCTGAACGGCGGTTCCGGCTTCTTCACCGACCTCTCGGGCAATGAACTCCCCAACGCCCCGCACTGGACCGCCAACGTCGGCGCCCAGTATGGCATGGACCTGGCCGGCGGCGAATGGCGGGCCACGGTGCGCGGGGACGCTTACTGGCAGAGCCAGTCCTACCACCGCGTCTACAACTACGAGCCCTACGACAAGCTGCGGGGCTGGTGGAACATGAACCTGTCGGTGTGGTTCGAGCGTCCCGACGACCAGCTCAAGGTCGAACTGTACGCCAAGAACCTCATGAACGACACGCCCATCACCGACGCCTTCCTGGGCAGCGACGACAGCGGCCTGACGACCAACGTCTTCACCCTCGACCCACGGCTGATCGGCTTTTCGATCACCAAGGCCTTCTAGAACCCCCGATCCCTTCGGGATCACCTTCGGGGCGGCGGAGCGATCCGCCGCCCCTTGTTTTCAACGGCTTGACAGGGGGTGCTTGACAGACGTCGCGATTGTCACCCCCTTCTATAGGGGCATCATCGACGGAAAAAACCCTTGTCCGCCCCGCACAGCCACACCGGCGAAACGCGACAGATCGAGGCGCTCGACGCCCGGTATCGCGCGCCGTTGATGGCCTTCTTCCTGCGCCGGGCGGCCGGCCGGGCGGAAGCCGAGGACCTGGTGCAGGAGGTCTTCATCCGCATGATCGGGCGGGGCGGCGGGGGCGACCTGCGCAGCGCCGATTCCTTCGTCTTCACCATCGCCTCGAACCTCGTGCGCGACCGGGCGCGGATGGCCGCCAGCCGCCAGGACGGCGCCCACGACCGTATCGAGCGCGCCTATGAGACCGACGCCGTCGACGCCAGCCTTGTTGAGCATCTGTCGCCCGACCGCGTCCTACTGGGTAGGGAGCGCCTGACCGAGGCGCTGCGCGCGCTGAACGAGCTTGGGCCAAGGACGCGGAACATCTTCGTGCTGTACCGCATGGAAAACCTGCAGCGGCGGGAGATCGCCGGCCTCTACGGCATCTCGGTCAGCGCCGTGGAAAAGCACATCGCCAAGGCGCTCGACCACCTCATGACGCGGCTGGGCGAGCCATGAGCCAGCCGATGGAAGACCGCCGCCAGACCGAAGCGGCCCTGTGGCGCGCCCGCCTGACGGAGGAGCCGCACCTGGCGCTGACGCCGGAGTACCTCGACTGGGCCGCCGATCCGCGCAACCGGCGCCTGGCCCAGCAGGCCGACGACGCCTGGGATTTCTTCGCAGGGCTGGGCGCGACGCCGGAGATGATCGCCCTGCGGCAGGAGGCCCTGGGCGACGCCCGCCGCGCCGCCCGCCGTCGCTGGGCGCCGCAGGGCGCCGCGCGCCTGGCCGCGGCCGCCGCGGTGCTGGCGCTGGTGCTGTCGGCGGGGGCGTTGACCCTCGTCGGGCCGGGCCTGCCGCACACCTATCGCACCGGCGTGGCCGAGCGGCGGGTGGTGATGCTGGAGGACGGCTCGCGCCTGTCGCTGGACGCGGCGACGCAGGTCCGCGTGCGCTACAGCCGGGGCGCACGCAAGCTGGAACTGGCCCACGGCCAGGCCCGGTTCGACGTGGCGCACGACGCCGCGCGGCCGTTCATGGTCGATGTCGGCGAGCGCACCGTCATCGCCACCGGCACCGCCTTCAACATCGACCGGCTGGGCAAGGAACTGGTCGTCACCCTGATCGAGGGCAGCGTCGTCGTGCGCCCGCAGGCGAGGCTCGGCGCCGCCAAGCCGCCGCCCGCCGTGCCGCTGAAGGCGGGCCAGAAGCTGGTCGCCGCCGGCGCCGCCAAGCCCGCCATCGCCGGGGCCGACCTGCGCGGTGTCACCGCATGGGAGCGCGGCCAGCTGATGTTCACCGACGAGCCGCTGAGCGAGGCGGTGCAGAAGGTCAACCGCTATGCCGCCCAGCCCATCGTGGTCGATCCGTCGGCCGAGGGGGTGCGGGTCAGCGGCGCGTTCGACGCGGCCGACACGGCGTCGTTCCTCGACGCCATGAGCGCCTATTTCGACTTGGAAACCTCGCCGGACGCCAACGGTCGGATGGTGCTGAAGCTACGGTCCTGAATATTTTTTCGCGTCCGGGCTGTGCATCCGCCCAGCCGCCCCGTCCTCCACTGTGAGAGCCCGCCGCGAGCGGGCCTTGTTCAGGGGGGAAGCCAATGAAGTCTCGTCGCAACCTCATGCGCTCGACCGTGCTGGCCGGAGTGTTGTCGCTCGGCCTCGTCGCGGGGGCGATGGCCGCGGACGGCCAGACCTACAGATTCGACATCGCGGCCCAGCCGCTGGGCGACGCGCTGCGCGAATTCGCCCGCGCCTCGGGCGAGCCGATCGTCTTCCGGGAGGAAATCGCGGCCGGGCGCCGGGCGCCGGCCCTGCGGGGCAATTTCACGGCCGACGGGGCCCTGGACATACTGCTCGCCGACGCGGGCCTGAAGGTGGAGCGCTCGGTGACGGGCGTCTACATGGTGCAGGACCCCCAGGGAGGAAGCGCGGGCGGCGGCGCAGCAGGTAACGCCGTCGAGGAACTGGTCGTCACGGCCCAGAAGCGCGAGGAAAGCATCCAGGACGTGCCGATCGCCATCAGCGCGTTCTCGGCCAAGGCGCTGGACGAGCAGAAGATCGAGGGCGGCTTCGACCTCTTGAAGGCGGTGCCCAACGTCACCTTCTCCAAGAACAATTTCTCCAGCTACAATTTCTCGATCCGCGGCATCGGCACCAAGGCCATCTCGGTCACGACCGACCCCGGCGTGGCGGTGGAGTTCAACGGCACGCCGCTGATCCGAAACCGCCTGTTCGAGCAGGAATACTTCGATGTCGAGCGGGTCGAAGTGCTGCGCGGGCCGCAAGGCACCCTGCATGGGCGCAACGCCACGGCGGGGGTGATCAACGTCATCTCGCGCTCGGCCGACCTCGACGAATTCGCGGGCCAGATCAAGGGCGAGGTCGGCAACTACAACACCAAACGCCTCAGCGGCTTCATCAACGCCCCGATCATCGAGGACAAGCTGGCGGTTCGCTTCGCCGGGGCCCTGACCAACCGCGACGGCTACGACTACAACTCGATCACCGGCAACGCCGTCAACGGCCGCGACCTGTGGTCGTCGCGCATCACGGTCAGCTTCGAGCCGTTCGAGCGGCTGCGGGGCAACCTGCTGTGGGAGCGGTTCAGCGAGGACGACAACCGTTCGCGCACCGGCAAGCAACTGTGCCACCGCGATCCCGGGCTGAACCGGGTGGGCGACTACATCATCGACAGCGAGTTCCTCCAGGCCTACCAGAGCCAGGGCTGCAAGCCGGGGAACCTCTACGCCGACGAAGCCTTCGGCACGCCGAACGGCATCTCGATACCCTTCGTGCTGGCCAGCGGCCACGGCGACATCGCGTCCGTGGGGTACGGCCAGCCCTACTACCTGCCGAACGGCGACTACAATCCCGCCGCCCGGCTGTTCGGCCCGCTGCTGCCCATCGATCCCTACGGCGGGCTGATGCAGTCGCGGGACCTGCGCACCATCGCCTCGCTGAAGGACCCGCGCTATCGCGCCAAGGCCGATGTGGTGGAGCTGAACATCGAGTTCGACCTCACCGATACGCTGACCCTGTCGTCGCAGACGGCCTACAACAAGGACGACTACTACTCGTTCCAGGACTTCAACCGCTTCAACACCCAGCCGATATTCGCCGACACCTCGAACGCCTGGGCGAGCGACTTCATGGGCGGCAACATCGCCTCGCCCCTGCGCGACATCGCGCCGGGCGGCGTCTATTGCGACCCGCAGCTCGGCTGCTCCGATACCCTGGTCGGCTTCGACCTCAGCCAGGCCAAGAGCGAGCAGTTCAGCCAGGAATTCCGCGTCCAGTCGAACTTCGACGGCCCGATAAACTTCGGGGCGGGCGCCAACTACACGAGCTATGAGACGCTGGAAGACTATTACGTCTTCTACAACCTCGTGACGCAGTTCGCGCAGATCAACAGTCCGATCAGCAACAGCAGCGTCGATATCACCAAGTGCCTGGTGGGGAGCGACTACGTCACCATCGGCGAGCCGGGCACCGAACGCTGCATCTACATCGACCCCAACCCGGTCGAGAGCATCAACGGCGAGGGCCACAACTACTATCGCAGCAAGAACCCCTACAAGCTGTCGTCCTACGGCGTGTTCGGCGAGGTCTACTGGCAGGCGAATGAGGCGCTGAAGGTCACCGCCGGGCTGCGCTACACCGACGACCGCAAGACGACGACCCCGGTGCCGACCCAGGCCCTGCTGGCCTACGGCCTCAGCGGCGGCGTGGTGGGGCGCGGATACCCCGCCCTGCCGGACATCAAACAGCAGTGGCAGGAAGTGACCGGCCGCCTCGGCGTGGACTGGAAGCCGGTGCTGCCGTTCACCGATCAGTCGATGTTCTACGCCTTCTATTCGCGCGGCTACAAGGGCGGCGGCGCCAACCCGCCGGGCATCGGGCTGGACAGTTCGGAGTTCGCGCTGGTCAAGAATATCGCCATCCCGCCGACCTTCGATCCCGAGTTCGTCCACGCCTTCGAGGCCGGGACCAAGAACACCCTGCTCGGCGGCGCGATGATCCTGAACCTTGGCGCCTTCTACTACGACTATTCGAACTACCAGATCTCGAAGATCGTCGACCGCACCGCCGTCAACGAGAACTTCGACGCCACCGTCTGGGGTGTCGAATTCGAGTCCGTGTTCCGCCCGACGCAGCAGCTGCGCTTCAACGGCACGCTGGGCTACCAGAACACCAGGATCGGCGACGGCGAGCGGTCCATCGACCTGATGAACCGTACGCAAGGCAATACCGACTATATCGTGGTCAAACCCTACCCCTTGCAGACCTCAAACTGCGTGGTCTCGGTCGAGGCGTTCGAGGAGATGGGCTGGGGGCCGAACCTGCAATGGTGCCCCGGCTTCTTCGCCAGCCTGCCGGCGATGGGCTATGTGGAGTTCAACGAAGAGAACTATCCGAACGGCGGCCAGGGCTTCTACGACGACCTGTCGGGCAACGAACTGCCCAACGCCCCGCACTGGACGGTCTCGCTCGGCGCCGAATACGCCTGGGACCTGACGTTCGACGGCTGGCGCGGCACGATCCGCACCGACGTCTACTGGCAGTCGCAGTCGTGGGCTCGGGTCTACAACGCCGACCCCTACGACAAGCTGCACGGCTGGTACAACGCCAACCTGTCGCTGTGGTTCGAGCGCGACGACGGCCTGAAGGTCGAGTTCTACGCCAAGAACCTGTTCGACAAGACGCCGATCACCGACGCCTTCCTGAATTCCGACGACACGGCGCTGACCACCAACGTCTTCGTCCTCGATCCGCGCCTGATCGGC
>CAZOHI010000024.1:0-52055 GCA_964579695.1 uncultured Caulobacter sp. | reverse complement strand
TCGTCACGGCGCAGAAGCGGGAAGAGAACATCCAGGACGTGCCGATCGCGATTTCAGCCTTCACGCAGGAGGAGCTGACGACGCGGCAGGTGGCTGGCGGACCGGACCTGATGACCCAGGTCCCGAACATGACCTTCACCAAGACCAATTTCAGCAGCTATTCGATCCAGCTTCGCGGCATCGGCACCCAGGCGATTTCCGCGACGACCGACGCGGCCGTTGCGGTGGCGTTCAACAACACGCCCTTCATCCGCAACCGCTTCTTCGAGCAGGAATTCTACGACCTCGAACGGGTCGAGGTGCTGCGCGGGCCGCAGGGCACGCTATACGGCCGCAACGCCACGGCGGGGGTGGTGAACCTGATCTCGGCCAAGCCGTCGTTCGGCTACGAGTCCCGCCTGTCGGCCGACATCGGCAACTTCTCCAGCAACCGGCTGGAGGGTATGGTCAACATACCGCTGGCCGATGACAAGGCCGCCATCCGCCTCGCCGGCGCCTGGACCCAGCGCGACGGCTACGCCACCAACCAGCTCACCAGCAATCCCATCGACGGCCGCGACCTGTGGTCCACCCGCCTGTCGCTGCGCTTCGAGCCGACCGACCGCATCCAGGCCAACCTGATCTGGGAGCATTTCGAGGAGGACGACGACCGCCTGCGCTCCGGCAAGCAGCTCTGCAAGACGCACGACATCACCGAGGTCGTCGGGATGCCTGTCGGCCAGTACGACTGGCTTCCCAACTATGGCCAGGGCGGGATGTATCCGGCGCTCGCCTTCAGCCAGGGCTGCGTTCCGGCGTCGATGTACTCGAAGGAGGAATCCTTCCAGACGCCGAACGGCCTGTCGCTGCCCTACTATTATCCGCTCAGCTATATCTTCCTGCCGGCGGCGCTGCCCGACCCCTATGTCAGCCGCACGCAATCGCGGGATCTGCGCGTGATCGAGTCCGCGGTCGATCCTGAATACAGGGCCAAGACCGATCTCGCCGAAATCCAGTTGAGCGTCGACCTGACCGACACCCTCACCCTGGCGTCGGAGACGAGCTACCTGTCCGACTTCGTCTTCTCGATGCAGGACTACAACCGCTTCAACACCGCGCCCGGCGCCTGGATGCAGCCCGAGGACATCGCCTACTGGGGCGTGCGCGAGAATGTGCTGCTGCACGGACCCGACGGCGGCATCTTCTGCGATCCGCAGCTCGGCTGTTCGGACCGCATGGTGGCGGTGGACGTCTCGACCGCCAGGTCGCGCCAGTTCAGCCAGGAATTCCGCCTGTCGTCGAATTTCGACGGCGACTTCAACTTCAGCCTCGGCGCCAACTACCTGCGCTACGACACCGAGGACAAGTACTACGTCTTCATCAACAGCCTGAGCCTGATCTCGGCCATCTCGCCCTACGGCAATGTCGGGCGGCCGCTGCCACCGTACGCGATGGGGGAGGACAACGCCCAGTGCCTGGCCGACGGCTTCGTCTATCCCGATCCGACGAAGATCCAGGACATCACCTACTGCACCTACATGGACCCCAACCCCATCGGGTCGCTGAACGACATGGGGCACAACTATTTCCTCAGCAAGAACCCCTACAAGCTGATCTCCTACGCCCTGTTCGGCGAGACCTACTTCAACCTGACGGACAACCTGAAGCTCACCGCCGGTCTGCGCTGGACGGTGGACCGCAAGGAGGCGCCGCGCATCCCGAGCTGGGTGCTGGCCTCGGATTCCGTGGGCTATCCGACCATCGACGTCACCCGCCAGGAGTGGAGCGAGCCGACCGACCGCCTGACGCTCGACTGGAAGCCGGACCTCGCCTTCACCGACGACACGATGATCTACGCCTCGCTGGCGCGGGGCTACAAGGCGGGCGGCGCCAATCCGCCGCCGACCGGGCCGGTGGCCTATTGCTCCGACTGCGGACTGAACGCCGCCGTCTCCGAAGCGACCGTCTCGAAGACCCATCCGAAAACCTTCGATCCGGAATACATCAACTCTCTGGAGATCGGGGCCAAGAACGTCTTTCTCGACGGACGGATGACCTTGAACATGGCGGCCTTCTACTACGACTACGAAGGCTATCAGATATCCCAGATCGTCAACCGCTCGGCGGTGAACCTGAACTTCGACGCCGAGGTCTGGGGCCTGGAGATCGAGGCGGACTGGCGCCCGCTCGACAACCTGCGCCTGGGCTTCAAGGGCGGCTACGAGAGCACCCGCGTCGCCGACGGCGAAGCCGCCATCGACCTGATGGACCGCACCGCCGGCAAGGAAGGCTGGGTCGTGGTGCGGCCCTTCCCGACCTATACCTCCAACTGCATCCTGCCGGAGTTCCTGTTCGTCGGCACGGACGCCAACGGCGACAATTTCCCGCTGGCCCTGGGCGGCGTGACCGGCGGCAATCCCGGCGGCTGCGAACTGGCCTATGTGCTGGGGTACGATCCGGTCACCCAGGCGATCTACGAGGAAGACCCCGACCCGGCGGACTATGGATTCCTGTTGTCGAACCACCCCGGCTACGAGGGCTGGAACCCGGCCTGGGCGCCGAACAACGGCGAGGGCTTCGACAAGCAGCTCGGCGGCAACGAGTTGCCGAACGCGCCGAACTTCACCGGCACCCTGACGGTGGACTACACCCTGCCGCTGCCCGCCGACTGGCTGATGACGCTGCACGGCGACCTCTACTACCAGTCGGAGGCCTGGACCCGGATCTTCAACACGGACGGCTACGACAAGCTGAAGGCCTATACGAACGTCAACCTGGCGGCCCTGTTCACCAACGACGAGCTGGGCCTGAAGGCGATGTTCTATGTGAAGAACGTCTTCGACCGCGACAGCATCACCGGCTCGTTCCTGAATTCGGACGACACCGGCCTGACCACCAACGTCTTCCTGACCGAGCCGCGCCTGTTCGGCGTGCGCGTGACGAAGGACTGGAGCGGCGGGCCGTGGCGGACGGGCGTCAATCCCGGTCACAAGCCGGGCGACCCCTACGCCTTCACCGTAGAGTTGGGCGGCATGGTCCAGCGACACGACGCGCCGGCCGACCGCCTCGGCCCGAGCTTCGCCGGCGTCTTCCCGGCCAGCCTCGATCCGAACAAGGTCCACGACGACGACCTCGATACCGGCGACGGGCGCGAAATCCGGCTCACCTACCGGCCGGGCGGTCCCTGGACGGTTTCCGCCGGGCTGCGCTACGGGAAGGCCAACGCCACCAATCGCCATGCGGCGTCTGAACTTGACGACGAGCGCTCCTGCCTCATCGAGCAATCCTGGTGCGCCGAGTACGGCGCCGGCTACTTCCAGGGGAATAACTTCGTCTTCGGCGAAACCCGCGAGCGCGAGGAGCATACGGTCGTCGATTTCCTGGTGGGCCGCGAGGTGGGCTTCGGGACGATCAACGCCGGCCTGCGCTATGCCGACCTGAATTCCCGGGCCAGCTTGTGGACGCGCGGCGTGCCCGACTGGGTGCTGCCGCCGGAGAACATCTTCTCCGAACCGGCTTTCCACACCCGCTACGACGCCGACGTGAGCGTCGAGCGGGAGTTCGCGGGCGCCGGCCCGGCGCTGAGCTGGGAGGCCGAAAGGCGCCTGTTCGGCGACGACGACACGGGCCACGTCGACCTCGACTGGACGGTCGAAGGCGCGGTGCTGTTCGGCCGCCAGGAGACGACGTTCCAGGGCGGCGAAACCGCTACGGACTTCGAGGGCATGAAGTACGGATCACCGGTCGACGTGACGCCCACGCCCGCGCCCGCCAACCGCAGCAAGTCGGCGACCGTGCCGGTGTTCGGCGCCAGCCTCGGCCTGTCCTACGAGGTCAGCCGCATCAAGGTCAGCGGCGGCTATCGCTGGGAGCGGTACTTCGACGCCGTGGACGCCGGCTACGCCGAGCGGGATACGAAGGACCGCACCATCGACGGCCCCTACCTCAAGATCGCCGTCGGTTTCGGCGGGTAAGCCTTCCACCCGGCACTTCCAAGGCGGCGGAGCGATCCGCCGCCTTCTTCTTTGGGCGATGGCGGCCCGGGCAAGGGGTTCGACCCCGACCTTCGTTTCAGGAAAGCTTTTTGGGGTTGCAGCTAGGCCGCAGCCGGATGGCGACATGGCGGTCAACGTGCCTGGGCCGTTTGACGCTGCGCCGCCCGGTTGGGTCTGGAACGAGGCGGGCGCCTGGGGTAAGGAAGGCCCTGGTCTCCGTAGCTCAGCCGGATAGAGCACAGGTTTCCTAGCCAAAATTGGGCATCGGGATCGGAAACGCCCCGATGAATCCGCTCAAAGTCGGGGAAAGCTTCGGTCTTCGGGCCATGCCGATCCCGAGCCAAGCCCGGAAACGGGAAGGTGTAGAGACTAGACGGGCGGCGCCTAACGCCCCTTCGGGGTTATGGTGAAGGGATAGTCCAGACCACGAACGCCGCAAGGCGGCGGCGAAAGCCGAAGTGGGATGAAACCTGGGGTCGCGTGTTCGAATCACGCCGGAGACGCCATCTACGGCCGCCTGCATCCGTTCGGAGCGGGCGGCGCAGGCTCGAGGCGTCTAGTGCGGTCGCCACTCGCTGAGCACGGCGCCGGAAGCGTCTTCGAACGCGACCCGGTCGAGCCGCGCCGCCGCCACGCAGACGGGGCGCTGGTCGGGGGCGGCTGCGCGGCAGTGGATGGCGCGTCCGTCGTCGAAGCTGGCGAGCCGTCCTTCCAGGATCAGGCGATAACCGCCGACGGGCGGCGAGGGCGGGCGTCCGTCCTGGCCGCGCTGGGTGAAGCTGTATGCTCTCCCCTTGCGCCGGCCGAGGCGTGAGCCGTCCTGCTCGAACACCGCCGCCAATCCCATCGTCTGGGGGGAAGCGGCTATGGGACCGCTCGCAAGCGGATCGCCGCGAACGCCAGGACAACCTTCCGAGCGCAGCCACGGACGCGGCAGCCAGATGCCTTCGACCGCTTCCCAGTCAGCCGCCGCGCCCGCCACCAAGGCCGATCCCGTCCAGTCGCCGGGCGTGAGGCTGAGCTCGATCGCTTCGTTCTCGCCCTTCCAGGACCAGCGGCCAAGGCCGTCCCCGTTGTCCTCGGTCGGCGACGACCCTGCGCAGCCGAAGGCCTGGCGGATCGCAAAGCGGCGCCCAGCCAGGCCGTCGCTTTTCGGCGCCTGGCCAGACGCGTAGGCCGCAGCGGCGTCGTCCATGGCCCGCAGCAGTTCGGTGCGGCCGAGCGCTGGCGGGAGCGGGACGGGAATCACCGGCGTCGCCGCCGCTGTCGGCGCGGCAGGCGCCTCGGCCGGCGGTTCGGCTTCAGGCCGGCAGGCCGCCACCAAGGCCAGGCAGGACGCCGCAAGCGCGACGACCGAAAGGCGGGATGGCGCAATCGGTTCGAGCATGGATCATCCTAGCACGCGCCGCCCGGAATTGGGACGACACGCGATATTCAGTTGACCTGAACGGGGTTCGCACGTCTGCAAGGGATCATGTCGTTCGATCAGATCGCAGCGCTGATCGTGCTCGTAGCTGTCGTCGGACTGATGATCCACGGCAAGATGCGGGCGGATGTCGTGGCGCTCCTGGGGGCGGGGGTTCTCCTGGGCCTGGGTGTCGTGCGCCCGGTGGAGGTGCAGGGCGCCTTTGCGAGCCCCGCGGTCATGGCCCTGGCGGGCCTGTTCGTCATCGCCTACGCCATCGAGCTGTCCGGCCTGCTGGGGCTCATGATCCGCCAGGCGACCCGGCTTGCCGAGCGGGTCGGCGCGCGCGGTATATGGATGGTCATCGCCCTGTGCGGCTCGGTCGGCGGTTTCCTGAACAACACACCCGTCGTCGTGCTGGCGGCTCCCGTGATCCGCGACGTGGCGCGGTCCCTGCGCCTGTCGCCCAAGCGTTTCCTGATGCCGCTCAGCCACGTCACCGTGATGGGGGGACTGCTCACCCTCATCGGCACTTCCACCAACCTGCTGGTGAACGACATGGCCCGCAACGCCGGCCAGCCGGTGTTCGGTCTCTTCGAGATCACGCCGGTCGGCCTCGTCATCGCGCTGGCCGGTGGGCTGTGGCTCTACTTCGTCGGGGCCCGCCAGCTCGGGCGGGGCGCCAAGCTCGAGGAGATGGAGGCCGCCCGTGCGGCGGAGGAAGAGGCGCAACGGCTCCGCGCCGAGGTCGAGGCCCGGCGATTCAGGCTGCCCTTCGGCCTGCGCCGCCTGGGAGAATCCCGGAACTTGGCCGACGGCTCCGGTGACGCGCACCTGGGGGACGTCAAGCTGTTCAGCGCCGCCGATCGTCCCTTCAAGCTGCGGCCGGCGATCATCTCCCTGGCGACATTCCTCCTAGTGATCGCCGCCGCGGCCCTGGGCTGGGCCCCCATCGCCTCGGCGGCGTTCGCGGGGGCGGTGGCGCTGATCATCCTCAAGGCCATCACGCCCGACGAAGCCTATGCGGGGCTGCGGCCCGAGATCCTGCTGCTGATAGCGGGAATGGTGGTGATCGGCACGGCGATGGAGGTGAGCGGCCTGGCGGCGGCGGCCGCACAGCAACTCATCCCGCTGATCCGGCCGCTTGGCCCGCTGGGAGCGCTCATAGTCCTCTATGGGGTGACCCTGCTCGCCACGGAACTGCTGTCGAACGCCACGGTCGCCGTCCTGATGACGCCCATCGCGGTCGCCATCGCCGAGAGCCTGGGCGTCGACGCCCGGCCTTTCCTCGTTGCGGTCATGATGGCCGCCTCCGCCGCCTTCGCCACGCCGTTCGGCTACCAGACCAACGTCCTGGTGTTCAACATGGGGGGCTACAGCTACATGGACTTCGTCCGGATCGGCGTGCCCCTCAATCTGGTCACCTGGGCGGCGGCCATGGTCGCGATCCCGATCTTCTTTCCTTTCTGATCCCACGTTTCTGGTATTTCTGAACCCCGAGCGCGCGGTGTTATGCCCGACACCATCTGCTGGTGAGCCCCGGAGAGCAGCGTCAAGGCTGCACACGCGTGTGGAATTCGCGCACGACGGGTCGATCGTCGCGCCTGCCGAGCACGATTCCCGGCGAGGAGGTCGGCCCCGGCGGTCCCGCGACAGGAAGCGGCGGGATGACAGCAGCGGCGTGCGGCGCTTGATCGTGCGACCGCTTACAGCCTAGGTGTCCGGCTCTTAGCCCAGGACGCCATATGAAGTTTGCAAGCCTCCACGAATGCCTCGACAGCGTTGCGCGTCACAATCCCGCGCAGCCCGAGTTCCTCCAGGTCGTCACGGAGGTCATGGAAAGCCTTTGGCCGTTCATCGAGCGACATCCGCGCTACGGCGAATCGGGCCTCCTCCACAGGCTCGTTGAGCCGGAGCGGATCATCATCTTCCGCGTACCCTGGGTCAGCGATCGGGGTGAGGTGCAGGTCAATCGCGGCTACCGGGTGCAACACAACTCTGCGATCGGTCCCTTCAAGGGCGGTTTGCGGTTCCATTCTTCCGTGAACCTCTCGGTCTTGAAGTTCCTCGCCTTCGAGCAGACGTTCAAGAACGCCTTGACCACCCTGCCCATGGGGGGCGCCAAGGGCGGGAGCGATTTCGATCCGAAGGGCAAGAGCGCCGGAGAGGTGATGCGCTTCTGCCAGGCCTTTGTGACCGAGCTTCACCGCCATGTCGGCTCCGACACCGATGTTCCCGCCGGCGACATAGGCGTGGGAGCGAGGGAAATCGGCTTCATGACCGGCATGGTGCGAAAGCTGACCAACCGTTCCGACGCGGTGTTCACGGGCAAGGGGCTCAGCTTCGGCGGCTCCTTGATCCGACCGGAGGCCACCGGCTACGGCACGGTCTATTTCGCCCAGGAGATGCTGCTTCGCGCAGGCCGTTCGTTGGAAGGAATGCGGGTCTGCGTGTCAGGCTCCGGGAATGTGGCGCAGTACGCCATCGAAAAGGCGATGCAGATGGGCGCGGTCGTGCTGACCGCCTCGGATTCCGCTGGAACCGTGGTCGACGAGGCCGGCTTCACGCCGGAAAAACTCGCTGAACTGATGGACGTGAAGAACCGCGAATACGGGCGGGTTTCGGATTACGCCGAACGGGTCGGCGCCCGGTTCGAGCCGGGCGTCAAGCCCTGGCGCATCCCCTGTGACGTCGCCTTGCCATGTGCGACTCAGAACGAGCTGGACGGCGACGACGCGGGCGCCCTCATCGCGAACGGCGTAATCTGCGTCGCAGAAGGTGCGAACATGCCTTCAAACGCTCATGCGGTGCGGGCCTTCGAAGCGGCAGGCGTCCTCTTCGCGCCAGGCAAGGCCAGCAACGCGGGCGGGGTGGCGACCTCGGGCCTGGAGATGAGCCAGAACGCCATGCGCCTTTCCTGGCCGCGGGAGGAGGTCGATCAAAGGCTTCTGGAGATCATGCGCGGCATCCACAATGCCTGCCTGGAGTATGGGCGGTGTCCCGGCGGAGGGGTCAACTATGTCAACGGGGCCAACATCGCCGGCTTCGTGAAAGTCGCGGACGCCATGCTCGCCCAAGGGGTCGTCTGACGCGGAGTCGGGTCCGGGACGCTCGCGGCGCCGCAGGGTTTGCGCCCTGGCGGGCGCTACTTCGGCGGGCGCTCGGCCCTGACCACCAATACGTCGCTCGGAACGCTCTCGACGATCGGCGGGCCCTTGCCGACCACCACGGTATGGAAGAGCTTGCTGCGCTCATAGGCGCCGATCACGGTCAGGTCCGCGCCGCGCTCCATCACGTAGGTGCTGAGCATCACTTCCGGGGGGCCGTGTTCGACAACGGAAAGGATGCGCTTGCGTTGTTCTTCCGAAAGCTCGGCCTCGCCGAGGAAGCCGCGCAGCGTCGAGGTCTCGAGTTCGCCGAAGTCGCGGCCGAGCTGGGTGTCGAGCATCACGCCGCGATAGGGCATCTCGTAGGCGTGCATGAGGGTCATCGTGGCTTCGGGGAACAGCCGACTCGCCGCTTCGAGGCCGTGCCGGGCCTCGGGGGTGAAGTCGGTGCCCACCAGGACGTGGCCATAGGGGCCGTTCGGCCGGCGCTTCACCACCAGCACGGACACCGGCGATCGCCGGAAGAGTTCGTTGATGGTCCTGCCGACGCCGCCAATCCTCAGCGGCTTCTGGCGGCCAAGGCCGACCACCACGAGATCGGCGCGCTCCCGAACGACGGCGTCGAGGATCACCCGGCCGGCAGGCCCTTCCTCGACAATGACGCTCAGGCGCGGGCAAGGGCCGCGCACGTCGTCGCGGATCTGGCGCTCGACCAGGGACGCGGCGTCCGGGGGGCGCCGCCATGAGGGAATCCCCTGATACTCCGGCAGGTCCAGCCCTTCGTCCTCCAGCGCGTGGACCACGACCAGTTCGGCGTCCCAATGCGCGGCGAGCTGGGTCGCCCGGTCCAGCGCCCGGTCGCCCCGGCCGCTCAGGTCTGTCGCAAGGAGGATGCGCCTTGGAGGAAACACCGGCCAGACTTTCTCGGTCACAGGCTCACCTGCCTAACAAGATGGATAATTCGACGCTCAGAGATTGGCGCCTTGCGAAGATGCTACGCGTTGATCTAAGTCCCGACCAGCCTTGTTCAACCCCGCATATCTCGGTCTCCTCCACCCACTTGGCTGTCTCGACACGGCGCCTCGGCATGGTTACTGCGCGTCATCGTTCATGCAGCTTGAACCCACGGTGTGGACACCGGAAGATAGGCGTCGGCGGCTCACGAAACGGCCGCGCAAGCCAGAAGGAGGGGATGCCGGATGACCCGCGTTGAAGCGCTGCTCGTCCTGCTGCTCGCCATCCCCTTCGCCACAAGCCTTGCCGCCGCGATGCTCAAGCCGCATGCGAGAAACGCGGCCGCGGGCCTGGCGATCGCCGCCATGCTGGCCGGCCTTGGCCTGGCCATGGCCCTGTCCGGCGAGATCACCGGCGCGCAGCCTGTCCGCTTCGACGGGTCGTGGGCGCCCAGTCTCGGCCTCCAGTTCAGCCTCCGCGCAGACGGCTTCAGCTGGATTTTCCTGATGTTGATCTGCGGCGTCGGCCTGCTCGTCAGCATCTATGCGCGCTACTACATGTCGCCGTCCGACCCGGTCCCGCGCTTCTACGCCTACCTGCTGGCGTTCTCCGGGGCGATGGTCGGCGTGGTCCTCTCCGCCAACGTCATCCTGCTCGTCGTCTTCTGGGAGATGACGAGCCTGCTGTCGTTCCTGCTGATCGGCTACTGGCATCGCGGCGCGGCCGCCCGCGAGGGCGCGCGCACGGCTCTCATCGTCACGTCGGCCGGGGGGTTCTGCCTGCTCGCGGGGCTGCTGCTCCTGGCGCGCATCGCCGGGAGCCATGACCTCGACGCCATCCTCGGCGCGGGCGATGCGATCCGCCACAGCCCGCTCTACGGGCCCGCATTGGGATTGATCCTGCTGGGCGCCTTCACCAAGAGCGCCCAGTTCCCCTTCCACTTCTGGCTGCCGCAGGCCATGGCGGCGCCGACCCCGGTATCGGCCTATCTGCACTCCGCGACGATGGTGAAGGCCGGGGTCTTCCTGCTCGTGCGCCTGTGGCCGGTCCTGTCGGGGACGGAGACCTGGTTCTGGACGGTGTCGGCCGCCGGACTGATCACCCTGGCCCTCGGCGCGTTCCTGGCCATCGTCCAGAATGACCTGAAGGGAGTGCTGGCCTATTCGACGATCAGCCACCTGGGCCTGATCACCTTCCTGCTGGGCCTTGGCAGCCCGCTCGCCTGCGTGGCGGCGATCTTTCACATCGTCAACCACGCCATCTTCAAGGCCAGCCTCTTCATGGCCGCCGGCGCGGTGGACCATGAAGCCGGCACGCGGGACATGCGGCGCCTGGGCCAGCTCGCCCGATCCATGCCCATCACGGCGGCCCTGGCGACGATCGCCGCCGCCGCCATGGCCGGGGTGCCCCTGCTGAACGGCTTCCTTTCGAAGGAGATGTTCTTCGAAGAGACGCTGGCGGCGCGCCGGGGGATGGCCATCGACCTTCTTCCGACCATCGTGGCGGTCGCGGCGAGCGCCTTCTCGGTGGTCTATTCCATGCGGTTCCTGGGCGCCGTCTTCTTCGGTCCCGCGCGAGAGGCGCTGCCGAAGACCCCGCGGGAGCCGCCGGTCTGGATGGTGGGGCCGATCGGGATCCTGGCGCTGGGGTGCCTGGTGGTCGGAACGCTGCCGGCCGTTACGGTGGGGCCCTACCTGAGCCGCGCCGCCCGCTCGGTGCTGGGGGAGCGTACGCCCGACTACACCCTGGCGGTATGGCACGGGTTCACGCCGGCCCTGGCGATGAGCATGGTGGCGCTGGCTTGCGGCGTGATCCTCTACTTCGGGTTCCGCAAGCGACTGCTTAGCTTGCGCGGGGCAGGCGCCGGGCCGTTGAGCGGCAAGGTGCTGTTCGAACGAGGGCTTCATTTCGTCGCTGAAACCGCCCCCGGCTGGATCGAGCGCCGGCTTCCGGGCGACAGGCTGCAGCCGCAGCTCGTGTTCGTCCTGGCGACCGGCCTGGCGGCGGCGATGGCCGCGCTCGGCGGCGTATCGCTCGGGTTTCATCCCGAAGCGCTCTCGACGGTCGACCCGGCCTTCGCCGGCCTCTGGCTGATCGGCGGAGCCTGCGCCATCGGCGCGGCGCGCGCGGCGAAGTTCCACCGGCTCGCCGCCCTGATCCTTGTCGGCGGCGCCGGACTGATCTCCTGCATCAGCTTCGTCTGGCTCTCGGCGCCGGACCTGGCCACCACCCAGCTGCTGGTGGAGGTGGTCACCACCATCCTCATCCTCCTTGGCCTGAGATGGTTGCCGCCGCGCATCCGGATGCCGGAAGCCCGAAACCTTCCCACCCGCCTGCGACGGGTTCGCGATGGAGCGCTGGCCGTCGGCGCAGGCGTGGCCATGGCCGTCTTCTCCTATGCGGTGATGACGCATCCCGTGGACGATTCGATCTCCGAGTTCTTCCTGAGCCAGGCCTACGCCGGGGGCGGCGGGCGCAACGTCGTCAACGTCATCCTGGTGGACTTCCGGGCCTTCGACACCTTGGGCGAGATCACGGTGCTCGCCGTCGTGGCTCTGTCGGTCTTCGCCCTGCTGCGGCGGTTCCGGCCGAGCTCCGAGAGCGTCCCCGCGCCCACCCAGCGCCTGGGGCAGGAGGAGGCGCAATCGCTCGACAGCGAAGGCGCGCGAGCCCACGCCTTCATGGAATACCTGCGGGTGCCGGGGCTGATCATCCAGCTGATGGTGCCGGTGATCCTCCTCTTCGCGTTGCACCTGATCCTGCGCGGCCACGACCTGCCGGGAGGGGGCTTTTCGGCGGGGCTGACCGCTTCGGTCGCGCTGATCCTGCTGTACATGGCGGGCGGGGTCCGCTGGGCGGAGGCGCGGGTGCGGGTCTCGCCCGTCCGCTGGATCGCCGCCGGGCTGCTGGTCGCGCTGGCCACGGGCCTTGGATCGTGGGTGTTCGGCTATCCCTTCCTGACCTCCTACTTCACCTACCTCGACTTCGGCGCACTGGGCCGCGTCCCTCTACCGACCGCCTTGCTGTTCGATCTGGGCGTGTTCGTCGTCGTGGTGGGCTCTACGAGCCTGATCCTCGTGGCGTTGGCGCACCAGTCGCTGCGTCGCCCGCGCGCGGGAAAGTCTGCGGCCGGCCCCGGCCCCGAGACGGGAGCAGCCTGATGGAAATCGTGCTCGCGGCGGCCATCGGCGTGCTGACCGCTTCGGGGGCGTGGCTGATTCTTCGGCCCCGGACCTTCCAGGTGATCATCGGCCTGACGCTGCTATCCTATGCCGTGAACCTCTTCATCTTCGCCACCGGCGGCCTTCGCCGAGGGGCCGAACCGATCCTGACGGGGCAGGCCGGCAGCCTGGCCGACTATGCCGACCCGCTTCCGCAGGCCCTGGTGCTGACGGCCATCGTCATCAGCTTCGCGACCACCGCCCTCCTGCTGGTGGTGATCCTGGCGGCCCGCGGCCTCAGCGGGACCGACCATGTGGACGGCGAGGAGTGACGCCGTTGAGTGTCCACATCGTCATCCTGCCGATCCTGCTGCCGCTGATCTGCGGCGCGCTGCTTCTGCTCGTAGGCGGACACAAGCGCCGCCTGGAGGCCGGGCTCGCGGTCGGCGGCTGTGTCGCGCTGCTCGCCGCCGCCGTCGCGCTGGCGGTCACGGCCGATGCGGGAGATGGCGCGCTCGCCGTCAGCTATCGGCTCGGCGACTGGCCGGCTCCCTTCGCAATCGTCCTGGTCGGCGACCGCCTGGCGGCCCTCATGGTGATGCTCGCCGCCATCCTCGGACTGCTGAACACCGCCTTCGCGCTCAGCAGATGGTCCCGCCTTGGCCCCTACTACATGGCCCTTTCCCAGTTCCTGCTGATGGGGCTGAACGGCGCGTTCCTCACCGGCGACCTGTTCAACCTGTTCGTCTTCTTCGAGATCCTGCTGGTGGCGTCCTACGGGCTGCTGCTGCATGGCCCCGGCGAGCGGCGCGTCAAGGCCGGGCTTCACTACGTCGTCCTGAACCTTGCCGCTTCGCTCCTTTTCCTGATCGGCGTCAGCGCCATTTTCGGGGTGACCGGCACCCTGAGCATGGCGGTCCTCGCCCAGCGGATCGCGGAGGTCCCTGATGAGACCCGAGGCCTGCTGCAGGCGGGGGCGGCCATCCTCGGCGTCGCCTTCCTGGTGAAGGCGGCCGCCTGGCCGCTGGGGTTCTGGCTGCCGCGCACCTATGACGCCGCAGTCCCGCCGGCGGCGGCCATGTTCGCCATCATGACCAAGGTGGGGGTCTATGCGTTGCTTCGCCTCGGCCTCCTGCTGTTCGGCGACGAGGCCGGGGCCTCGGCCGGCTTTGGACGGTGGTGGGTGTTCGCCGCAGGCGTGGCGACCCTCGCCGTCGGGGTCGTCGGGCTGCTGGCCGTACGCGATCTTGGGCGGCTCGCGGGCTACAGTCTCCTGACCTCGGTCGGCACGCTGCTCGGCGTGATCGTGTTCACCGACGCGGGCATCCTCGCCGGGGCTCTGTTCTACATGGTGATCTCGAGCCTTGGCGCTGCGGCCTTCTTCATGCTCGCCGGCCTGATGGGACCGAACGGCGCCGACGAATTCGACGACCCGTCATTGCTGGAAGCCTACGATCCCGATGACGACGGGGTGTTCACCGAGGAGGACGAGCAACCCGTCATCATTCCCGCCCCCATCGGCATCCTCAGCGCCGGCTTCCTGATCTGCACGCTGGTGATCGTCGGCCTGCCGCCCTTGCCGGGCTTCCTGGCCAAGGTGGCCATGCTCGACCCTCTGATCCAGGGGGCGGCCGGCCCGTTCCCCGCCGCGGCCGCCCTGATGGCCACGCTCATCATCGGCTCGAGCCTCTTTGCCCTTATCGCCCTGGCGCGCGCCGGCATTCAGATCTGGTGGGCCGAGCCCAACCGCGTTCCACCCACCATCCGGCTTGGAGAGGCGGCCCCCGCCACCGCCCTGCTGGTTGCGCTTCTTGTGCTCACCGTCGTGGTCGAAGGCCCATTCGGCTACATGCGCCGAACGGCCGAGCAGATGCTGACGCCCGGCGTATACGTCGAAGCCGCCCTCGGCGAGGAGGCCCGGCCGTGAGGCGCCTGCTCCCCTACCCCGCCATGAGCCTGTTCGTGATGGTGACGTGGCTGGTCCTCAACCAGAGCCTCGCCCCTGGGCATATCCTGCTCGGGGCGGCCCTGGGCGTCGCGCTGGGCGCCCTCTTCGGGCGGCTGCAGCCGCCGCCGCTGAAGATCCGCAACCGGCGCCTGCTGCTTCGCCTCGTCGTGCGGGTGGTCGGCGACGTCATCCGCTCCAACCTCGCGCTGCTGCTGATCCTGGTGGGCGCGCGCCCGCGGCAGGTCCGGTCCGGATTCGTCACCATCCCGCTTCAACTCACCGACCCCTATGGCCTGGCCGTGATGGCCTGCATCATCACCGCCACGCCGGGCACGATCTGGATGAGCTACCGGGCGCGAGACGGCCTGCTGCTGATCCATGTGTTCGACCTGATCGACGAGGCGGTCTGGATACGCACCATCACCGAACGCTACGAAGCGCCCCTAAGGGAGATTTTCGAGTGAGCGCCTTTCTCCTCCTGGCCGCCATCACGGCCGCCCAGTTCATGCTCGTGGCCGCAATGGCGCTCTACCTCTTCCGCATGGTGCGCGGCCCCCGCGCCCAGGACCGGGTGATCGCGCTCGACGCCTTCTATGTGAGCGGGATGCTGCTGCTCATCACGTTGGGGATGCGTACCGGCAGCACCCTCTATTTCGAGGCAAGCGTGATCATCGCGCTCCTTGGCTTTGCGAGCACCGTCGCGTTCGCCAAGTTCCTGATGCGAGGGGAGGTCGTCGAATGAGCGGGGCGTCCAACATTCCCGTGCCGATCGCCGTGCTCATCTGCGCGTGCCTTCTTGCGGGCGCGTTCCTGGCGCTGGCCGGGGCCATCGGGCTCCTGCGGCTGAAGTTCTTCTATCAGCGGGTGCACGCGCCAACGCTCGGATCGAGCATGGGCATGTGCCTCATCCTGGCGAGTTCGATCCTCTACTTCTCGGTCTCCCGTGGCCACCTGGTCCTGCATGAGATTCTCATCGCCGTCTTCCTCACGCTCACGACGCCGATCAGCCTCATGCTCATCGTGCGCGCGGCGCTCGCCCGCGACCGCCGGGAGGGCGATCCCGACGTTCCGCACGCCGAAGGGATCACGTCACCCTGAGTTCGCGGGCGCCGGAAAGCCGTTCAGCGTCCAGTCATCTGCGTCGCCGCCAATCGCCGCCACAGCGCGAGATGTTCGGCCAGCAAGGCGGGCGGCAGCAAGTGCGCTTCCAACGCCATGCCGCGCATCAGCCAGCGTCCCAGCATCAAGGTCTGTGCGACGCCGCCCACGGCGTTCGGCGCCGGTGCGAAATGCGCCTCCGCGACGGCTGAAAGCTTCTCCATGATGCGTCCCGAGAGGTCGTGGAGGATCGCCGCCAACGCCGGATTGCGGCGGCTGGCGACCAGCAGTTCCAAGTAGATTTCGTTCACCTCGCCGGTGAAGAACTCGGTCCATGCCGAAGTGATCAGGTCCTCGGCCGGGCGTCCGCCTGCCGCAAGCGCTCGAAGCATCTCGTCCAGGCGGTCGTGCACGGACGCCAGCAGATGCTCCGCCGAAGCCAGGATCAGCGCCTCCATGGTAGGGAAATGGTGGGCCCAGGCGCCGCGGGACACCCCGGCCCGCGCGACCACCTGCGCCACGCCGGTGGCGGCGAAGCCTTCTTCGGCCAGGCAGGCCAATGTCGCCTCGACGATCCTTACGCGTGTCGCTTCGCGCCGTTCGGCTTGCGTTGGCCTGGGCCTGTTCGAAAGGGCGTTGGGGGGGGCTGACGGCATTTTCGACTTGGTTGACATGCGGCGCTCCGTGGAGACATACAGACCGAACGGTTGGTATGTAAAGGGGCCAGCCGCCATCGAGCCTCGTACGCTTGCGGGCCGGTAGCTTGCCCGGCCAGCGGAAAGAGAAGCCATGCCCATCAGGGACCTTGTCGACCGCAAGTGCCTCGTCACCGGGGCGGCCAGCGGGATCGGGCGCGCGACCGCCATCGCCGCGGCTCGCGAAGGCGCCATCCTGTTCCTGACCGATATCGATGCCGCCGGCCTTGACCGTCTCGCATCCGGGATCGGGGCGGCGGGCGGGCGCGTGGCGCTGTCGCGGGCGATGGACATCGCCGATCTCGACGCCGTCCGCGCCTTCGCCGAGGCCATCCACCGCGATCACGGTTCGATCGACATCGCGATGAATGTCGCCGGAATCTCCATCTGGGGAGAGGTCGGTAATCTGACGCATGAGCAATGGCGGCGGGTGGTGGAGATCGACCTGATGGGACCCATCCACGTCATCGAGTGCTTCATCCCGCCGATGATCGCGGCCGGCAGGGGCGGACACCTCGTCAATGTTTCCTCCGCGGCCGGCCTCTTCGGCCTGCCCTGGCACGCCGCCTACAGCGCCGCCAAGTTCGGCCTGCGCGGAATCTCCGAGGTGCTGCGCTTCGATCTCGCCCGCCACGGGATCGGCGTCAGCCTGGTCTGCCCAGGGGCCGTGCGCACCGGCCTTGTCGATACGATCGAGGTCGCAGGCCTCGATATGAACGCGCCGTCCGTCCAGGAATTCCGCGCCGATTTCGAGCGGCGCGCGGTCACGCCCGAAGCTGCGGCCTCCGCGATCCTGAATGGAGTCCGGCGCAACCGCTATCTCGTCTACACGTCGGCCGACATCAGGATCCTGCACTGGTTCGAACGCAAGCTCTCCTTCGTCTATCGTCTCGTCATGCGCCATCTCGGCGACCGGATGCATGCCGTCGCGATGGCGGCTCGCCGGGAGCGTGGATCATGATCCCGCCCGGCGGCTGGATCGATGCGGGCGCCGTCCGCATCGCCCCGCTCACCCACGAGGAGCTGCCGTGGTTCGCCAAGCTGGCGGTCTGGGCCGCTCGCCGCTGGGGCAGGCGGAACACCGCCAATGCCGACGTGCCGGCGCTTTTCCTGATGCTGCTGCGACATCCGCGCCTGTTCTGGCCCTGGCTGCGTTTCGCCAGCCGGCTCATGCCCAATGGCTCCATCGACAGGCGCGACGCCGAACTCGTCATCCTGCGCGTGGCCTGGAACTGCCGCTGTCGCTACGAATGGGGTCAGCATGTGGCGATCGGGCTGCGCCTTGGCTTTACCCCCGCCGACGTCGAGCGGGTGGCCGAGGGACCTGCGGCCGCCGGGTGGCGGTCTGACCAGGCGACACTGTTGCGGGCCGTGGACGACCTGCATCGGGACGGCGTCGTCTCGGCGGGGACCTGGGCGGAGCTGGCCGCTGTCTACGATCAGCGCCAGCTGATCGAACTCGTCATGCTGGCTGGCCATTACGCGATGCTGGCAGGCCTGTTGAATAGCATCGCCTTGCCGTTGGATGCGCCGGTCGAGCAGGCCCTCGCGCGGCTGGGGTCTGGAGGAACGGCTGCTTGAGGTCGGCCGGCTTCGCCCGTCCGCTACGGCGCCGACGCGGCCGAATAGTGGACGATCAGGTTGGCGAAGATGCAGATGGTGACGGCGAACGCCATGAGCATCACGCCAACGATGCGGAACACCGACGCCAGGTCATCAGGGTTTCCAGCCGCCTCGACGCCATTGTCGGCCGGCCGTCCGAGCATCTCGCGGACGACCTTCTGGCGGAAGGCGAGGTGGAAGCCGATCAGGACCACGACCGCGGCGAAGACATCGATGGCGACGATCATGGCGCGACTCCGCAGGCGTTGACTGGTTTGGGATTGTCCATGCCCGTCACCGACGCTCCCCGGCGAACGCCATCAGTACGAAGTGCAGCAGGTTGATGAAGTTGATGTAGAGGCTAAGCGCGCCGAGGTCCGTGGCGGCGCCGATCTGGTCTTCCGAGAGTTCATAGTACCAGAGCTTCAGCCGCTGGGTGTCGTAGGCCATCAAGCCGGCGAAGATAAGCACTCCAGCCATGCTCGCCACGTGCGCGATCATCGAACTGCCGAGGAAGAGGTTCGCCGCCAGGGACAGGACGAGCCCGATCAGCCCCACGGTCAGGAAGCTGCCGAGCGCTGTCAGGTCCCTCTTGGCGACGTAGCCCAGCAAACTCAGCGCCCCGAAGGCGACCGCCGTCACCGTCAAGGCCAGCGCGATGGAGACGCCTGTGAAGGCCAGGACGAGCACGCCCTGCGCGGCGCCCATGCAGGCGACGATGGACCAGTAGAGTGCGCCGGATTTGAAACGCGCCGGCCTGCCGAGCTGCGGCTGGTACATCAGGATGAGCACGATAGGGGCCAGCGCCACCAACCCTCCGAGCGGCGTCATGCCGGCGAACCCGCGGCCTAGCTGCGCGTCGGCGCTCTTGAACAGCAGGTCGCGCACTTCTGGAACGGCGGCCGTCAGATAGGCCAGGGCGGCCGACAGCAGCAGGCCAAGGCCAACCTTGGCGTAGATCCGCAGCATGTAGGCGCGAAGCCCGGCATCGACCGACGCGTCCAGGGCGCCCCCGATTGCGGTGGCGGCCTGCGTCTTGCGTTCCTCCAACTCGTGCATCGCCTTCTCCTATGCCGCCGATGCGGTGAGCGGACCGGGGCGGCTCCAACCCGGCTTTCGACGGCCCCTTCTTGCGAGGCGGCCCGCTCCCTTCCTGGATCCACGAAGCTTCGGAGGACGCTCGCAGGGGGGGAGGGCTACGAGCGGGGGACAATCCGATGGAAAGGCAGGATGGTCGCCATCCCCAGCTTGCCGGACCCCGGTGGACACCGTTTGCGTTCGACGGAGATAATGTATCGTGACACGATAGAATGCAAGCTGATTTCGCTTGGGCATGGCGCTTTGGTTCAATATCCATGACGGCGGACGACAAAGGCGGAGCGGAAGCACCATGAAGCGGCCAGGCGCGCCAATAGCGGAGCGGGAGGTCCTGACCCCCGCGGACTACGAGGCGCTGGCCGCCTTCCGCTTCGGGGTCCGGCGCTATCTCGCCTTTGCCGAGGCGGGAGCGAAGTCGGTCGGCCTGACCTCCCAGCAGCACCAGGCGCTGCTCGCAATCAAGACTCAGACCCAAAGCCGGCCGATGACCATCAGCGACCTCGCCGCCCAGCTCCTGCTCAAACACCACAGCGTCGTCGAACTCGTGGGCCGCATGGAGAAGGCCGACCTCATCAAGCGGACGACCGACGACGAGGACCGCCGCAGGGTGCTCGTCACCCTGACAGCACGGGGCGAGGGCGTCCTTGCGTCCCTGTCGGCAAGCAACCTGAAGGAACTGCGCCTGGTGGCGCCTGCTTTCGCTGGCTTGCTTTCGCGCGTGAACCGGCTGGATCGGAAGTAGGCGGCCGGGGCCATCGCCCTTGCCGAGCCGCCGCCTCAAGGACTATCGTGGCACGATATAAGATCTGATCGAGGTGACGCCATGTTCCGCCTTCCGCCGCTCCCCTATGCCCATGATGCCTTGGCGCCGACGATCTCGGAAACCACGATGCGCACGCATCACGGCAAGCACCACGCCAAATACGTCGAGAACACGAACTCGCTCCTGGCCAGCCGAGGCGCGGCGCCTCCGACGCTGGAGGACGTGGTGCGCGAGGCGGCGCGAACGGGAGACAAGGCCCTGTTCAACAACGCAGGCCAGGCCTGGAACCACGCCTTCTTCTGGTGCTGCATGGCGCCCGGCTCCGTCAGGCCCTCCGGCTCCCTGCTGGCCGCGATCGAAAAGAGCTTTGGCGATCTCGAGAAGCTGAAGGCCAATTTCGTGCGCGAGGGCGCCGCTCACTTCGGTTCTGGGTGGGTGTGGCTGATGGCCGATGGCGCCGCCCTGTCGATCATCACCACCCACGACGGGGACAGCGCGCTGAACCATCCCGGCGTGCCGCTCCTCGTGTGCGACCTGTGGGAGCACGCCTACTATCTCGACCATAAGAACGACCGACCGGGCTTCCTCTCGGCATGGTGGGACAAGCTGGTCGACTGGTTCTTCGTCGGCGCCCAATACGACGCCGCGCGCGGGCGCAAGGAAAGCTGGACCTTTGCCGACAGCTGCGGGGCCCTGGAGGACGTGACGGGATAGATGCGGGGGATGCCGATGTTCCTGCCCAGTCACAGGGCCGAGGTCCTGGCCCATACGCCCGTCAGGCCCCTGGCGGCCGCCCGGCGGGCGGCATGAAGCCCGGGCGTAATCCAGTCTGCAGCCTTCTTGGCTGCGATCACCCGGTCGTGCTGGCCGGCATGGGCGGTGTGGCGCGGTCCGAGCTGGTCGCCGCCGTCTGTGAAGCCGGAGGCTTCGGGTTCCTCGGTATGGTGAGAGAGACGCCCGATCTCATCCGCCGTGAGATCGAAGCCGTCCGGGCGCGCACCCCGCGCCCGTTCGGAGTGAACCTCATCCCAGCCGCGACAAAGCCAGCCCTGCTTGAGGCGGAGGTCGCCGCCTGCATCGACGCCCAGGTCCATGCCGTGACGCTGTTCTGGGACTTGGATGCGGCCTTGGTCGGACGGCTGGCCGGCGCCGGAATCATCGTCCTCTGTCAGGTGGGATCGGCGGCCGAGGCCGTCGCAGCCGAAGCGGCGGGCGCCCACATCATCATCGCGCAGGGTCTGGAAGCGGGCGGGCATGTCAGGGGCGTGACCCCTCTCGCCTCATTGCTTCCCGACGTCGTCAGGGCCGTGACCCTGCCCGTCCTCGGCGCCGGCGGCATTGTCGATGGCGCAGGGCTCGCGGCCGCCCTCCTGATGGGCGCCCAAGGCGTAGTGGTCGGCACCGCCTTCATCGCCACGCCCGAAGCCTTCGCCCACGACTTCCACAAGAGGCGCATCGTTTCGGCCGGGCCGGACGCGACGGTCCATACGACGGACTTCCACATCAACTGGCCGGCCGGCGCGGCGGTGCGGGTATTGTCGAACAGCGTTACCCGGGGCGAAAGGGGAGATCCCCATGTGGGTCCGCGACAGACGATCGGGCGCGAAGGCGAGCGGCCGATCTACCTCTTCAGCACCGACTCGCCCCTTCGCGACATGACCGGGGACTTTGAGGCGATGGCGCTCTACGCCGGGCAGGGCGTCTCGCGCGTCAACGACATCGTTCCGGCGGGCGAGCGCCTGCGCGCGATCGTCGCTGAGGCCCAGGCTCTGCTGGAACAGCCGGGGGCCCCTGCCCGGGGTTGACGCCGGGGGCGCCGATGCGGGCAGATGACGCACGGTTCAGTGCAGGAGGCCCCATGTCCGAGCAATCCATCCATCCCGAAACCCTGGCTGTCCACGCCGGTTGGCGGGCCGATCCTACGACGGGTTCGGTGGCGGTGCCGATCCACCAGACCACCTCCTACCAGTTCCGTGACGCCGAACATGCCGCCTCGCTGTTCGCGCTCAAGGAGCTGGGCAACATCTACACGCGCATCATGAACCCCACGACGGACGTGCTGGAGAAGCGCGTCGCGGCGCTGGAGGGCGGGGTAGGGGCGCTGGCCCTTTCCTCGGGACAGGCCGCTTCGGCGTTCTCGCTCCAGAACCTGGCGCGCGCCGGCGACAACGTCGTGAGCTCGACCGCCCTCTACGGCGGCACCTGGAACCTCTTCGCCAATACCCTGAAGGACCAGGGGATCGAGGTGCGCTTCGTCGATCCCGCCGATCCGCAAGCCTTCGGCCGCGCCACGGACGACCGCACGCGGGCCTATTATGCGGAGACCCTGCCCAATCCGAAGCTGGAGGTGTTTCCGATCGCGGAGGTGGCGGCCATCGGCCGTGAGCTCGGCGTGCCGCTGATCATGGACAACACCGCCGCCCCGCTGCTCTGCAGGCCGCTGGACCACGGCGCGGCTATCGTCGTCTATTCGGCGACGAAGTACTTGGGCGGTCACGGCACGTCCATCGGCGGGCTGATCGTCGATGGCGGCAATTTCGACTGGGAGGCGCATGCCTCGCGCCAGCCGCTTCTGAACACACCCGACCCCTCCTATCACGGCGCGGTGTGGACGCAGGCGGTCAAACCGCTCGGCCCCATCGCCTACATCCTGCGCGCCCGGGTGATCCTGCTGCGCGACCTCGGAGCGGCCCTGTCGCCGTTCAACGCCTTCCAGCTCATCCAGGGGGTCGAGACCTTGCCGCTGAGGATGGAGCGCCATTGCCAGAACACCGCCAAGGTCGCCGCCTATCTGGCCGGCCGCCAGGGCGTGACCAGGGTGATCTATCCCGCGCAGCAGACGGGCGATGCGCGCGCTCGCGCCGACCGCTACCTGAAGGGCGGCTACGGCGGCCTTGTCGGTTTCGAGCTGGAGGGCGGCGTCGCGGCGGGCCGGCGGTTCATCGACAGCCTGCTGATGTTCTACCATGTGGCCAACATCGGCGACGCCCGCAGCCTGGCCATCCACCCGGCCTCGACCACCCACTCCCAGATGTCGGAGGCCGACCAACTCGCCGCCGGGGTGTCGCCAGGCTACGTGCGGCTGTCGATCGGCCTGGAGCACATCGACGATATCCTGGCCGATCTCGAACGTGGGCTCACCGCAGCGACGGGGTGAGGGGGGGCCGTGGCCAAACGGTCGGTGGGGCGGGTCGTTCTCTTATTCCTGGCGCTGGTGCTCGCCGGTTGCGGCGACGACGCGGCGCTCGACCGGCTGGCTGCCGCGGGCAAGGGCCGCGTCGCCGAGGTGCGGGCGGGCGACGTCGTGGCGCTGGCGGGCGGCGAGCCGGTGAAGCTGGCCGGACTGGCCTCGTTCCGGCGCGGCGATCCCCATGCCCGCGAGGCGCGCGCGGCGCTGGAAGGCCTCGTGCTGGGCAAGGAGGTCGAGCTGCTGTCCGGCGGGGCCGCGCGCGATCCGTTCGGGCGGCGGGTGGCGCACCTGAGGCTCGCGAAGGGCCGGGCCTGGGTGCAGGGCGAGATGCTGGAGGCGGGCGCGGCCCGCGTGCGGACCTTCCCCGACCAGCGCGCCATGGCGGCGCAGATGCTGGAGCATGAAGCGAGGGCCCGAGCCGGACGCCGGGGCCTGTGGAGCCTGAAGGCTTACGAGGTGCGCCTGCCGTGGGAGGCGGCGCGGGGGTTTGCCGTGGTCGAGGGCCGCGTGAGCGCGGTGAGGCCCATCGGCGAAGGCTTCGAACTGGATATGCAGGGGATGAGGCTGGAAATCCCCGGCCGGGCGGCGGGGGATTTCGCGGCCGCGGGCAAGGCCGCGCCGGAGCTGGCGGGGAAGCTCGTGCGGGTGCGCGGGACGGTGCGCTACGCCGGCGGGATGCGCCTCGACCACCCGGAGGCGGTCGAGGTGCTGTCCGATCCCTAGGCCGCCTTGACCAGCGACTTGGTCAGCATGCTGATGGCCGCGTCGCGGTCGATGCGCTCGATGGCGGCGACCTCGCGGGCCATGCGGTCGAGGGCCGATTCATAGAGCTGGCGCTCGGAATAGGACTGCTCCGGCTGGTTCTCGGCGCGGTGCAGGTCGCGGACGACCTCGGCGATGGAGATCAGGTCGCCGGAGTTGATCTTGGCCTCGTACTCCTGGGCGCGGCGCGACCACATGGTGCGCTTCACCCGGGCGCGGCCCTTCAGGGTGGTCAGGGCCTGCGACACGACGTTGCCCTCGGCCAGCGGGCGCAGGCCCGAGCCGATGGCCTTCTTGGTCGGCACGCGCAGGGTCATCTTCTCGTGGTCGAAGGTGATGACGTAGACTTCGAGGGCGTAGCCGGCGACTTCCTGGGTCTCGATGCCTACGACCGTGCCGACGCCGTGCGCCGGATAGACCACGTGATCGCCAATCGAGAAATCCAGACCGCTCTTGCTCATCTCAACGTCCTCTTCGCTCTGCACCATGCCAACCGAAGGCGAAAAGCAGCCCGTCCGCGGAAGTGGCGCGGGGCTCCCCGGGGTTCGGTTGGAAATTACCTTCTAGGACACCTTCGCCTTTGACGGGGCGGGCCGGTCGAACGGCCGATTCGTAGACAAAACGTCACCGAGCGGGCGCACCGCCTCTGTCACGTGTCTTTGATGTTTAGCACAAAAACGAGCACAAAGAAAGGCTTGCGCCAAACCGACCCAATTGGTCGGGATTCCTTTGCTGCGCTGCGTCAGGAGCCCTTGCCGGGCTTTTCGCTGAAATATTTTTCGAACTTGCCGGTTTCGCGCTCGTATTCCTCGCGGTCGGCCGGGGGCTCGCCCTTGACCGTGATGTTCGGCCAGACGCGGGCGTAGTCGGAGTTGATCTTCAGCCACTTGCCGTCCGGGTCGTCCTCGGTGTCCGGCTTGATGGCGTCCACCGGGCATTCGGGTTCGCAGACCCCGCAGTCGATGCACTCGTCCGGGTTGATCGCCAGGAAGTTCTCGCCCTCGTAGAAGCAGTCCACGGGGCACACCTCGACGCAGTCCATGAACTTACATTTGATGCAGGCGTCGGTGACGATGTAGGTCATGCGAACTCTTGGCCGGGCGGAGATTCGGGCGCGGGTATTTCGTCGGCGCGGGGCCGCTTGTCAATCTTCCCGTCCTCTTGCGCAACTCAGGAATCCTGCAAGGCCGAATAGAGGCCGCGCGCTTCGGTCGCGGGACCGCGCCTGTCGCCCAGCGCCTCGATCCGCACCGCGACCAGCCGTCCGCCGAGGGCGAAGACCAGGCCGTCGCCGGGCTTGAGGGCGCGGGCGGCCTTGTCCAGGCGGGTCTCGGTCCCGGCCCTCGTCATCCGCACCCGGCCCTCGTCCACGAAGCGGGCGGCCATCGAGCGGGTCTTGAAGAAGCGGGCCCGCCACAGCCAGACGTCCGCGCGGCAGGCGGCCTCGCTCATGCCTTGCGCCGGCGCCGGGGACGGCGCTTGCGCGGCGGCTCGGCCTTGAGGGCGGCGAGCGCGGCGAAGGGGGAATGGACAGGAGCCTTGGCGGGCTCGTCCGGCGCGCGGACCTGGCGGCGGCGCCAGACGATCGGCTCCTGGCGCGTGGTGGGGGTGAAGCCGAGGCCGCGCAGAATCTCCCTCGCATCGGCGGGTTCCCAGCCCAGTTCCTCGCGGGCCTGGTCGGACAGGGCCCAGTTCCCGGCCCGCAGCAGTTCGTCCAGCCGCTCCAGCCGGGCGACCGGAACCACGTGGCGGCCGACCGACCGCAGGCCCCGCGCCGCCAGCGCCCTGGCCGACGGCGGCGGGCTGGGCAGGCGGGAGAGGGCGTCAAGCGGCGGGCTCCAGTCAGGCGCGTCCGACAGGGCGCTGGCGTGCGCGATGGCGTCGGCCTCCAGCAGGCGAGGAATGTGCAGGCTGAAGGCCCCGATCCGCACGCCGAGGGCGCGCAGCGTCCGCCGCTCGGCCTGGCTCAGGGCCTTGAGGTCGGCTTCCACCGCCCGGCGGTCCAGCACGCCGCCCGCCTCCAGCAGGCGGTGGCACAGGCCCCGCGCCAGCCCTCGCACCTCGCCGCCGGCCATGGCCGCCTCGATGCGGCGCAGGAGGCCGAGACGACGTCCCGTCTCGGCGGCTACGAAGGCTTCCAGGCGCCGGGCGGCCCGTTCGCGGGCCGCCGCGTGGCCGAGGTCGCCGTAGAGCCGCACCCGGCCGCTGCTGACCGCCCCGGCCGCCTCGCCGCGCCACAGGACCACCCCGTCCGGCGACAGGGCGAAAGCTTCGTCCGGCTCGGCGGCCAGGCGGCCCAGGCGGCGGGAGACCTCCGGCGCGACGGCCCGGCGGGCGGCGCCGCGCAGGGCCTTCTCCTCCAGCGAGGTCGCGCCCTTGGCGGGTTCGAAGGCCACGCCCGTCAGGCGGCCGACATAGTGGCCCTCGACCGTCACCGTCCCGTCCGCCCCGACCCCGGCCAGCACCTCGCCCCGCTCGCCGAGCGAGCGCATCAGGGCGCTGGTCCGCCGGTCGATGAACCGGGCCATCAGCTTCTCGTGCAGGGTGTCGGAAAGCCGGTCCTCCAGCCCCCTGGTCGTTCCCTGCCAGTGGGCGGGATCGGCCAGCCAGTCGGGCCGGTTGGCGACGTAGGCGAGGGTGCGCACGCTGGCCAGCCGCTGGGCCAGGGCGTCGATCTCGCCGTCGGTGCGGTCGAGCGTCCTGAACTGCCCGGCCATCCAGTCCTCGGGCACGCGGCGCCGCCCGCCGGTGAGCTGGTCGAACAGGGTGCGGACCATGCGCAGGTGCTCGTCCAGCGCCAGCTTGCGGAAGTCCGGCGTCTGGCAGACGTCCCACAGCCGTTCGAGCGTGCGGCGGTCGCGGGCCTTGGCGGCGATGTCCGGCTCCTGGGCCAGGGCCTTCAGGGCGGTCTCGTCCAGCGCCTCGGCCGACAGCTTCAGCCCCTCGCGTTCGGGCGGCGCGGCCAGCGAGCGCAGCAGGGCGGGGAGGGAGGCGAAGTCGAGCCGGGCGTTGCGCCACTCGGCGGCGGCGACGGGCTCGAAATGGTGCTCCTCGACGGCGCGGACGAGGTCCTCGTCCATCTCCGGCGCCTCGCCCGTCACGCCGAACGTCCCGTCGCGGCGGAAGCGGCCCGCGCGGCCTGCGATCTGGCCGATCTCCTGGGCGTACAGCCAGCGGGTCTTCTTCCCGTCGAACTTGCGCAGGCCCGCGAAGGCCACATGGTCGACGTCCATGTTCAGGCCCATGCCGATGGCGTCGGTGGCGACCAGGAAATCGACCTCGCCGGACTGGTAGAGCGCCACCTGGGCGTTGCGGGTGCGGGGAGAAAGGCTGCCCATGACCACGGCGGCCCCGCCGCGCTGGCGGCGGATCAGCTCGGCGATGGCGTAGACGTTGTCGGCGCTGAAGGCGACCACGGCCGAGCGGCGCGGCAGGCGGGTCAGCTTCTTCGGGCCCGCATAGGTCAGGGCCGAGAACCGCTCTCGCGTCACGATCTCGGCGTGGGGCAGCATCCGCCGGATCAGCGGCGCCATGGTTCCGGCGCCCAGCAGCATGGTCTCGGCCGTTCCCCGCGCGTGCAGCAGGCGATGGGTGAAGACGTGGCCGCGCGCTGGGTCGGCGCAGAGCTGGATTTCGTCCACCGCCAGGAACTCGACCTCGCGGTTCAGCGGCATGGCCTCGACGGTGCAGACGAAATAGACGGCGCGCGGCGGGACGATCTTCTCCTCGCCGGTGATCAGGGCCACCGACCGCGCGCCCCTCAGGCGGACGATGCGGTCATAGATCTCGCGCGCCAGCAGCCGCAGCGGCAGGCCGATCATGCCGCTGGCGTGGCCGAGCATCCGCTCGACCGCCAGGTGGGTCTTTCCCGTGTTGGTCGGCCCCAGGACCGCCACCAGCCGCGGCGGCGCCCGGCCCGCGGGACGGTCGCTCATGAAAGGGAAGGTGGGGGAGGGAGGCGAGTCAGGCAAGCGGAGCCGGGTGCGGGCCAAGGACCCATCCCCGCAGGTGGAGCATCCTTCGACAGCAGCGCTTAACGGCTATGGTTAACGGCTGCGAACGGCAGTGAAACGAATCATGACCGAATCAGCGACCTCGCCCGATTCGGTGTTTGTTCCGTACTACCTATTGTATCTTAAAGCCTATTAACCACAAACCGTTTCAGGCCGGGCAGGCGGCCGCGATCCATTTGGCCTTCATCGTGCCGGACAGCGGCAGGCCGTGGATGGTCTTCAGCTTCAGCTTCAGGGTGAAGTCGGTGTCGCTGTAGGTCCCCTCGGCGTGCATCGGCACCGTGCGGCCGCGCTTGTCCTTGCAGGTTCCGTCGAACAGCGCCTTGCCGTTCCCCACGACCTTGGTCGGGTAGGTGCACTTGTAGTGGCGGTTGGACGGGCCGGAGAAGAACTTGTCGATCTCCTCTCGCTTCAGGCACTTGTACTCGGTCGAGACGTTGAGGCCCGCGATCTTGTAGGCGTATTCCCAGTGGCCGGGGCGGACCGTGCCGGTGTCCTGCGCCAGGGCGGGGATGGCGAGGAGCAGGGCGAGCGGGGCGGCGAGGGCGAGGCGTTTCATGGGCGGTCCTTCAAGTCCTGTCCCGTCCTATATCGCCCGACATGAACCGCGTTTGAAGGGGACGCAGCCTTGACGGGTTCGCCCGCCTTCGCCTATATCGCCCGCTCTCGTGCGGGGGCCTTCCTTCCGCGCGCCGTCTTTCTTTGCGAAGGTTCCGCCATGTCGCGTCGCTGCGAACTCACTGGGATCGGCCCGATGGTCGGTCACAACGTGAGCCACTCGAACATCAAGACCAAGCGCCGCTTCCTGCCGGCCCTGTCGCCCGCCACCCTCCAGTCCGACTCCCTCGGCCAGTCGTTCCGCCTGCGCGTCAGCAACGCCGCGCTGCGCACGCTGGACTACAAGGGCGGCCTCGACGTGTTCCTCCTCGGCGCCAAGGACGAGAAGCTTTCGGCCCGCGCGCTGAAGATCAAGAAGCAGGTCAAGGCCAAGGCCGCTGAACAGGCCGCCGCCTGATCCTCTAGTCATCGCTGAGGTGAACGGCCCGCTTCGGCGGGCCGTTTTCGTTTCAGGAGGCCAGCAGTTCGCGCCCAGCCCGCCGCACGTCGGTGCAGCCGGTCAGCGCCAGGGCCATCAGCATCTCCTGGCGCACGATCTCCAGCACGTGGGCCACGCCCGCCTCGCCGCGCGCGCCCAGCGCCCAGGCCCAGGCTCTGCCCATCAGCACGCCCTTCGCCCCCAGCGCCAGCGCCTTGACCACGTCCAGGCCCGAGCGCACGCCGCCGTCCATCAGGATGGTCAGGTCCTCGCCCACCGCGTCGGCGATCGGCGGCAGGGCCCTGATCCCTGACAGAACCCCGTCGAGCTGGCGGCCGCCGTGATTGGACACCACGATCCCGTCCGCTCCGCAGCGCACGGCCTCCTTCGCGTCCTCGGCGTCCAGCACGCCCTTGATGACGATGGGGCCGTTCCAGTGGGCGCGGATGAAGTCGAGGTCCTTCCAGGTCAGCGACGGGTCGAAGTTGCTGGAGACCCAGGGCCAGAACTCGTTGATGCCTTTCGCGCCCGGCATGGCGGCCACGAGGTTGCCGAACACGTGCGGCTTGCCCCCGACCTGCACGTCCATCAGCCAGCCGGGATGGGAAAGGCCGTCCGCCACCCGCCGCAGGGCCGCAGCGGGGCTCGGCTTGCCGCCGAACAGGCCGGTGCGCATGTCGCGGTAGCGGGCGCCGGGCACCGGCAGGTCGACGGTGAGGACCAGCACCGGGCAACCCAGGTCCCGGGCCGTCTCCAGCAGCGTCTTCATGTAGCCCCGGTCGCGGATCATGTAGAGCTGGAACCAGGGGGCCGCGGCCGCCCCGCCGACCACCTCGGCCAGGTCGCAGACGCTGACCGTGGACAGGCAGAAGGGCACGCCCGCCGCCTTCGCGGCCCTGGCGGCCTGCACCTCCCCGCGCCGGGCGTACATGCCGGCCATGCCGATGGGAGCCAGGGCGAGCGGCATGCTCATCGCCTGGCCGAACAGCTCGGTCTGGAGCGAGATGGACGAGACGTCGCGCAGCACCCGCTGGCGCAGGGCGATGGCCTCGAAATCCTGCGTGTTCCGCCGCAGCGTCGCCTCGGCGTAGGAGCCGCCGTCGATGTAGTCGAACAGCAGTCGCGGCAGGCGCCGGCGCGCCAGCTCGCGGTAGTCGCCGATGCAGGCGGGGATCACCGCTGCACCCAGTCGAACGCCAGCAGCAGCGTGCGCTGCGAGCCGTTGAAGTTGTCGTCCGACAGCAGGTAGAAGCGCGCCCCGCCCGCCTTGTTGCGCACCACGGCCAGCCCCTCGAAGTTGTCGCGGGTCAGCGGGGCTTCCAGCGCGAAGCCGTCCAGCAGCTTCGACGTCCGCTTCAGCGGCTCGGTGACGACGCTGACCCGGATGCGTGAACCGCGCACAGGGTCGTAGGCCCGCGCCATGTAAGCGACCGAGCCGCCTTCGAACGCGGCCAGCGCCACCAGCCCGAACTCGACGCCCGGCAGCGGCTGGGGCGGCGCCAGCGCGCAGGCCCCGGCCGCGCGGCACAGCCAGACCTCGCCCTCCTCGCCGCCGACCAGGTAGGTGTCGGCCCCGGCGTGCGGATACTGGGTCAGGGCCTCCATGCCCTCGTTGTCGGAGAACAGGGTTCTGGGGCTCGGCGCGACCTGGGGCGGCCCGCCGTCGGCCGGATAGAGCCAGATGCGGTGGTTGCGTTCGAAGCTGACCAGCCGGTCGCCGTTCGGCAGGATCGCCAGCCCCTCGGCGTCACCGTCCTCCTTGCCCTGGACCGGCTGGCCGTCGAGGCCGGCGAGCGGGGTCAGCTTGCCGTCCGTCAGGCCGACCAGCCGCTCGTTCCCGTCGAGTTGGAGTCGAGCCTCGAACACGTCGCCCTGGTCGCCGACCGCGACCAGCGTACCATCGGGCAGGATCTTCAGGTCCGACAGGCCGTGCAGGCGGCTGGTGGCCTCGCTCGTCAGGGCGATCCCGCCCGCGTAGACGAAGGCGCCGATGCGGTCCTGCGCGGGGTCGTTGGGGTTCAGCGGCACGGGCGAGACCTGCAGCGCGATCTGAGGCCCGGCGGGGACCGGCGCGGGTGGCGGCAGGGCCGGCGGCGGCTTGGGGGCGCAGGCGGCGAGCGCCAGAGCCATCATTACTCCGCTCATCCGGGCAGGGTGGGTCATACCGCCTCGCGGACCTTGCGCAGCGAGCCCGTCTTCATCTGCGGCTGCACCGTCGGCGGCGGGGCCAGCAGTCCCCGCGCCGAGGCGCCCGCCTTCGGCTCCTCCTCGAACAGGGCCGCCAACTGCTCGACCAGCACGCCGCCGAGCTGCTCGACGTCGACGATGGTCACCGCTCGCCGGTAGTAGCGCGTCACGTCGTGGCCGATGCCGATGGCCAGCAGCTCGACCGGCGAGCGGGTCTCGATCTCGCCGATCACCTGCCGCAGGTGGCGCTCCAGATAGTGGCCGCTGTTCACGCTCAAGGTGGAATCGTCCACCGGCGCCCCGTCGGAGATGACCATCAGGATGCGCCGCGCCTCCGGGCGGCCGATCAGGCGCTGGTGCGCCCACATCAGGGCCTCGCCGTCGATGTTCTCCTTCAGCAGCCCCTCGCGCATCATCAGGCCGAGGTTGCGCCGCGCCCGCCGCCATGGCGAATCCGCGCCCTTGTAGACGATGTGGCGCAGGTCGTTCAGGCGGCCGGGGCTGGGCGGCTTGCCCGCCTTGATCCACTCGTCGCGGGAATTGCCGCCCTTCCAGGCCCGCGTGGTGAAGCCCAGGATCTCGACCTTCACCCCGCAGCGCTCCAGCGTGCGGGCCAGGATGTCGGCGCAGACGGCGGCGACCATGATCGGCCGCCCGCGCATCGAGCCGGAATTGTCGATCAGCAGGGTGACGACCGTGTCGCGGAACTCGGTGTCCTCCTCCTGCTTGAAGGACAGGGGCGCGGTCGGGTCGATGATGACGCGGGTCAGCCGCGCCACGTCGAGCATCCCCTCCTCCAGGTCGAAGGTCCAGGAGCGGTTCTGCTGGGCCATCAGCCTTCGTTGCAGCCGGTTGGCCAGCCGCGACACGACGCTGGACAGCGCCGAGAGCTGCTGGTCGAGATAGGCGCGCAGGCGGCCCAGCTCCTCGCTGTCGCACAGGTCCTCGGCGGCGACGGTCTCGTCGTAGCCGGTGGTGAAGACCTTGTAGGGCGGCTCGGCCTTGCCGCCGTCGCGGGTCTCGGGACGGGCGGGCTTGGCGCCGTCGCCCATCTCCGGCGCCTCGTCGCTCATCTCGGCGCTGTCGTCCTCCTCGACCTGGACGGTCTGCTCCTCGCCGTCCTGGCTCTCGCGGTCGGAGGCGTCGGTCTCCTGCATCGAGGCGCCTTCGGGGCTCTGGCCGTCGCCGTCCCCCTCGTCGTCGTCGTTGCTCTCCGAGCGCTGGTCGTCGGGCTCGTCCTCCTCGCCGCTGTCCTCGGAGGGATCGGTCGCCTCGCCCTCAATGTCGAGGTCGCGCAGGATCTCGCGGGCGACCTTGCCGAAGGCGGCCTGGTCGCCGATCCGCTCCAGCAGCCGGTCGAGGTCCTTGCCGGCCTTGGCCTCCAGCTCCTCGCGGAACAGGTCGACCAGCCCCTTGGCGCCGTCGGGGGGCGCATCCCCCGTCAGCCGCTCGCGCACCAGCATCCCCAGCACGTCGGCCATGGGCGCTGCGGCGCGGTCCTCGATGCGGTTCAGGCCCTTGCGCTCGACGGTCGCTTCCAGGGCGGCGGTCAGGTTGGCGCGCACGCCGCCCAGGTTGTTGGCGCCGATGGCCTCGATCCGCGCCTGCTCCAGCGCTTCGAACACGGCCACGGCCTGCGGATTGGAAGGGCGGCCGCGCGCGTGGGCGGCGTTGTCGTGGTGGGCCAGGCGCAGCGCCATCTGGTCGGCCAGGCCCCGGATGCGGGCGGCCTCCTTCGGCGCCAGGTCGCGGGGCGGGTGCGGCAGGACGGCGCGGTTGCCGACCAGCTGCGGCCCTTCGCCGCTGAACACCACCTCCAGGTCCGGCGTCTCGGCGAGCGAGCGGGCGGCGTGCGCCAGGGCGCGCTTGAAGGGTTCGGTCGGGTTCTCGGGCTTGCTGGCCATCGCCTTACTCACATAGCGCGGGCGGGCCGCCGCTCAAACCTTTGCCGAGGCGCTAGCTCTACAATGATGGCGCCGGACGTTGTTGAGTTGTCCGCCGCTCTGATTTGAATGATCGTGGCGCACGCGAGGTATTATCAAAAGTCATCCTGAAAATTCGCCCTGCATGCGAAAAGAAGCCGTCCAGCCAGCATGGATAAGGCCGCCGAATTCACTGCCGGGAATAGGGTTCCTCCCCATCGCAGGTTTTTTATTTCAGGCGCCGGGGTTCCCAACGAAGCTCACAGGGCTATGATCCTTTACATGATCCGAAGTGAGTGGTGGGCATGAATCTGATCGAGAAAATCCCCGAGATGACCGACGACGGGGTCAAGAACCTGCTGGCCAACGCCCGTCGCCTGAGCGAGAGCGGCACCGACGCGCAACGCGCCGCCAGCGCCGAACTGCTGCCCGTGCTGGAAGCCGAGGCGGCCAAGCGGCAGGACGAGCGCAAGGCCGTGCTGGCCGAGCGCCGCGCCGCCACCAGTCGCGCCAAGCCCCGCAAGACGGCGGCCGCCGCCGCGACGGCCGAAGCCTAAGGCCGGCTAGCGCTTCATCCAGGGCTTGGACTTTCCCGCCTCGATCCCGGCCGCCTGCTCGCGCTGAAAGCGCCCGCCACGCGGCGGGGTCGGCCGCGCGGCGATGGCGGCCTTCTTCAGGCGCATGGCGCGCTGGATGGGGGTCTCGTTCGGGTCGTCGGTCTGGTCGGCCATGCCGGACCCTAGCACGCTCCGGGTGGCTATTGCTTCACGTCGTTGGCGGTGTCCTTGACCGCCTTCCCGGCGGCTTCGAGGTCACGCCCGACCCCGGCGACGGTGTTGCAGGCGGACACCGCCAGCGCGGCGGCGAGGAGGGGGAGGAGGACGAGTCGGCGCATGAGGGGCTCCTGATCCACGGTGCAGCTCGTTCTATCGCTAATCGGCGTCCATCTTAAGGGCCGCGATGAAGGCTTCCTGCGGAATCTCGACCTTTCCGAACTGGCGCATGCGCTTCTTGCCCTCCTTCTGCTTGTCCAGCAGCTTGCGCTTGCGGCTGGCGTCGCCGCCGTAGCACTTGGCGGTCACGTCCTTGCGCAGCGCCCGCACCGTCTCCCGCGCCACGATCCGGCCGCCGATGGCCGCCTGGATGGGGATCTGGAACATGTGGGGCGGGATCAGTTCCTTCATCTTCTCCACCATCATCCGGCCGCGGGTCTCGGCGCGGGTGCGGTGGACCAGCATGGAGAGGGCGTCGACCGGCTCGGCGTTGACCAGGATGCTCATCTTCACCAGGTCGCCGATGCGGTACCCCTCGATCGCGTAGTCGAAGCTGGCGTAGCCCTTCGAGACGCTCTTCAGCCGGTCGTAGAAGTCGAACACCACCTCGTTCAGCGGCAGGTCGTAGACCACCATCGCCCGGCTGCCGACGTAGCTCAGCTCCCGCTGCTCGCCCCGGCGATCCTGGCACAGCTTGATGACGCTGCCGAGGTATTCGTCCGGCGTCAGGATCGTGGCCTTGATCCACGGCTCGGCGATGGTCTCGATCTTCACCGGGTCCGGCATGTCGGCCGGGTTGTGCAGGTCCATGACCTCGCCATTGGTCATGGTGATCTTGTAGACGACGCTCGGCGCCGTCGCGATCAGGTCGAGGTCGAACTCGCGGGAGAGGCGCTCCTGGATGATCTCCAGATGCAGCAACCCCAGGAACCCGCACCGGAAGCCGAAGCCCAGCGCGGCGCTGGTCTCCATCTCGTAGCTGAACGAGGCGTCGTTCAGGCGCAGGCGCCCGATGGCGGCGCGCAGGTCCTCGAAGTCGGCGGCGTCCACGGGGAACAGGCCGCAGAACACCACCGGCTGCACTTCGCGGAAGCCCGTCAGCGCCTCAGGCGTAGGGCGGCGCACGTCGGTGATGGTGTCGCCGACGGCGGCGTCGGCCACCTCCTTGATCTGGGCGGTCAGGAAGCCGACCTCGCCGGGGCCGAGGGACTCGACCGGGGTGTTCTTGGGCCGGAAGACGCCGACCCGGTCGACGAGGTACTCGGCCCCCGCCTGCATCATCTTCACCCGCTGGCCGGCCTTCAGCGTGCCGTCGAACACCCGCACCAGCACGATGACGCCTAGGTAGGCGTCGTACCAGGCGTCGACCAGCAGCGCCTTCAGCGGCGCATCGGGGTCGCCCTTCGGCGCGGGCAGGCGGGCGACGACGGCCTCCAGCACGTCGGCGATGCCCTCGCCGGTCTTGGCGCTGCACAGCACGGCGTCGGAGGCGTCGAGCCCGATGACGTCCTCGATCTGCTGCCTCACCCGGTCGGGCTCGGCGGCGGGCAGGTCGATCTTGTTGAGGACGGGGACGATCTCGTGGTTGTTGTCGATGGCCTGATAGACGTTGGCCAACGTCTGGGCCTCGACCCCCTGGCTGGCGTCCACCACGAGGATCGAGCCCTCGCAGGCGGCGAGGCTGCGCGAGACCTCGTAGGCGAAGTCGACGTGGCCGGGGGTGTCCATCAGGTTCAGGACATAGGTCTCGCCGTCCTTGGCCTTGTAGTGCAGGCGCACGGTCTGGGCCTTGATGGTGATGCCGCGCTCGCGCTCGATCTCCATGGAGTCGAGGACCTGATTGGTCATCTCCCGCGCGGTCAGGGCGCCGGTCTCCTGGATCAGGCGGTCGGACAGGGTGCTCTTGCCGTGGTCGATGTGGGCCACGATGGAAAAGTTGCGGATGCGCGAGAGGGGCGTCGTCATGGCCCGCCGTCTATCACATTAAGGCCCGCGCGCGAGGGGGCGGCAGAAACGGCGGTGTTTCCACTTGCGCAACCACCGTTCACCCATAGATAGGCGAGGCGCCGGAAGGCGGCCGGGAAGCGGGAGCCTTTCGCGTGGGGAAGTTCGTTCACAAAGCCGTCGCGGCCTTCGCTCTGCTGGCGCTCGCCGCCTGCGGGGAAAAGGAAGCTCCGGCGCAGAAGCCCGCCCTGACGGTCTCCGTCACGACGGCGGTGATGCAACCGCTGGCGCGCAAGGTCGACGCCTCGGGCACCGTCACCGCCTGGGAAGAGGTCCCCGTCGCCGCCGAGACCGGCGGCCTGACCGCCGTGTCCGTGCTGGTCGACGAAGGCGCCGTGGCGCGCCCGGGGCAGACGCTGGTGAAGCTGAACGACGCGCTGCTGGCCGCCCAGCTTCGCCAGCAGGACGCCCAGGTCGCCAGCGCCAGGGCCACGCTCGCTCAGGCCGACGCCAATCTCTCGCGGGCGCGGGAGCTGCGCTCGCGCGGCTATCTCGCCCAGGCCGGGCTGGACGCGCGGGTGGCTGAGCAGGGGACCGCCGCCGCGGGCCTCGCCGCCGCCCAGGCCTCGCGCGCCGAGACGGCCACCCGCCTCGACCAGACCAACATCCGCGCGCCGGTCGGGGGGCTGATCATCTCCCGCTCGGTGGTGAAGGGCCAGATCGTGCAGCCGGGGACGGAGCTGTTCCGCCTCGTCCGCGACGGCCGCCTCGAACTGGACGCCCAGGTGCCGGAGACCCAGCTCGGCCAGGTCCGCGCCGGGATGCCGGCCGTCGTCTCGGCCAGCGAGGCGGGCAGCGTGGCCGGGACGGTGCGCATCGTCACCCCGGAGGTTTCCGCCGACACCCGCCTGGGCGTGGCGCGGATCGCGCTGTCCTCGGCGCAAGGGTTCAGGCCGGGCATGTTCGCCACCGGCTCCATAGACGTGGGCGAGCAGGCGGCGCTGACCGTGCCGCAGGCCTCCGTCGTCTTCCGCGACAACAAGGCGGGCGTCTTCGTGATCGACCAGGCCAACCACGCCCGCTTCCGCCCGGTGAAGACCGGCGCGCGGTCCGGTCAGCGGGTCGAGCTGCTGTCGGGGATCGAGGCGGGGCAGCGGGTGGCCGTGCAGGGCGCCGGCTTCCTTGCCGAAGGCGACCTCGTGCGCGTGGTTCCCTGATGCTGAGGAACATCTCCTCCTGGTCGATCCGCAACCCGGTCCCGACCATTCTGTTCTTCCTGGTGCTGATGATCGCCGGGGTCGCCGGCTTCATGCAGATGCGGGTGAACAACTTCCCCGACATCGACTTCCCGATGGTGGTGGTCAGCGCCGCCCAGCCGGGGGGCGCCCCGGCGGAAGTGGAGACCCAGGTCACCCGCATCATGGAGGACGCCCTGACGGGCCTCGCCGGGGTGCGCCACATCCGCTCCACGGTCGGTGACGGCATCAGCGTCACCTACATCGAGTTCGAGCTGGGCGTGGACCTGGAGCGGGCGACGAACGACGTGCGCAACGCCGTCAGCCGGATACGGGCCGACCTGCCGCAGGACATCCCCGAGCCCAACGTCCAGCGGGTGGACGCCACCGGGCAGCCGTTGATCACCTACGTCGTGCGCGCTCCGGCCCTGAACCCCGAGCAGCTGTCATGGTACGTCGACAACGACGTCTCGAAAGCCCTGCTGGCCATCAAGGGCGTCGCGGCCGTCTCCCGCGAGGGCGGCGTCACCCGCGAGATTCGCATCGAGCTGGACCCCCAGCGGCTGAACGCCCTCGGCGTCACGGCCGCCCAGGTCAGCCAGCAGCTCCGCTCCTTCAACGCCAACCTGCCCGGCGGGCGGGTGACCATCGCCGGCGAGGAGCGGTCGATCCGCACCCTCGGCAGCGCCCTCTCCGTCGACCAGCTCCGCGAGATGCGGGTGGACGTGGGCGGCGGCAAGAGCGTGCGCCTGTCCGACCTCGGCCAGGTGATCGACAGCTGGACCGAGCCGCGCGGCCTTGCCCGCTTCAACGGCCAGGAGGTCGTCGGCTTCTCCATGACCCGCACCCGCGAGGGCAGCGAGGTCGATATCGCCAAGTCCGTGCGCGCCGCCGTCGCTGCGCTGGACGAGGCCCGCCCGGACCTGCGGATCGAGGAGGTGACCTCGACCGTCCAGTATGTCGAGGAAAGCTACTACGCCTCGATGGAGGCGCTGGCGCTGGGCGCCATCCTGGCCGTGCTGGTGGTGTGGCTGTTCCTGCGCGACTGGCGGGCGACCTTCATCAGCGCCGTGGCCATTCCCGCCTCGCTGATCCCGACCTTCGCGATCCTGGCCCCGCTGGACCAGTCGTTCAACGTCGTGACCCTGCTGGCCCTGTCGCTGACCATCGGCATCCTGGTCGACGACGCCATCGTCGAGATCGAGAACATCGTCCGCCACATGCGGGAGGGCAAGGCGCCCTATCCGGCCTCCATCGAGGCCGCCGACGAGATCGGGCTGGCGGTCGTGGCCACCACCCTGACCATCGTGGCGGTGTTCGCGCCGGTCGGCTTCATGCCCGGCGTGGTGGGGCAGTTCTTCAAGTCCTTCGCCCTGGCGGCCTGCGTGTCGGTGCTGTTCTCGCTGGTGGTGGCGCGGATGCTGTCGCCGCTGATGGCGGCCTACATGCTGCGCACCGACACCAAGGAGCACAAGGAGCCGTTCTGGATGGCGTCCTACCTGCGGGCGCTGAAGTGGTCGCTGGCCCACCGGATCGTCTCGGTGATCGTCGGCGTGGTGATCTTCATCGTCTCCGTCACCATGGCCGCCCTGACGCCGAGCGAGTTCATCCCCGCGGGCGACTACAACTACTCGGCCATCTCGGTGGAGCTGCCCCCCGGCTCGCGGCTGGAGGAGACCGACGCCGTCGCCCAGAGGATGACGAAGATCATGCTGGAGCGCGACGAGGTGACGAGCGTCTACGCCTCGGTCGGCGCGGGGCTGGCGGCCACAGGGCCGGGCGGTACGGGCGGAGCGCTCGGCGACGTGCGCCGGGCCACCGTGACCGCCAACCTAGTGAAGAAGGAAAAGCGCGACCTGTCCCAGCAGGCGTGGGAGCGCGAGATGGCCGTCGCCTTCCAGTCCATCCCCGGCGCCCGCATCCGCTTCGGCGTCGACGGCTCGACCCCGACCCTCAACATCGCCCTGACCAGCGACGACGGCGAGGCCCTGGCCGCCGCCGCCCGCGCGGTGGAGATGGAGATGCGCCGGATGCCGGAGCTGACCAACGTCGTGAACACCGCCGCGCTGGCCCGGCCCGAGATCATCGTCACGCCCAAGGCCGACGAGGCCGCCCGCATGGGCGTCTCGGCCGCCGCCATCAGCCAGACGGTGCGGGTGGCGACCCTGGGCGACGTGGACCAGCTCCTGCCCAAGTACAACCTCGGCGACCGGCAGATCCCGATCCGCCTGCGCCTGACCGACGACGCGCGCGAGAGCATGGCGGTGCTGGAGAACCTGCGGGTGCCGACGACGTCCGGCGTCTCGGTCCCGTTGACCGCCGTGGCCGACCTGCGGTTCGGCGCCGGCCCCTCGCAGATCGATCGGCTGGACCGCAGCCGCAGCGCCAGCATCACCGCCGAGCTGAACGGCATCGCGCTCGGCGCCGCCTACCAGAAAGTCCACGAGCTGCCGTCGCTGAAGACCCTGCCCAAGGGCGTTTCCGAGCAACCGGCCGGCGACGCCGAAAGCTTGAACGAGCTGGTGTTCGGCTTCCTGTTCGCCCTGTTCACGGGCGTACTGCTGATGTACGGCGTGCTGGTGCTGCTGTTCCGCAGCTTCGCCCACCCGATCACCATCCAGGCCGCCCTGCCGCTGGCCATCGGCGGGGCCTTCCTGGCGCTGCTGCTGATGGGCAAGAATCTCTCCATGCCGGCGCTGATCGGCATCCTGATGCTGATGGGTATCGCGGCGAAGAACTCGATCCTGCTGGTCGAGTACGCGCTGGAGGCGATCAAGAAGGGCATGAGCCGCCACGAGGCGCTGATGGACGCCGCCCACAAGCGGGCGCGGCCCATCGTGATGACCACGGTGGCGATGGGCGCGGGGATGCTGCCGGTGGCGATGGGCTTCGGAGGCGACGAGGCCTTCCGTCAGCCGATGGCCATCGCCGTGATCGGCGGCCTGATCACCTCGACCCTGCTCAGCCTGCTCTATGTGCCGGTGGTCTTCACCATCGTCGACGACGTCCGCGCCAAGGGCGAGCGCCGCATGGCCAAGATGTTCGAAGCCCAGATGGGGCCGGTCCCGCCGACCCGTCCGGGCGAGCACGGGATTCCCTGACTCCTCCCATTCGCGGGAGGAGAAGAACGTAGTTAACCGAACCTCAACGCGGACTGCCTCAAACCGGCCTCAAGCGGCGCGGAAGCTGCGCCCCATACGGCTTGAGGAGTGATTCGATGGACCGTCGCGCCCTGGTGATTTCCGGTCTCGCCACGCTCGGGACCGCCGCCTGCGCAACCACGCCCCCGCCGCCGCCCCGCGCGGCGCAGGACGGTTATGGGTACGGCGGACCGGGCGAGCGTCCGGCCTCGACCTACAGCGCCGACGAACTGGTCAGCGCCACTTCCGATTTCCTGGGCGTGACCGCCGAGGCGGCGGGCGGGGCCATCGAGCGGGTCTTCCGCGACTACGGACAGCCCACCGGCTACGTGGCGGGCGAGGAGGCGGCCGGGGCCGTCACCGTCGGCGCCCGCTACGGCCGCGGCCTGCTCTACATGAAGGAGCGCCCGTCGATGGAGGTGTTCTGGCAGGGCCCGACCATCGGCTTCGACCTCGGCGGCAACGCGTCCCGCTGCTTCACCCTCTGCTATAACCTGCAGTACCCGGACGCCATCTTCCGCCGCTTCCCCGGCGTGGAGGGCTCGGCCTACCTCGTGGGCGGGCTGGGAGTGCAGTACCAGCAGGCCGAGAACATCGTCCTGGCCCCCATCCGCGCGGGGGTCGGGCTGCGGCTCGGCGCCAACGTCGGCTACCTCGTCTACAGCCGCCAGCGGAACATCATTCCGTTCTGAGGTCAGTGCTTGTCGGTCTTGGCCGCCAGCCAGTCCATCAGCGCCAGCAGGACGCCCGAGACCACGAAGGTCAGGTGGATGATCACCAGCCACATCAGCGAGCTTTCGTTGAGCGCCTTGCCTTCGCCCAGCTCCATGAACGCCTTCAAAAGGGCGATGGCCGAGATCGCGACGATGGAGGCGATCAGCTTCATCTTCAGGCCCGAGAAGTCGACCGTGCCCATCCAGCCGGGCCGGTCCTCGTGGTCGGCCGTGTCGATCTTCGAGACGAAGTTCTCGTAGCCCGAGAAGATCACGATCAGCAGCAGGTTGCCCGCCAGCGACAGGTCGATCAGCGACAGCACCATCAGGATGGCGCCCTCGGGGGTCATGGTCGCGATCTGGGCGAACTCGTGGACCATCTCGTTGAAGAAGACCACCAGCAGCACCGCCAGCGCGCCGACGAGGCCCACATAGAAGGGCGCCATCAGCCAGCGCGAATGGAACAGGCCGGATTCCAGCCAGCGCTCGGCGGCGGGCTTGCGGACGGGGGTCGGAGAGGGGAGGTCGCTCATGGCGACGTATGTACGGACCCCGTCCCCCGGCGCCAACCCTAGCCCCGCAGCTTCGCCCCGGCCTTTTCCGCCGCCGCCACGACGCGCGTCGCCACCGCCTCGATCTCGGCGTCGGTGAGGGTCTTCTCGCGCGGCTGGAGGGTGACTTCCACGGCGACCGACTTATGGCCTTCCGGCACGCCCGGCCCCTCGTAGACGTCGAACACCCGCGCGCCGGCGATCAGGGCCTTGTCGGCGCCCGCGACGGCCTTGGCGAGGTCGCCGGCGGGTCGGTCCGCCTCGGCGACGAAGGCGAAGTCGCGGGTCAGCGGCATCAGGGCGGGCGCGTCGAAGGCGGGCCTGGTCTTCACGCCCTTCCGCTTCGGCTCCGGCACGGCGTCGAGGATGATCTCGAAGGCCAGCAGCGGTCCCTCGGCGTCCAGCGCCTTGAGCACGCGCGGGTGCAGCTCGCCAAACTCGACGATGGTGTTCTTCGGCCCCAGGCGCAAGGCGGCGGCGCGGCCGGGATGCCACCAGTCCGACAGCCGGTCCTGGGCCACCTGGAGCGTCGGCGCGTCCAGCTCGTCCAGCAGGGCCATGACGTCGGCCTTCAGGGCGAACAGCGCGTCCTCGCCCGCGCCGTCCCAGCGGCGGGGCGGGTGCGGAGCCAGTACGCCCGCGATGGCCGTGAGCTGGTCGCCGGGCGTGTCGCCCCGGAACACCGGGCCGATCTCGAACAGGGCGACGTCGGCGAAGCCCCGGCGGGCGTTGGCGGCGGCCGCTTCGATCAGAGTCGGCAGGGCCGAGGGGCGCATGCAGTCCAGCTCGGCCGCGATGGGGTTGGCCAGCACCAGCCGCTCGTCGCCGCCGCCGAACAGCCCGGCCTTGGCGCGGGCGGTGAAGGACCAGGCGATGGTCTCCTGCCAGCCGAGGGCCGCCAGGGCGCGGCGGGCAGTGCGCATCCGCGACTGGCGCACGGTCAGCACGCCGCCGGGCGGGCGGACCACGTCGGGCAGGGGCGTGGACGGCAGGGCGCCGAAGCCCTCGATCCGCGCCACTTCCTCCACGAGGTCGGCCTTGCCTTCCACGTCGCGGCGCCAGGTCGGCGGGGTGACCTTCGCGCCGTCGATCTTGAAGCCGAGGGCGGCGAGGATTTCGCTGGTGCGGGCGGGGGCGATGGCGAGGCCCGACAGCTTCTCCACATAGGCCGGGTCGAAGTCGAAGCCCTCGGGCGCGGCCGGCGCCTTGCCCGCGACCGTGATCTCCGACGGCTCGCCGCCGCAGAGGTCGAGGATCAGGCGGGTGGCCAGCTCCAGGCCATCCACCACGAAACCCGGATCGACGCCGCGCGCGAAGCGGTACTGGGCGTCGGAGGTGATGCCGGTCGCGCGCCCGGTCTGGGCCGTGCGGATCGGGTCGAACCACGCGCTTTCCACGAACACGTCCGCCGTGGTTTCGGAGCACCCCGTCGAGGCGCCGCCCATCACGCCGCCCAGGCCGATGGGGCGCTCGCCGTCCGCATCGGCGATGACGCACATCTCGTGGGTGATGTCGTAGGTCTTGCCGTCCAGCGCGATCAGGTGCTCGTCGCCGTGGTCGCTGTGCTGGCCCAGCCGCGCCTCGATCCGCTCGCCGACCAGCAGCGCCGCGTCATAGACGTGCAGCGGCCGGGCGCGGTCGTAGGAGACGAGGTTGGTGATATCGACCAGCGCGTTGATCGGGCGCAGGCCGATGGCCTTCAGCCGGTCCTGCAGCCACTGCGGCGATGGCCCGTTCTTCACGCCCCGGATCAGGCGGCCTGCGAACACCGGGCAGGCGTCGCCGTCCACCTTGATGGCGATGGGGCAGGGGAAGGCCCCCGGCACGGGCTGGACCGACAGGTCCTTCAGCTTGCCGACCCCAGCCGCCGCGAGGTCGCGGGCGATGCCCGCCACCCCCAGCCAGTCCGGCCGGTTCGGCGTGACCTCGAAGTCGATGACGGCTTCCAGGCCCAGCGCTTCGGCGGCCGGGGTCCCCACCGGCAAGTCGGGCAGTTCGATGATGCCGTCCGATTCCCCGGCCGTCTCCAGCTCGGCGGCCGAGCAGAGCATCCCGTTGGACACCACGCCGCGCACGGGCCGCGCCTCCAGCGTGACGCCCAGGCCGGGCACGTAGGTCCCGATGGGGGCGAAGACGGTGGTCAGGCCCGCCCGGGCGTTCGGCGCGCCGCAGACGATCTCCAGCCGGCCGTCCTTCGTCTCCACCTGGCAGACGCGCAGGCGGTCGGCGTTGGGGTGCTGCACGGCCTCCACGATCTTGGCGACCGAGAAGGCGGCCAGCTTCGAGGCGGGATCGGTAACGTGCTCGACCTCCAGCCCGGCCATGGTCATGGCGTCCACGACCGCTTGCGCGGAGGCGTCGGTGTCGAGGTGGTCTCGCAGCCAGGAAAGGGTGAATTTCATCAGCTCAGTCCCGACGCGGGGTTAGGGGCGCTGAACGCCGAGAAGCCGTAGTGCGAAAGCCAGCGGGTGTCGGCGGCGAACATCTCGCGCAGGTCGGGCATGCCGTACTTCAGCATCCCCAGGCGGTCGACGCCGAAGCCGAAGGCGAAGCCTTGCCACTCGTCGGGGTCGAGGCCGCAGTTGCGCAGCACGTTGGGATGGACCATCCCGCAGCCGACGATCTCCAGCCAGTCGCTGCCCTGGCCGATGCGGATCTCGCCGCCGGAACGGTCGCACTGCACGTCCATCTCCGCCGACGGCTCGGTGAAGGGGAAGTGGTGCGGGCGGAAGCGCGTCACGACGCCTTCGGCCTCGAAGAACCGGGCGATGAAGGTGTCCAAGGTCCACTTCAGATGGCCCATGTGGATGTTCCGGTCGATGACCAGCCCCTCCATCTGGTGGAACATCGGCGTGTGGGTGGCGTCGCTGTCGCAGCGATAGGTGCGGCCGGGCACGACGATGCGGATCGGCGGCTCCTGCCCCGTGGCGATCCATGGCGCGGCGGGCTTGTCGTTCGTCCGCTGCATGGTCCGCACCTGCACCGGGCTGGTGTGGGTGCGCAGCAGCTTCCTTTCCCCGTCGGGACCGGGGTTGAAGAAGAAGGTGTCGTGCATCTCCCGCGCCGGGTGCTTGGGCGGGAAGTTCAGGGCCGTGAAGTTGTGGAAGTCGTCCTCGATGTCGGGGCCTTCCGCCATGGCGAAGCCCATCTCGGCGAAGATGGCGACCATCTCGTCCATCACCTGCATGGTCGGATGCACGGAGCCCCGGCGGCGCGGCGGGGCGGGCAGGGTCAGGTCGACGCGCTCGGAGGCGAGGCGCCCCTCAAGCTCGGCGGCCTCCAGCGCCGCCTTGCGCTCGGCGATCAGGGTGGTCACCCGGTCGCGCAGGCCGTTGATCTCCGGGCCGCGCGTCTTGCGGTCCTCGGGGCTCATGGAGCCGAGGGACTTCAGCAGCGCCGAGATGGTCCCGGACTTGCCGAGGGCGGCGACGCGGACGGTCTCCAGCGCGGCGAGGTCGCCGGCTGCGGCGATGTCGGCTTCGATTTGGGTCAGGTCGGTCATGGCGGACGTGATCTATCTGGAATGGCGGCCAGCAAAAAGCCCTCCGGCTCGCGCCGGAGGGCTGATCGGTGTTCCGGTGGTCCCGGACCTTAAGCCAGCGCGGCGCGAACCTTCTCGGCGATGGCCTTGAACGCGACCGGATCGGCGCCCGCGATGTCCGCAAGCACCTTGCGGTCCATCGTGATCCCGGCCTTGTCCAGGCCGGCGATAAATCGGGAATAGGTCAGGCCTTCCAGGCGGGCCGCGGCGTTGATGCGCTGGATCCACAGCGCCCGGAACGAGCGCTTGCGGACCTTGCGGTCGCGGTAGGCGTACTGCCCGGCCTTGTCGACGGCGGCCTTGGCGGTGCGGATGGTGTTCTTGCGGCGGCCGTAGAAGCCCTTGGCCTGCTCGAGAACCTTCTTGTGCTTGGCGTGGGCGGTTACGCCCCTTTTGACGCGAGCCATGTGTCAGCGCTCCTCTTAAAGGCCGTAGGGGAGATAGGTCTTGATGATCTTGGCGTCGGCCTCGCTCATCACCTTCGTCCCGCGCTGCTGGCGGATGTACTTGCCGTTGTGGCTGATCAGACGGTGGCGCTTGCCCGCCACGCCGGCCTTCAGCTTGCCGGTCGCCGTCAGTTTGAAGCGCTTCTTGGCGCCCGATTTGGTCTTCAGTTTCGGCATTTTGCGTCAGGGCTTTCGCCCCGTCCTTCTCAGGTAGCAGTCATGACCCGCCAAGGCATGCCTTTGGCCTGGCGGTTCGGAAGGCGGGCTGAATAGGTCAAAACCTCCGGGAAGGCAAGGATCAGGCGATGCGGCGCACCTGGCGCTTGACCTGCCAGGCCATCCACAGGCCCGGCAGGATCAGGGCTCCTCCGACCAGGAAGGGGGCCGAGGGGCCGAAGACGGCGAAGGTGGGGGCGGCGGCGAGGGGGCCGATGATCCGCGCCAGGGCCATCGAGGCGGTGTTCAGCCCCAGCATCTCTCCTTGCGTCTCCGGCGAGGCCGAGCGGGAGATCACCGCGCCCAGGTTGGGGAAGGTCAGCGACTGGCCCAGCGCCACGGTGGCCATGGCGGCGATGGCGAACGGCCAGCTCGTCACCATCGGGGCGACGATGAAGCCCAGCCCGATCAGGCACAGGCCGGCCATCAGGACCGTTGTCTCCCCGAACCGCCGCGCAAGCCGCCCGGCCAGGAAGCCCTGCGCCCCGGCCGCCGTTATTCCGATGACCAGGAAGCACAGGCCGACCTCGCGTGGGCCCCAGCCGAACTTCGCCTGCGCCCACAGGCCGAAGGTCGCCTCCATCCCCGCGAACCCGGCGACGGTGATCAGCGAGACGAGCAGGGCGCGCCAGATCACCGGGTGGGCGGCGGCGTCGCGCAGGCCTTCCAGCCGCCCGCGCCGGGGCGTGTCGCTGTGGACGTGGCGTGTCTCGCGGACCAGCGCCACCACCAGCACGAAGGCCAGGATGCACAGGGCGGCGGCCAGGAAGAGCGGCGGCCGGAACCCCGCCGTCCCCGCCTCCGGGTCGGCCAGCAGGCCGCCGAGCGTCGGGCCGGTCACGAACCCCAGGCTGAAGGCCGCGCCGAGCAGGCCCAGCCGTCCCGCCCGCTTGTCCGGCGGGGTGACGTCGGCCATGTAGCCCTGGATGGTCGAAATGTTGCCGGTCAGGATGCCGCCGGTGAAGCGGATCAGCATGGCCACGGCCAAGCTCGGGGCGAAGGCCAGCGCGATGTAGGTCGCCGCGTTGCCGGCGATGGTGATCATCAGCACCGGCCGGCGCCCGATGCGGTCCGACAGCCGCCCCCACAGGGGCTCGGCGAAGAAGTTGCCCAGCGAATAGGCCGAGAACAGCAGGAAGACCTGCCAGTCCGGCGCGTCGAACGACTGGGCGTAGAAGGGCAGCAGCGGGATCAGCACGCCGAAGCCCGCGATGTTGATGAACACCACGAGCAGCAGGGCGTAGAGGGCGCGGTCCCCGCCGGGCGCGGCCGCTCCGGTCGGGTCGGAAGCGGCCACGACCCTCTAGCGCGGCGCCAGGATCATGATCATCTGGCGGCCTTCCATCCGGGGCTCGTACTCCACCTTGGCGACCGGCTCGAAGTCGGCCTTCACCTTCTGGAGGAGCTTCATGCCCAGTTCGGGGTGGGCCATTTCGCGGCCGCGGAAGCGCAGGGTGACCTTCACCTTGTCGCCTTCCTCGAAGAACCGGTGCATCGACTTGGCCTTCACGTCGTAGTCGTGGACGTCGATGTTGGGGCGGAGCTTGATCTCCTTGATCTCCACCACCTTCTGCCGCTTGCGCGCCTCGTTCTTCTTCTTCTGCTCCTGGAACTTGAACTTGCCGTAGTCCAGGATCTTGCAGACGGGCGGATCAGCGTTGGGAACGATCTCCACGAGGTCCAGCCCGGCTTCCTCGGCGGCTTCGAGCGCGGAGCTGGTGGGCATGACCCCCTGCTTCTCGCCGTGCTGGTCGATCAGCAGGACGCGGGGTACGCGGATTTCGTCATTGATGCGCGGACCGTCCTTGACGGGGGGCGCTTGCATGGGGCGGCGAATAGGCGGTGCTCCTGGAGCCGTTTGTACGGTGAAACGGGCGGCGCGCGAGGCGGGCCGTCCGAACTGCGCGAATATGACCAAGGCGCCCCATGCAATCAAGGCGCGCGTCCCCTCGGGGCCATTAAAGCCGAGGAACTGTGGCGCTCCGGTGATGGTTTTGTCCCTCACCCATCCCCGGAGGAACGACCATGAACGACGACAACCGATGGAACGACCGTGAGCGCCAGCGCGAGCAGGGCTGGCGCGAGGGGCGCGAGCATGGCGATGACCGTGGCCGGCGGATGCATTCCGACCGCCGCCATGAGGGCCCGGCGGGCTACAACGACAGCGGCCCGGCGCAGGGCGGGTGGTCCTTCGGCGACGCCGAGCAGGGCGGTGAGCGCGGCCAGGGCTATGAACGCATGGGCTACGGTCGTGGACCGGACCAGCCCTATGGCCGCGATCCGGGCGCCGGCTCCGGCGAGACCTGGAGCGCGAACCGCGACTACGGCTATGGCCCCTACACGCCCTACGGATACCGGGGCCGGAACGAGTACGACGATCGTGGGCGGGGCGGTCGCGGCACCGAGGCCGGCCGTCGCGGGCGCGAGGACCGCAGCTGGCTGGACCGGGCCGGCGAGCGGATCGCCGAGGTGTTCGGCAACGAAGGCGAGCATCGCGGGCGCGGGCCGAAGGGCTACCGCCGCTCCGACGACCGCATCCGCGAGGACATCAACGACCGCCTGACCGACGACGCCTGGCTCGACGCCTCGGACATCGACGTCGATGTGAAGGACGGCGAGGTGACTCTGAGCGGCACGGTCCGCAGCCGCGACGACAAGCGCCGGGCGGAGAACATCGCCGAGAGCGTCTCGGGCGTGACACATGCGCAGAACAACCTGCGCCAGGCCCCGCCGAGGGCGGACGCCGACGCGCCGGGCTTCACGATCCCGGAGTAAGCAGGCCGTCGAGCGCGGCCAGGACCTCGTCGGGGGAGACCTCGGCGAGGTCGTCCTTGCGCACCGCCGTCGTCCGCCCGCGCGGCAGGCACAGCGACGGTTCGGAGGCGCGGGAGAACAGCATCACCGTCGGCGCTCCCGCATAGGCGATGACCTGGGCGGGACCGGTATCGTTGCCGATGGCGGCGGCCGCCTCGACCCCCAGCCCGGCGATGTCCAGGAGGCTGGTGCGGCCTGCGAGGTCCACGGCCTGGGGGACCGCCCGGCGGATGGCGGCGGCGAGCGGCGCCTCCTGCGGCCCGCCGACGATCCCGATGGCGTAGCCGCGACGGGTCAGGGCCTGGGCGATTTCGGCGTAGCGGTCCACGGGCCACATCTTGTCCGGCCGGGTCGCCGCCGCGCCGGGGATCAGCAGCACGAAGGGCCGCGCCAGCCCGAAACGCTCGGCGACCGAGGCGCTGTCCCCACGCGCGGCGTCCACCGCGAAGGACAGGTCCGGCATGGGCGCCTGTCCGATGGGATAGGCCGGGGCGATTCCGGCGTCGTGGAGCTGGTCGGCCAGCCGGTCGAGGCTGTGGAGGTCGTCGCGGTCCGGCCGCCGCTGGGGGTGCGATGCGCCGCGCGCGATGCCCGACCACTCCGGGCGGCGCGGCCACAGGGCCTGGAAGTAGGACGACGAGCGGTCGGAGGTCTGCAGGTCGTAGACGCGGTCGTACCGCGCCCGGCGCAGGCGGCGGTAGAGGGCCAGATGACCCAGCGGCCCCTTCGGCCGGCCGTCCGTATCCACCTTGTCGGCCAGCCCGCTGGCGGCCAGCAGCGGGGCGTAGGGCGGCGTAGTCAGGACGGTGATCTCGGCGTCCGTATGGGCTGCGCGGATCGCCCGCATGGGGGCCAGCGCCTGCACCACATCGCCCAGGGCGCTCAGCTTGATGACCAGGATTCGCCCGGCCACGTCAGTCGACGGGCGCCAGGTTGGCGACGGTGCGGAACACCTGGTCCACCGTCAGGTCGGCCATCGACGGCGCGCGCAGCACCGCGACGTGGCCGCGAGGGGCGTCGCGGGTCTCGACCTCGCTGGACAGCACGATGGTCGGCGCCCCGGCGGCGGCGATCAGGTGCAGGGGGCCGGTCTCGTTGCCGACGGCCAGCGCCGCCCGTGCGCCGATGACGGCGATCTGGGCGAAATCCGTCCGCCCGGTCAGGTCGCGGGCCTTGCCCACCGACTTCTGGATCTGGCGGGCCAGGGCGCTTTCCTGCGGCCCGCCGATGATGACGATGTCGAAGCCGCGCTCATGCAGCAGCCGGCCCAGCAAGGCGAAACGGTCCACCGGCCAGCGGCGGTCCATCCGCTGCTCCGAGCCGCCGGGCACCATCAGCACGAAGGGACGCGGCTTGGCGGCGCCGGGCACGGGGCGCGGCTCGGGGTGCTTGCGCAATATCCACGACAGGTCCGGGGGCGGGGCCGAGCCCGGCTCGACCGGCGCATCCGGCCAGATGCCCGCCGCCTGGAGCTGGGCGGCCTGCCGTTCGAGGATGTGGGCCTCCTGGCGGCGGCGGCCTTTCGGCGGGGCCGACCACTCCGGCGCGAAGGGGCTCAGCATCAGGCGGCAGGATCGCGACAGGCGCGAGCCCTCCAGGTCGTAGACGCGGTCGAACCTGGCCCGCCGCAGCCGCGCGCGCAGGGCCATCCATTCGCCCAGCCCGCTCGGGCCGCCGCCGGGATCGACCTCGTTGAAGTAGGGGCTGGTCCTGGCCAGGGCCTCGAACGGCGGAAGGGTCAGAAGGGTGATGCGGGCGCGCGGATGAGCCTGGCGGATGCGCTGCATCGCCGCCAGCGACAGGACGAAATCGCCCAGCGCCCCCAGCTTGATGACCAGGACCTTCTTGATCTCCCGACTCATTGTTCCCGCCCTTCGAGGATGCGAGCGTAGACCTTCAGGGTCGCTTCGCACATGGCGTCGACGGAATAGAGCCGCCGGGCGCGGACGCGGGCGGCCTCGCCCATGGCGGCGCGCTCGGCGGGGGGCAGGGCGATGGCGGCGGCGAGCGCATGGCTCCAGGCTTCCGCGTCGCCCGGCGCGACCAGCCAGCCGGTGCGCCCGGCCTCGACGGTCTCGGTCGCCGCCCCGTGGTTGGAGGCCAGGACCGGGCGGCCCATGGCCTGGGGCTCGACGGCGGTGCGGCCGAAGGCTTCGGGATCGAGGGAGGGGGCGATGGCCATGTCCGCCACCAGATAGGCGGCCGGCATGTCGTCGCAATGACCTGTGATGCGGACGTGGTCGCAAAGCCCGCCCGCCGCGATGGCCGCCTCCAGCTCGGCGCGGTAGTCGGCGCGGCCCTGGTCGTCGCCCGCCAGGATCAGCAGGAAACCCTCCTCGCCGCGCGCCTTCAGCTTCGCGGCGGCCTCGACGATCATCCGCTGGCCCTTCCAGCGGGTCAGGCGCCCGGCCAGGACGATCTTCACGCGCCCATCGTCCGGGACGATCCCCCAGGCGGCGCGCAGGGCCTCGATGCGGGCGGGTGAGACGAAGGCCGGGTCGAAGCGCGACAGGTCGACGCCGCGCGGGATGGCGACCACCTTGCCCGGGTCGACGCCATGCTCGGCGATGACGTGGGCGCGGGTGTACTCGGAGTTGGCGATGACGAGGTCGCCCTTGGTCATCACCGCATTGTACCAGCGCTTCAGCGCGGACCTGGCGTTGTAGACCCCATGATAGGTGGCCACGAACGGGACCTTCGCCCCTTTCGCCGCCCACAGCGCCGAGAAGGCGGGGGCGCGGGAGCGGGCATGGACGAGGCTCACCTTCTCGGCGCGGATCACGTCGATCAGCCGGGCGGTGTTGCCGATCATGGTCAGCGGGTTCTTGGAGTGGACCGGCATCTGCGCCAGCCGCGCGCCGTCCGCCTCCAGCCGCGAGGCCATTCGCCCGCCGCGCGTCGCCACCAGCGCCTTGCCGCCCTCCCGCACCACGGCGTGGGCGACATCCACGGTCGTCTGCTCGGCCCCGCCGGTTTCCAGCTCGGGCGTCACTTGCAGCAGGGTGAATTCGGGCGGAAGAAGGCTCACCCTCCCTGCATAGGAGCGCCAGATGAACGAGACAACCGGCTTCCTCGACCGCGGCGACGGCGTGCGGCTGGCCTGGCGCGCCGTCGAGGGCGAGGGGCCCACCGTCGTCTGGCTCGGCGGCTACAGGTCCGACATGACGGGCACGAAGGCCCAGGCGCTGGCGGAATGGGCGCGGGCGAACGGCCGATCCTATCTGCGGTTCGACTATTCCGGGCACGGCGAGTCGGAGGGCGTGTTCGCCGACTGCACCATCACGCGCTGGCGGGAGGATTCGTTACAGGCGCTCGGCCTCGTGGAGGGCCCGCTTGTGCTGGTCGGCTCGTCCATGGGCGGCTGGCTGGCATGCCTGGTGGCGATGGCGGTCCCGGAGCGGGTCAAAGCCCTGGTGCTGATCGCCCCCGCCGCCGACTTCACCGAGAAGCTGTCCCCGCCGCCCGGCGCTCCCCATGCCCTGGCCGAGGACGGCGCGCGGTGGTCGATCCTGCAGGGCCGCGTGCCTATCGAGGCGCCGGTCCGCATCCTTCAGGGCGGGCGCGATACGGACGTGCCGTGGCTGCACGCGCTGGAACTGGCCAACCAGCTTGCGGCGCAGGACGTGGTCTTCACCCTCGTGCGCGACGGCGACCATCGGCTGTCGCGACCGCAGGACATCGCGCGGCTGATCTCAGCGGTCGAGGATGTCCTCTAGCCCCTCGCGGTAGCTTGGGAACGCCGGGCGCCAGCCGAGTTCGGCCTTTGC
>CAZOHI010000023.1:0-56353 GCA_964579695.1 uncultured Caulobacter sp. | reverse complement strand
CGCGCAGCGACTACACCTATGAGCGGCATGTGGCCTGGATGGGCGACTGGCTGAAGGACATGGACCTGACGGGCGCCACGCTTTTCTGCCAGGACTGGGGCGGGTTGATCGGCCTGCGCCTGGTGGCGGCCTTCCCGGAGCGGTTCGCAGCGGTCGTCGCCGCCAACACCGGCCTGCCAACGGGATCGGGCATGACCGAGGGCTTCAGGACATGGCTGGAGTTCAGCCAGACCGTCCCGGAATTCCCGGTCGGCTTCATCGTCAATGGCGGCTGCGCCCGCACGCTGGACGAGGACGAGCGGGCCGCCTACGACGCGCCCTTCCCGGACGAGACCTACAAGGCCGGAGCCCGGCAGTTTCCCGCCCTCGTGCCGGTGACGCCCGAGCATGCCTCCGTCGCCGAGAACGAAGCGGCGTGGCGGGTGCTGGAGCGGTTCGACCGTCCGTTCGTCACCGCCTTCAGCGACGGCGACGCCATCACGCGCGGCGGCGAAAAGGTCTTCCAGGCCCGCGTGCCCGGTACGAAGGGCCAGCCGCACGTGACGCTCAAGGGCGGCCACTTCGTGCAGGAAGACAGCCCCGGCGACATCGCCGCCCTGCTCCGCTCGGTGGCGTTCAGCGCCGGACGGGTGAGAGCGCCGGCTTAAGCCCAGGTCCGCACGTCGGTCCCCGGCCAGGGTCCCGCCTCGAACACCGCCCTCGCCACCGCGCGGGCCAGGGTGTCGGCCGCCAGCGCCCCGATGCGGGCGACGGCGAACGCTTCCGGTCCGGGCAGGGGCCGCCGGGCGGTCGAGAGGGCGAAGACAACGTCCCCGTCGAAGGGCGCATGGACCGGCCGGATGGCGCGGGCCAGGCCGTCCTGCGCCATCATCGCCACCCGCCGCGCCTGGGCGGGGGTCAGGGCGACGTCGGTCGCGACGACGGCGATGGTGGTGTTGGCGCGCGGCGCGGGGTTGGCCTTGGCGAGACCCCAGTCGTCCGGGGCGATGGCCAGGCCAGCGCTTCCCAGCCCACCGAACTCCCCGCCGATCTCGTAGGGCGCCGCCCAGAAGCCGCGCCCGTCGCCGCCGACCACCGAGCCGAAGCTGTTGACCGCAGCCAGCGCCCCGACCGTCATGCCGTCCGCCGTGACGATGGAGGCCGAGCCCGTCCCGCCCTTCTGCATTCCCGCCATGGCGCCGTACCCCGCCCCCGCCGTGCCCAGCGCGAAATCGGGACCCGCGGCGCCGGCGGCTTCGATCCCGAGGCGGCGATACGGCGGCTCCAGACCCCAGTCCTTCTCGCCGCCGTTGGCGAGGTCGTAGAGGATGGCGCCAGGCACGACCGGGGACTTCGGCACGCCCGGCCGGTCGATGACGGTGAAACCCCGCCCCCGCGCCCCCAGCCACGCCTGCACCCCGTCGGCGGCGGCGAGGCCGTAGGAGGAGCCCCCCGACAGCACCACCGCGTCCACGGCGTCGACCAGCGTGTCGGCGGCCAGGGCGTCGGTCTCCCGCGTGCCCGGTCCGCCGCCGCGCACGTCGCAGGCGCAGACCGCCCGCTCATCCGGCAGGAGGACGGTGACGCCGGTCCGCACGGCGGCGTCCTGCGCCTGGCCCACGGCCAGGCCCGCGACGTCGGTGATCAGGTTTCGAGGTCCCGGCGCGGTCATCGGGACCTGCATCGCATGTGAAGGCGTTTGTCGTCCACAAGCGGCCCGGTATGGTGGCGCTTTCGTTTCCGGTGAGCCCCATGCGTCAGTTCGCGGCCGTCATCCTCGCCCTCACGGCCGCCGCGTGCGCCGCCACGGCCCCGCCGGCGCCCGCGCCCGCCGTCGTCACCGCCCCGCCGCCGGGACCACGCGCCATGGTCGTCGCCGCCAACCCGCTGGCGGCCGAGGCCGGGCTGAAGGTGCTGAAGGCCGGCGGGACCGCGGCCGACGCCGCCGTCGCCGTGCAGGCCGTCCTCGGGCTGGTGGAGCCGCAAAGCTCCGGCCTGGGCGGCGGCGCCTTCATGGTCTTCTACGACGCGCAGACCAGGGCCGTGACCGCCTACGACGGCCGCGAGACCGCGCCGCGCGGGGCCACCGCCGACATGTTCCTGGACGACGAGGGCAAGGCCCTGCCCTTCCCCCGCGCGGTGCTGTCCGGCCGCTCGACCGGCGTTCCCGGCGCGGTCGCCATGCTGGCCCTGGCCCAGAAGGAGCACGGCGCCCGGCCCTGGGCCTCGCTGTTCGAGGACGCGGTGCGGCTGGCCGACGAGGGCTTCGCCGTCAGCCCGCGCCTGGCCGGGATGATCGCGGGCGACGGCGCGCAGGGACAGGCGCGGACGCCGGATGCGCTGGCCTACTTCGGCGGCCGCAAGGCGGGCGAGACGCTGCGCAACCCGGCCTACGGCGCCACCCTGCGCGCCATCGCCGCCGACGGGGCCGAGGCGCTCTACGAGGGCCCCCTGGCCGAGGCCATCGTCGCCAGGGCGCGGGAAGGCGACCTGCCCGGCTCGCTGGACCTGCAGGACCTGAAGGCCTACCGCCCCGCCCGCACCGACGCCCTGTGCGCGCCCTACCGCATATACGTCGTCTGCGCGCCCCGCCCACCGTCCAGCGGCGTCGGGCTGCTGCAGGCGCTGATGATGCTGGAGCGGACCGACATCGCCGCGCGCGGCCCGGCCGACCCCGTCGCCTGGGTCCAGATCGCCGAGGCCGAGCGGCTGATGTACGCCGACCGCGACCGCTACGTGGGCGACCCGGCCTATGTGCGCGTGCCGGTCGAGGGGCTGCTGGACCCCGACTACGTCGCCGGGCGCGCCGCCCTGATCGGCGAACGGGCGGGACCGCCGCCGAAGCCGGGCGAGTTGCCCGACGCCGCCTTCGCCGCCGACGCCACGCTGGAGCCGGCGGGCACCTCCCACTTCGTCATCGTGGACGCGGCGGGGAACGTCGTCTCCATGACCACGACGGTCGAGAGCATGTTCGGCTCGGGCCGGATGGCGAACGGCTTCTTCCTCAACAACCAGCTCACCGACTTCTCCTTCTCGCCTGTCGACAAGGAGGGCCGCCCGGCCGCCAACGCCGTCGCGCCGGGCAAGCGGCCGCGCTCGTCCATGGCCCCGGTGGTGGTGCTGGACCGGGACGGGACGTTCGTCGCCGCGCTGGGCTCGCCCGGCGGCTCGTCCATCCTGTCCTACAACCTCAAGACCCTGGTGGGAGTGCTGGACTGGGGACTGACGATGCAGCAGGCCGCCGACCTGCCGAACCTCGTGGCGCGGGGCGACACCTTCTCCAGCGAGCCCGAGCGGTTCGCGCCGGGCGTCGTGGAGGCGCTGGCGGCGCGGGGGATCGTGTTCAAGGACACCGGCGGCGAGAATTCTGGCGTCCACGGCGTGATCGCGCGCCCGGCGGGGCTGGAAGGCGGGGCCGACAACCGGCGCGAAGGCGTGGCGGTAGGGTACTGAATCTCAGGCCGACGCCTTCTTCCGCCCCTTGCGGGCCACGGCCTCCGGCGCCCCCGGCAGCCGCAGTTCGAAGACCGAGCCTTCCGGCCCCGTGCCCGCCAGGGTCAGGTCGCCGCCGTGGCCCTGAGCCAGCTCCCGCGCGATGGCGAGGCCCAGGCCCGTGCCGCCCCGCCGCGCCGAGCCCACGAAGGGCTGGAACAGGTGCTGCAACGCCCGCTCCGGCACCCCCGGCCCGTCGTCGGCCAGCCGCACCACCGAGACGCCCTCGTCCTGCGTCAAGGATACCTGCACCCTGCCCGTCCGGCCCGCCGCCTCTATGGCCTCTCGGGCGTTGCGCAGCAGGTTCACGAGGATGCGGTGCAGGTGCTCGGGGTCGGCGCTGACCTGGGCTCCCGCCTCCACCTTCGCGTCCAGCCGCACCCCGGTCGGCGACAGCCCCGCATCCTCCGCCGCCACCTTCAGCGCCGCGCGCAGGGGCGTCGGCCGCGCGACCGGGGCAGGCTCCTCGGTGCGGCCGTAGGCCAGCACGTCGGAGGCCAGCGTGATGGCGCGGTCGAGCGCCCGTTCCAGCCTCGGCAGAGCCTGGGCGACGTCAGGATCGCCCGACTGGGCCATCCGCTCGGAGGCGATCTGGGCGCTGGTCAGCATGTTGCGCAGGTCGTGGTTGATCTTGGCCACCGCCTCCCCGAGCGCCGCCAGCCGGGCGCGGGAGTTGAGCGCGGCCAGCAGGTCGGCCTGCATCCGGCCCAGCTCGGCCTCGGCGCGGCCGATCTCGTCGCGGCGGCCGGAGACCACGACCCGCGCCTCAGGGCTCTCCGGATCGGCGCGGAACCGCTCCATGGCCAGGGTGATCCGCCGCATCGGCCGCACCAGGAAGGTGTTGAGCGAGACATAGACCAGCGCCCCCGCCAGCACCGAGGCGAAGGCCGTCACCCCGACCAGCCGCCAGAGGTAGCCCATCAGCTCCTGCCGCAGCGGTTCGTCGGGGGTGACGATCTCGACGAACTCCCCGTCGCGAAAGCGCGGCTCGGCCACCACCCGCACCATCCGCCCCTTGGGCCCCAGCAGCGTCTGGAACGGCGCGCTCAGCCACGATCCGGGGTTCTGCTGGCGCAGGTCCACGAGGTAGGGCGTCGGCATGGTGCGCGGCGCGGCCAGGACGAGGCGGCGCATCCCCTCCTCCTGCATGGCCACGGAGACGACCCCGGCGCCTTCCAGGAGCTGCTCGGAAAGCTGGCGCGTGACCTTGCGGTCGGGGGAGGCGTCGGTCGCCAGGGTGGCGAGTTCGGCGGCCCGCACCCGGTCCAGCAGCCACTGCTCCTCGAACGCGGCGAGGGCGGGCGGCAGGACCAGCAGGCCCGCCAGCGAGACGAACAGGACGGTGAGCAGCAGCAGGCGCGCCGACAGGCCGCCGGGCCAGAACAGGCGCCGGTCGCCCCGCGGTCTCGGCTGCTGCGGCGCCTGGGCGTCGGCCATGCCCTTTCCGTTACTTCAGGTGGCGCGCCGGGGCAACGAGGCGCCTGTAGGCGATGGGGGCCAGGGCCAGCAGGGCGAGGGCCGCCAGGGGCAGGATGACGCCCGGTTCGGCGAGGAGGGAGAGGTCGGGCTCCTCGCCCCTGTCGAAGATCGTCCCCAGCCCCGATCCGAGCCAGGCGTAGACGAAGCTGCCGGGCGCCATGCCGATGAAGGAGGCGGTCATGAAGGTCCGCAGGGGCACGCCGCACACGCCCGCCCCGGCGTTGACCAGCAGCAGCGGGAACAGCGGGATGATCCGCACGGTGACGAGGTAGGAGAAGGCGTCCTTCCTGAAGCCCTCGGCGATCGCGGTCATCATCGGCCCCGCCCGCCGGGCGACGAAGTCCCCGAACGCCGTGCGGCAGGCCAGGAACGCCACCGTCGAGCCGAGCGTCGCGCCCGTCACCGAGGCGAGCGCGCCGACCACCGGCCCGAACAGGAGGCCGCCGCTCACCGTCATCACCAGCGCCAGCGGCAGGGACAGCGCCACCACCGCCACATAGATCAGGACGAACCCCGCCAGGCTGGCCGCGTAGTTGGCCTGCACGAAGGCGGCCAGCTCGACGCGGCGGGCCTCCAGCCCGGCCATGGAAACCTCGTCGGCCAGCCCGCTCGCCAGCGCCGCCGCCGCTCCGGCGGCGATCAGGGCCAGCAGGCCGTACCGCTTCAGGAATCCGATCAATGAGCGCCTCTTGCCTCCGCGACGGACTTGAAGCCGTCCGCCTTCAGCAACGCGGCCAGCTCGCGCTTGATCCGTCCGATCATGCCCGGCCCCTCGTAGACCATGGCCGAATAGAGCTGCACCGCCGCCGCCCCGGCGCGGATCTTGGCGTAGGCGTCGGCGCCCGAGGCGATACCGCCCGCCCCGATCAGGACCAGTCCCTTGTCGTTGGCGGCGTGGAAGCGGGCCAGCATCTCAGTCGACAGCGCCATCAGCGGCGGCCCGGACAGGCCCCCCGCCTCGTCCTTCCAGCCCGAGCGCAGGGTTTCGGGCCGCGAGACCGTGGTGTTGGAGACGACGATGCCGTCCAGGCGAAAGGCCGCCACGGTCTCGACGATGGTCTCGACCTCGCCGTCCTCCAGGTCGGGCGCGACCTTCAGGAAGATGGGATCGGGGCCGGGCCGCGCCTCGGCGAGACGCCCGAGAAGCTCCTCCAGCGCGGCCCTGGTCTGGAGCGCCCGCAGCCCAGGCGTATTGGGCGAGGAGATGTTGACGGTGAAATAGTCGGCCAGCCCCCACAGGCGCTTAAGACCCGTGACATAGTCGCCGATGCGGTCCCCGGCGTCCTTGTTGGCCCCGATGTTGGCGCCGACGATCCCGCGCCGGGGCCGCCGCTCCAGCCGCCCGGCGAAGGCGTCCAGCCCGGCGTTGTTGAACCCCATGCGGTTGATGACGGCCCGGTCCTCGGACAGCCGGAACAGGCGCGGGCGCGGATTGCCCGCCTGCGGCCTCGGCGTGACCGTGCCGCACTCCACGAAGCCGCAGCCCGCCGCCAGCATGGCGTCCGGGACCTCGGCGTTCTTGTCGAAGCCCGCCGCCAGCCCGACGCAGTTGGGCAGAGGCAGCCCCGCCAGGGTCGTGGCCAGCACCGGATCGTCATGCCCGAAGGCGCGCGGGCCCAGCCCGGCCTTCAACGCTGCGACGGCGGCGATGTGGGCGTCTTCCGGGTCCAGTCGGCGGAGGGCGCGGGTGGCGATGGCGTGGACGAGGCTCATTCGCTGTCGTCCCCGCCGTGGTCGGCCGCGAAGAACAGCCCGTCGTAGGAGGCCCGGCCCGCGGCGTCGACGAGGAAGGCCGCCGCCGTGGCGGTCGGGAACCGCGAGCCCGCCCGCGCGATCACCGCCCCGCCCGCGCCCCCGTCGATCAGCAGGTCGAGAGTCAGTTCGTGGACGCCGGGATTGTGGGCGATGACCATGACGGTGCCCCCCCCCGCGTCCTCGGCCGCCTCCAGCAGGGCCTGGGCGGGAGCGTTGTAGAGGTCGCGCCGCACCTCGGCCCTGGCCTTCGGGAAGGCGGCCGAGACGACCTCCCAGGTGTCCTGCGTGCGCTGGGCGGCCGAGACGAGGACGATATCGGGGACCAGCCCCTCCCTGGCCAGCACCCGCCCCATGATGGCGGCGTCCCGGCGGCCGCTTTCGGTCAGCGCGCGGTCGAAATCCTCGCCGCTTGTGCTGCGCCGTTCGGCCTTGGCGTGCCGCATGAGGATGAGCCGGTCCATGCCGACGGTCTTAGCCTTGTCGCGTGACGGCCGGAAGGCGCTGTTGACACATGGCGGCCTTTGAAGGTCCAAGGCGACATGAGCGACGATGGCGCGCCTCTCATTGCGGAGCAGGACGGCGGAACCCACAGGTTCCCGGCCGATCGCCCGCTCGTGCTCGATTCGGGCGCGAGGATCGAAGGGCTGGAGGTCGCCTACAAGACCTACGGCCGCCTCAACGACGACCGCTCCAACGCCATCCTGGTCTGCCACGCCCTGACCGGCGACCAGCACCTGGCCTCCGTCCATCCCAGCACCGGCAAGCCCGGCTGGTGGAGCCGCGTGGTCGGCCCCCGCCTGCCGCTCGACCCGGCGCGCTACTTCATCATCTGCGCCAACGTCGTCGGCGGCTGCCTGGGGACCACGGGCCCCTCCTCGGTCAATCCGGCGACGAACGAGCCCTGGGGCCTGACCTTCCCGGTCATCACCATCGCCGACATGGTCCGCGCCCAGGCCATGCTGGTCGAGGCGCTGGGGATCGAGAGCCTGTTCGCGGTCATCGGCGGGTCGATGGGCGGGATGCAGGTGCTGCAATGGGCGGCCGATTACCCCGAGCGCCTGTTCAGCGCCGTCTGCATCGCCTCGGCGGCGCGGCATTCGGCCCAGAACATCGCCTTCCACGAGGTCGGCCGCCAGGCGATCATGGCCGACCCCGAGTGGCGCGGCGGCGCCTACGCCGTCCACGGCGGACGGCCCGAGAAGGGGCTGGCCGTCGCGCGGATGGCCGCCCACATCACCTACCTCTCGGAGGCGGCGCTCCAGCGCAAGTTCGGCCGCGAGTTGCAGCGCGACGGCCTGTCGTGGGGCTTCGACGCCGACTTCCAGGTGGAGAGCTACCTGCGCCACCAGGGGGCCAGCTTCGTCGACCGCTTCGACTCCAACTCCTACCTCTACATCACGCGGGCGATGGACTACTTCGACCTCGCCGCCCAGCACGGCGGGGTGCTGGCGAACGCCTTCGTGAAGGCGCGGGAGGTGCGGTTCTGCGTGCTGTCCTTCACCTCCGACTGGCTCTACCCGACCTCCGAAAGCCGCGACATCGTCCGCTCGCTGCTGGCGGCCGGCGCGCGCGCCTCCTTCGTGGAGATCGAGAGCGACAAGGGCCACGACGCCTTCCTGCTCGACGAGCCGGTGATGGCCTCGGCGCTGACCGGCTTCATGGAATCGGCGGCCCAGGCGAGGGGCCTCGCATGACCCAGCGCGAGGACTTCCGCGAAATCCTGCGCCTCGTGCGGCCCGGCTCGCGCGTGCTCGACGTGGGCTGCGGCGAGGGCGAGCTGCTGGAGCTGCTGACCCGCGAGAAGGGCGTCGACGGCCGGGGGCTGGAGATCACGCCCGCCAACGTCTCGACCTGCCTGTCGCGCGGGCTGGCGGTGGTGCAGGGCGACGCCGACCGCGACCTCGACTACTTCCCCGCGCGCGCCTTCGACTACGCGGTGCTGTCGCAGACGCTCCAGGCCGTGCGCCAGCCGCGCCACGTCGTCTCCGAGCTGCTGCGCATCGCCGAGCGGGCGGTGGTGTCCTTCCCGAACTTCGGCCACTGGCGGGTGCGCTGGTCGCTGCTGAAGCGCGGCCGGATGCCGGAGACGAAGTCCCTGCCCGAGCCGTGGTGGTCGACGCCCAACATCCACCTGTGCACGCTGGCCGACTTCGTGGCCCTGTGCGAGGACCTCGACCTGCGGATCGAGGCGTGCGCGGCGCTGAACGCCGGCCGCCCGGCCCGGCCGATGGACCCGACGAAACCGCTGGAGAACTGGCGCGCGGAATCGGCCCTGTTCCTGCTCAGCCGGCGCGGCGGGGCGGAAATTGCGGAACCTCCGGCGCGCGAGGGCGATCTATTCGGCGGATGAAGCTTCGCCTGATGACCTACAACGTCCACCGCTGCGTGGGGGTGGACCGCAGGCTCGACGTCGAGCGCGTCGCGGCCGTCATCGCCGATGCGCGTCCCGACATCGTCGCCTTGCAGGAACTCGACGTCGGCCGGATGCGCACGCTCCACGTCGACCAGGCCCACCGGCTGGCCGAGCTGCTGGGCATGCGCTCGCGCTTCCACCCGGCCATGCACGTCGAGGAGGAGCTGTACGGCGACGCCATCCTGACCGCCCTGCCCGAGCGGCTGGTCAAGGCCGACTCCCTGCCGCTCTATCCGCGCATCCGGGCGCTGGAGCCGCGCGGAGCCATCTGGATCGCGGTGGACCTGGGCGGCGTCGAGCTTCAGGTCATCAACACCCACCTCGGCCTCGTGCCCCGCGAGCAGCAGGCCCAGGCCGCCGCCCTGCTGGGGGAACAGTGGATGGCGTCCGAGGCGTTCACCGCCCCCGCCGTGCTGCTGGGCGACTTCAACGCCACGCCCTATTCGGCGACCTACCGGATGCTGCACACGGTGATGAGGGACGCCCAGTCCGGCCGGGGCCGCCGGGCGCCGACCGCCACCTTCCCCTCGCGCTTTCCCTTCATGCGCATCGACCACGTCTTCCTGGCCGGGACCATCGAGGTGACGGGCGTCTCCTCGCCCTACGACGCGCGGGCCCGGATCGCATCGGACCACCTGCCGCTGGTCGTCGACCTGGAGATCACGACTCCAGCAGATCGTGCGGCGCATCCGGCAGCAGCCGCCGAAGATCCCGCCTGAGGTGGCGGCGGCGCACCCACGGGCGCCAGGCGTCATCGGTGCGCAGCGGGTCGCCCAGGCTCCAGGCGGCCACGAAGCGCGCGATGCGCCCCGGCTCCTTCGGGATGATGGGGTCGAGGCGGCGGACTTCGGCGTCCAGCGTGTCGATGGCCTTGCCGACCGAGCCCAGCTCGGCGACGGCGGCCACCACCTCCTCCGGCTCGCGGCCCAGGAAATGGGCGATCTCACGGGCGCGGAAGGCGCGGATGGCGGCGCGGGACTCGTCGTCCTGCGCCTCGATCGCCACGTCGCACTCCGAATCCAGCCCGGTCGAACGGTTGTTGAGGTTGGCCGAACCGACCCGCAGCAGCCAGTCGTCCACCACCATCACCTTCGAATGGACGATCACCGGCCGCCCCTCCGCCGTACGGGCGCAATAGCCCCGGAAACGGCCGTGGCGGTCGGCGGCGATCAGGTGGTTCATGCTGATGGTGCGGGCCGAATCCATCGTCATCCGGTCGAAGAAGCTGGGGCTGTTGCACGGCCCGACGGCGATGATCTCCGGCCCGTCCGGCTCGGCCAGCCGCGCGCTCAGCGCCGAGACGATCAGGCGCGAGGCGATGTACTGGTTCTCGATGTAGATCACGTCCCGCGCCGCCGCGATCGCCGCCAGGTGCAGCTTGAGGCATTCCTCGACACCGGGACGGCCCCGCCACTTCGGGTCGGTGCGGGCGATGGCGAAGGGCACCCGGCGCAGCTCCGGCTCCACCGTCTCCGGCCAGGGGGAGATGTCGTCGTCGGGGGGCGAGGGCGGCGGCGGCTCGTGCCCCGTGGCTCGCTCCCAGCGCTCGGCGAACAGGTCGCCCAGCGCTCGCGCGGCCGGGCCGTCCACGATCAGCGAGACCTCGTGGCGGGCGGGATAGCGCTTGCCCTCGGGCAGGCGGCGCTCGGGCTGGTGGTCCTCGTGGCCGCAGGTGTCCCAGCGGTCGACGGCGAGGTCGCCCCCGCTGACAAAGGCCACGCGGCCATCGATGATAAGCGCCTTCTGGTGGTGGCAGGCGCTGTTCGGCAAGGTCGAGTCCAGCCGGTACTTCACCTTCGAGCCCAGGAAGTAGGCGTGGCCCCGCTGGCAAGGAAAGCCCTGCCCCGCCCCGATCACGCCCGGCATGTCCCAGGCCAGGATCCGCACGTCGAGCCCCGGGTTCAGGGCCGACAGGCGGCGCAGCAGCAGGCCCAGCCGGTCGGCGCTCTCGGGATCGCCGCTGCGCTTGGTCTGGTCGGGGGTCAGGCGGGTGAGCGGGTCGAACACCCAGGCCAGCAGCCAGATCGAATGGCGGGCGTTCAGCATCGCCGCCTTGGCCGCCGCGAAATAGTCCGCCCCGTCCACCAGCAGCGTCATCCGGTCGGCCTGCTCGATGCGCCAGCAGGTGTCGCCGGGCGCAAGCACGCGGTGGGGAGCAGGCGGCGGGGCGGGCGGGCGAATAGGGCTGGGGCTCTTCACGGCCTCTAAGGTGGTGGCGATCACCGGATGCTGCATCCCTTGAGCGTTAACGGAGGTCGTCCACGTCAACGCCCGAGGAAGGTTCCGGCTCCGCCTCAGCCCGCGATGGCGGCTGCGTCCCGCTCGCCCGTGCGGATGCGAAGGGCCTTTTCCAGGTCGAGGACGAAGATCTTGCCGTCGCCGATCTTGCCTGTGTTGGCGGTGCGGCTGATGGCTTCCTCCACCGCCTCGGAGATGTCGTCGGGAACGGCGATCTCCAGCTTCACCTTGGGCAGCAGCTTCACCTCGTATTCGGCGCCGCGATAGACCTCGGTCTTGCCCTTCTGGCGGCCGTAGCCGCGCACCTCGGTCACCGTCAGGCCCGAGGCGCCCGCCTCCGTCACCGCTTCCAGCACCGCGTCGAGGCGGCTCGGCTTGATCACGGCGATGATCATCTTCATGGGGCGGGCTCCTGGGTTGCGCCTCAGGCTACGGCGACTCTGGCCCTTCCTCCAAGAGGGCGCGGGGCGAAACCGCGCCGGGCGCCCGTCCGATGGGCAGCGCGGGCTGCAACGCCCCCGGCGTGAACACCCGCACGCGGGCCCGGGCGCCCTTGGGCTTGACGGCGAAGGTCTGCTTGACCGCCTCCATCATCACCACGCCGGAGAAGTTGGGCCACAGCCAGGCTCCCAGGCTCTCGAAGGTGTCGGCCCAGCCCGCCGTCCAGCCCCACGGCGGAGCATAGAGGGCGCGGGTCCAGCCCGACGGCTCCAGGTCCGCCTCGCGCAGCAGCGCCTCCAGCTGGCGGCGGGTATAGGGGCGGCCATGGCCGAAGGGGGTGTTCTCGGCGTTGGCCCACAGGCCGTTGCGGGCGGCGACGGCGACGATCACCTGGCCGGACGGCGCCAGAACCCGCGCCGTCTCGCGCAGCAGCTCCAGCGCGCTCTCGCTCTCCTCCAGCGCATGGACGCAGAGGATGCGGTCGAACAGGGCGTTGGGCAGCGGCAGGGAGAACTCGTCGGCCAGGAAGGCGAGGTTGCCCCGCCTGCCCGGCCAGACCTCCACCCCCTGGGCGGCCGGCATGGCGGCCACCACCCGCCGGGCGGCGGGCCGCAGGGCCTCGAAGAAGGGCGTCGCATAGCCCACGCCGAGCACGTCGAGGCCGCGGGCGTCGCCCCAGGCCTCCGTCACCTTGCGCGCCAGCATGCGCCGCGCCGCCGCGCCGAGGGGCGTGGCGTAGAAGGCGCGGAGGTCGAGGACGTCGCGACGCATGGAGACCCGGTCTTGAGGTTGCGTCCTTCGGCACGGCCCTTTGGGCCTGCTCAGGATGGCTGACTTTGGAGTATAACAACAAACATAGTCATCCTGAGCAGCCCGCGCAGCGGGCGTGTCGAAGGACGCAACGAAAGTTCGCCATGCCCCTGACCGTCCACCAGTTCCCGTGCCTCGAAGACAACTACGGCTTTCTCGTCCGCGACGAGGCCACGGGGCTCGCCGCCTGCATCGACACGCCCGACGCCGCCGCCATCCTGCGCGAGCTGGACAAGCTCGGCTGGACGCTGGCCCTGGTGCTGAACACCCACTGGCACCCCGACCACGCGGGCGGCAACGCCGAGGTCAAGGCCGCCACCGGCGCCCTCGTCGTCGGCCCAGAGGAAGTCGGCCGCATCGCCCCGCCCGACCGGGTGGTGAAGGACGGCGACACCGTCGAGCTGGGCGAGACGCGGTTCCAGGTGATCGACACCGGCGGCCACACGCTCGGCCACATCACCTACTATGACGCGAAGGACCGCATCGCCTTCGTCGGCGACACCCTGTTCGCGCTGGGCTGCGGACGGCTGTTCGAGGGCACGGCGGCCCAGATGTGGTCGAGCCTCCAGAAACTCGCCGCCCTGCCCGAGGACGTGACCGTCTACTGCGCCCACGAATACACCGCCTCGAACGCCCGCTTCGCCCTCTCGGTGGACGACGCCCCGGCGCTGAAGTCCCGGGCTGACGACGTCTTCGCCGCCCGCGAGCGGGGCGAGCCGACCGTGCCCACCACCATCGGGCTGGAGAAGGCCACCAACCCCTTCCTGCGCGCGCCCGTCCTGGCGCCGCGCATGGGCCTGACCGGCCTTGCCGACCACGAGGCGTTCGGCGCCGTCCGCGCCGCCAAGGACAGCTTCAAGGGATGACCGCCCAGGAGATCGTCGCCCTGCTGGACCTGGAGCCCCACCCCGAGGGCGGCTGGTTCCGCGAGACCTTCCGCGACGAATCCGTGGAGGGCCGTCCCGCCTCGACCGCCATCTACTACCTGCTGGCCGAGGGACAGGTGTCCGCCTGGCACCGGGTCGATGCGGCCGAGGTCTGGCACTTCTACGTCGGAGCGCCTCTGGAGCTGGAGGTCTCGGACGGCAGGAACCTGACCACCTGGCGCCTCGGCGGCGACGTTGGCGCGGGCGAGCAGCCGCAGGCCGTGGTCCCCCCCGGCCAGTGGCAGAGCGCGCGCTCGACGGGGGAATGGACGCTGGTCGGCTGCACGGTGGCGCCGGGGTTCGAGTTCGCCGGGTTCGAGATGGCCCCGCCGGGCTGGTCGCCTCAGCGGTTGGCGGCGACGTAGGCCACGCGCTCGGAGGAGGGCCGCCCGGCGATGCCCATCTGCGGGCTGACGGTGACGACCAGTACGCCGTCCTTGATCGCCGCGCCGGGTTTCTTGCCCTGGGCGATGTAGATCTTCTTCACGGGCGCCAGGGCGTTGCGGCCATGCAACTGGGCCGCGCGGGCCAGGCCGTCGGCCGAAACCATCGCTGCGTCGGCGATCAGGGCGGCCGACTGCGGCGTGGCGTCGGCTCCGAAGGGGATCAGCCGTCCCGCCGCCCGGCTCGCCCGGCCGCTGGCCTGGGCCAGCTTCTGGAGCAGCGCGTTCGGCCCCATGGCGGGCAGCTTCAGCGGCGCCGACGTCCCGGCCACCGCCACCGCCAGCCCTTCCGGCCGCTGGCGGGTGAACAGGGTCAGCCCGCCCAGCTTGGTGGCGCGCAGGACCGGATGGCCGAGGTCGTTCTTGTAGATGACATCGCCGCGCGGGCCCGGATTCGGGTGCAGGGCCCAGACCTCGCTGCTGCTCTCGAACCGCAGCAGGGGGCGGGAGGAGGTGCGGTCGAAGACGAACTCCTCGCCCGTCTCGGAGACGTAGCGGGCCACGGGCGGCGCGGCGGCGCGGCGCTGGGCGTTGGGAGAGGAGCCGAACAGGGCGTCGCGGAGCACCGAGCCGCCGTCCTGGGCGAACGCGGGGAAGCCCACGCCCCCGGTAGCCGCGCCGAGGACGACAGCCGCAAAGATCGCCGGCCTTGCTCCAATCATCCCCGACGCCTTGCGCCCCGACTAGGGCGAATCTTGGACGGCGGAAACAAGCGGAACAAGGCCGCGACCGCGGCTTCTATGGCTTAGGACGCCATGTACTGGCCGCCGTTGGCGGTCAGCGTCGAGCCGGTGACGAAGCCGGCCTGCTCGCCGGCCAGGAAGGACACCGCGTCGGCGATCTCCTCGGCCTTGCCGAGACGGCCGACCGGGATGCCCGCGATGATGCCCTGCAGGACGTTCTCCGGCACCGCCGCCACCATGTCGGTGTCGATGTAGCCGGGGCAGATCACGTTGACCGTGATCCCCTTGCGGGCGCTTTCCTGGGCCAGCGCCTTGGTGAAGCCGATGAGGCCCGCCTTGGCGGCGGAGTAGTTGGTCTGGCCGAGCTGGCCCTTCTGGCCGTTGATCGACGAGATGTTGATGACCCGGCCCCAGCCGCGCTCGCGCATGCCGTCGATGACGTTGCGGGTCACGTTGAAGACGCTGTTGAGGTCGACGTTGATGACGTCGTTCCACTGCTCGGGGCTCATCTTGTGGAACAGGCCGTCCTTGGTGATGCCGGCGTTGTTCACGACGACGTCGACCGGGCCGAGTTCGGCCTCGATCTTCGCCACGGCCGCCTTGCAGTCGTCGAACGAGCCGACGTCGCACTTGACGACCATGATGCCGAGTTCCTTGGCGGCCTGGTTGGCGGCCTCCTCGTTGCCGGCATAAGCGGCGGCCACCTTGTAGCCGTCGGCCTTCAGGCGGGCCGAGATGGCCTTGCCGATGCCCCGGGTGCCCCCGGTGACGAATGCAACTTTAGTCATGCGTTTCCCCTACGCTGGAAAGTGACGGGGCGGCCGCTCCCCCCGGAACGGCCGCCGCGTCGGATTGGTGATGGATTGAGAGTTAGTTGACGCTCTCGATGCACATGGCCACGCCCATGCCGCCGCCGACGCACAGCGTGGCGAGGCCCTTCTTGGCGCCCGAACGCTTCATCTCGTGCACCAGGGTGGTCAGGATGCGCGCGCCGGACGCGCCGATCGGGTGGCCGATGGCGATGGCGCCGCCGTTGACGTTGACCTTGGCCGGGTCGAGGCCCAGGTCGCGCAGCACGCACAGCGACTGGGCCGCGAAGGCTTCGTTGGATTCGACGAGGTCGAGGTCGGCGACCGACCAGCCGGCCTTGTCCAGCGCCTTGCGACTGGCCGGGATCGGACCCGTGCCCATGATCTCCGGCTCGACGCCGGCGTGGGCCCAGGAGGCGATGCGGGCCAGCGGCTTGAGGCCGCGCTTGGCGGCTTCGTCGGCGCTCATCAGCACCACGGCGGCGGCGCCGTCATTGAGGCCCGAGGCGTTGGCGGCGGTGACCGAGCCTTCCTTGTTGAAGGCGGGGCGCAGGGCCGACATGGCCTCGATCGTGGCGCCGTGACGGATGTACTCGTCGTTCTCGACGACCGTGTCGCCCTTGCGGCCCTTGATGGTGACGGGGGCGATCTCGTCCTTGAACTTGCCGGCCTTCTGGGCGGCCTCGGCGCGGTTCTGCGAGGCGACGGCGAACTTGTCCTGCTCCTCGCGGGTGATCTGCCAGCGGGCGGCGATGTTCTCGGCCGTCTGGCCCATGTGATAGCCGTGGAAGGCGTCCCACAGGCCGTCCTTGATCATGGTGTCGACGAAGCCGAGGTCACCCATCTTCTGGCCGTTGCGCAGGTGCGCGGCATGGGGCGACTGGCTCATGCTCTCCTGACCGCCGGCGACGACGATCTTGGCGTCGCCCTCGGCGATCTGCTGGGCCGCCAGGGCCACGGCGCGCAGGCCCGAGCCGCAGAGCTGGTTCAGGCTCCAGGCCGGGCTTTCGACCGGCACGCCGGCCTTCACCGAAGCCTGGCGGGCGGGACCCTGGCCGGCGCCGGCCTGCAGCACCTGGCCCAGGATGACCTCGTCGACGTCGGCGGCCGTGATGCCCGCCCGCTCGACCGCGGCGCTGATGGCCACGGCCCCCAGCTCATGCGCGGGCAGGCTGGCGAGCGCGCCGTTGAAGGAGCCCACGGGCGTGCGGGCCGCGGAGACGATGACGATGTCGCTCATGAAGTAACTCCCGACTTCTTTCGTGCGCGGGGCAGGCTGTTCGCGGTCGCGGCGCCGTCCCTCGTGTTGGTGCGGCGCGCACCTTGCATAAATGCCCCCCGTTCGTCACGACTCCTTTGCATGTTCCGTGGGTTCCCTCTTGGCGCTGGGGACTGGCGTCATGCCTTTGCATCCGCGATAGTGCGGTGCAGAAAAGCAAGACTGACCGCTGTTCAGGGGATGAAATGTCCGAAAAACCCGAAACCGGCGAAACGGCGGGCGACGCGCGCGTCGTCATCAAGAAATATGCGAACCGTCGCCTCTACAACACAGCCTCCAGCTCCTACGTCACGCTGGAGCACCTGTCCGACATGGTGAAGGAAGGCGTGGACTTCGTGGTCTACGACGCCAAGACCAACGAGGACATCACCCGCTCGGTCCTGACCCAGATCATCTTCGAGGAAGAGAACCGGGGGACGGGGACCAACCTCCTGCCCATCCAGTTCCTGCGCCAGTTGATCCGGTTCTACGGCGACAACATGCAGGCGTTCCTGCCCAGCTACCTCGAACTGTCGCTGGAGAGCTTCGCCAAGCAGCAGGAGCGGCTGCGGTCCCAGTTCGGGGTCGGCGCCGTTCCCGGCGGTGGCGGGTACGATGAGCATATCCGCCAGAACCTCGCCCTGTTCGACCGGGCGATGAAGATGTTCTCCCCCTTCGGGTATCCGCGCGCCGAGGAGGTCCCGGCCGCGCCCGCCGAGCCCAAGGCCGAGGCGGCCGCCGGGAGCGGGGACGACCTGAGCGAACTGAAGCGTCAGATGGAAGCCATGCAGGCCCAGCTCGCCAAGCTGGCCGACAAGGGCTGACGCGCACGCACGGCATCTTAAGACTCCGCGGCTAGGGTTCGCGCCGATGACCGACCCGCTGCATCCGCTTCGCCGCGCCGCCGACATGAGGCGCCTGCGCCGCCGCGCGAGCGACAACGCCGTGGCGGACGAGGCCGAGGATCGCAGCGTGCCGGTGATCGTGGAAGGCGAAGTCGCCTCCCCCGTCCCGCCGCCCCACCGCCCGTCGGCCGAGGCGACCTACGCCGCCCACCTGATCGGCCAGAAGGACGTGCGGCGCGGCCTACGCGGCGGTCCCGAGACGCTGGAGGCGGCCCGTTCGGCCTACCTGGGCGCGGAATTCTCCGGCGATTGCGACCGCCGCCCGCCCAAGGGCCTCATTCGCCGGACGAAGATCTGAGCCGGGCGACCTCGGCCTCCAGCGCCGCAACCTTCTCCTCCAGCGCGGCAATGCGGGCGAGCGGGTCCGCCTGGGGCGTGGGTGTCGAAATTCCGGCCCTCAACGCCACCTCGGCGGGCGTGACGCCCAGCAGCTCGGCAAAGGCCGCCACCTCGGCGGCGGAAACTTCCCGCTGGTCCTTGTAGACGAGGGCGAGGTCGGCCTCGCCCATGCCGCTGACGGCGGCCATGACGGCGCGGGACAGGCCGCGTTCGGCGAGCTTTGCGTCGAACCATCCCGCGTCGAAGAACAGCGCCATCAGTGGCGCCGGTCTTGCTTGAGCGAAGGCGAACTCGTCATCGCCGGGACACCCGCATGCTCGCCCTCGCCATCCGCTTCCTCGACGTCGCCGTGGTCACGGTCATCTTCACCGTCCTGACCTAGGACGCCCCGCCGCCCGCGAAGTCGATGTCGCGGCGGGCGGCGACGATGGTGACGATGAAGCCGGCCAGCACGTCGAGCAGCACCATCACCGTCAGCAGGAAGAAGGTCGAGGTCGCGAACGCCGGGGCCAGCAAGAACTCCACCAGGCAGACGATGAACACGATCATCGACAGGGCGTGGTTGACGATGGCGATGGAGCGGCTGGTCGTCGACTTCAGCAGCTCGATGAACAGCACCACCAGCGAGCCCGCCAGGATCAGGTCCGACAGGCTGACCGGCCATGGGGCGCCTGAGGCCATCTGGATGGCGAACAGCTGCTCGCCGAACCGCCCCTGGGCGTCCATCGCCCCGAAGCCGCCGCTCAGGGTCAGCACCACCAGGTTGTAGATGATCACCGGCAGCGCCAGCAGCGGAAACGCGGCGAACATGGAGCCCCTCCTCAAAGTGGGGCGAGGCTAGCGATGTTCGAGGGCGTGGTGAAGCTCGCGCTAGTTAGAGGCGAGTGGCGTTCTCGGCATCCCGCCGCATCTGGGCCTTACGCTGGGCGATGCTGCGGTCCAGCCGGTCGAGCTTACGTTTCATGGGCAGCGCATAGAAGAGCGCCGCCGCCAGAGCGATTGCGCCGATGAGGATGCCCGCCCCTGCGAAATCAAGATAGAACATCACGTTCTCCTTCAGGAACATAATAGAGGGCCACCATCAGACTCGCCAGCCCGAAGCCGAGCGAGAAAAGGTTGGCGAGGCCGAACGGCGCGCTCTCGAACATCGGCGCAGCCAAGGCGCCGCCCACCCCCGCATACCCCGCCGTCGTCAGCATCTGCACGAACAGCCGAATCCTGAGCGACAGCTCACGCTTCGCTCGCTCCTCGATCTCCAGAAGAACCATCGTCCACCCTCAACGTCCACGAGAACATTAAGGGAACAAAAACCCGGGTCAAGCTTCCTCGACCGCCCCCGGCCGGCGCAGGCGGGACTGGAGCCACATCACCCCGCGCAGGTCGGCGTAGGCCACCTTGAGGCGGCCGAAGTTGGTGTATTTCGACACGCCGATGGTCCGGTGCCGGTGGTTCACCGGCTCGAACGCCACCTCGTATCCCTCGCGGATCATCAGGGCGGGGATGTAGCGGTGGATGTGGTCGAAGTAGGGGAGCCGCAGGAAAGCCTCCCGCCGGAACGCCTTCAGCCCGCAGCCCGTGTCGTTGGCCGTGTCCTTCAGCAGCGCCTTGCGCACGCCGTTGGCCAGGCGCGAGGCCCAGCGCTTGGCGGCGCTGTCCTGGCGCTTGATCCGCTCGCCGCCGATCAGGGCCAGGGGCTCGGGGGAAGCCTTCAGCCGCTCGGCCAGGCGCGGGGCGTCGGTCGGGTCGTTCTGGCCGTCGCCGTCGAGGGTGACGATGATGTCCGCCTTGGCCGCCAGGACGCCCGTGCGGATGGCCCGGCTCTGGCCGGCGTTCTGCGTGTGGGACAGGACCCGAAGCTGCGGGATCTCGGCCTTGAGCGCCGTCAGTTCCGCCAGGGTGGAATCGCCGCTGGCGTCGTTGACGAAGATCATCTCGTACGACCGCCCGTCGAACGCCCGCGCGATCTCCCGCGCCAGGGCCGGGGCCGCGCCGCTCTCGTTGTAGACGGGGACGACCACCGAATAGTCGGGAGCCGTCGGGGATCGCGGGGCGCGGGCCATGGCGCTCTCATAGCGGAAAAGCCGCTCATGAGAAGTATCGTGGTATTGAAGCGCGATGACGCTTGAGTCCCGCCTCGACGACTGGAGCCGCGGCTGGCGCGGGCCGCTGCTGGCCGCCCTCGTCGCCATGATCGCGGGCCTGCCCGGCCTGTTCGCCATGCCGCCCCTGGACCGCGACGAGTCCCGCTTCGCCCAGGCCACGGCCCAGATGCTGGAGACCGGCGACTACGTCATGATCCAGTTCCAGGATCAGCCGCGCTTCAAGAAGCCCATCGGCATCCACTGGCTGCAGGCGGCGACCGTCTCGGCCCTCTCCGAGCCCGCGGACCGGGCGATCTGGGCCTTCCGCCTGCCATCCCTGCTGGGGGCGATGCTGGCGGCGGCGGCCTGCGCCTGGGGCGCGGCCGCCTTCTTCGGGCCGAGGCCGGGGCTGATCGCCGGGGCCATCCTGGGCGCCACCTTCCTGCTCTCCAGCGAAGCCTTCATCGCCAAGACCGACGCGGTCCTGGCCGGGACGATCACCCTGGCCATGGCGGCCCTCGCCCGGATGTACGCGGGCCAGGCCGGCCGCCGCACCCGGCTGCTGTTCTGGCTGGGACTGGCGGCCGCCACCCTGGTCAAGGGGCCGGTCGGGCCGGTCGTCGTGATCCTGACGGTCGCGGCGCTGTGGGCCTGGGACCGCAAGGCGACGTGGCTGAAGGAGATCGGCTGGGGCTGGGGCCTGGTGCTGTTCTTCGCCGTGGTCGGGCCGTGGGCGGTGGCCATCACCGTGGCGACCGACGGCGGCTTCTGGGGCGAGGCGGTCGGCGGGGACCTCGCGCCCAAGCTGGTCGGCGGCCATGAGCGGCACGGCGGCTGGCCCGGCTACTACCTGCTGATCGCGCCCATGCTCCTCTTCCCGGCCAGCCTGCTGCTGCCGGCGGGGGCGGTCCACGCCTGGCTGCGGCGGGCGGAGCCGGGGGTGCGCTTCGCCATCTGCTGGCTGGTCCCGGCTTGGCTGCTGTTCGAGCTGACGCCGACCAAGCTGGTCCATTACACCCTGCCCACCTTCGGGGCCCTGGCCTGGCTGATGGCCGCCGCCCTGCGCGAGCCGCTGGAGCGGCGCGCGGCCATCGCGGGGGCCGTGCTGATCGCGGTCGCCTCGGCGGTCTACGCGGTGATCGCCATCTTCGGCCTGTCGATGTTCGGCGACCCCGGCGACCTGACGGCGGCGGCGGTCACGGCGGGACTGTTCGCCGCCACCGGCATCGTCGGCGCGACGATGATCCTGCGCAGCGCGCCCATCTCCGCCCTGGTCACGGCGGGCGCGCTGGGCGTGCTGGCCCACGCCGCCTTCGCCGCCCTGCTGGCCCCGAGCCTGGAGCCGCTGTGGATTTCCCGGGAGGTCGACCGCGCCCTCCTGCGCACCAGCCTGCACCCGCGCGAGGGCGTCACCCCCGGCCCGGTCGCGGTGGCGGGCTATTCGGAGCCCAGCATCGTCTTCGCCCTCGGCACCGCCACCGGCCTCGGCGACGCCGAGGACGCCGCCATCGCCGTCGCGCAGGGCCGCCCGGCCGTGGTCGAGGCCCGCGAGGAGGCCGCCTTCCGCAAGGCGCTGGCCGCGCGGGGGCTGCCGCGCCGCCCGGTGGCGACGGTTTCGGGACGCAACTACTCAAACAACGATGACGTCACCTTGACCATCTACCGCGGCCAGCCGCAGAAGCTGCTGCCATGAGCCGCTTCATAGAAATCGTGGAAGTCGGAGCCCGTGACGGGCTCCAGAACGAGAAGACCGTCCTGGAGACGGCCGACAAGGTGGAGATGATCCGCCGCCTCGACGCCTGCGGCGCCCGCCGCCAGGAGGTGGTGTCCTTCGTCAACCCGCGCCGGGTGCCCCAGATGGCGGGCGCCGAGGAGATCATGGCCGCCCTGCCCAGGGACGGCCGCTCGCGCATCGGCCTCGTCCTCAACGAGCGCGGCTGGGACCGCTGCGTGGCCGCGGGCTGCGACGAGGCCAACGTCGTGGTCTGCGCCACCGACGGCTTCGGCATCCGCAACCAGGGCGCGGGCGTGGCCGAGCAGGTGACCGCCGCCGCCGCCATCGCCGCCCGCCAGAAGGCCGAGGGCGGCCCGCCGATCACCCTGACCATCTCCGTGGCCTTCGGCTGCCCCTTCGACGGCGAGGTCAGCGACGAGAAGGTCGCCGCCATCGCCCGCGAGGCCCAGGCGATGAAGGTCGCCGAGCTGGCCATCGCCGACACCATCGGCGTCGCCGACCCCTGGGTGGTGCGCCGCCGCATCGACGCCGTGCGCAAGGCCGCGCCCGACCTGAAGCTGCGGATGCACTTCCACGACACCCGCAACACCGGGCTGGCCAACGCCTACGCCTCGGTCGAGGCTGGGGTGGATGTGCTGGACGCCAGCGTCGGCGGTCTCGGCGGCTGTCCCTTCGCCCCGGCGGCGACGGGCAACATCGGCACCGAGGACCTCGTCTACATGCTGGAGCGCGCCGGGTTCGAGACGGGTTACGACCTGGACAGGCTGATCGAGACCGCCCAGTGGATCAGCGCCCGCATCGGCAAGGCGCCCGCCTCATCGGTCGCGCGGGCCGGGACCTTTCCGAAATCTCAATAAAACCAGCAACTTAATGGACACCCAACCAGCCTTGACGCACTGCACACGGCCCTATAGGTTCCGCCGCGATCAAGCCGGGCCCGGAAGGCGACTTCCGGACCGTTTTCGGACCTGACCGCCCCCATGCCCAAGGCCCACGATCCGCGCGAAGAGGCGATGAAGAGCCTCGATGAGCGGGCCGCCGCGCTGGAAGCGAGGACCACGCGCCACGTTCCCGACTATGGGAGCAAGGCGATGGCCGGGGGCGCAAGGCTGGTGGCGGGCCTCATCGGCGGCCCCCTCGTCGGACTGGCGTTCGGCATGGGCTTCGACCTCCTGGCGCGCACCGCGCCGTGGGGGTTGATCGTGGGGATCCTGGTCGGGTTCGCGCTTTCGGTCTTCCTGGCCGTGCGCGCGGCCCAGAGAATGAGTGCGGCGGCGGAGAAGGAGGGCTGGCCTGTGGCGCCGTCCGTTCCCTTCGACGACGATGAGGACGAAGACAGATAGGAGTTCGAGGCGGCATGGCCGACCCGATGCACCAGTTCGAGGTGGCGAAGATCGTCGACCTCCCCGATTTCACCCTGCCGGGCGTGGGCGTCATCGACATGGCGATCACCAACTCGGTGGTGGCCATGGCCGTCGCCGCGTCGCTGGTGGTGGCCTTCTTCACCATCGCCACGGCCAGGAGCGCGGTCGTTCCCGGCCGGCTGCAGGTGATGGCCGAGGGCATGTTCGGCTTCATCGACGACCTTGCGACGTCGATCATCGGCCCCGAGGGCCGGGCCTTCTTCCCGTTCGTCTTCACGCTGTTCCTGTTCATCCTGGCGATGAACGTGCTGGGCCTGTTCCTGGTGTTCACGGCGACCTCGCAGCTCGCGGTCACCGCCACCTTCGCCCTGATGACCATCCTCCTGGTGATCGTCGTCGGGCTGGCCAAGAACGGCCCGGCCTTCTTCAAGCTCTTCCTGCCCTCGGGCGTGCCCTGGTACCTGTGGTGGCTGGTGATCCCGATCGAGGTGATCTCCTTCCTGCTGCGCCCCGTCACCCTGTCCCTGCGTCTGTTCGGCAACATGCTCGGCGGCCACGTCGCCCTGAAGGTGTTCGCCGGCTTCGTGGTCTCGCTGGGCACGCTGGCGGCCGGCGGCGGGCTCGGCCTGCTGGGCATCCCCGGCGCGGCCCTGGCGCTCGGCGGCGTGGTCGCCCTGACGGCGCTGGAGTTCCTGGTGGCCTTCCTTCAGGCCTTCGTCTTCGCCGTGCTGACCTGCGTCTACCTGAACGACGCGGTCCACGCCGGACACCACTGATCCCTTTTCCCTTCCAACCTCACCTCTAGGACGACAGAACCATGGAAGCAGAAGCAGCGAAGTACATCGGCGCGGGCCTGGCCACGCTCGGCATGATCGGCTCGGGCATCGGCGTGGGCGCGATCTTCTCCGGTTTCCTTCAAGGCGCCCTGCGCAACCCCGGCGCCGCCGCCGGCCAGTTCACCAACCTCGTGCTGGGCTTCGCCCTGACCGAAGCCCTGGGCATCCTGGCCTTCGTGCTCGGCCTGCTGATCCTCTTCAGCTAAGCCCCGCCCTTTAAGCTTCCCGCAGGCGCGGCCTTATGCAGGTCGCGCCCGCGCACTTTTTGCAAGGCTCCGACACGCTCATGGCCGTGGACACACACGCCACAGACGCACACGGCGAAGCCGTCGAGACCGTGGGCGCCGAGCACCACGGCGAAGGCGGCCTGCCCCAGTTCCGATTCGAGTACTGGGGCGGCCAGATCGTCTGGCTGCTGCTGATCTTCATCATCCTCTACGTGCTGCTGGCGCGGGTGTTCGTGCCCCGCCTGCGCCGGGTCATCGACGAACGCGCCGACACCATCGCCACGGCGGTGGAGCAGGCCCGCTCGGTGCAGGGCGAAGCCGCACAGCAGAAGGCGACCGCCGAGGCCGAACTGGCCGACGCCCGGACCCGGTCCCAGCGCCTGGCTTCCGACGCCCGCGCCAAGGCCGCCGCCGACACCGCCGCCGCCCAGGCCGCGGAGGACGCCAAGGTGGCCGAAAAGGTCGCCGAGGCGGAGGCCCGCATCCGCGCCACGCGCGACGCGGCCATGACCAACGTCGGCGCCATCGCCTCCGAGACCGCCGCCGCCATCGTCGCCAAGCTGACCGGCAAGGCTGCGACGGCCGCCGAGGTCAAGGCCGCCGTGGCCGCCAAGGGAGCCCGCTGATGCCCGCCTTCCTCAATCCCGCCAACGCGGAGTTCTGGGTCGGGATCGGCCTGGTGATCTTCCTGGGCATCGTCATCTTCGTGGCCAAGGCCCCGAAGGCGATCGCCGGGGCGCTGGACGCCAAGGCCGCCAAGATCCAGTCCGACCTGGACGAAGCCGCCCGCATCCGCACCGAGGCCGAGGCCATGCTGGCCGAGATCCGGTTGCAGCGCGAGGAGGCCGAGCGCCAGGCCGCCGAGATGCTGAAGACCGCCCAGGAGGAGGCCAAGCGCCTCGCCAAGGAGGCCAAGGCCAAGCTCGACGAGCAGATCAAGCGCCGCGCGGACCTCGCCGAACGCAAGATCGCCAACGCGGAGGCCCAGGCCGCCGCCGAGGTCAAGGCCGCCGCCGCCGAACTGGCCGCCGAGGCCGCCGAGACGGTCCTGGCCGCCCGGCTCAAGGCGACCAAGAACGATCCGCTGGTCGATAGCGCCATCGGCGAGCTGGCGAACCGGCTGCAGTAGTTCCGGTCAAGCCTGGAACTGAAAAAGCCCTCCCCGTCCGGGAGGGCTTTTTGCTAGCGCCGCCGCTTCATCATCGCCTTGCGTATCCGCCGGGCGATGCGCCATTCGCGCTTTTGCAGGACGATCCGCTCCATCCGCAGCACCTGCTGCCAGGCGACGGGGAAGACCTCCGGCTCGCGGCGCATCAGGCGGCGCAGCGGGAAGATGACCTTGGGGTGTCGGCGCTGGATGCGGATGAACTGCTTGCGCGCCCAGAAGGAGTTGCGCAGCACGAACATCAGCCCGATGACGATGACCGGGATGCCCCCGGGGCCCGGCAGCGGCGAGATCAGGATGCCGAGCAGGATGATGAGCAGCCCCAGCCCCACCAGCAGCCAGCGCGCGAAGCGTGCAAGCAGTTCGCGGGCAAGTTCGTCGGCTTGCGATTGGCGCGCGCGGGGCATGACGACGGCGTACATCAGCATGGGGACACAAGGGGGGCTCGCGCTCCGGCCCGATGGGAAGTCGGATCGTCGACACGTAGGGCTGATATGAGAACCCGGGAACGGCGCGTAAAGGCGTCCGTTCCCCCCTGACGACGATTAATCCTCTATTCCGCCGCCAGTGGCTCCGCCGCCACAGGTCGCCAGCGCAAGCGGGGCTTGCGGGCGGCCTGGGTTTCATCCAGGCGTCGCAGAGGCGCATGGAAAGGCGCGCCCTTGAACCGCGCCGCGTCGCCCGCCTTCGCCGCCTGGGCCAGGGCCCGCAGCGCCTCGACGAAGCGGTCCAGTTCCTGCTTCGATTCCGTCTCGGTCGGCTCGATCAGCATGGCCCCGTGGACGACCAGCGGGAAATACATGGTCATCGGGTGGAAGCCCTCGTCGATCATCGCCTTGGCGAAGTCGAGGGTGGTGATCCCCGTCCCCTCCAGCCACGCATCGTCGAACAGGGCCTCGTGCATGCAGGGGCCGTCCGGGAAGGCCGGGCTCATCAGGTCGCTCAGCCGGGCCTTGACGTAGTTGGCGTTCAGCACCGCGTCCTCGGCGACCTGGCGCAGGCCGTCGGCGCCGTGGCTGCGCATGTAGGCGTAGGCGCGGACGTACATCCCCATCTGGCCGTGGAACGCGCAGAGGCGTCCGAACGCCTGGGCCGCCTCCCCCGCCTCGTGCTCGGCGAGGTGCAGCCCCCCTTCTTCCGTCCGCGCCACCCAGGGCGCGGGCGCGAAGGGCGCGAGCGCCTGCGACAGCACCACCGGCCCGGCGCCCGGCCCGCCGCCGCCGTGGGGCGTGGAGAAGGTCTTGTGCAGGTTGATGTGCATGGCGTCGACGCCGAGGTCGCCCGGCCGCACCCTTCCCACGATGGCGTTGAAGTTGGCCCCGTCGCAGTAGAAGTAGGCTCCCGCCTCGTGCGCCAGCCGGGCGATCTCCACCACCTCGCGCTCGAACAGGCCGCAGGTGTTGGGGTTGGTCACCATCACCGCCGCCACCTGCGGGCCGAGCTTGGCCGCCATGTCGGAAAGGTCCACGCGCCCGTCGTCCGTCTGGGCGATCTCGACCACCGAGTAGCCGACGAAGGCGGCGGTAGCCGGATTGGTGCCGTGGGCCGAGGTGGGCACCAGAACCGTCTTGCGATCCCCTTGCCCCGCCGCCTCATGCGCCGCCCGGATGGCCAGCAGGCCGCACAACTCGCCGTGGGCGCCCGCCTTGGGGCTCAGCGCCACGGCGGGCATCCCGGTCAGGGTCGTCAGCCAGTGGGCCAGCCTGTCCATCAGCTCCAGCGCCCCCTGCACCGTCGACTGCGGCTGGAGCGGGTGGATGTCGGAAAAGCCCGGCAGGCGCGCCATCTTCTCGTTCAGGCGCGGGTTGTGCTTCATCGTGCACGAGCCCAGCGGATAGAGGGCCAGGTCGATGGCGTGGTTCTTCTGGGACAGCCGCACGTAGTGGCGCACCGCCTCCGGCTCCGACAGCCCCGGCAGGCCGATGGGCTCGCGGCGCACGAGGTCCCCCAGGTCGTCGGCGGGCGCCGCCTCGGGCAGGTCGACGCCGGTCTTGTCCCAGCCGCCCAGCTCGAAGATCAGCGCCTCGTCCTGCAACAGGCCGCGCCCGCCGGTCAGGGTGGCGGGCTTGTCGGCGGTCGTTTCCCCGGGCCGCGTCGGGCGGCCGACATTGAGCATGCTCATGCGTGGATCACCCGCTCCAGGCTGGAGGCGAAGACGGCGATGTCTTCGGGCAAGGTCGTCTCGGTGGCGCAGACCAGCAGCACGTCGTCCATCCCCGCCCCCGGATCGAGCCGCGAGAAGGGCACGCCGGCGATGACGCCGTTCCCGGCCAGCGTCTCGACCACCTCGGCGGCGGTCTTCGGCAGCCGCACGGCCAGTTCGTTGAAGAAGCGGGGGGTGAGCACCTCCACCCCCTCGACGGCGGCCAGCGCGTCCCGCAGCTCCCGCGCCCGCTGGTGGTTCAGGGCGGCCAGCCTGCGCAGGCCGACCTCGCCCAGCAGCGACATGTGGATCGAGAAGGCCAGCGCGCAGAGGCCGGAGTTGGTGCAGATGTTCGACGTCGCCTTGTCGCGGCGGATGTGCTGCTCGCGGGTCGACAGCGTCAGCACGAAGCCGCGCCGCCCGTCGGCGTCCACCGTCTCGCCGCACAGCCGCCCCGGCATCTGGCGCACGAACTTCTCCCGCGCCGCGAACAGGCCGACGTAGGGGCCGCCGAAGTTCAGCCCGTTGCCGATCGACTGGCCCTCGGCCACGGCGATGTCGGCCCCCATCTCCCCCGGCGACTTCAGCAGGCCGAAGGATACCGCCTCCGTCGTCACCACGATCAGCAGCGCCCCGGCCGCATGGGCGGCCTCGGCGATCTTCGTCACGTCCGTGACCGCGCCGAAGACGTTGGGCGTCTGCACCACCACGCAGGCGGTGTTGGCGTCGATGGCCTCGGTGACGGCCGCCTCGGCGTCGACGGCGGCGGGCAGGCGCACGGTCTCCACCCCCGCCACATGGGCCAGGGTCTCAGTCGTCCGCGCATAGTGCGGATGCAGTCCGCCCGACAGCACGGCCCGGCCGCGCCTCGTCACCCGCTGGGCCATCATCACCGCCTCGGCGCAGGCGGTCGAGCCGTCGTACATCGAAGCGTTGGCCACATCCATGCCGGTCAGGGCCGCGACCTGGGTCTGGAACTCGAACAGCACCTGCAGCGTGCCCTGGGCGATCTCCGGCTGGTAGGGCGTGTAGCTGGTCAGGAACTCCGACCGCTGGATGATGTGGTCCACCGTCGCGGGCACGTGGTGGCGGTACGCCCCCGCCCCGCAGAAGAACGGCCCCGACCCCGCCGTGCGGTTGCGCGCGGCCATGGCCGCCATCTCCCGCTCCACCTCCAGCTCGCCCGCGTAGGCGGGCAGCGCGACCGGCCCATCCAGCCGGGCGGAGGCGGGCACGTCCACGAACAGCTCGTCGATGGACCCGGCCCCGATGACGCCGAGCATCTCGGCGCGGTCCTGAGGTGTCAGAGGCAGATATCGCATCGTTCAAATCCATGACGTCATCCCGGCCGAAGCGAAGCGGAGAGCCGGGACCCAGGGGCAGTGCGCACGGCCCTGGGTCCCGGATCGGCCTATCGGCCGTCCGGGATGACGGGTTAAAGTGTGCCCAGAAACTGTTCGTAGGCTGCGCGGTCCATCAGCGCCTCGACGGCGGCGGGGTCGGAAACCTTGAGCCTCGCGAACCAGCCCGCGCCTTCCGGGGCGGCGTTGACGGTGTCGGGACTGTCGGCCAGGGCGGTGTTGGCCTCGACCACCTCGCCGGCCACGGGGGCGTAGACGTCGGACGCCGCCTTGACGCTCTCGACCACCGCCAGGCCGTCGCCCGCCGCCACCGCCTTCCCGACCTCGGGGACCTCGACGAACACCACGTCGCCGAGTTGCTCGGCGGCGTAGGCGGTGATGCCGATGGTGGCGACGTCGCCGTCGAGGGCGACCCACTCGTGATCCTTGGTGAAGCGCATGGCGGGACCTCTTCTAGGGCTTGCGGACGTAGCGGTGGGGAACGAAGGGCATGGCGACGACCTCGGCGGCCTGGGCCTTGCCCCGGACGATGACGGAAACCTTCGTGCCCGGCGCCGACAGGGCGGGGGGCGCGTAGCCCATGGCGATGGGAAAGCCGAGCGTGGGCGAGAAGCCGCCGCTGGTGACCTTGCCGACGACGATGCTCTCGCCATCGGCGATCTCGGCGCCCTCGCGGGCCGGGGCGCCTTCCAGCACCTTCAGGCCGACGCGGACGCGGGACGGGCCTTCCGCCAGCTCGCGCATGATCCGCGATGCGCCGGGGAAGTCGCCCGCGTCACGGCGCTTCTTCGACACAGCGAAAGCCAGGGCCGCCTCGACGGGGCTGGTCGCGTCGTCCACGTCATGGCCGTACAGCGGCAGGCCCGCCTCCAGCCGCAGCGAATCGCGGGCGCCCAGCCCGATGGGCCGCACCCGTTCGTCGGCCAGCAGCGCGTCCCACACGGCCCGCGCCGCCGAGGCGGGGATGGAGACCTCGAACCCGTCCTCGCCCGTGTAGCCCGAGCGCGAGACGATGCAGTCCACCCCGAAGGCGGCGACGACGGCGGCGTCCATGAAGGCCATCCCGGCGACCTCGGGCGCATGGGCCGCCAGCACGGCGCCCGCTTCGGGACCTTGCAGCGCCAGCAGCGCCCGGTCGTCCAGGCGGTCGACGCTGACCTGCGGGGCCAGCTCGTCGTCGATGAGGCGGAAGTCGGCGTCCTTGCACGCTCCGTTGACCACCACGAACAGGCCGTCGCCGTCCGGGCGGCTGGCCATCAGGTCGTCGACGATGCCGCCCTTCTTGTTGAGCAGCAGGGAGTAGCGCTGGCGGCCGGGCTTCAGCCCGATGAAATCGCCCGGCGTGACCTCCTCGAAGGCCGACAGCGGCGAGACGCCCCGCAGCCGCGCCTGGCCCATGTGGGACACGTCGAACAGCCCCGCATGCCCGCGCGTCCACAGGTGCTCCTTCAGCACGCCGTCGCGGTACTGCACCGGCATCGAATAGCCTGCGAACGGGACCATGCGCGCCCCGGCCTCGACATGGGCGTCGTGGAGCGGGGTCTTCTTGAGGTCGGACACTGGCGACTCCGGCTGACGTTCGGCGCGGACGGACTCTGAGTCCCGCCCGGCCCCCGCTGTCCCTAGAACCTGAGAGATTCCGGAAGGGTCCCCTTCCTTGCTCCTTCGGTGAACCCCCGAGGGGATTGCTTTCCAGCGTTCATCAGCCCTTCGCGGTCCTTTTGCCTGAGCGTTTCCGGGGCGGTTGCGCCTTCGGCCGCGGCCCGAGTCGGCCGCCGTCTCCCGCGAGGAGCAGGCCATTGGTGCCGGGGGCGCGGGTGAGAGTCAATCGCGATGGAAGTCAGAGCTTCCGCACGAACTCCGCGCGCAGCACCAGGCCCTTGATGCCTTCGTGACGGCAGTCGATTTCCTGCTCGTCGCCGGTCAGCCTGATCGACCTGATGACGGTCCCGCGCTTCAGCGTCTGTCCCGCGCCCTTGACCTTCAGGTCCTTGACCAGCGTGACTGCATCGCCGTCGCTCAGCAGGTTGCCCACGGCGTCGCGGACCTCCGGCTGGCCCGATGCGGCGGACTTTTCAGCCAGTTCGCTCGCGGCCACCCACTCGCCCGTCACCTCGTCATAGACGAACTCGTCCGCGCTCCCGCTCACTACATCTTCTCCGGCGCGGCCACGCCCAGCAGGTCGAGCGTCAGTTCGAGCTGGACCAGCGTGGCCCGCGCCAGCGCCAGGCGGGAGCCCTTCACCTGTTCGTCCTCGGTCTGGAGGATCGGGCAGGCGGCGTAGAACCGCGAGAATGCCTGGGCCAGCTTGTAGGCATGCTCGGCCACGAAGTTCGGGGCCTTCTTGTCATAAGCCTCCGTCAGCGCCGCCTCGAAGGCGTCCAGCAGCAGGGCGAGGTCGCGCTCGGCCAGTTCGCGCACGACGATGCGGCCGGGCTCGACGCCCGCGTCCGCCGCCTTGCGCAGCAGGCTCTTGATCCGCACCGCCTGGTAGAGGAGGTACGGCCCGGTCTTGCCCTCGAAGCTGGTGAAGCGGTCGAGGTCGAACACGTAGCTGGTGCCGCGATAGTTCGACAGGTCGGCGAACTTCAGCGCCGCCACCGCCACCTTATGGGCCGTGTCCTCGAACTCGGCGGGCGGCAGTTCCGAACCCAGGCCGGCCTCGCGCAGCCGCTCGCGAGCCTTGGCTCTCGTCATCTCGATCAGGTCGTGCAGCTTCAGCACCCCACCCTCGCGGGTCTTGAAGGGCTTCCCGTCGGGGCCGTTCATGGTGCCGAAGCCGATGTGCTCCAGCGACCCTTCCTGCGCATAGCCGGCCAGCACCGCCGCGCGGAACACCTGCTCGAAGTGGTCGGCCTGCCGCTGGTCGACGGCGTAGAGGATCAGGTGCGGATCGAACGTCCGCCGCCGGTCGAGGATGGTGGCGAGGTCGGTCGTGCCGTACATCGCCGAGCCCTCGGACGAGACGACCAGCAGGGGCGGCAGCTCGCGCTTGTCGCCTTCGCGGGCGATGCGGACGATGCGGGCGCCCTGGTCCTCGACCAGCAGGCCCTTGTCCTCCAGCTCGCGGACCATGGCCGGGATCAGCGGGTCGGCGTCGCTCTCACCCTTCCACAGGTCGAAGTCGACGCCGAGGGCGTGGAACTCGCGCTCCAGCGCCACGCGGCTGACCTGCACGAAATGGCGCCACAGCAGCCGGTAGCCGAAGCGCCCGGCCTGAAGCTCGGCCGTCGCCCTGCGGGCCCGGTCGCGGTAGTCGGTGTCGGCCTTGGCCTTCGCCGCCGCCTGCGGATAGAGGGCGTCGAGGGTGGCGAGGTCGATGCGCGGGGCCAGCTCGGCGAACACCTGCGCCTCGTCGTCGGCCGAGAAGACGCGCGGCTCGGTCGCCAGCCTGTCCATCAGGGCGGCGACGAACGGGTCCTCGTCGGTGACCGCGCAGATGAGCAGCCCCATCTGGAAGCCCCAGTCGCCGAAGTGGGCGTCGCCCAGCACCTCGTCGCCCCGGAAGCGGTAGAGGCGCTTGATCGATTCGCCGATGATCGAGGACCGCAGGTGGCCGACGTGCATCGGCTTGGCGACGTTCGGCCCGCCGTAGTCGACCACGACGCGGCGCGGCTCCTCGATGAGGTCGGCCCCGGCCCTGGGATCGGCGGCGATCTGGTTGGCGCGGTTCGACAGGGCCTGGGCGCTGACCCGCAGGTTGATGAAGCCCAGCCCCGCGATCTCGACGCTTTGCAGCTCGGGCCGTCCGGCCAGCCGCTCGACCACGCCGGCGGCGATCTCGCGGGGCGGCTTCCTGGCCACCTTGGCGGCGGCCAGCGCGCCGTTGCACTGGAAATCGGCCAGGTCCGGGCGGTCGGAAGCCGTCACGCGCCCCAGGTCCGGCGGCAGGCCCATGTCGGCGAAGGCGGCCGCGACCGCCTCGCCCAGGCCCCGTTTCAGGTCGCTCATGGGGTGGTGGTCGCCCCCGTCGGCGCGGCGGCCGTGGGCGAGCCGGCGGTGACGCGGAAGCGCTTGCCGTCACGGTTGAAGGCGGCCATCTGCGGGGTCACGTCCAGGCCGACCAGCACCTCGAAGTTCGAGCCGCTGACCTGCATCCCGCCGCGCGGAATGGTGATGCCTTCCATCTTGTCGCGGACGTCCACGCGGTCCTTGCCGTGGAAGTTCACCGGGACCTCGAAGAATTCCTTGGCGATGATCGAGCGGTTGCGGTCGGTCACGGCCACCCAGTAGCGGAAGGTCTTCTGGTCCGAGGTCGCCTGCGGCCCCTTGCCGAACGAGAACAGCAGTTCCGTCGCCACGCGGATGGGCTCGTCGTCCTTGTACTGGCAGCCGGCCGAGAGGCCCTGGATCTCGCCGGTGTAGGCGACGGCGCTGGCCGATTCCTTGTTGTCCTTGAACTCGTGGTAGCGGGCGGCGTCGTACAGCACCTTCACGAACGGGCAGGGCCCGGCGTTGCGCAGCGCGGGCAGCGGCGCGGAGGGCTGGTTCCACTCGGCGTCGCGCTTGCGCTTCTTGGCCGCCTCCTCGGCTTCCTTCTGCTGGTCGTTGCCGCCGCCGCGCCCCTGGGCGAGCACAGGGCTGGCCAGCAGGCTGGCCGCGACGAAGGCGGAAAGGGCGGTGGCGACGATGCGGCGCATGGGACGTCCGGGACTTGAGGCGGAAGGGCCAGTTGAGCAGCGTGATAAAGGCATATGCGTGACCTCGCAACGCGCGAGCCGCTGGCGGGGCGGCCCCTTCGGCCCTACCTTGGCCCCATGAACGCGCCGACCCGCCCGCCCCGACCCGCTCTGACCGTGCTGCTGGCCAGCCCGCGGGGCTTCTGCGCGGGGGTCGACCGGGCTATCCAGATCGTCGAGCGGGCGGTCGAGAAGTACGGCGCGCCGATCTACGTCCGCCACGAGATCGTCCACAACCGCCACGTGGTCGAGCGGCTGAAGGCCCTGGGCGCCGTGTTCGTGGACGAGCTGGACCAGGCGCCCGACGACCGCCCCGTCGTCTTCTCCGCCCACGGGGTTCCGAAGTCGGTGCCCGCCGAGGCGGCGTCGCGGAAGATGCTCTACCTCGACGCCACCTGCCCACTGGTGTCCAAGGTCCACGTCGAGGCCCAGCGCCACCACGACGCCGGGCGAGAGATCGTGCTGATCGGCCACGCCGGCCACCCGGAGGTCGAGGGCACGATGGGCCAGCTCCCCGAGGGGACCGTGGCCCTGATCGAGACGGTGGCGGACGCGGAGGTCTTCGAGCCCCGCGACCCCGCCAACGTCGCCTTCGTAACCCAGACCACGCTGTCGGTGGACGACACCGCCGAGATCGTCGCCACCCTGCGCCGCCGCTTCCCCGAGATCGCCGCGCCGCACAAGGAGGACATCTGCTACGCCACCACCAACCGCCAGGACGCGGTAAAGCGGCTGGCGGCCTCGTGCGACCTGCTGCTGGTGGTCGGCTCGCGCAACTCCTCCAACTCCGTGCGGCTGGTCGAGGTCGCCCTGCGCGCCGGAGCCCGCGACGCCCGGCTGATCGACGACGCCGAGGGCCTGGACCCCGCCTGGCTGGACGATGTGGCGACCGTGGGCGTGACGGCGGGGGCCTCGGCGCCGGAAGTGCTGGTGCAGGGCGTGGTGGACGCCCTCGCCGCCCGCTTCGACATCACCGTCGAGGAACTGGGCCCGACCCGCGAGACGGTGACGTTCAAGCTGCCGAAGGTGCTGGCGGAGTAGCTGTGCGTCCTTCGAGACGCTCGGCTGCGCCACTCCTCAGGATGACGATGCTGAGTTCGTCATGGTGAGGAGCGAGGCCCCAGCCGAGCGTCTCGAACCACGCACCGCTCGCCTCCCGCGCGCTGCCCCGTGACAGCCGCCGCCGCCTGCCCGATAACCCCGCCATGCGCGCCATCCTCGCCATCGCCCTGATCGCAGCCGCCTCCCCCGCCCTGGCGCAGGAGCGCAGCCCCACGGAACGGCAGACCCTGGTCGACCTCGCCTACGTGCTGGGCGAGAGCCATGCCCTGCGGCAGGCGTGCGGCGGGGCGGGCGACCAGTTCTGGCGCGGACGCATGGCCCGGCTGATCGAGACGGAAGTCCCCGACCAGGCGTTCGAGGACCGGCTGAAGGGCGCCTTCAACAACGGCTACGCCGCGCGCCAGACCGAGTTCCCCGGCTGCGGTCCCGAGACCCGCCGGGCCGAGGCCGCCGCCGCAGGGCGCGGCCAGGGGCTGGCGAACCGCCTCGGCTCCATCACCCGCCTCGTCCAGCGCCTGGGTCCCGACGCCGAGAAGCCCGCCGAACCGGATTCCGTGGCGGAAGACGAAAGCCCGCGCTAGGCTCCCCCCTCGTTACGGAGGGTCCGCCTTGGAAGTCATCGCCACCGTCGCCCTGGTGCTCGCGGCCGTCGTGCTGTTCGGCGCCGTCAAGATCGTGCCGCAGGGGCGCGAGTACACCGTCGAGCAGTTCGGCCGCTACACCCGCACCCTCAAGCCCGGCCTCACCTTCCTCGTGCCGTTCTTCGAGCGGGTCGGGCGGCGGGTGAACATGATGGAGCAGGTCCTCGACGTCCCTCAGCAGGAGGTCATCACCAAGGACAACGCCGTGGTGAAGGTCGACGGGATCGTCTTCATCCAGGTGATGGACGCCGCCGCCGCCGCCTACCGTGTCGACAACCTCAACTACGCCATAGCCCAGCTCTGCATGACCAACCTGCGGACCGTCGTCGGCTCGATGGAGCTGGACGAGGTGCTGTCCCAGCGCGACCAGATCAACACCCGTCTGCTGGCCACCATCGACCACGCGACCAACCCGTGGGGCGTGAAGGCCACGCGGATCGAGATCAAGGACCTGACCCCGCCGCCGGACATCACCAACGCCATGGCCCGCCAGATGAAGGCCGAGCGGGAGCGCCGGGCCGTCATCACCGAGGCGGACGGCGAGAAGCAGGCCGCCATCGCCCGGGCCGAGGGCGCCAAGCAGGCCGCCATCCTGGAGGCCGAGGGCCGCCGCGAAGCCGCCTTCCGCGACGCCGAGGCCAGAGAGCGGGAAGCCGAGGCCGAGGCCAAGGCGACGGCCTTCGTCTCCGAGGCCATCGCGCGGGGCGACGTCAACGCCATCAACTACTTCGTGGCCCAGAAATACATCGAGGCCTTCGCCGAACTGGCTCGTTCACCGTCGCAGAAGACCGTCATCGTGCCCGCCGACTTCGCGGGCATCACGGGCTCGGTCGCGGGCATCGGCGAACTGGTCAAGACGCTGACCGGCGCCGATCCCGCGCCGCCGCGTCCGACCGGCTCGGCCGTGCCGCGCACGAGGGGCTGATCCGATGACCTGGCTGGCCGACCTCTACATGGCCCACCCCTTCTGGGTGTGGATGGCGGTCGCAGCCCTGTTCCTGGCCGCCGAGGTGGCCAGCGGCACGGGCTGGCTGCTGTGGCCGGCGGGCTCGGCGGCCATCGTCGCCCTGCTGACCTTCGTGCTGCCCGACAGCCTGGCGGCGGAGGTCGCGGTCTGGGCGGTGCTGACCCTGGTCACGGCGCTGGCCGGGCGGCGGTTCGTGCCGCGCACCGTGGGGACAGGGCCGGACATCAACGACAACTTCGCCCGTCTGGTCGGCCAGCAGGGCGTGGCGGTCTCGGTCTTCGACCACGGCCGGGGCCGGGTGTTCATCGACGGCAAGGAATGGGCGGCGGTGGCCGAGGGCGACGTCCCGGCGCTCGACCAGCGGGTCGAGGTGGTGGCCGCCGAAGGGGCCGTGCTGAAGGTGAAGCCGGCCTAAGCCTACCTGTTCTCGTCCAGCCACGTCCGCAGCCGCCGCATGAACGGCAGCGCCTGCTCGAACTCCTCGTCGCCGAACGCCTCTCGCAGCCCGGCGTAGTACGGCCGCAGCGCCACGATCGCCGCCTCGAAGGCCGCCGCGCCCTTCTCCGTCATCGACACAAGCTTCTTGCGGCCGTCCCCCTCGTCCGGGACCACGGCGACGAAGCCCTGCGCCTCCAGCCGCTGGACGGTGTTGGTCATCGCCCCCTTCGTCACCTGGAAGGCCCGCGCCAGCTCCACCGGCGTCTGGGCTCCGCCCCGGCGGGAGAAGTGGGTCAGGACGCCGAACTGGGCGGCGCTCATGCCGTCCGGCAGGCTCTTCTCCAGCCGCGCGGTGACGAGCTGGTCGATGATGCCGATCTCGGTGAAGAGCTGGACGTCCGGGCGGTCCTTGGCCTTGGTCATGCGGTCCTGATGTTGGCGGCCAGTCCCCGGCGCGGCGCGGGCTGGACGGCCTTCGCATAGCCGATCCGCGCCAGCATCTGAACCCGTCCGCCGTCCGGGGCGAGCGCGGCGTGGACCTTCTCCCGCACCGCGTCCTGGGCGCCATACTCCTGAAGGCACTGGCTCCACGGGTGCATCGCCACCCCCAGCCCCGCCGCCGCCAGGTTGGCCCGCAGGTAGGCCGCCCCTGCCGCCGCCTCCTCGGCCCGGCTCTCGCCCTTCGTCGCCTGCCACAGGAAACCCCGCGCCGTGTCCGCGCCCTTCCTCAGGTACTCCAGCGACTGGCCGAAGGCGAAGGTCCCCTCGCGCTTCATCCTCTCCTGGGTCAGCAGGCCGACCGCGTTCAGCGCATCCACCGCCGCGCCCTCGATGGAGACGCCATAGCGGTGCGCCGCCACGTCGCGCGAGCCGATGAAGGTGCGGTCCACGCTCTCGCGGTGGGCGGCGGGTGTGTGGGCCTCGACCCGCGCGCCTTCGAAGGCAAGGGCCCCGATCGCCGCCGTGCGGGCCGGATCGACGGTCACGCCGGTCTGCACGAGCGGATGGGCCGCCGCCGCCGCGATGACCTGGGCGGCCCCTTCCGGCACGGCGCGAGCCTCGAAGGGGTTGCGGTTGGTCCGCCGGATCGGCACATGGGCGAACAGCGGATCGGGCGCGGCGCCCGGCGAGAAACGCACCTTCGCCACCGGCCCCCCGCCCAGGCGCGGGCGCGTATCGAAGACCTCGACGCCCGCCGCCAGCCCGTCCTGCGCCGCCGCCATCCTCAGCAGTTCGAGGAAGGCGCCGCAGCCGATGACGATCTGGCGGTCGAAGGGATCGGTGACAGGCAGCCGCCGCGCCGGATCGACGTACAACGTCATGGCGCCCGGCTCCGACAGGTCCGCCAGCCACGGCTGCATGTTGTGGGGGTTGGGCGCCAGGATCGCCCAGGACAGGGCCTTGCGGCGGACGTCCGCCTCGCCCGCGCCTGGCTCGCGCCACGCCGCCCGCGCGTCTGCCGCGCCCGCGCAGGCGGGAAGGGCCGCCAGCACCACGCCGCCGCCGGCCAGCCGGATGAAATCGCGCCGATCCATGGCGAAGCTCCATATGGTTCAATATTAAACCATATATCTCGTTCAACGATAAACGAGTCAAGCTTCTCCGAGCGTCTCCAGCATCCCGCGCCGGGCCAGCTCGTCGGCGCGCTCGTTCAGCTCATGCCCGGCGTGGCCCTTGACCCAGCGCCAGTCCACCTCGTGGCGGCCCCGCGCCTCGTCGAGGCGGCGCCAGAGGTCCTCGTTCTTCACCGGCTCCTTGGCGGCGGTCTTCCAGCCCCTGGCCTTCCAGCCGCGCACCCACTCGGTGATGCCTTTCATCACGTACTGGCTGTCGGTGTGCAGTTCGACCTTGCAGGGCTTCTTCAGCGCCTCCAGCGCCTGGATGGCGCCCATCAGCTCCATGCGGTTGTTGGTGGTGGCCCGATCGCCGCCGCAGATTTCCTTCTGGTGGTCACCGGAAATCATGACGGCTCCCCAGCCGCCGGGGCCGGGGTTCCCCCGGCAGGCGCCGTCCGTGTAGATCAGGACCTTGGGCGTCACAGCAGCGACAGCCCCGCGCGGTGGACGGCCAGCTTGCGCTCGTACTCCAGCGGGTCCTTCGGCTTGACGAGGGCTCCGGCGGGGGTCGAGCCCCAGTCCGCCAGCCGCGTCAGGAAGAACCGCATCGCCGCCCCGTGCGCCAGGATAGGCAAAGCCGCCCGCTCCTGCGCCGACAGCGGCCGCCGCTTCTGATACCCCGCCAGGAAGGCCATCGCCGCCGTCAGGTTGAAGCTGCCGTCCGGCTCGAAGCACCAGGCGTTCAGGGCCACCGCGATGTCGTAGGCCAGCGCATCGTGGCAGGCGAAATAGAAGTCGATGGCCGCCGCGAACTGCCCGCCGTTGAAGAAGACGTTGTCGGGGAAGTAGTCGGCGTGGATCGTCCCCGTCGGCAGGTCGCGCGGCCAGTCCAGCTCCAGCCGCTCCAGGTCCGCCGCGATCACGGCCGCCAACCCCTGCTTCAGGGCGTCGGCCTCGTCCCGGATCCGGGCGAACAGCGGCGCCCATCCGGCCTGGCCCAGGTCGTTCTCCCGCCGCCCCGCATAGCCGGCCGACGCCTGGTGCAGCCAGCCCATCCCCTCGCCCGCCTCGCGACAGTGGGCGACGGTGGGGCGGCGCACGGAAAGGCCCGGCAGGAAGGTGACGATGGCGCAGGGCTTGCCCTTCACGCTGGCCAGCAGTCGCCCGTCGCGGGCGGCCAGGGGCGTGGCGCTGGGGAAGCCATGGTCGGCGAGGTGGTGCAGCAGGTCGAGAAAATAGGGCAACTCGTCCGCCTTCACCCGCCGCTCGTAGACGGTCAGGATGAAGCGGCCTTCCGCCGTCTCCAGCAGGAAGTTGGAGTTCTCCACCCCCTCGGCGATGCCCTTGAAGGCGACGGGCGCGGACAGGCCGAACTCGGCCAGCAGCGCTTCCAGCTCATCGTCGGCGATGTCGGTATAGACGGCCATGGGCGGGGGATGCGGCAGGCCGCCGCCCCGGTCAAGCTGCTTGCAGCTTCGACAGCCGACTGATGGCCGCGTTCGCCTCGGCCATGATGCGGGCGACGATCTCTCCCGCCGGCAGCACCTCGCTCACGCCGCCCGCCGACTGGCCCATGGCGAAGCAGGAGCGGTCGGGGTCGAGGTCGTCCACCTGCCCGCCGATGCCGCCCATGGCCCCGGCCTGGATCGAGACGATGGCCTGCTGGGGAAAGCCCTGGATGTCGCCGGGGCGGCTCTCCCAGTCGTCGACGTAGGCGTTCTTCATCACCCGCATCGGCTTGCCGGAGTAGCAGCGGGTGCGGATGGTGTCCTCGTCGCCCGCCGCCAGGATGGCCTCGCGATAGGGCTCTCCGGCATGGGCCTCCTCGGAGGCGATGAACCGCGTGCCCATCCACACGCCCTGCGCCCCCAGCGCCAGGGCGGCGGCAAGGCCCCGGCCGTCATGGATGCCGCCGGCCGCCGCGACGGGGATCTTCACCGCCTCGACCGCCTGGGCGACCAGCGGCAGGGTGCCGACGAGGCCGGTATGGCCGCCGCCCTCCCCGCCCTGGCAGATCACCGCGTCGCAGCCCGCCTGCTCGGCCTTCACCGCGTGGCGCACGGCGCCGCAGACGACCATGACCTTCACGCCGCCCTTCTTGAGCTTCTCGATGATCGGCAGCGGCACGCCGAGGCCCGCCACGAAGGACGACGCCCCCTCGCCGATGATCACGTCCACGGCCCTGGTCAGGGCGTCGGGCGTGGCGGCCAAGAGGTCCACCCCGAACGGCTTGTTGGTCAGCCCGCGGACCTTGCGCATCTGGTCCTCGATGAACCCCGGCGAGGTCCCGGCCATGCCCAGCACGCCGTAGCCCCCGGCGTTCGACACCGCCGCCGCCAGCTCGGCGTAGGAAACCCCGCCCATCCCGGCCAGCAGGATGGGGTGCTCGATACCCAGCAGATCGCAGAGCGGCGTGCGCAGGCCCATGGTCCCCTCCTCGTTTTCCGAAGGATGCGGCGGGCCGGGAGCGGACGCAATGGTGACGCCGCGTCACCCTTGGGCCCGGACTAGAAGATGGTGTAGCCGCCGTCGATGACCAGGGTGTCGGCGGTGTGGAACTTCGAGGCGTCGGAGGCGAGGTAGACCGCCACCCCGCCGAAGTCCTCCGGCTCGCCCCAGCGGCGCATGGGCACCCGGCCGATGGCCTTGTCGTTGAAGGTGTCCCACGCCTGCAGCGGCGCGGTCATGTCGGAGCGGATCCAGCCCGGCAGGATGGCGTTAGCCCGCACGCCGTAGCGGGCGAACTCGACCGCGATGCCGCGGATCAGCGGGATCACCGCGCCCTTGGTGGCGGCATAGGCCTGGTTGCGCGGCGCGCCGTGGACGGCGCTGACCGACGAGGTCACGGCCAGCGAGCCCCCGGGGTCGCCCGCCTCGGCCCGCGCCTTCATGTGCTTGCACGCCTCCCGGAAGGTCCAGAAGACGCCGTCGAGGTTGACCGCCAGCACCTTGCGCCAGGTCTCGGTGTCCATGGTCTCGAACGGCCCGGCGGAATGGCCGATCCCGGCGTTGGCGGCCACGAAATCCACCCGCCCCATGGCGGCGACCGTCTCGACCATGGCGGCGACCACGGCGGCCTCGTCGGCCACGTTCACCTGCTGGGCCAGCACCCGCACGCCGTAGCTGGTCAGCCGGCCTTCGGCGGCCAGGTTCTTCTCGGGGTTGGAGCCCCAGATCACCACGTCGGCGCCCGCCTGGGCCAGCGCCTCGACCATGCCGAAGCCGATGCCGCCGTTGCCGCCGGTGACCAGCGCCACCTTTCCGGTCAGGTCGAAAGGTTTGTAGGCCATGCCGTCCGCTCCATCTTGAGGAGCGAACTGTTAAGTGGCCGTCCAGCCGCCGTCCACCGCCAAGGCCGCGCCGTTGACCGAAGCCCCCAGGTCCGAGACGAGGTAGAGCAGCATCCCGCCGAGCTGGTCGAAGGTGACGAACTGCTTGGTCGGCTGGGCGGCCAGGATGACGTCGCGCATCACCGCTTCCTCGCTGATGCCGCGCGCCCTGGACTGGTCGGCGATCTGGGCCTCGACCAGCGGCGTCTTCACATAGCCGGGGCAGATGGCGTTGCAGGTGATCCCCTCGCGGGCGACCTCCAGCGCGATGGTCTTGGTCAGCCCAAGCACCCCGTGCTTGGCCGCCACATAGGCCGACTTGAAAGGCGAGGCGACGAGGGCGTGGGCCGAGGCGATGTTGACGATCCGCCCCCGCCCCTGCGCCTTCATGATCGGGATGGCCGCGCGGGCGGCGTGGAAGGCGCTGGTCAGGTTGATGGCGATGATCTGGTCCCACTTCTCCAGCGGGAACTCGTCGACCGCCGCCACATGCTGGACGCCTGCGTTGCCGACCAGGATGTCGAGGCGGCCGAATTCGCGGTGGGCCGTGGCGATCAGGTCGGCGATCTCGTCCGGCTTCGTCATGTCCGCGCCGTGGTGGAGGGCGCCGGGGACCTGCGCTTTCGCCGCCTCCGCGTCGCCGAAGCCGTTGAGCATCACCGTGACGCCCTGCGCCGAGAGCTGCCTGGCCAGCGCCAGCCCGATACCGCTGGTCGATCCGGTGACGACGGCGGCGTGTCCCTTCAATCCCAGGTCCATGGGTCTGTCTCCTGTCAGGCCGCCAGCGGCGGCTGCGGGCGCGCGAACACCCAGTCCGTGTCCGTCGACTGGTCCGGCTGGAAGGCGTAGCCCGCCACGTCGAACGCCTTCAGGTCCTGCGGGTCCTCGACCCGGCGGTCGATGGCGTAGCGGGCCATCAGGCCCCGTGCCTTCTTCGCGTAGAAGCCCAGCACCCGCGACCGCCCGTCCTTCTCCTCGCGGAAGTGGCAGGTGACGACCGGCAGCTTCAGCGCCCGCGCGTCCACGGCGCCGAAGTATTCCTGGCTGGCGAGGTTCACCAGCGCCGGATGCCTGTGGCCCTCGGCGGCGGCGTTCAGCGCCTTGGATATCCGGTCGCCCCAGAAGTCGTAGAGGGTCGCCCCGCGCCGGGTCTTCAGCCGCGTGCCCATCTCCAGCCGGTAGGGCTGGAGCGCGTCGGCCGGGCGCAGCAGGCCGTAGAGGCCCGACAGGATGCGCAGATGGGCTTGCGCGAACTCGAACCCCGCCTTGTCGAGGCTGCGCGCCTGGAGCCCGGCATAAACGTCCCCGTCGAAGGCGATGGCCGCCTGCAGCCCGTCCTCGACCGCCGGGTCGAAGGCCTGGAACCGCTCGTGGTTCAGGGCCGCGAGGTTGTCGGAGATATGCATGAGCTGCTTCAGGTCGCGCGGCCGCAGCCGCTTCGTCACCTTGGCCAGCTCGGCGATGTCGCCGGTCATCTGCGGCGTCGTCAGCGGCAGCACCCGCTCGGGCGCCGTGAAGTCCAGAGACTTGGCGGGGGAGATCACCATCAGCATGGGGCGGGCATAGCCCTTCCCCTCCCGCCGCGAAAGGTCAGAACAGGACGCGCGGGTTCATGATCCGCCCGGGGTCCAGGGCCGCCCGCACGGCGCGCAGGGCCGCCACTTCGACGGGCGACTTGTAGCGCAGGGCGTCGGCCGTCTTCATCGCCCCCAGCCCGTGCTCGGCGCTGATCGAGCCGCCCATGGCCGCCACGATGTCGTGGACGATGCGCGAGCCCTCGTCGCGCCGGTCGTTGTGCGGGCCGTCCTCGCCGCCGTCCGGCCGCAGCACGTCGTAGTGGACGTTGCCGTCGCCGACGTGGCCGAAGGCGACGACCCGCACGCCGGGGGAGAAGCGCTCCACCGCCGCATCGGCCGCCTCGATGAATTCGGCGATCTGCGAGACCGGCACGGAGACGTCGTGCTTCCAGGCCGCGCCCTCGGGCCGCTGGCCGCCGGACTGGTTCTCGCGCACGGCCCAGAAGGCGTGGGCCTGCGCCTGGCTCTGGGCGATGGCGGCGTCCGCCACGAGGCCCTCCTCCAGCGCCCCGGCCAGCACCCGCTCCATCCCCGCTTCCGCCGCGCCGGGCTCGCCGCTGGCCGTCTCGATCAGGACGTACCAGGGATGGCGGCCCTCCAGCGGCTCGCGCAGGCCGGGGATGTGCCTGAGGGCGAAGTCGACGCCCAGGCGACCCATCAGCTCGAAAGCCTCGACCTGCCCGCCGGTCTCTTCCTTGGCGCGGGCCAGCAGGCGGATGGCGTGGGCGGGACTCTCCACCCCGCACATGGCCACGGCCCGCGACGGCAGGATGGGGAACAGCTTCAACGAGGCGGCGACGACGATTCCCAGCGTGCCCTCGGCCCCGATCAGCAACTGCTTGAGGTCGTAGCCGGTGTTGTCCTTGCGCAGGCGCTTCAGCCCGTTCCAGACCTCGCCGTTCGGCAGCACCGCCTCCAGCCCCAGCACGAGGTCGCGCATGGTGCCGTAGCGCAGCACCGCCGTCCCGCCCGCGTTGGTCGAGATCAGGCCGCCGATGGTGGCCGAGCCCTCGGACGCCAGGCTCAGCGGGAAGCGGCGGCGCTTGTCCTCGGCGGCCGCATGGACGGCGGCAAGGGTGCAGCCCGCCTCGGCCACGATCACGTCGTCCAGGGCGTCCACGTCGCGGATGGCGCTCAGGCGCTCGGTGGACAGCAGAACCTCGCCCTGGGGGATCTGGCCGCTGACGAGGCCGGTGTTGCCGCCCTGGGGCGTGATGGCGACGCCCGCTTCCGCACAGATGCCGACCACCGCCGCCACCTCGGCCGTCGAGCGGGGCAGGGCGAGCAGCGGCGTCGTCCCGGTCCATCGCCCGCGCCATTCGACCAGCTTGGGCGCGATGCGGTCGGGGTCCTGGCTCCAGCCGCCCTCGCCGAGGACGGACTTCAGGCGCGAGAGGGCGTCGGTCATGGCGTCAGTATAGCTCAACCGACGTGGCCCGCCGCCCGGCGCAGGCGGTCGTTGATCGCTTCGCCCAGGCCCTCGTGCGGGATGGGGGCGACGGCGATGGCGGCGGGGTGCGTCCGGTCCGCCGCCCGCAGCATGGAGAAGAGATTGGCCGCCGCTTCCGCGAGGTCGCCCGCCGGGCTGAGGTTGAGGGGCGAATCGGACGGCCCGAACGCCAGGTACGCCTCGCCGGGCATCGGCCCCGCCGCGTTGATCCGCACCGGGGCGTCGGGGGCGTAGTGCGCCGCCATCCGTCCCGGCGAACGCCTGGCGTCCGCGTCGGCCTCGGAAAGCGGCCCGATCACCGCCTCGACCTGCGCGCGGGTGACGGCGCCCGGCCGCAGCAGGCGCGGCGCGTCGAGCAGGGCCACGACCGTCGATTCCAGTCCGATGGCGCACGGCCCGCCGTCCAGCGCGGCGGCGGTCGCGGCCCCCGTCTCCTCCACCGCGTCGGCGAATGTCGTGGGGCTCGGCCGCCCCGAGCGGTTGGCGGACGGGGCGACCACCGGCCCGCCGAACGCCGCCAGCACCTCGCGGGCCAGCCGATGGGCGGGCGCGCGCACGGCCACCGTCTCCAGCCCCGCCCGCGCCAGGTCGCAGACGCCCTCGCGCGCCGGCAGCACCAGCGTCAGCGGCCCCGGCCAGAAGGCGGCGGCCAGCGCCCTCGCCCGCGCGTCCAGCACGGCGATGCGCCCGGCGGCCTCCAGGTCCGCGACGTGGGCGATCAATGGATTGAAGCTCGGCCTGCCCTTGGCCTCGTAGACCTTGGCCACCGCGCGCGGGTTCGCGGCGTCGGCGGCCAGGCCATAGACCGTCTCGGTCGGCAGGATGACGAGGCCGCCCTCGCGCAGGGCGCGGACGGCCTCGGCGACGCTGGTCAGAGCTGGCCCAGCATGTAGTCGGCGGAGGAGACGCGGAATTCGCCGCCCTCTTCCACGTTCAGCGTCTCGACCACGCCGTCGTTGACGATCATCGAATAGCGCTGCGAGCGCCCGCCCATGCCGAACTTCGAGCCGTCGAACTCCAGCCCGATGTCGCGGGTGAAGGCGCCGTTGCCGTCCGCCAGCATGACGATGTCCTCGCCGACGCCCTGGTCGGCGCCCCACGCCTTCATCACGAAGACGTCGTTGACCGAGACGCAGGCGATGGTGTCCACGCCCTTGGCCTTCAGGTCGGCGGCCTTTTCCTTGAAGCCCGGCAGGTGCTTGGCCGAGCAGGTCGGCGTGAAGGCGCCCGGCACGGCGAACAGCGCCACGCGCCTGCCCTTGAACAGCTCGTCGCCGGTGATGGGGCGCGGGCCTTCCGAGCCGGAGGTCATGAAGGTAGCGGCGGGCAGACGGTCGCCCTCTTTGATGGCCATGGAAGCCTCTCCTGAATAATCCCCGAGCCCGAAGGAGATAGAGGTCGCAGCGCCCGCCGCCAAGAACTTGAATCCGGCGGGCGGCGGGAGAATGATGGCGCCATGCCGATGGCCCAACCTGACGCGCCCCAGTTCCTGACCGGCAAGCTGCTGGTCGCCATGCCCGGTATCGACGATCCGCGCTTCGAACGGGCCGTGCTCTACATCTGCGCCCACTCCGAGGAGCACGCCATGGGGCTGGCCGTGAACCGGCCGGTGGACGGCCTGACCGTGCCCGACCTGCTGGAGCGGCTGAAAGTGGCGTCCGAGATCCGCATGCCGCGCGCCCTGGTGCTGATGGGCGGGCCGGTGGAGCGCGAGCGGGGCTTCGTGCTGCACACCGACGACTACGTCTCCCACGGCTCCAGCCTGCCGGTGGGGGGCGGCGTGGTGCTGACCGCCACCCGCGACGTGCTGGAAGCCCTGGGCAGCCGCGCTCCGCCGCGGCGCTCGGTCCTGGCGCTGGGCTACGCCGGATGGGGCCCGGGGCAACTGGAGCGCGAGATGCGCGACAACGTCTGGCTGGTCTGCGATCCCGACGAGACGCTGATCTTCGGCGACGACCACGAGCACAAATGGTCCAGGGCGCTGGAGCGGCTGGGGATCAGCGCGGCGATGCTGTCGTCGGAAGCGGGGCGGGCCTAGCCGCGCGTCCTCACGGGCGCGGCGCCGTCGACGTAGCTTTCGTTGAGATAGACCTCGGCCTCCTGCGGCGACAGCGGCGGGGCGTAGCCGAAGCCCTGGCCGTAGTCGCAGCCCAGCTCCAGCAGGCTGGCGGCCATCACCGCGTTCTCGACGCCCTCGGCCACGACCTCCAGCGCCAGGTCCTGGCCCAGCTTGACCACCGAGCGGACGATCTTGGCCGAGCCCTCGTTGGCCGCCATCGTCCGCACGAAATAGCGGTCGATCTTCAGCGTGTCGAAAGGCAGGCGCGACAGGTAGGACAGCGACGAGAACCCGGTCCCGAAGTCGTCCAGCGCCAGCCCCGCCCCCGCCTCGCGCAGAGCCGTCAGCACGCCCGCCGCGCCCTCGGGGTCGCGCATGATGTCGCTCTCGGTGATCTCCAGCTTCAGGCAGCCGCGCGGCAGGCGGTTCTTGGCGATGACGTCGGCGACGTCGTCCACCAGCCCCTCGCGGGCGATCTCGCCGGTCGACAGGTTGACGCTGACGGTCAGCTCGCCGCCCGAGCCGTGGACGCCGCGCCACAGCGCCAGTTGCCGCGCGCTGGCGTGGATCATGTGGGCGCCCAGCTCGCTCATCAGGCCCATTTCCATGGCCAGCGGCAGGAACTCGTCCGGCGGCAGGAAGCCCCGGCGCGGGTGGCGCCAGCGGGCCAGGGCCTCGAAGCCGGACAGGGCGCCGGACGACAGCCGCACGACCGGCTGGAAGAAGGGCACGATCTCGCCGCGCCCGACCGCGCCGCGCAAGTCCGCCTCCAGCGCCAGCCGCGAGAGGCCGTCGCTCTCCATCGCCCGGCCGTAGGCGGCAGCCCCGCCGCGCCCGCCGGTCTTGGCCGATTCGACCGCCAGCTCGGCCCGGCGCAGCAGCTCGGCCGCCTCCGGCGCCTCGTCGCCGCCCTCGGCGACCACGGCGCCGACGGCCAGGGTCGGATGGATGTCGAAGCCCGCGACCCGCAGCGGCTGCTCCAGCGCCCGGCGCAGGGTCTCGGCGGCGTCGGGGCCACCGGCGGGCACGAAGGCGGCGAACTCGTCCTCGCCCACCCGGGCCAGCACCGCTTCCGGCGGGAAGGCGGCGGAGAGGCGCGAGCCGAGGGCGGCCAGCACCAGGTCGGCGCGCTCGTGGCCCAGCGCCTCGTTCAGGCGGCGCAGGCGGTCGAGGTCGGCGACGACGAGGGCGTGCTGGCCGGGAATGTTGAGCTGCTCGCGGGCTCTGGCGATGAAGCTGCGCCGGTCGAGCAGGCCCGTCAGGACGTCGAAGTCGGAGGCTGCGAAGCGGGTCTCCAGCGCCGCGACCCCGGCCGCACGCACCCCCTCCTCCAGCCACACGCCGCGCCAGACGCACGTCTCGGCCCCGCGCATCCGCAGGCGCACGGCGACCGGCGAGCCCGGCTCCTGCACGCGCAGCAGGTCGGCGGCGGCGGCGCGGTCCTGCGGCAGGGCCAGGGCGCGGAGGGCGGCGGAAGAGCACTCGGGGGCGAGAGGCCCAAGACCCAATGGCCGGGTCGGCCCCTGGAAACGCAGGCGGTCGCGTTCCGGCTCCCAGGTCCACAGGGCGATGTCGGCGGCGCCCAGCGCCTCCAGCGTGGCGGTCGTGTCCCAGCCTCGGCGTTCGTCCCGCATCAACATCGCACGGCCCGCGCCGGTCAGACCGACACGCCCTTGGCGGACTCCCCGCGCGCCCGTCCGCGCGAGACCAGTCCGAACAGGCGATGGTCTCGCCAATCGTCGTTAATTTTCAGATAAGCCTTGGCGTAGCCCTCCTCCTCGAACCCGGCCTTGAGCAGCAGGGCGGCCGAGGCGGCGTTCTCCGGCAGGCAGGCGGCTTCCAGCCTGTGCAGGCCCAGGGTGTCGAAGGCGAACCGCGCCACGGCCCGCACGGCGGCCAGCGTATGGCCGTTGCGGGCGTGGGGCCTGCCCGACCAGTAGCCGACGGACCCCATCTGGGCCACGCCCCGCCGCACGTTCGACAGGGTGATGCCCCCCACCAGCGCCTCGTCCGCCTCGCGGAAGGTGAAGAAGGCGTAGCCGTGCCCCATCTCCAGGTCCCGCTGATAGGACGACAGGCGGCGGCGGAAGGCCGTGCGGGTCAGGTCGTCGGGCGCCCAGGTCGGCTCCCACGGCTGGAGGAAATCGCGGGAGGCGCGGCGCAGGTCCGACCATTCGGCATAGTCGCCCCACTTGGGCGGGCGCAGCCGCACGCCCTCGCCGGTCAGGCGCAGGCCGGTTTCCGGGGCGATCCAGTCGAGGAGGGCCATGCGCCCATGGTGCCCCCGGCGGCGGCGCAGCTCAAGCCAGCGCCTGTTCGAAGGCTTGCGGCGCGCCCATCGCCGCCTTGGGACCGAGGACGGCGCCGACCGTCCTGCGGGGCGCCAGCAGGCGTTCCCCCAGGCGGGCGACCTGAGCGGGGGTCACCGCGTCGATCCCCGCGGCGAGGCCGGCAGGGGTCAGGGGCCGGCCGAACAGCAGCACCTGGCCGGCGGCATGCTCGGCGCGGGCGAGCGGCTGCTCGCGGGCCATGAACAGGTGGGCCTTGAGCTGGGCCTTGCTGCGGGCCAGTTCCGCGTCCCCGATGGCGGCGGCCAGCCCGGCGACCTCGCCCGCCGCGACGCGGGCCAGTTCGGCGGCGTCGGCCGCCTGGCAACCGGCGTAGATCCCGAGGACTCCGGTGTCGGAATAGGTCTCGGCGTAGGCGTCGATGGAATAGGCCAGGCCCCGCTTCTCTCGGCACTCCTGGAACAGGCGCGAGGACATGCCGCCGCCGAGCGCCTCGGCGAACAGGCGAAGGGCGAAATAGTCCTCGTCCATCGCCCCCGGCGCGGGCAGCAGGGCGACGAGGTGGGCCTGCTCCAGCCGCCGCTGCACGGGCGCACGGCCGCCGGTGAAGGTCGCCGGGCCGGGCTCCGGCGCGCCCTCCTGCGCGGGCAGATGGCCGAAGGCGCGCTCGGCCAGGGCCAGCAGCTCGCCCTCCTCCACGGCCCCGGCGGCGCTGACCACCAGCCGGTCGGGGGCATAGAGGGCGGCGCGCCAGTCGGCCATCGTGTCCGGCGTGGCGGGCGCGATGGTCTCCACCGTGCCCAGGATCGAGCGTCCGAGCGGCTGGTCCTTGAACGCGTTTGCCTGCGCCAGTTCGAAGACAAGGTCGTCGGGGGTGTCGGCGGCCTCGGCGATCTCCTGGCCTACGACGGCCTTCTCGCGGGCGAGGTCCTCCTCGGCCATCGTCGGGCGCAGGATCAGGTCGGCCAGCACCTCGACGCCCAGCGGCAGGCCGCCCTTCAGCATCCTCACCTGGAAGCTGGTGCGCTCATAGGCGGTGGCGGCGTTGATCTGGCCGCCCTCGGCCTCGATGACCTCGACGATGTCTCGGGCCGAGCGCTCGCCGGCGCCCTTGAAGACCATGTGCTCCAAGACGTGCGACCAGCCCGAGCGCGCGGCGTCCTCGTGCCGCGCCCCGCGCCCGGCGACGATGGACAGGGCCACCGTCTCCAGCCCCGGCATCGGATCACAGACGACCCGCACGCCGTTGGCGAGGGTATGGAGCGTCGCGCTCACCCCTTCGCGAAGTCGCGGATGTAGGCCAGGACCGCCTCGCCGTCGGCGGGCAGGCGGTCGAAGCGCTCGGGCTTGCCCGCGAGGTCGGCGGCGCCCGGCGGCACGGCGGCGACGATCCCGGTGGCGGCCTGCACGGCTTCCGGGAACTTGGCCGGGTGGGCGGTAGAGAGCGCGATCAGCGGCGTGTGCGGATTGGGGAGGGTCGCCCGGCGCGCGGCGGCGACGGCCACGGCGGTGTGCGGGTCGATCAGCTCGCCGGTCTCGTTGAGGGTGGCGAGGATGGTGCGGGCGGTGTCGTCCTCGGTGACCGAGGCGCCGGCGAACAGCTCGCGCATCAGGCCCATGGCGCCGGGCGGAATGTCGAGCATCCCCGTCTCGCCGAAGGCGCGGAAGGCGCGGCCTGTCTCGACCCCGTCGCGACGGACGGCTTCGAAATAGAGCCGCTCGAAGTTGGAGGCGACCTGGATGTCCATGGCGGGGGACTGGGTGAAGGCCACCGTCCCGCGCGAGTAGCGGCCGTCCTCGAACGCCCTCGCCATGATGTCGTTGGAATTGGTCGCCACCACGATGCGCTCGATGGGCAGGCCCATGCGGGTGGCGACGTAGCCGGCGAAGGCGTCGCCAAAGTTGCCCGTCGGCACGGCGAAGGCCACCGGCCGGCGCGGCGCGCCGAGGGCGGCGGCGGCGGTGAAGTAGTAGACAGTCTGGGCCGCGATGCGGGCGAAGTTGATCGAGTTGACCCCCGACAGGTCCACCGCCCGGCGGAACTGGTCGTCCTGGAAGGCGGCCTTCACGATGGCCTGGCAGTCGTCGAAGGTCCCCTGGATCGCCAGGCACCGGACGTTGGCCTCGTCGGCGCAGGTCATGAACCGGCGCTGGACCTCGCTGATCCGGCCGTCGGGGAAGAGGATGACGATGCGGACGTTGGACCGGCCGCGGAACGCCTCGACCGCCGCGCCGCCCGTGTCGCCGGAGGTGGCGGCGACGATGGTCATGGTGCGGCCCTGCCTGGACAGGGCGTGGTCGTAGAGCCGCCCCAGGAGCTGCATCGCCACGTCCTTGAACGCCAGCGTCGGGCCGTGGAACAGCTCCAGCAGGAAGAGGCCGTCGCCGAGTTGCTTGACCGGCGTCACGGCGGCGTGGGCGAAGGTCGAGTAGGCTTCGGCGCACATCTCGGCCAAGGTGGCGCGGTCGATCTCGTCGCCCGCGAACCTGGCCAGCACCTCAGTCGCGACATGGGCGTAGGGCTTGCCCGCGAAGGCGGCGATCTCTTCGGGCGTGAAGGTCGGCCATTCCTCGGGCACGTAGAGGCCCCCGTCGGGCGCCAGGCCCGCCAGCACCGCGTCGAGGAAACCGATGGGCTGGGCCTCACCGCCCGAACCCGACCGCGTGGAGATGTAGCGCATCAACGTCTCAATCTGCCGAGGAGCAGCGCCGCATAGACGCCGAGCAAGGCGGCGGCAAGGCCGAACCAGGTCAGGGCGTATTCGAGGTGCCGGTTGGAAATCTGGGCCGGAAGCGGCGCGGGCTTGAGCGCCAGCCATTCGGGGTTGGTCGAGGTCTCGGCCATCAGGAACCAGGGAACGGGGTTTGCGGCCTCCAGCGCGGCCGCCATCGGCCCGATCTGACGCCCGAAGAAGCGGCCGTGGGCGGGATCGTTCGGCGGGGCGAAGGGGCTGCGTTCTTCTGGAGCCCGCAGCAGGCCGCGCACGCCCACGGGCCGGATGTCGGCCGGATCGACCGGCGGGCGGGTGGAGATGGTGTCGCCGACGAAACCCCGGTCGACCAGGATCGAGCGCCCATCCTCCAGGCGGCAGGCGGACACCAGCCGCGAGCCCGCCTGTCCCTCGTGCAGGGCGTAAAGCTCGACGTAGGGGGCGGTGGACAGGCCGGGGCAGAGGGCGGTGACGCGGGCGTACTCCTCGCCCTTCGCCAGCGCCTCGGCGAGCGGCCGGGCGGGCGCGCCCTCCAGGGCTTCGATGCGGGCGAGGAGGTCGCGCTTCCAGTGAAGCCGCTGGAGCTGCCAGGTCCCGAGCGCGCAGAGGATGGCCAGGGCGATCACGGTGGCGACCGTCAGCCAGATCGGAAAGCGCCTAGCCATCGCGGCGGGCTTCCGACGCCCGGTTGGCGAACTGGGCGGCGATCATCAGCCCCTTGAGCGGGCGCAGGAGGCCGAGGCTCAGGCCCGCCGCCAGCGGCAGCCACAGCACGAGGTGGACCCACACGGGCGGGCGGAAGGCGATCTCGGTGAACAGGGCCGCGAAGGAGACCGCGAAGCCCGCGATCAGGGTGATGAACACCGCGGGGCCGTCGCCGCTATCGGCCTTGGCCAGATCGAAGCCGCAGGCCCCGCACACCGGCGAGACCCGCAGGAACCCTTCGAACAGCCCCCCCCCGCCGCAGTTCGGGCAGCGGCCCGTCAGGCCCGCGGCGTAGGGGTTTACGGTCACGGCCCTCAGGCCGTGCCGAAGATCACGTAGATGAAGGCGAACAGGAACAGCCACACCACGTCGACGAAGTGCCAGTACCAGGCGGCCGCCTCGAAGCCGAAGTGCTTCTGCGGCGTGAAGGCCCCGCCCATCAGGCGCAGCAGGCAGACGACCAGGAAGATGGTCCCGACCAGCACGTGGAAGCCGTGGAAGCCCGTGGCCATGAAGAAGGTCGAGCCGTAGAGGCCCGAGTTGGCCGCCTCTTCGCCGTAGAAGAGGTTCTCGTGCAGGATGTGCTGGTACTCATAGACCTGAATGGCGGTGAACAGCGCGCCCAGGGCGACGGTCAGGATCAGCGCCAGCTTCGCGCCCTTGCGGTCGCCCTGCTGCAGCGCATGGTGCGCCCAGGTGACGGTGGTGCCCGACAGCAGCAGCGTCAGGGTGTTGACCAGCGGCAGGTGGAAGGCGGGGACCAGCTCGACGCCCTTCGGGGGCCAGGTCGCCCAGGCCTGACGGACCTCCTCGATGCCGGACGTTGTCCGCGCCTCGGGGAACAGCGCCATCTCGAAGAACATCCAGAACCAGGCCACGAAGAACATCACCTCGGAGGCGATGAACAGGATCATGCCGTAGCGCAGGCCGATGGAGACGACGGGCGTATGGTCGCCCGCGTTGCCTTCCTTCACCACGTCCGACCACCAGCCGATCATGGTGTAGATCACGCCCGCGAAGCCCGCCGCCATCACCCACCAGGTGCCCTTGTCCAGGCCGAACAGGCCCTTCATCCAGATGACCGTGCCGATGGCCAGGACGGTCGCCGCGACCGAGCCGACCAGCGGCCAGGGGCTCGGGTTGACGAGGTGATAGTCGTGCTTGACGGCGCCGTGTGCCATGTCCGTGCCTTTAACCCCAATATCCCCTGCGGCAGGCGCGAGCCCGCCAGCGATTCCGCAGTGCTATAGCCGTCCCTTGGCCGTTCCGCCAAGACCCGAAGCCGCATTGGCGGCCTGTTCCTTCGCCGCATCCGCCTCGACCGGGAAGAAGGTGTAGGAGAGGGTGATCTCGGTCTTGCCCTTGGTCTCGGAGTCCTCGGCGTATTCCGGGGCCACGAAGTAGACCACCGGGAACTCCACCGTCGCACCCGGCTGGATGGTCTGGTCGGTGAAGCAGAAGCATTCCAGCTTCTGGAAATACGCCCCGGCCGTCTCGGGCACGACGTTGTAGCTGGCCTGGCCGGTGACCGGCCTGTCGCCGTGGTTGGTGACCTTGTAGAAGGCCAGCCCCGTGTCGCCGATGCGGACTTCCTGGCTCACCTGCGAGGGCTTGAAGTCCCAGGGCATGCCGCGGACGTTGGCGTCGAAGCGGACGGTGACCTTCTGGTCCAGCACGCGGGTCGGCGCGACCTCGGCCTTGCTGACCGTGCCGCCGAAGCCGGTGATCTGGCAGAAGGCCCTGTAGAGCGGCACCGAGGCATAGGCGGCCCCCACCATTCCGGCGAAGACGGCCGCGCAGATCAGCGCGACGCGGGTGTTCCTGCGGTCAGAGGGGGCGGTCAAGGATGTTGGCTCCCAGCCGGACGACGGTGACGGTGAAGACGATGATCACGAAGGCGATCAGCCCCAGCGCCAGGGCGATATTGCGCCCCCGGCGGGCCTTGGCGTCGGCTTCGGATTCGCGGTTGGGATCGCTCACAGGGCAAGCTCCATCGCAGGAAGGCCCATCGCGTGCTCGACCAGCAGGGCGGCGAACAGCAGCGTCAGGTAAAGGATCGAGAAGGCGAACAGGTTGCGGGCGTCCTTGGCCCCGGACTTGACGGCGTAGAGGCCCTCCTCCCGGTCGCCGGTCGCATCGCCCGCCTTGGAGCGGAACACCCGCCAGGCCAGCAGCAGGAAGAGAAGGCCGCCCAGGCCCGCGACCGCCAGGTACATCGGCCCGCCCAGCCCGGTGAAGGCGGGCGCGACGCAGACCGGGATCAGGATCACGGAGTAGGCGAGGATCTGACGCCGGGTGGAGGCCGCGCCCTTGACCACCGGCATCATCGGCACGCCGACCTTGGCGTAGTCCTCGCTGGTGTAGAGCGACAGGGCCCAGAAGTGCGGGGGGGTCCACAGGAAGATGATCAGGCAGAGCAGCCAGGCGTTGGCCGGAGCCGTCCCGCTCGCCGCCGCCCAGCCGATGACCGGGGGCAGGGCGCCGGCGAGGCCGCCGATGACGATGTTCTGCGCCGTCGAGCGCTTCAGCCACATGGTGTAGACGACGGCGTAGAAGACGATGGTGAAGGCCAGCAGTCCCGCCGCCAGCCAGTTCAGCGCCATGCCCATCAGCATGACCGAGAACAGCGACAGCACGATCCCCATGCCCAGCGCGTCGGCCCCCTGGACCTTGCCCGCCGGGACCGGCCGGGCGCGGGTGCGGCGCATGCGGGCGTCGATGTCGGCGTCGTACCACATGTTCAGCGCGCCCGAGGCGCCCGCCCCGACCGCGATGCACAGCACCGCCACTGCGGCCAGAATCGGGTGGATCGGCGTCCCCGCGCAGACGAGGCCCGTCAGCGCCGTGAACACCACCAGCGACATCACGCGGGGCTTCAGCAACTGGACATAGTCCGACCACAGCGCGGGAGCGCGGGCGGGGGTCTCGGTGGCGGCTGTCTTGCTCATCATGCTCAGTTGGCCGAAGGGCGCGGGCGGGTCCCCCCATCCGCGCCCCCCGATCTGATCCTTACACTCGCCCGATCAGTGGTGGTCGGGCTTAATCACCGGCAGTTCGTTGAACTGGTGGAACGGCGGCGGCGAGGACAGGGTCCACTCCAGCGTCGTGGCGCCTTCGCCCCAGGGGTTGGCCTCGGCCTTGCGGCGGCGGATGGCCGCTTCCAGCAGGACCACCATGAAGATGCCGACGGCGGCGATGGTCACGACGTAGCCCACCGACGAGACGTGGTTCCAGAGGGTGAACGCCTCCGGGTAGTCGATGTAGCGGCGCGGCATCCCCTGCAGGCCCAGGAAGTGCTGCGGGAAGAAGATCAGGTTCACGCCGATGAACATCACCCAGAAGTGGGCGGCGCCGAGGAACTCGTTGTACTTCACGCCCCACATCTTCTCGAACCAGTAGTAGAAGCCCGCGAAGATGGCGAACACGGCGCCGAGGCTCAGCACATAGTGGAAGTGGGCCACCACGTAGTAGGTGTCGTGCAGGGAGTAATCGATGCCGGCGTTGGCCAGAACCACGCCCGTAACGCCGCCCACCGTGAACAGGAAGATGAAGCCGATCGCCCACAGCATGGGCGTCTTGAAGTCGATCGACCCGCCCCACATCGTGGCGATCCAAGAGAAGATCTTCACGCCCGTGGGCACGGCGATGACCATGGTGGCGGCCACGAAGTAGGCGCGCAGGTTGATGGTCATGCCGACGGTGTACATGTGGTGCGCCCACACGATGAAGCCGACGAAACCAATGGCGACCATGGCGTAGGCCATCGCGAGGTAGCCGAACACCGGCTTCTTCGAGAAGGTCGAGACGATGTGGCTGACGATGCCGAAGCCCGGCAGGATCAGGATGTACACCTCGGGGTGGCCGAAGAACCAGAACAGGTGCTGGTACATCACCGGGTCGCCCCCGTTCGAGGGGTCGAAGAAATGGGTCCCGAAGTTGCGGTCCGTCAGCAGCATGGTGATGGCGCCGGCCAGCACGGGCAGCGACAGCAGCAGCAGGAACACCGTCA
>CAZOHI010000022.1:55554-56665 GCA_964579695.1 uncultured Caulobacter sp. | reverse complement strand
CGCCCTGAAGGGCCGCTTCAAGCTTATCGAGGCCCGCTTCTCCGAGATGGCCGAGCGGCTGGGCGAAAAGTCGGCCGACGGCATCGCCCTCGACCTCGGCGTCTCGTCCATGCAGCTCGACGAGGCCGAGCGCGGCTTCTCCTTCATGCGCGACGGGCCGCTGGACATGCGGATGGGCGGGGAGGGGCCAAGCGCCGCCGAACTCGTCAACACGCTGGAGAAGGACGAGCTGTCGCGCATCTTCTGGCTCTACGGCGAGGAGAAGCAGTCGCGCCGCATCGCCGCCGCCCTGGTCCGCCGCCGCGCCGAGCAGCCCTTCGAGCGCACCCTCGACCTCGCCGAGGCCGTCGAGCGGGCCGTGGGCGGGCGCAAGGGCGCCAAGGTCCATCCCGCCACCCGCGTCTTCCAGGGCCTGCGCATCGCGGTGAACGAGGAGCTGGCCGAACTGGAGGCCGGGCTCGCCGCCGCCGAGCGGGTGCTGAAGGTCGGCGGGCGTTTGGCCGTCGTCACCTTCCACTCGCTGGAAGACCGCATCGTGAAAGCCTTCTTCGCCGAGCGGGCGGGCCGCCTGCCGTCCGGCTCGCGCCATGCGCCGCCGACGCGGAAGGGGCCGGAGCCGACCTTCACCCTGCTGTTCAACGGCGCCCGCGCGCCGACCGACGCCGAGACCGCCGCCAACCCCAGGGCCCGTTCGGCCAAGCTGCGGGCGGGCGAGCGGACGGCGGCCCCCGAATGGAGGGCGGCGGCATGATCTCCGAACTCTTCGGGCGCCGGGTGCGCGGATTCCGCGTCGTCGAGCTGACCGCTTTGTGCGTGCTGCTGGTTCTGGTGCTCGTGGTCTACCTCGCCAAGACATTCGCCGGGCGCGAGCGCACCGAGATCGCCAGCGTCGAGCGCCAGATCGAGCAGGAGCAGCGCCGCGTGCGCCTGCTGCAGGCCGAGGTCGCCTACCTGGAGCAGCCCGAGCGGCTGGAGCGGCTGGCCCGCGACTACCTCGGCATGGCCCCGATGGGCGCCAGGTCCGAGGCCAAGGAAGACGGCCTGATCGAGATCGCCGCGCGGGAGATGAAGCCGCAGAAGGCGTCGAACGAGGCCGTCCCATGAGCCTCGC
>CAZOHI010000022.1:0-55454 GCA_964579695.1 uncultured Caulobacter sp. | reverse complement strand
GCGCGGGAGATGAAGCCGCAGAAGGCGTCGAACGAGGCCGTCCCATGAGCCTCGCCCACCTCGTCCCGCAGCGCTTTCCCGGCTTCCACTGGCTGACCGAGCGCATCTGGCGGCTGGAACACGCCTTCGAGCGGGCCAAGGCGGCCGACCGGGCCGAGGACGACACCCGCATCCGCATCGTCGCCGTGCTGGCGATGTTCGTCGTCGCCTTCGCCCTGCTGGCCTTCGGCGCCGCGCGCTCGGCGGTGTTCTCCGATGCGGGCAGGATGGGCGGCATGGCGGGCCCGGCGGCGGGGGCGCGGGGCGACCTCGTGGACCGCAACGGCAAGCTGCTGGCGCTCGACCTCACCCACTACGGCGTCTACCTCGACCCGATGGAGGTCTGGGACCAGGACGAGGTGCGCGGCGCGCTCCTCACGGCCCTGCCCGACCTCGCCCCGCGCCGCCTGGAAAAGGCCCTGCGCGGCGAGCGGCGGGCCTATCTGACCGGCGGCCTGACCCCGCAGCAGAAGGCGGCCGTCCACGCGCTCGGCCTGCCGGGCGTCTACTTCGAGGAGGAGCAGCGCCGCGTCTATCCGCTGGGTCCCACCGCCGCCCACCTGATCGGCTTCACCGACTCGGGCGGCGAAGGGCTGGCCGGGGTCGAGCGGGCGCTGGACGAGCCGATCCGCGCCGCCAGCGTCGGCGGCGGCAAGGTGCCGCTGTCCATCGACCTGCGCGTCCAGGCGGCGCTGGAGGAGGAACTGCGCAAGGCCGCCACTTCCTTCCAGCCGAAGGGCGCCGTGGGCCTGATCACCAACGTCCATACCGGGGAAATCCTCGGCATGGCGTCCTGGCCCGACTTCGACCCCAACAAGGCCGGGGAGGCGACCGACGACCAGCGGCTGAACCGCGCCGCCGCCGCCGTGTTCGAGATGGGCTCGACCTTCAAGGCGTTCACGGTGGCCATCGGCCTCGACACGGGCGTCGCGACCCCGGACTCGACCTACGACGCCAGCCAGCCGTTCAAGATGGGCTACCGCACCATCCACGACTACCACGGGACCAACCGGGTCCTGACCCTGGTCGACGTCTTCATCCACTCGTCCAACATCGGCACGGCCAAGCTGGCGGTGGCCATCGGGGCCGACCGGCTGAGCAAGTACTTCACGGGCCTCGGCCTGACCAGGCCCGCTCCGGTCGAACTGGTGGAGTCCGCCCGGCCGCTGACCCCGCGCAAGTGGGACGACGACGCGGTGGCCTCGACCTCCTTCGGCCACGGCATGAACATCAGCCCCCTGGCCCTGGCCGCCGCCATGAACGCCCTCCTGAACGGCGGCGAGCTGAAGCCCCTGACCATCCGCAAGGTTCCCGAGGGCAAGACCGTCCCCGGCACGCGGGTGATGAGCGAGGAGACCTCGCTCTCCATGCTCCAGATCATGCGCGCCAACGTGGTGCGTGGCACGGGCGGCAAGGCCGACGCCGAGGGGCTGTCGGTCGGCGGCAAGACCGGCACGGGCGAGAAGTACGACCCCGCCATCCGCCGCTACAATCACTCCAAGCAGGTCTCCTCCTTCGCCGCCGTCTTCCCGACCGATGGGCCGGTGGAGGCGGACCGCTACTTCGTGCTGATCCTGCTGGACGAGCCCAAGGGCAACGCCGAGACCTTCGGCTTCTCGACCGGCGGCTGGGTCGCCGCGCCCGCCGCCGGGCGGGTGATCGACCGGGTGGCGCCGTTCCTGGGTGTCGAGCGTCGGGCCCCCGCCCCCTCGACCCTGCTGGCCTCGGCGACGGACATGGGGGAGGGGCTGTGAAGCGTCTCTCCGACCTGATGCGCGGCGAGCGCGCGGCCGACCCGGTCATCACCGGGGTGACGGCTGACAGCCGCAAGGTCCGCCCCGGCTTCCTGTTCGCCGCCCTGCCGGGGTCGAAGGCGGACGGGCGCAGCTTCATCCCCATGGCGCTTCGGAACGGGGCGGCCGCCGTGCTGGCCCCGGACGACGTGGCGGGCCTCGCCGTTCCCGTGGTCCACGCGGGCGACCTGCGCCGCGCCTACGCCCTGTCGGCCGCCGCCTTCTGGGGCGCGCAGCCGGGGACCTGCGTGGCCGTGACCGGCACCAACGGCAAGACCTCGGTCGCCGCCTTCTGCCGCCAGATCTTCACCCACTGCGGGCGCAAGGCCGCCAGCATGGGCACCTTGGGCGTACGCGCGGGCGACGAGCAGATCACCCCTCCCGGCCTGACCACCCCCGACGCGGCGGACGTGGCCGAGATGCTGTCGCGGCTGGCCCAGCGGGGCGTCTCGCACCTGGCGCTGGAAGCGTCCTCCCACGGGGTGGACCAGCGCCGGATCGATGGCGTGCGGCTGACGGCGGCGGGCTTCACCAACTTCACCCAGGACCACCTCGACTACCATGGCGTCATGGGCGCATACCGGGCCGCCAAGCTGCGGCTGTTCGAGGACCTGCTGCCGCGCGGCCGCACCGCCGTGCTGAACGCCGACGCCGACCAGTTCGAGGTCTTCGCCTCCGCCGCCATGAACGCGGGCCAGACCATCCTGTCGGTCGGCGAGAAGGGCCAGGGATTGAAGCTCGTCCAGCGCACGCTGCTGCCCGACGGCCAGCGCCTGAGGATCGAGACCCCCGACGCCAGCTACGACGCGCGCCTGCCGCTGGCGGGGGCCTTCCAGGCGTCGAACGCCCTGGTCGCGGCGGGCCTCGCCGTCGCGGCGGGCGAGGACCCCGAGGCGGTGATTGCCGCCCTCGAAACCCTCGAAGGCGCGCCGGGCCGCCTGCAACGGGTCGGCGGGCAGGCTTACGTGGACTACGCCCACACCCCGGACGGCCTGCGCACTGTGCTGGAGGCGCTGCGCCCCCACACGCGCGGGCGGCTGGTGGTGGTGTTCGGCGCGGGCGGCGACCGGGACCGGGCCAAGCGCCCGCTGATGGGCGAGATCGCCGCGCGGCTGGCCGACGTCGCCATCGTCACCGACGACAACCCCCGCTCCGAGGACCCCGCCGCCATCCGCGCCGAGATCATGGCCGCCGCTTCTGGCGCGAAGGAGATCGAGGGCCGCCGCGAAGCCATCCGCGCCGCCGCCGCCCTGCTGGGCGAGGGCGACGTGCTGGTGGTGGCGGGCAAGGGCCACGAGCAGGGCCAGATCGTCGGCTCGGAAGTCCTGCCCTTCGATGACGTCGCCGAGACCGCCGCCGCCCTGGAGACGGTCCATGCCTGACGTTCTGTGGACCGCAGGTGAGATCGCCGCCGCCACCGGCGGCCGCGTGACCCGCGACTTCGCCGCGACGGGCGTCTCCATCGACACCCGCACCCTCGAGCCCGGCGACCTGTTCGTGGCGCTGGCGGGCGTGCGCGACGGCCACGAGTTCGTGGAAAGGGCCATGGCCGCCGGAGCCGCCGGGGCGCTCGTCGCTCACGGCGAAGGCGTCGTCGCCCCGGACACCTTCAAGGCGCTGGAAGCCCTCGGGACCGCCGCCCGCGACCGCTCCTCGGCCCGCCGCTGCGCGGTCACCGGCTCGGTCGGCAAGACCAGCGTGACGCAGGCCGTGATGGCCGGGCTGCAACTGGCGGGCCGGGCCCATTCGTCGGTCAAGAGCTACAACAACCACATCGGCGTGCCCCTGACGCTCGCCCGGATGCCGCGCGACACCGAGCGCGCGGTGTTCGAGATCGGCATGAACCACGAGGGGGAGATCACGCCCCTGTCGCGGCTGGTCCGCCCGCACGCGGTCGCCGTGACCACGGTCGGCCCCGTCCACATCGAGAACTTCCCCGACGGCGAGGAGGGCGTCGCCCGCGCCAAGGCCGAGATCTTCGCCGGGATCGAGCCCGGCGGCGTGGCGGTGCTGAACGCCGACAACGTCTGGTTCGACCTGCTCAGCGCCGAGGCCATCAAGGCCGGCGCCCGGGTCGTCGCCTTCGGGAGCGAGGCGGGCTGCGACGCGCGGCTGCTGTCCTTCGAGGACGGAGTGGTCAGGGCCGAGGTTCGCGGCCGTCCCCTCGACTTCCCGATGTTGCAGGGCGGCCTGCACTGGGGGCTGAACAGCCTGTGCGTGCTGCTGCTGCTGGAGGAGATGAACGTGCGGGTCGAGCAGGCCGTGGCCGCGCTCGCCGCCTTCGCGCCCCTGGCCGGACGGGGGCAGGAGAAGGCCGTCGCCATCCCCGGCGGGACCTTCACCCTGATCGACGAAAGCTACAACGCCAACCCCATCTCCATGGCCGCCACGCTGCGCACGCTAGGGACGCGCAAGGCGGCGGGGCGGCGGATCGTCGCGCTGACCGACATGCTGGAACTGGGGCCTGACGGGGCCGCCATGCACGCGGCCCTCGCGGAGCCTGTGGAGGCGGCGGACGTCGACCTGGTGTTCTGCGCCGGGCCGCTGATGAAATCCCTGTGGGAGGCCCTTCCACCGACTCGTCGGGGCGGCTACGCCGAGAACGCGGCGGACCTCACGCCGCAAGTCGCATCGGCCGTAGAGCCGGGCGATCTGGTGATGGTCAAGGGGTCGAACGGATCGAAGGCGGCGTCCATCGCGGGCGCCCTGTCGGCGCTCGACCGCACGGGGGGCGGCGCCTGATGTTCTATCTCCTCTACGAGCGGTTCGCGGACTACCGGGACGTCTTCCCGGCGCTGAACCTGCTGAAATACCTGACCTTCCGGGCCGGGCTCGCCATGCTGACCGGCTACATCGTCGCCGTCGCCATGGGCTCGCGCTTCATCCGCTGGATGCAGGCCCGCCAGGGCAAGGGCCAGCCGATCCGCGCCGAGGGCATCGAGCGCCACGTCATCGAGAAGGCGGGCACGCCGACGATGGGCGGCTTCATGATCCTGGCCGGGCTGACGGTCGGCACCCTGCTGTGGGCCAACCTGTCGAACGTCTATGTCTGGGTGGTGCTGTTCGTGACCGGAGCCTACGGGGCGCTGGGCTTCCTCGACGACTACCGCAAGGTGACCAAGCAGACGACGGACGGGGTGTCCGGCCGCATGAAGCTGCTGATCCAGGTCGCGGTCGCGGTCATAGCCTGCTTCGTCCTCGTCCAGTTCGGCGGCCGCTCGCCGGTCACGCCGGAGCTGTCGACCTCGGTCGCCTTCCCGATCTTCAAGAACCTGCTGGTCAACCTGTCGTGGTTCTACCTGATCTTCGGGGCCTTCGTGATCGTCGGGGCCTCCAACGCGGTGAACCTGACCGACGGGCTGGACGGCCTGGCCATCGTGCCGGTGATGATCGCGGCGGGGACGTTCGGGCTGATCGCCTACCTCGTCGGCAACTTCGTCTTCGCCCAGTACCTGCAGGTCCACTTCGTGCCGGGCGTGGGCGAGGTGGCGGTGATCTGCGGGGCCATCTGCGGCGGGGGGCTGGGCTTCCTCTGGTACAACGCCCCGCCCGCCAAGATCTTCATGGGCGACACCGGCTCGCTGGCCCTCGGCGGCGCGCTGGGCTCCATCGCGGTCGCCACCAAGCACGAGATCGTCCTGGCCATCGTCGGCGGCCTGTTCGTGGCCGAGGCCCTGTCGGTGATGATCCAGGTCGCCTACTTCAAGAAGACCGGCAGGCGGGTGTTCCTCATGGCCCCGATCCACCACCACTTCGAGAAGCTGGGCTGGCCCGAGAGCACCGTCGTCATCCGCTTCTGGATCGTGGCCCTGATGCTGGCCTTCGTCGGCCTTGCGACGTTGAAACTCAGATGATCCCGGTCCGCGGCTTCGAGGGACGCAAGGTCGCCGTGTTCGGCTTGGGCCGGACCGGGCTGACGGTCGCGCGCGCGCTCGAAGCCGGCGGGGCCATGCCCATCCTGTGGGACGAGAAGGAAGCCGGGCGCGAGGCCGCCAAGGCCGAGGGCTTTACGGTCGAGGACCTGTCCAAGGCCGACTGGTCGGGCTTCGGCGCCCTGATGCTGTCGCCGGGCGCGCCGCTGACCCATCCCGCGCCCCACTGGACGGTGGGCAAGGCCAAGGACGCCGGGGTCGAGATCCTCGGCGACATCGAGCTTTTCGCCCGCACCGTGAACGCCGCCCCCGCCCACAAGCGGCCGAAGGTGGCGGCCATCACCGGCACCAACGGCAAGTCCACGACCACGGCCCTGCTCGGCCACCTCGCCGCCAGCGCCGGGCGCGACACCCGCATCGGCGGCAACATCGGCGTCGGCGTGCTGGGCCTGCCCGACATGCACGGCGGGGCGGTCTATGTGCTGGAGTGCTCGTCCTACCAGCTCGACCTGACCTCCAGCCTGAAGGCGGACGTGTCGGTGCTGCTGAACGTCTCGCCCGACCACCTCGACCGCCACGGCGGCATGGAGGGCTACGTCGCGGCCAAGAAGCGCATCCTGCTGAACCAGGGCAAGGGCGACACCGCCGTCATCGGCGTGGACGATCCCTGGTGCCAGCAGATCTGCACCGAGATCACCGCCGCCAACCGCCGCACCATCCGCCCGATCAGCGCCTCGAAGTCGATGGGCCGGGGCGTCTATGCGCTCCAGGGCGTGCTGTACGACGCCACCGGCGACCGCGTGGTCGAGGTCGCCGACCTGCTGCGGGCGCGGTCGCTGCCCGGCCGCCACAACTGGCAGAACGCGGCGGCCGCCTACGCCGCCGCCCGCGCCATCGGCATCCCGGCCGAGGAGGCCGCCGAGGGCCTAATGACCTTCCCGGGCCTCGCCCACCGCATGGAGACGGTCGCCCAGATCGGCCGCGTACGCTTCGTCAACGACAGCAAGGCCACCAACGCCGACGCCGCCCGGCAGGCGATGAGCAGCTATCCGCGCTTCTACTGGATCGCCGGAGGCGTGCAGAAGGCCGGCGGGATCGAGCCCCTGGCCGACCTCTTCCCGCGGATCGCCAAGGCCTACCTCGTGGGCGAGGCGGCGGACACGTTCGGGGCGACACTCGACGGCAAGGCTCCTTTCGACCGCTGCGGGACCATCGACGCAGCCGTGGCCGCCGCCTACGCCGACGCGCAGGAATCCGGCGAGGACGCCATCGTCCTGCTCTCGCCGGCCTGCGCCTCCTTCGACCAGTTCGCCGACTTCGAGCAGCGCGGCGAGGCTTTCCGCACGGCCGTCCAGGACCTGGTGCGGCCTCAGCTTCGGGGGGCGCGGGCGTGAGTGCGTCCTTCGAGACGGGCTTCGCCCTCCTCAGGATGACGAACTCAGTAGTCGTCATGGTGAGGAGCGAGGCCCCAGCCGAGCGTCTCGAACCACGCACGGGGCATCCGCGATGACCCCCTCCCAGCACGCCTTCGCCCGCTCCGACCGCAGCCCGCTGGGCCTGTGGTGGTGGACGACGGACCGCTGGCTGCTGGGGGCGGTCGGCATCCTGATCATCGTCGGCGTGCTGCTGTCCTTCGCCTCCAGCCCGGCGGCGGCCCAGCGGATGAACCTGGGCGATCCCTTCCACTTCGCCCTGCGCCAGAGCGTCTTCGCCGCCGGGGCCTTCGCCATCCTCATCGGCGTCTCGATGCTGTCGCCCCGGGGGGTCAGGCGGGCGGCGGTCATCGTCTATGGGGCGGCGATCCTCCTGATGCTGGCCCTGCCGTTCCTGGGTCACAGCGCCAAGGGCGCGACCCGGTGGATATCGCTGGGCGGCTTCACCCTCCAGCCGTCGGAATTCATGAAACCGGCGCTGATCGTGCTGGTCTCGTGGATGTTCGCCGAGGCGCAGAAGGGCGAGGGGGTGCCGGGCGTCTCCATCGCCTTCCTCCTCTACATGCTGGCCGTGGTGCTGCTGCTGATCCAGCCGGACGTCGGCCAGACCGTGCTCATCACCGTCGCCTTCGGGATGGCCTTCTGGATGGCGGGGGTGCCGCTGTCGTGGATCATGGGGCTGGGGGTGACAGCCATAGCGGGCCTGTGCAGCACCTACTTCCTGTTCGACCACGTCGCCAGCCGCGTCGACCGCTTCTTCTCCCCGGAGAAGGCCGACACCCACCAGATCACCCGCGCCGCCGAGGCCATCGCGGCGGGCGGCCTGTTCGGGCGCGGCCCCGGCGAAGGGGTGATGAAGCGCCACGTGCCCGACCTGCACACCGACTTCATCTACTCGGTGGCGGCCGAGGAGTACGGCCTGATCTTCTCGCTGGCGCTTGTGTCGCTGTTCGGCTTCGTGGTCATCCGCGGCCTCTACAAGGCCATGAAGCTGGCCGACCCGTTCGAGCAGGTGGCGGCGGCCGGACTCTTCGTGCTGGTCGGCCAGCAGGCCTTCATCAACGTGGCGGTGAACTTGAACCTGATCCCGACCAAGGGCATGACGCTTCCGTTCATTTCCTATGGGGGGTCGTCGATGCTGGCGATGGGATTGACGCTGGGCATGGCGCTGGCCCTGACGCGCCGCCGTCCGGGGGCCTATGCGCCGCCGGAGCTGGCGCGCGCCGGCGCGTTCGCCTGAGCGCCATGGCTCGCCGCCTGATCGTCGTCGCGGCCGGAGGAACCGGCGGCCACCTTTTCCCCGCCCAGGCGCTGGCCGAGGCGCTGAAGGCGCGCAAGTGGCAGATCGCGCTGGCCACCGACGAGCGCGGCGCCCTCTACGCCGACAAGTTCCCCGCCGACGTCCGCATCCCCCTGTCGGCCGCCACCGCCCGGCCCGGCGATCCCCTCGGCATGGCCAGGGCCGGGCTGACGGTCTTCAAGGGCGTGATGGAGGCGCGCCGCGCCTTCACCGACCTCGACCCGGCGGCGGTGATCGGCTTCGGCGGCTATCCCTCGCTCCCCGCTCTGCTGGCCGCGCTCAGCCAGAAGCGCCCGACCCTGATCCACGAGCAGAACGCGGTGCTGGGACGGGTCAACCGCTTCCTCGCCCCGCGCGTCGACGAGGTCGCCTGCGCCTTCCCGACGCTCCAGATGGCCAGGCCCGCCGTGAAGGCCCGCGCCCATGTCGTCGGCAACCCGGTGCGCCCCGACATCCGCGCCCTCTACGACGCGCCCTACCGGCCGCCGGAGCCGGGCGGCGAGGTGCGGGTGCTGATCACTGGCGGCAGCCAGGGCGCGCGGCTGCTCTCCGAACTGCCGCCCGAGGCGATCCGCAAGCTGCCCGAGGAACTGCGCGGCCGCCTCTCCATCCAGCAGCAGACCCGGCCCGAGAGCATGGAGGCGGCGCGCGGCGCCTACGCCGACGCCCTGGTGAAGGCCGAGGTCGCGCCCTTCTTCCGCGACATGGCCGGGCGCCTGGGCGCGGCCCACCTCGTCGTCGGGCGGGCGGGGGCCTCGACGGTGTGCGAACTGGCGGTCGCCGGGCGCCCGTCACTGCTCGTGCCGCTGAAGATCGCCGCCGACGACCACCAGACCTTCAACGCCCGACTGCTGTCGGACGTGGGCGCCGCCGCTGTCGCCACCGAGGACGAGCTGACCGTCGACAGCCTGGCGGGCGCCCTCAACGCCCTGCTGAAGAAGCCCGACCAGCTCGCCCGCATGGCCGCCGCCGCCCGGAGCGTCGCCACGCCTGACGCCGCCGAAGCCCTCGCCGATCTGGTGGAGCGGACGGCGCTGCGCTAAGCGGACATCATGAACCGCCGCCCCGTCCCCTTCGAACTCGGCCCCGTGCACTTCATCGGCATCGGGGGCATCGGCATGAGCGGCATCGCCGAGATCATGCTGCGCATCGGCTATACGGTGCAGGGCTCCGACGCCAAGGCCGGCGCCAACACCGAGCGGCTGGCGGCCCTCGGCGCCAAGGTCTTCATCGGCCACGCGCCCGAGCATGTCGAAGGCGCCTCGGCGGTCGTCTATTCGACGGCGGTCAAGGCCGACAACCCGGAGATGGCGGCGGGCCGGGCCCTGCGCCTGCCGCTGGTGCGCCGGGCCGAGATGCTGGCCGAGCTTATGCGCCTCCAGTTCTCGGTGGCGGTCGGCGGCACCCACGGCAAGACGACCACCACCTCGATGATCGCGGCCCTGCTGGACGCGGGCGGGCTCGACCCCACGGTCGTCAACGGCGGCATCATCAACGCCTACGGCACCAACGCCAAGGTGGGCGAGGGCGACTGGATCGTGGTCGAGGCCGACGAGAGCGACGGCACATTCCTGAAGCTGAAGTCGACCTGCGCCGTCGTCACCAACATCGACCCCGAGCACCTGGACCACTACGGCGACTTCGAGGCGGTCAAGAGCGCCTTCCAGGACTTCGTCGAGAACATCCCCTTCTACGGCTTCGCGGCCGTCTGCCTCGACCACCCGGAGGTCCAGGCGATGGCCGCGCGGGTCGAGAACCGCCGCCTTGTCACCTACGGGATCAACCCGCAGGCCGAGGTCCGCGCCACCAGCGTCGAGATGGGGCCGGACGGGGCGACCTTCGACGTGCTGATCCAGGGCCGGGAAGGGGAGGGCCGCGCCATCGCCGGGCTGCACCTGCCGATGCCGGGCTGGCACAACGTCTCCAACGCCCTGGCCGCCATCACCGTGGCCCGCGAGCTGGGCGTCAGCGAGGAGGCGATCCGCAAGGGGCTGGCCGGGTTCGGCGGGGTCAAGCGGCGCTTCACGACCACGGGGGTGGCGAACGGCGTTCGCGTGGTGGACGACTACGGCCACCACCCGGTCGAGATCGCCGCCGTGCTGCGCGCCGCCCGGCAGGTGACGTCGGGCAAGGTGGTGGCGGTGGTCCAGCCGCACCGCTACAGCCGCCTCTCGGACCTGTTCGCCGACTTCTGCGCCTGCTTCAACGACGCCGACACGGTGATCGTCGCCGACGTCTATTCGGCCGGGGAGCAGCCGATCGAGGGCGCCAGCCGCGACGGCCTGGTCGAGGGCCTGCACCGCTACGGCCACCGCCGGGCGCTGCCGCTGGAAAGCCTCGCCGCCCTGCCGGGGATGGTCGCGGCCGAGGCCAGGGACGGCGACGTGGTCGTCTGCCTGGGCGCGGGCGACATCACCACCTGGGCCTACGCCCTGCCGGGGCAGCTCGAGGCGCTGGCGTGAGCTGGCTCGACATCCCCGTGCGCGGCAAGCTGCTGCGTGACGAGGCGCTGGGGCCGTTCACCTGGTTCCGCGTCGGCGGGCCTGCGGACGCGGTGTTCCTGCCGGAAGACGAGGCGGACCTCGCCGCCTTCCTGAAGGCGCTGCCCGCCGAGGCGCCCGTCACGGTCCTGGGCGTCGGCTCCAACACCCTGGTCCGCGACGGCGGGGTCGAGGGGGTGGTGATCCGGCTGGGGCGGGGCTTCAACACGGTGGAAGTGACAGGGCCGGCGACCCTCCGCGCGGGCGCCGCCGTGCCCGACGCCGTGCTCGCCCGCAAGGCCGCCGAGGCCGGGGTCGCGGGGCTGGAGTTCTATGCGGGCATCCCCGGCACGGTCGGGGGCGCGGCGGTGATGAACGCCGGGTGCTACGGCTCGGAGACGGTGCAGGTGCTGGTCGCCGCCACCGTCATGGACCGGGCGGGGCAGGTGCGGCGGCTGACCAACGCCGAGCTTGCCTACGCCTACCGCCAAAGCGCGCTGCAGGGCGCGGACCTGATCGTGCTGTCGGCCGAGTTCGAGGGGAGGCCGGACGAGCCCGCCGCCATCAGGGCGCGGATCGCGCAGATCACCGAGCGCCGCGAGACCACCCAGCCGGTCCGCGAGAAGACCGGCGGCTCGACCTTCAAGAACCCCGAGGGCCACTCCTCGTGGAAGCTGGTCGACGGGGCGGGCTGGCGCGGCAAGCCGTTCGGGGGAGCGATGTTCTCGCCGCTGCACGCGAACTTCCTGATCAACACGGGCGAGGCCACCGCCGCCGACCTGGAGGGCCTGGGCGAAGCGGTGCGGGCCGACGTGCGGGAGAAGTTCGGCGTGGAGCTGGAGTGGGAGATCAAGCGGATCGGGCGCGGCCTTTGACCGGAGCGGGATTAGAAGAATGAAGCGTATCCTCGTCGCCCTGGCGTTCGCCGCCACCTCGGCCCACGCGCAGGACGCCGCGACCGCCGCCGCCCTGCGCGACAAGGCCCTGGCCGACACGACCGCCTGGACGCTGACGGAATCCCTGACGACCGAGGTCGGCCCCCGGCTGACCGGCTCGCCCGGCATGGCGCGGGCCAGGGACTGGGCGGTGGCGACGTTCAGGGACCTCGGCTTCACCGACATCCGCGTCGAGGAGTTCGCCAAGCCGTCGTGGTCGCGAGGCGCGGAGTCCGCCCACATCGTCGCGCCCTATCCGTTCAAGCTTTCCATCCTCGGCCTCGGCCGCTCCGTCCCCACCCCGCCGCAGGGGATCGAGGCGGAGGTGGCGGTCTTCCCGACCTACGCCGCCCTGCTGGCCGCGCCGGAAGGCTCGCTGACCGGCAAGATCGCCGTCGTCACCCAGAAGATGGTCCGCACCCAGGACGCCAGCGGCTATTCCGCGACCAGCGTCATCCGCCGCAAGGGGCCGTCCGAGGCGGCCAGGCGCGGCGCCGTCGCCTACCTGCTGCGCTCGCTGTCGACCGACGACGCCCGCCTGCCGCACACCGGCGGCCTCAGCTACGACGACGGGGTGGCGAAGATTCCCGCCGCCGCCCTCTCGCCCCCCGACGCCGAGCTGCTGGAGCGGCTGGCCGCGCGCGGGCCGGTGCGGGTGCGGCTGAACCTCGCCTCCGCGACCGACGACAAGAACGTGGCCTGGAACATCTCCGGCGACATCGCCGGCTCGGAAAGACCCGAGGAGGTCGTCGTCATCGGCGCCCACCTCGACAGTTGGGACCCCGGCGTGGGGGCGGTGGACGACGCGGCGGGGATCGCCATCACCACGGCCGCCGCCCGGCTGATCGGCGAGCTTCCCCGCCATCCCCGCCGCACCATCCGCGTCGTGATGTTCGGCTCGGAGGAGCTGGGCGGCTCGGAGAACGCCTACGCCGCCGAGCACGCCGCCATCGCGCCCAACATCGTCGTCGCCAGCGAGAGCGACCTGGGCGCCGGCCGCGTCTGGGCGCTGCGCCTGCCGAAGGGCTCGCGGGGCCATCCGGCCATGAAGGCGACGGCCGAGGTGCTGGCGCCGCTCGGCGTCCTCGTCTCGAACGATCCGGCGACCTTCGGCGGGGCGGACATGGAGGGGCTGAAGAACGCGGGCGTCCCCGTCTTCGCCCTGCGCCAGGACGCCAGCCGCTACTTCGACCTGCACCACTCGGCCGACGACACCCTCGACAAGGTGGATCCGGCCGACCTTCGCCAGAACGTCGCCGCCTGGGCGCCGCTGGTCTACCTGATCGCCGACAGCGACATCGACTTCCGGAGCCTTGCGAAATGAACGCCATCACCGGCAAGCATGTCGCTGTCCTGATGGGCGGCCTGTCGTCCGAGCGGGACGTCAGCCTCGTCTCCGGCGCCGCCTGCGCCGACGCGCTGGAGCGGCTGGGCGCGCGGGTGTCGCGCGTCGACGCCGGGCGCAACCTCGCCGCCGTGCTGAGCGACCTGAAGCCCGACGTCTGCTTCAACGCCCTGCACGGGGAGTGGGGCGAGGACGGCTGCGTCCAGGGCGTGCTGGAGACGCTGGGCTTCCCCTACACCCACTGCGGGGTGCTGGCCTCGGCGCTGGCGATGGACAAGGCCAAGGCGAAAGCGGTGCTGGCGGCGGCGGGCGTCGTGGTGCCCGGCGGCGGCCTCTTCAACCGCCACGAGGCGGCGAAGAGCCACGTCATGGCCCCGCCCTACGTCGTCAAGCCGAACGCCGAGGGCTCGTCCGTCGGCGTCTTCCTGGTCTTCGAGGGCGCCAACGGCCCGCCGCAGGAACTGTCGCGCCCCGACTGGACCTTCGGCGAGGAGGTGATGATCGAGCCCTACATCGCCGGCAAGGAACTGGCCGTCGCGGTGATGGACGGCAAGGCCATGACCGTCACCGAGATCGTGCCGCGCACCGGCTTCTACGACTACGACGCCAAGTATGCCGAGGGCGGCTCGCAGCACGTGGTTCCCGCCCCGATCCCGGCCGCGGCGTTCGAGCGCGCCCTGCGCATGGCCGAGGCCGCCCACGCCGCTCTTGGTTGCCAAGGCGTGACCAGAAGCGACTTCCGTTATGATGACATTAACGACCTTCTGGTCCTTCTAGAGGTGAATACGCAACCCGGCATGACGCCCACCTCGCTCGCGCCAGAGCAGGCGGCCCATGTGGGTGTTTCGTTCGACGCCCTGGTGCTGTGGATCACGGAGGACGCTTATGCCCGCGGCGGTGCGGGGGGCCAGACGCGCTAGCGCCAAGCCTCGGGCCAAAGCGCCCGCAACTCCGGCAAGGTCCCGCTCTCCCCAGAAAGGCGGCGTGCAGACGGCCGCCAAGCTGCGCGCCGCGCGCGGGGTGGCCTTGCCGCCCCGTTTCGCGCTGGCCGCGGCGGGCGTCGTGCTGGCCACAGGACTGGTCGCGGCCTTCGCCACCGGCGACCGGGCCGAGCGGTTCGGCGCGGCGGTGGGCAAGGGCGTGGGCGCGGAACTGGCGGGCTTCGGCTTCACGGTCCAGAAGGTCCACGTGCAGGGCGCCTCTGCCATGGCGCGGGACGACATCCTGCGCGCGACGGGCCTGCACAAGGACCAGCCGATGCTGGGCATGGACCTCGCCGCCATGCGGGCCGAGGTCGAGAAGGTCGGCTGGGTGAAGGAAGCGCGGGTCATCCGCCTGCTGCCCGACACCATGGTCGTGGCCGTGACCGAGCGCGACACCATGGCGGTGTGGCAGCAGGGCGGGCGGCTGAAGGTGATCGACCGCTCCGGCCGCGTGATCCCGGAGGCCGACCCGGCCCGCTTCCCGGAGTTGCCGCTGGTGGTGGGCGAGGGCGCGGCCGAGATGGCGGGCCAGATCCTGCCCGCCGTGATGCAGCGCCCGCGCCTGCGCACGCGGCTGGAGGCGGTGATCCGGGTGGACGGACGGCGCTGGGACTTGCGGCTGAAGGACGGCTCGCTGGTGCAGCTTCCGGCGGTGGACGAGGAGGCCGCGCTGATCCAGCTCGACCAGCTCGACCGGCGGCAAAGAATTCTGGAACTCGGCTTCGCGCGCATCGACCTGCGCGATCCCGAGATGGTGGCGGTGCGGCCACGTGACGGGGTCCTTCCGGGCCAGCTCGTCGCGGGCGGCGCGTGATGGAAGAAGTTCTGTCGCGGTGGGAAAGCTGATGGCGCGTCTCGAAGACAAGAGGGAAGCCCGCGACGGGTTCAAGCCGCTCGCGCGGCAGCCGGTGATCGCGGCGGTGGACCTGGGCGCGTCCAAGGTCGGCTGCTTCATCATGAGGCCGGACGGGATCAAGCGCGAGGAGCGCACCCTGACCACGGCCGGGGTCGGCTACGTCCAGTCGCGCGGGGTCAAGGGCGCGGCCATCGTCAACATGGACGAGGCGGCGCAGGCAATCGCCCAGGCCGTCGAGCGCGCCGAGACCGTCGCCAACGTCTCCGTCCAGGGCGTCACTGTCGCCATCTCCGGCGGCCAGATCGCCAGCCACCGGGTCATGGCCCAGGTCTCGCTGGGCGCCCGGCCCATCGGCGAGAACGACTGCGCCCGCGCCATCCACGCGGCGCTGAACCAGGTGCGCCTGCCGGGCCGCAAGCCCATCCACCTGCTGCCCATCGCCTGGGCCGTCGACGGCCAGAAGGGCGTGCGCGACCCGCGCGCCATGTTCGGCAAGTTCCTGGGGCTCGAACTGCTGGTCGTCTCGATCAGCGAGACGGTCTTCCAGACGCTCAGCCATTGCGTCGAGCGCGCCCACCTCCAGTTCGAGGGCGTGGTCGCCGCGCCGTTCGCCTCGGCCCTCGCGGCGCTGGAGGAGGACGAGATGGACCTCGGCGCCCTGTGCATCGACATGGGCGGCGGCTCGACCTCGGCGGCGGTGTTCTCGGGCGGCTCGCTCGTCCACGTCGACAGCCTGCCGGTCGGCGGCGGCCACGTGACGGCCGACATCGCGCGGGGCCTGTCGACCTCCATCGCCGGGGCCGAGCGGATCAAGACCCTGCACGGCTCGGCCATCGCCTCGGCCAACGAGGACCGTGAGATGATCGAGGCCCCGCCGCGCGGCGACGACCCCGGCGCCGGTCCCGTCATCGCTCCGCGCTCGCTGCTGAAGGGCATCATCGCCCCGCGCGTCGAGGAGACCCTCGAACTGCTGCGCGAGCGGCTGAAGGCGTCCGGCGCCCCGGTCGAGCCCGGCGCCTCCATCGTCCTGACCGGCGGCGCGAGCCAGCTCCAGGGCGTGCGCGAGGTGGCCGTCCGCGTCTTCGACCGCCCGGTGCGCCTCGGCCGTCCCCGCCGCGTGCCCCACCTGGCCGACGCCGCGTCCGGTCCCGCCTTCTGCGCGGCGGCGGGCGTCCTGCACCGCTCCGCCTTCGGCCCGCGCGAGGCGGTCTCGCCGAAAGTGCTGGCGGGCGCGAAGGTCCGCCGCGAGCCCGTCGACCCCAAGGCGGGGGCCATCACGCGGGCGGCGGCCTGGCTGAGGGATAACCTGTAGATCGCGGCCGTTAATCTTTGCCGTACAACAAATTTGTAACCAGTTTTCTCGACCGCGAGCCGACTCAGATTATGCAGTTAACCGCCGATTAACGGTGGTGGCGCTCTAGTTAACCCCACGTTGACGGATGTGCTTCGGCGAGCGGGTCGCCGAGCGCTTTTCGCCTTGAAGCGTAGGACGCGGGGTCCCAATGAGCGGTTTCAAATTCCTCCCCCCCCAGACGACGGAGCTGAAGCCCCGGATCGTCGTGTTCGGCGTCGGCGGGGCCGGCGGCAACGCGGTCAACAACATGATCGAGGCCGGGCTCGAAGGGGTGGAGTTCGTCGTCGCGAACACCGACGCCCAGCAGCTCGCCTTCTCCAAGACCGACCGGCGCATCCAGCTCGGCGTGCAGGTGACGCAGGGCCTCGGCGCCGGCGCCCACCCCGAGATCGGCATGAGCGCGGCCGAGGAGTCCTCGCCCGAGATCGGCGAACACCTCGACGGCGCCCACATGGTCTTCATCACCGCCGGCATGGGCGGCGGCACCGGCACGGGCGCCGCGCCGATCATCGCCAAGTGCGCGCGCGAGCGCGGCATCCTGACGGTGGGCGTGGTGACCAAGCCCTTCCACTTCGAAGGCCGCCACCGGATGCGGCTGGCCGACGCGGGCATCGCCGAGCTGCAACGCTACGTCGACACCCTGATCGTCATCCCGAACCAGAACCTGTTCCGCGTCGCCAACGAACGGACGACCTTCGCCGAGGCCTTCGGCATGGCCGACCAGGTCCTGCACTCGGGCGTGCGCTCGATCACCGACCTGATGGTGCTGCCGGGCCTGATCAACCTCGACTTCGCCGACGTCCGTACGGTCATGACCGAGATGGGCAAGGCGATGATGGGCACGGGCGAGGCCACGGGCGAGGACCGCGCCCTGATGGCCGCCCAGAACGCCATCCAGAACCCGCTGCTGGACGAAGTGTCGCTGAAGGGCGCCAAGGCCGTGCTGGTCAACGTGACCGGCGGCCTGGACATGACCCTGCTGGAAGTCGACGAGGCGGCCAACGCCATCTCCGACCAGGTGGACCCGGAAGCCAACATCATCTTCGGCGCGGCCTTCGACCCGTCGCTGGAAGGCGTCATCCGCGTGTCGGTGGTCGCCACCGGCATGGACGGCGCCTCCATGGCCGCCATCGAACCGGCCCGCAGCCCGCGCGTGAACGCCACGGCCAAGCCGCTGATCGTCGGCGATCAGCGGGCCTTCGAGCCGGTGGCCGCGCCGGCCGAGCCCGCCGCCTTCGCCGATCCGGTCCTGGGCTCCATCGAGCCCGAGCTGCCGGAAACGGAAGAGCAGGGCGCCCTCTACTTCGAGCAGCCCGCGGCCGAGCCGGTCGTGGAAGCCCCGCGCCCTATCGCCAGGATCGTCGATCCGCTGGCGGCCGAGGAGGGCGACGAGGCCATGTTCCCCGAGCTGCACCTGGCCGACGACCGCCGCCAGCAGAAGGGCGGCTGGCTCAGCCTGTTCGGCGGCCGCCAGCGCTACGAGGCGCCCGCCGCCCCGTCCGCGCCGCCGCCGCAGGCCCGCGCCACGGCCGGGGGACGCGCCGTCGCCTCCCAGCCGGCGGAGGAACTCGCCCCTGAGGAGAACGACGATCTGGAGATCCCGTCGTTCCTGCGCAGGTTGGCCAACTAATCCAGTGGTTTCAGCGGGTTGTCGGCGAAACAATACGTAACAGCTATTGTTTTGCCGCACCGCAGCACGGACTCTAAATGAGAGCCTCGGGCGTGAAGTCTAACGAGGTTGGTTCGTGTCGGCGCAATACCAGCATACCCTGGCGGGCCCCGCGATCTTCGCGGGCATCGGGCTCCATACGGGCGAGCACGTCCGCGTGGCCATCCGCCCGGCCGCCATCGACGCTGGGATCACCTTCGTCCGCACCGACGTCCGCGACCGCGACAACGCCGTGCCGGTTTCGGCCGAGGCCGTCAGCCAGACGCGCCTGGGCACCGTCATCCGCAACGCCGCCGACACCACCGTCTCGACCATCGAGCACCTGATGGCCGCGCTCGCGGCGCTGAACGTCGACAACGCGACGATCGAGCTGGACGGCCCCGAGGTCCCGATCATGGACGGCTCGGCCGAGCCCTTCGTCCAGATCATCGACCGCGCCGGCCGCCGTCGCCAGGAGGCCGCCCGCCGCTATATCGAGATCGTAGGCGCCGTCCGCGTGGACGAGGACGACAAGTACGCAACCCTGACGCCTTCCGACCAGTTCGAGGTCGCCTTCGAGATCGCCTTCGCCTCCAACGCCATCGGTCGCCAGCGGGTGGACCTGGTGGTGGACGAGGACAGCTTCCGCGAGGAACTGTCGGAGTGCCGCACCTTCGGCTTCCTGCGCGAGGTCGAGGCCCTGCGCGCCATCGGCCTGGCCCGCGGCGGCTCGATGGAGAACGCCGTGGTCATCGACGGCGACCGCGTGCTGAACCCCGAGGGCCTGCGCCGCCCCGACGAGTTCGTGCGCCACAAGGCGCTGGACGCGGTGGGCGACCTCTATGTCCTGGGCATGCCCATCCTCGGCCGCTTCGAGGGCGTCCTGGCTGGCCACGGCGTCAACAACGCCCTGGTCCGCGCCCTGGTCGCCAACCCCTCGGCCTGGCGCGTCCGCACCCTGGCGCCGGCGCTGGCCGAAGCGGTCTGATCCTTGCGATCCTGAGACGAAAGGCATACCTTAGCTAAGTCTGGCTAAGGAGCTTCGTCGTGCATACCGTCAACATGCTTGAGGCCAAGACCAATCTGTCGAAGCTGGTCGAGGCGGTCGAAAGCGGCGCCGAATCCGAGATCGTCATCGCCCGCAACGGCAAGCCCGCCGCCCGGCTGGTGCCCGTGCAGCCGCCGCAGGACGTAAGTAAGCGGATCGGCATCGCAAAGGGGCTGTTCGAGGTGCCCGACGACTTCGACGCCGACAACGAGTTGATCCGCAAGATGTTCGAGGGGGAATGAACCTCCTCATCGACACCCACGTCGCGCTGTGGGCCCTGACCAACAACCCGAAGCTGGCCAGGCGGGGGCGTGAGCTGATCGCCGACCCGGCCAATACGGTCGCGATCAGCGCCGCGAGCCTGTGGGAAATCTCGATCAAGAACGCCCTGCGCCGGGGCGGCCCCAGGGCGCTGCCCTTCTCCGCAGGCCAGTCGCAGGGCCTGTTCGAGGCCGCGGGCTTCAGAATCCTGCCTGTCACCGCCGCCCATGCGGTGGCGGTGGAGGCGCTCGATCCGCTCCACGGCGACCCCTTCGACCGCCTGCTGGTCGCACAGGCGCTGACCGAGCCGCTGCGGCTCGTCACCCACGATGCGGCCCTTGCGGCCTACAGCGACAGCGTCATCCTGGTCTGATCGCCGTATCCCGGCGTTCGCCACATTTGCGCCCGCCCTTGCGTGGTGTAGAAGCCGCAAGGAACGCGCGGGGGAGCGCGGCAGGTTTTTTTGAAGGTGAGGGTCCGTGCTTCGTAGATCCTGGGGCCAAACGGCCGTCGTCATCGCCGCGCTGGCCGCCGCCCTGGTCGTCTCCGGGTGCTCGGGCAAGAAGGAAAAGCCCCGCATCGTCTACGAGGAGCGGCCGGTCGAGCTGCTCTACGCCACCGGCGCCCTGCGCATGGACGAGCGGCGCTGGGACGAGGCCGTCGAGTACTTCCGCGAGGTGGAGCGCCAGCATCCCTATTCGGAGTGGTCGCGCCGGGCGATCCTGATGACCGCCTTCGCCAACTACCAGTCCAACGACTACGCCGACGCCATCGGCGACGCCGAGCGGTTCATCGCCCTCTATCCGGGCAACCCATCGGCCGTGTACGCCTACTACCTGAAGGCCGTCTGCTACTTCGAGCAGATCGTCGACGTCGGCCGCGACCAGGCGGCCACAGAAAACGCCCGCGCCACCCTGATGGAAGTCGTCCAGCGCTTCCCCAGCAGCGAATACGCCCAGGACGCGCGCCTGAAGATCGACATGGTCAACGACCAGCTCGCCGGCAAGGAGATGAACGTCGGCCGCTACTACCTGCGCCAGGGCCAGACGCTGGCCGCCGTGGGCCGCTTCCGCAACGTGGTGGACCGCTACCAGACGACCTCGCACACGCCCGAAGCCCTGTACCGCCTCGTCGAGTCCTACCTGACCCTCGGCCTGCTGGACGAGGCCAAGCGCAACGGCGCGGTGCTTGGGGCCAACTTCCCCGGCGACCGCTGGTATGGCGACGCCTACAAGCTGCTGACCGACAGCGGCCTGCAACCGGCGACCGAGCCGCGCGGCCCGGGCATGCGCAAGAACATGCTGGAGCGCCTGATCCAGGGCAAGGACACCACCCTGCCGCCGCCGGCCGCCGCCGACGCGGGCGAGCCGGCCGCCGCCGCGCCCGTGCAGCCCAAGAAGAAGCGCGAGAGCTTCCTGGGCCGCATCAACCCGTTTTGATTCGGACTGATTCGCGACGATCCTGACGCCATGCTGATCGGGCTGGGCATCAGGGACGTCGTGCTGATCGAGGCGCTCGACCTCGCCATCGGTCCTGGCCTGACCGCGCTCACCGGCGAGACCGGGGCGGGCAAGTCCATCATCCTGGGCGCCCTGGGGCTGGCGACCGGCGCCCGCGCCGACGCCGGGCTGGTGCGGCGCGGTGCGGCGCAGGCCTCGGCCTCGGCCGTCTTCGCGCCCGATCCCGGCCATGCCGTCTGGTCCTACCTGGACGAGAAGGGCCTCTCCTACGCCCGCGACGAGGACCTCGTCCTGCGCCGCACGCTCGGCGCCGACGGCCGCTCGCGCGCCTTCGTCAACGATCAGGCGACCGGCGTCGGCGTGCTGAAGGAACTCGGCGCCCTGCTGCTCGAAGTTCACGGCCAGCACGAGACGGTCGGCCTGCTGGACGTCCGCACCCACCGCACGCTGCTCGACGTCTTCGGGAGCGTGTCGCCGGGCGCCTGCGCGCTGGCCTGGAGCGGCTGGCGGGCGGCGCGGGAGCGGGCCGAGGCGCTGCGGGAGGAAGCCGCCCGCGCCGCCGCTGAGGTCGACGAGATCACCTTGCGCCTGGCCGAGCTGGACCAACTCGCCCCCCGCGAGGGCGAGGAGGCGGCGCTGGCCGAGGAGCGCGCCCTGCTGGGCGCCGCCGAGAAGGCGCTGGCCGACATCGCCGCCGCCCGCGAGGCGATGGGTGATTCCGGGCGGCTCGCCCAGGCTTTCCGGGCGCTGGAACGGGCGCGGGAGCGGGCGACGCAGGCGGGGGCGGCCGTCGACGGCCCGGCGCTCACCCGCCTGGCCGCCGCCTGCGAGGCCGTCGACCGGGCGCTGGTCGAGACGCAGGAGGCGGCCGCCGCCATCGACGCCGCCGCCGAGAGCTTCGACCTCGAACCCGACCGGCTGGAGAAGGCCGAGGAGCGGCTGTTCGCCCTGCGCGCCATGGCCCGCAAGCTGGCGGCGCCGGTCGAGGCGCTGCCTGCCCGCAGGATCGAGTACGCCGCCCGGCTTCGGCTGGTCGAGACCTCCGAGGAATCCCTGCGCGAGGCGGAAGCCGCCGAGGCGGGGGCCAAGGCGATCTACCTCGCCGCCGCCGCCGCCCTGACCGCCGAGCGCCGCGCGGCGGGCGACCGGCTGGCCGCCGCCGTCGAGGCCGAACTTGCGCCGCTGAAGCTGGAAAAGGCCCGCTTCCGCGTGGCGGTCGAGCCGCTGGCGGAAGACCGCGCCGGGCCGTCGGGCCTGGACCGCGCGGCCTTCGAGATCGCCACCAACCCCGGCGCGCCCTTCGGTCCGCTGGAGGCCATCGCGTCCGGCGGCGAGCTGGCCAGATTCGCCCTCGCCCTGAAGGCGGCGCTGGCCGGGCGCGGGGAGGGGGCCCAACCCCTGATGATCTTCGACGAGGTGGACCAGGGCGTCGGCGGCGCCGTGGCCGACGCGGTGGGGCTGCGGCTGAAGCGGCTGGCGGCGGACGCCCAGGTGCTGGTCGTCACCCATTCGGCCCAGGTCGCGGCGCGGGCCGACACCCATTGGCGCATCGCCAAGGCGGGCGGGGAGAAGGTCCGCACGGCGGTCGAGGTCCTGACCCCGGCAGCCCGCGAGGAGGAGATCGCCCGGATGCTTTCCGGCGCCGAGGTCACCGAGGCGGCGAGGGCGGCGGCGCGGGCGCTGATCGGGGCCTAGGCGGTCGCCGCTTCCAGTCGCTTCGCCTTGCCGAACGGCAACCGCTTCTTGATCCAGTCCTGCGTCGGCATGTCCACGAGGTAGTGGAACCCGATGGCGAAGGCGACGGCGGCGATGGGGTCGCCCCACCAGACCAGCCACTGGGTCGCCGTGTCGAAGGCGAAGCGCGCCGTCAGCACGTCGGCGACGCCGAAGTAGACGACCCGCACGAACTCGTTGGTGATGAAGATGGCGAAGGCGACCAGCGCGCCGGTCTGCAGGATCTTCGACGGCTTCTTCACCGGCATGGCCCCGGCGGCGACCACGATGGCCGCGACGCTCATGGTCGAGACGAAGTCGTGCCGGCCCAGGAACTGCACCCCGACCAGCACCACGACGCCGACGGCCATCGTCAGCCAGGCGGCCAGCGGGCGGATGTAGGTGGTGATCGAGAACCGGGCCAGGCACACGCCCAGCAGGAACATGGTCACGCCCCGGATGACGCCCATGTTCAGCGGCATCTGGTAGATCGGCGAGTTCAGGACGAGGTGGGTGATCACGTCCATCAGCGCCACGGTCGCAACCCCCAGCGCCAGGGCCGCATAGCCCCGCACGGCCTTGTTCATGCCGCGCCAGAAGAAGGGGAACAGAGCGTAGCAGACCAGCAGCGCCGACAGCGACCACGATGGCGCGTTCCAGCCCTTGCCGCCCGGCACGAAGATCGCCTGCACGAGGAACAGTTGCGAAGGGAGTTGGCCCCAGTCGAACCATTCGGGATTGCTCGGCGAGATGCCGACCATGCCGGCCGCCAGCACCAGCGCCACGAAGGCCCCCACCATGATCAGGTGCGCGGGAACGACCCGCGTCGCGCGCTTCATCCAGAAGGCGCCGTGGCCGATCCCGGCGTTCAGCACCCGGTCGCCGTAGATGCGGCCCAGCACATAGCCGGAGACGATCAGGAAGAAGTTGGTCGCCAGGTAGCCGCGCTCGAATACCGGATGGATGTCCCCCAGCGGGACCGGCGCCGCGAAAGCCGCATGGTGAAACACCATGAAGAAGGCCGCCAGGAACCTCAGCAGGTCCAGGGCGCCGCCTTTCTGCAGCTTGGGTGTCGCGATCTGGGTCATGACGCGGTCCTTTCGGGCCTTTTGGAGCAAGCGGCGGGCCAGTAGAACTTGGCGCATGAAGCCCGTCGCCGACCTGACCGAATCCGAAGCCGACGCCGAACTGACCACGCTGGCCGACACGCTCGCGGCCCATGACCTCGCCTACTACCAGGACGAGGCGCCCGCGATCACGGACGCCGAGTACGACGCGCTCAAGCGCCGCAACCAGGAGATCGAGGCGCGCTTCCCGCATCTGGTGCGCGACAACTCCCCGTCGCTGCGGGTCGGCGCGGTCCGGTCGGAGAAGTTCGCGCCGGTCGAGCATGGGACGCCCATGCTGTCCCTCGACAACGCCTTCACCGACGAGGAGGCGGCCGAATTCGACACGCGCATCCGCCGCTTCCTGAAGCTGGACGAGGACGTCTTCTATACCGCCGAGCCGAAGATCGACGGGCTGTCGGCCTCCCTGCTCTACGTCGAGGGCAAGCTGGTGCGGGCCGCCACGCGAGGCGACGGCCGGGTGGGCGAGGATGTCACCGTCAACCTGCGGACCATCAAGGACATTCCCCACGCGTTGTCCGGGACCGGCTGGCCCGCGCGGATCGAGGTGCGGGGCGAGGTCTACATGCCCCTGGCGGCCTTCGCGGCCATGAACGCGGCGGCGCAGGAGAAGGGCGAGCGCGTCTACGCCAACCCCCGCAACTTCGCCTCCGGCTCGGTGCGCCAGATCGACCCGGCGGTGACGGCGAGCCGGCCGCTGGGCTTCTTCGCCTACGCCTGGGGCGAGACCAGCGCGCCCTTCGCCAAGGCCCAGTGGGAGGCGCTGGAGGCCCTGAAGGCGTGGGGCTTCCAGGTCACGCCGCAGGCGCGGTGCGTGAAGAACCTGGACGGCCTGCTGGACGCCTATCGCGAGATGGAGGCCGCCCGGCCGACGCTAGACTTCGACATCGACGGGGTGGTCTACAAGGTCGACCGGCTGGACTGGCAGGGGCGGCTGGGGTTCGTCACCCGCGTCCCGCGCTGGGCCATCGCCCGGAAGTTCCCGGCTCAAAGGGCCAGGACGATCCTGGAGGCCATCGACCTCCAGGTCGGCCGCACGGGGGCGATCACGCCGGTGGCTCGGCTGAAGCCCGTGACGGTCGGCGGCGTCAGCGTCACCAACGCCACCTTGCACAACGGCGACGAGATCGCCCGCAAGGACATTCGCGTCGGCGACACCGTCGTGCTCCAGCGGGCGGGCGACGTGATCCCGCAGATCGTCGAGGTGGTGCTGGAGGCCCGGCCCGAGGATGCGGAGCCCTACGAGTTCCCTCACGTCTGCCCGTGCCCGCTGTCCACGCCGCTGGCCCGCGAGACGACGGCGGCGGGGGCCGAGACGGTGGTGCGCCGCTGCACGGGCGAGTTCGCCTGCCCCTTCCAGCGGATCGAACACCTGAAGCACTTCGTCTCCCGCCGGGCCTTCGACATCGAGGGGCTGGGGGTGAAGCAACTGGTCGCCTTCTACGACGACCAGCTCATCGGCGAACCGGCCGACATCTTCACGCTGGAGGAGCGCGACCGCCAATCGCTCAAGAAGCTCAAGGACCGCGAGCGGGCGGGCGAGACGAGCGTGCGCAACCTCTTCGCCTCCATCGAGGCGCGGCGGGCCATCGCGCTGGACAGGTTCATCTTCGCGCTGGGCATCCGGCATGTGGGCGAGACGACGGCCCTGACGATGGCGCGGGGGTACGGGACCTTGGCGGCCTTCCTGGAAGCGATGGACAAGGTGGCGGACCGGGACGAGGCGGCGATGGCCGAGCTGGACGCCCTCGACCAGATCGGCGAGGCGGTGGTCGAGGCGGCGGCCTCCTACTTCGCCGAGGACCACAACCGCGGGATCGTCGAGCGGCTGGCGGCCCAGCTTCGGGTGCAGGACGCCGAGAAGCCGAAGACCGACACGGCGGTGGCGGGCAAGACGGTGGTCTTCACCGGCGCGCTGGAGAAGATGACCCGCGACGAGGCCAAGGCCCAGGCGACGGCGCTGGGGGCCAAGGTGTCCGGCTCGGTGTCGGCCAAGACCGATCTGGTGGTCGCGGGGCCGGGGGCAGGGTCGAAGCTGAAGGCGGCGACCGAGCTGGGAATACAGGTGATGACCGAGGACGAGTGGCTGGCGCTGGTCTCAGGTTGACTTTCGATCCACCACCCACGCCACCGCCGCCGCGATGAGGTAGACCGCCACGGCGTTCATCCCGAAGGCGACGGGGTCGTGGTTCGGCGGCATGAACATCACCACCACCTGCAACCCGATCAGCGCCGCCACGAACCCCAGCGCCGGGGTCAGCGACCGGCCCGCCTTGGCGCGGACCCAGGCCCAGGCCATGCCCGCCAGTCCCAGCAGGCCGATCTCCAGCGCCTGCTCCGGCACGGGATAGTTCCACCAGCCCAGCCCCACCTTCCCGCCGCCCGGCCACAGCAGCAGGTCCGGCCGGTGGACGAGGAAGTCGAGCAGCCAGTGGGAGAAGGCGACCAGCCCGACCATCACCGCCACCCGCATCGGCCATTTCATCAGGCGGCACAGCACCACCGCCCCCACCGCCCAGATGGCGGCGGCGGGCAGGCTGTGGGTCCAGGGCATGTGGTGAAGGTCCAGCGACGAGCCCGGCAGGCTCTCGTCGAACCTGACCTTCTCGACGCCGGCCATGACCAGCGCGCCCCAGCCGATGTCGATGAGCTGGGCGGCGGCGACATAGGCCCACAGCGGCCCGCGCGGCTCCGCCGCCTTCGCCGCCAGCGCGGCCGAGTAGTGTCCGACGAACATGGCGCCCTCCCCAGGGTTTCCGAAGGAGCTTGGCGCCATACCGGCCGCCCGGCTAGCCCTCGGCGGCGGCCTCGATCCCGGCGATGTCGATCTTGACCATCCGCATCATCGCCTGGGCCACCCGCGCGGCCTTGGCCCGATCGGGATCGCTCATCAGCTTCAGCAGGACGGTGGGCGTCACCTGCCACGACACGCCGAAGCGGTCCGCAAGCCAGCCGCACTGGATCTCCTTGCCCCCATTGGCGGTCAGGGCCTCCCAGTAGCGGTCGACCTCGGCCTGGTCCTCGCAGGGGATGACGAAGGACACGGCGTCGGTGGGCGGGTGGCCGGGGCCGCCGTTCATGGCGGTGAACGTCTGGCCGTCCAGTTCGAACTCGACGGTCAGTACGCCGTTCGCGGGGCCCGGAATGGCGTCGTTGGAGCGCATGGTCCCGACGATCTTCGAGTTCGGGAAGACCGAGACGTAGAAGTTGGCGGCCTCTTCGGCCTGGGTGTCGAACCACAGGAACGGGGTGATCTTCGGCATTGGGTCCTCCTGTTGCGGGCTCGCTCCTAGGACGAAGCGACAACGGCCGAACCGACAGCCCGGGCGAAAAAAACTTAGAGCGGGGCGCAGGCGCCTTCCAGCCAGGCGCGGACCTCGCCGTCCACCTGCGGCCCCACCATGGCGAGGACGCGGGCGTGGTAGGCGTCGAGCTGCGCCCGCTCCTCGTCCGTCAGCAGGGCGGTCTCGATGCAGCGGCGGTCGATGGGGGCGAGCGTCAGGGCCTCGAAGCCCAGCATCGGTCGCTCGCCCCCCACATCGGCGGGCTCGGTGACGAATTGCAGGTTCTCGATGCGGATGCCGTAGGCGCCTTCCTTATAGTAGCCGGGCTCGTTGGAGACGATCATCCCCGGCTGGAGGGCGACCGTGCTGGGGGACTTGGATATCCGGTGCGGCCCCTCGTGGACGCCGAGGTAGCTGCCGACCCCGTGCCCCGTGCCGTGGTCGTAGTCGAGCCCCGCCGACCACAGCGGCGCGCGGGCCAGCACGTCCAGCGCCGAGCCTGTGGTGCCCTTCGGGAAGCGGATGCGGGTCAGGGCGAGGTGCCCCTTCAGCACCAGGGTGAAGCGCTGGAGCATCTCCGCGCTCGGCTCGCCGATGGCGACGGTGCGGGTGACGTCCGTCGTGCCGTCGAGATACTGCGCCCCGCTGTCGACCAGCAGCAGCGAGCCCTTCTCCGCCCGCTTCTTCAGCCGCTCGGTCGGACGGTAGTGGACGATGGCCCCATTGGCCGCCGCGCCCGCGATGGTGTCGAAGGACAGGTCCCTCAGCGCGCCGGTCGCTTCGCGGAAGCCTTCCAGCTTCGCCACGATCTGCGTCTCGTCCGGCAGGGTCTCCTGCGCCTCGGTGGCCAGCCAGTGCAGGAAGCGGCTCAGGGCCGCGCCGTCGCGGGCGTGGGCCTTGCGGGCGCCCTCGATCTCGACGGCGTTCTTGCAGGCCCGGGGCAGGGCGCAGGGATCGGCGCCGCGCACCACCTCCGCGCCCGCCCGCGCCAGTTCGTCGAAGTACCAGGCCGGGGACTGCTGCGGGTCGATCAGAACCTTCTGGCCATGGAGGTCGGCCAGCGCGCCGGGCAGGGCGTCCGGCCCCTCCAGCGACACTTGGTTTCCGAGCCAGGCGGGCAGGTCCTCCGTCACCTTCGCCGGGTCGAGGAACAGCCGCGCGGTCCCGTCGCGGTTCAGGACCGCCTGCGCCAGCGGGAGCGGCGAGCGGATGACGTCCCCGCCCCGGATGTTGAACAGCCAGGCGATGGAGGCAGGCGCGGTGATGACGGCGGCGTCGGCCCCCAGGCCGGCGCCCACGCGGGCGCGCTTGGCGGCGGATTCCTCGCCTGAGTACTCCAGGGGATGGGGAACGACGGGGGCGGCGGGCTGGGCGGGCCGCTCGGCGCCCCAGGCTTCGTCCAGCGGGTTGGCGGCGACGGGCTTGAGGCTCGCCCCCGCCTTCTCGGTCGCCGCGCGCAGGTGGTAGAGGGCGTCCGGGCTGTGCAGGCGCGGATCGTAGCCGATGACCGCCCCCTTCGGCGCCGAGGCTTCCAGCCAGCGCGCCACGCCGCTGTCGACGTAATCGAGGATCTCGAACAGCGCCGTATCGACCTGGTCGCGGACCTGGAGGGTGTAGCGGCCGTCCACGAAGACGGCCGCCTTGTCCTTCAGGATCACCGCCGCCCCGGCCGAGCCGGTGAAGCCGGTGGCCCAGGCGAGGCGGTCGTTGGCTTCGGGTAGGTACTCGTTCTGGTGCTCGTCCTCGTGCGGCACGAGGAAGCCGTCCAGCCTCTGGCGGGCCATGGCCTCGCGGATCAGGGGGACGTGGCGGGGGCCGAAACCGGGATCGGTCGTCTCGTCGAAGGTCTGGCGCATGGGTCCAGACTTAAGGCGGCTCCGGCCCCCGCGCAAACGGCGGCTACTGGACCGGGGTGGTGATGGTCGCGGTCTCGTCTTCCACGCGGTCGGAGGCGTCCCGCGCGGCGTCCCCGGCGCTCATGGCCGCGCTCTCGGCGGCTGCGCGGGCGTCGGCGGCGGCGTCGGCGGCTTCGCTCGCCGTGCGGTCGGCGGCGGCCTGGGCGCCCGAGGCGACGGAGGCCGTCGCGCCTTCGACGTAACCGGCCGCCCGGCTCGCATCCATGGCGCTGGCGATCTCGTCCTGCGAGGGGTCGGTGCGGCCGCTCATCAGGAAGGCCACGGCGATGATGGCCACCACCGCGACGATGGCGGCGATCACCCACGGCGCGGAGCCGCCGCCCTTGCGGACGTAGGTGGTGTTGTTCTCGTGGGGCGGCGGGGTCTGGTTGTAGTCGGTCACAGGCGGGCCCTCCTCGGCCATGCCCCCGACGGCATCCGAACGTCCCGCGGGCGGCGCCGGTTCCTACGGGCGCTCCAGCACCAGCGTCGCCCATGCGTCGCGATGGATGCGGCGTCTTACGCGAAACCCGCGCGACAGGTAGGCCGCCTTCACCCTCCGTTCCTGGGTGCGTAGCAGGCCCGACAGGATGGCGATCCCGCCAGGCTTCAGCGCGCCCCGGATGTCCTGCGCCAGGAAGACCAGCGGCCCGGCCAGGATGTTGGCGAACACGAGGTCGTAGGGCGCGTCGTTCCGCACCAGCCGGTGACCGAGGCCGGAGGCGTGGACGAAGCGGGCGTTGGTGCGGTTGACCTTGGCGTTCTCGCTCGAGATCCGCACGCTCGGCGCGTCGATGTCGGTCCCGACCGCGACCTTCGAGCCGGTCCGTGCGGCGGCGATGGCCAGCACGCCGGTCCCCGCGCCCACGTCCAGCACCTTGCCGAACCGCCGGGCCTTGAGCAGCGCGTCATAGGCCAGCAGGCAGCCGACCGTCGTGCCGTGGTGGCCGGTGCCGAAGGCCGCGCCCGCCTCGATCCGCAGGGCGACGGCGCTGGCCGGGACCTCGCCCTTGTCGTGCAGGCCGTAGACGAAGAACCGCCCCGCCCGCACGGGCGGCAGGCCGGATAAAGCCATCGCCAGCCAGTCGGCGTCGGCCAGCGGCTCGACGGTCGTGACGAGCCGAGGGAAGCCGGCCAGCGCCGCCTTGAGGCCCTCGGCCTCGTCGGCGGAGGTGGGGAAGGCGTCGATGCGCCAGACGCCCTTGTCCTCGTCCTCCTCCAGGATGGAGTAGGTGGCGCCTTCCAGCGCGACGTCGGCGTCGATGGCCTCGGCGGCGGCTTCGGCGTCGGCCCTGGGGCCGCGGGCGATGATCTGAAGGGCCTGTTCGCTCATGGCGCCCCCTCTAGCGGCTGCGCCCGCTTTCAGGAAGGGTCGCGCGCGATCCGGTGCGCCGCCGCCACGTCGTCCGCCGCGATCTGGGCGGTGATGGCGGCCAGGGCGTCGAAGCGGCGGTCGTCGTACGGTGCGGGCCGGGGGTCGAATCCGGCCAGGATGTCACCGTCGACGCTGGGGTAGACCGTGGCGGTCTCCTCCGGCGGCACATAGGCGACGGGGCTCTCCTCCTGCGCCGCGCGGATGGCGTCGGAGCCGAGGACGTGGGCGGGCAGTTCGCCCCGGTAGCCGGCCAGCAGGGCGTGGCTTTCCTCATGCGCCACGCGCCCGCCGCCGCGGACCAGCATCTGCGGGCCTTCCGGGGCGGCGTTGTGGCGGGCGCTGTAGCGCAGGGCGCCGCCGCACAGCAGGCCCGCCGCCGCCGCTATCGCCACGCCATAGAAGAGCGCCTTCATGGCCAGCCTAGCGCGCGGGCCGCCCAAAGGTTTCAGGCCGGGACTGCGACCCCCCAGGCCGAGGTCATCGGCGGCGGCGCGGTCCTGCGTCCGAAGCCGGCGGCGCGTGCGGGCAGGACGGCGGTGAGCGCCGTCGGCCCCAGCACCCGCGCCATAGCCGCCACGGCCAGCGCCCAGGGCAGGGAGTTGCGGGCCATGATGAAGCTTTCGGAGTAGATGGCGATGGCGAAGACGGCCAGGTACAGCGCCGCCCAGCCCCCGTCGCGCAGGGACTTGAGCCGCCCCATCGCGGCCAGCGCCGCCAGCACGAACATCGTCCCGAAGATCGTCACCCCCGTCCAGCCGAGCTGGGCCAGCAGGTCGAGCCAGCCGTTGTGGGCGTTGGGCACATCCCAGTTCAGCTGCTTGTCGATCCAGTTGTCGGGGATCGAAGGCGCCGACCAGAAGACGCCGTAGCCGTAGCCCAGCAGCGGCTTCTTGGCCGACCAGTCGAGCACGGCGGCCCAGATCTCCGTCCGGCCGGTGAGCGAGGCGTCCTTGCCCAGCGCATGGAGCAGCACCTCCGGCGCCAGCCAGATGACGCTGCCGAGCACCAACAGGCCCGTGACGCCCAGCCAGACGACGGCGACCGCCGAGACCGGGCCGCGCCGCATGATGTTCACCGCGCCGACGCCGCCCAGCACGACCAGCAGCATCAGCAGCGCCGTCTTGGACCGGCTCATGATGACCATGGCCGCGAACAGCACGACGGCGCCGATCCACAGCCAGCGGCGGCGGGGGTTCATGGCGGCGGCGGTGGCGCCGGCCAGGGCCGCGTAGACCATCATCGCGCCCATCTGGTTCTTCTCGTACCAGACGCCCTTCCAGGCCCCGGCGTTGATGTCGCTGTGGACCCCGAACGAGGGCAATGCGACGCACACCGCCAGCGAGGCGAGCGCCAGAACCAGGAAGGTCCCGGCCAGCAGCTCGGCCAGGCCCCGCCCCTTGAAGGCCGAGGCGAGGTAGAGGCCGAACAGGGTGGTGAAGGCCACCGCCAGCGCCCGGCGCTGGGTGATGGAGGGGTCGATGGACCACTGCATCGAGGCGAAGGCCAGCAGCACCAGCAGCCCGAACCCGGCCGCCGGCAACCAGAACCTGAGGAGTTGGGGCGTGCGCGCGATGGCCAGCAGCAGCATCGCCCCATAGGCGGGCAGCCACATCAGTCGCAGGAAGGGACTGGATTCGCCGCCGAGCTGGAGGGGATCGAACACCGGCCCGATCACGGCGTCCGACATCATCACCACCAGCACGGCGGCGAGCAGCATCTCGAGGATGCGCGGCGCGGTAAGGCGGGCGTCTGCGTCCATGACCCTGTCCCGAATTGGCCCGAGCGCCGGGGATTCAGGGTCGTCAGTGCAATGCGGGGGCCTCTGTCCGAGACCCCCGCACGCGGGCCTATTCGCCGAAGCGGAAGGCGTAGCCGATCGAGAACACGTGGGAGCTGATCGTGTCGGAGTAGGCGTACTCTGCGCGGACGCCGTGGTTGCCGCCGCCGAAGAAGTACTGGCCGCCGCCGCCGATTTCGAAGCCGCTGCCATCGGCTTCGATCTGGATGTTGGCCAGGGCCGGGACTTCGGCTTCGATCTCGGCGGTGCTGGCGCCGACGCGGCCGAACAGTTCGAAGCTATCGTTCACCGGCACGGAACCGACGAAATAGACGCCCAGGGCGTGGCTCAGTTCGAGCTTCACGTCATAGCCCATGACGTCGACGGTTTCGTCGTTCACGCCGAAGGCGCCTTCCAGCTCCACGCCCAGGTTAGGGGTGAACTTGGCGCCGATACGGCCGGTGATCGCGCCGATGTTCCCGTCGAGTTCCGAGTCGTCGATGGCGTAGTTGCTGTAGCCGACCGAGCCGTTGAACTGCGCGGCCATGGCCGGCGTGGCGAGCATGGCGGCGGCGATGGCCGCGATGGAGACAAGCTTCTTCATGTGGTGGATTCCCCCCAAGGACACTCGCGATATGCGAGCAAGCCCGGCTGTAGCTGGGTTTGGTTGCGTGTACAATCTTGGGTTATTTTGATTTTCAGCTAGCGTGGCGGCTGCGTCACGCCTTCTCCACGAAGCTGTCGATGACCTTCTTCTCGCCCGCCTTGTCGAAGGCGACGGTGAGCTTGTTGCCCTCGATGCCGACGATCTTGCCGTAGCCGAACTTGATGTGGAACACCCGCTCGCCGCGGCTGTAGGCGCCGCTGGCCGACGGTTCGGAGACGGCGACGAGACGCCCTTCGCCCTCGATCACTTTGCTGCGGCCCGGATGCGTGCCGTGGTAGCCCCGCTCCTGCGCCCGCTTCCACCCCGGTGAGGAATAGCCGGAGCCGAAGCTGGGCGACTCGTCCCAGCGCGAGCCCTGCTGCTGCATCCCCGGACCGCCGCCGTAGTAACCGGTCTCGCTGGCGGCCTCGACGTTGGCGATGGGAAGCTCGTCCACGAACCGGCTGGGAAGCTGGCTCGTCCAGCGGCCGTAGACCAGCCGGTTGGCCGCGAACGACAGCCGCGCCTGCTCCCGCGCCCTTGTGATGCCGACGTAGGCGAGGCGGCGTTCCTCCTCCAGTCCCTTCTCGCCCTTCTCGTCCATGCTGCGCTGGCTGGGGAAGACGCCCTCCTCCCACCCCGGCAGGAAGACCAGCGGGAACTCCAGCCCCTTGGCCGAGTGCAGGGTCATGATCTGCACCGCGTCGTCGCCGGAGCCCCGGTCGAGGTCCATGACCAGCGAGACGTGCTCCAGGTAGTCGCGCAGCGTCTCGAACGCGCCCATCGACTGGACCAGCTCCTTGAGGTTGTCGAGGCGGGTCTGGCTGGTGGGCCCCTTGTCGAGCTTCAGGGCGTCGGTGTAGCCGCTCTCCTCCAGGATGGTCTCCATCAGGCGCTCGTGGCGGACCGCCTCGGCCTCGGCCCGCCAGCGGTCCATGTCGCGCAGGAAGTTCGCCAGCGAGGTGCGGGTGCGGGCGGCCAGTTCATCGGTGGTCACGAGGCCCCGCGCGGCGAGGCTGGCCGACACGCCCTTGTCGCGGGCGAGCTGCAGTATCTTCTGCGCCGTCGTGTCGCCGATGCCGCGCTTGGGCACGTTGACGATCCGCTCGAACGCCAGGTCGTCGTCCTCGGACTGAACCAGGCGCAGGTAGGCGTGGGCGTCCCTGATCTCGGCGCGCTCGAAGAAGCGCGGGCCGCCGATCACCACATAGGGAATCTGCAGCATCACGAACCGTTCCTCGAAGGCCCGCATCTGGAAGGAGGCGCGCACGAGGATGGCGGCCTCGCCGTACCGGCGGCCCGAGCGCTTCCAGCGCTCCAGCTCGTCGGCGACCATCCGGCTCTCGGCCTCGCCGTCCCAGACGCCGCGCACCTGCACCTTCTCGCCGCCCTCGGCCTCGGTCCACAGGGTCTTGCCCAGGCGCCCCTTGTTGGCGGTGATCAGGCCCGAGGCGGCCGCCAGGATGTGGCTGGTCGAGCGGTAGTTGCGCTCCAGCCGCACGACCTTGGCGCCGGGGAAGTCGCGCTCGAAGCGCAGGATGTTGTCCACCTCCGCGCCCCGCCAGCCGTAGATCGACTGGTCGTCGTCGCCCACGCAGCAGACGTTCTGCCGCTTCTGGGCCAGCAGCCGCAGCCACAGGTACTGGGCGACGTTGGTGTCCTGGTACTCGTCGACGAGGATGTAGCGGAAGCGGTCGTGGTACTCGGCCAGCACGTCCGGGTGCTGCATGAAGATGGTCAGGTTGTGCTGCAGCAGGTCGCCGAAGTCGCAGGCGTTCAGGATGCGCAGCCGCTCCTGGTACATGCGGTAGAGAGCCCCGCCCTTGCCGCCCGCGAAATGCCCGGCTTCCGACGGAGGCACCTTGTCCGGCGTCCAGCCGCGGTTCTTCCACTGGTCGATCAGGCCCGCCAGCAGCCGGGGCGTCCAGCGCTTGGCGTCGATGTTCTCGGCCTCGATGAGCTGCTTGAGCAGCCGCTCCTGGTCGTCCACGTCGATGATGGTGAAGCTGGACTTCAGGCCGACCAGCTCGGCGTGGCGGCGCAATATCTGCGCGGCGACGGAGTGGAAGGTGCCCAGCCAGCGCAGTCCTTCCGCCTCCGGCCCGATGATGTGGGTGATCCGCTCGCGCATCTCGCGCGCGGCCTTGTTGGTGAAGGTGACGGCCAGCAGCTCCCACGGCCGCGCCCGGCCCGTCGCCAGGATGTGCGCCAGCCGCGTGGTCAGCACCCGCGTCTTGCCGGTGCCCGCGCCGGCCAGCACCAGCACCGGGCCGTCGACGGCCTCCACGGCCTCGCGCTGCTCGGGGTTCAGGCCGTCGAGGTACTGCGGCGCCGGGCCCTGCGGCCGGGCCAGGTCGGAGATGCGGGGCGAGGGAAGGGACGATTCAGCCATGGAGGAACATATGTAGCACACGGACGCGCGGGAGGAGTCAGGAACCCCCCGGCCCGCCACGCCGTTCTCCTGACAGGCGCAACCTCAATGCGGAGGACGTGGTGGCCGAAGCCTACAGGGGACGGAAGGCGCCCTGGGCGGCCTTCGCCATAGTGGCCCTGCTGGCGCTGTTCGCGTCGGCGGCCTGGATGATCTATCGCAACGCGCCCGCGCCGCAGGAGGCCATGAGCCTCGACCTGGGCCCGCCGGTCGCGCCCAGCCTGCCGCCGATCAGTCCGGTCCCCAATCCCTCGCCCACCCCGCTGCCGACGCCGGGGTGAACATGGCCGCACCGGAACGCCGCCGTATCGGAGCCGTCGTCTGGGCGATGGGCGCCATATTGCTGGTGGCTGTCTTCGTCCTGTGGCTGGCCCTGTCGGCCGAGCCCGACGCCGTGGGCACGGCCCCGACCCTCCCGGCCCCCGAGGTCCAGACCCCGGCTGCGATGCCCGAGCCCAATCCTCTGAAGGGAGCGACCCCGCCATGACTGAAACCCGCCCGGACCCACGCGACGCCTCGCCCGACACCGGCAAGACCCGCAAGGTCCCGCCCCTGGCGCTGGTGATCCTGGCGCTGCTGGTGCTGATGGCCGCCATCGCCATCGCCCAGTACGGAGGCTCGCGCACCACCCCCAGCGGGGAGACGGTGGAGCAGCCCAAGGCGGAGCTCGCGCCTTGAACTCCTCCCCCATTCATGGTGGCGGAGTCTTTACCGCCGCCCCCAGCGCATAGACCCTGCATGCCGAGGCCAGCGGCCGCTCGCCGCGCCCGGCGTCGATGCGGGCGATGAGGCCCGCCATGCTGAGGGCCTCGCGGGCGGCGGCGGTTTCCAGCGCCGCCCAGAACTCCGGCTCCAGCGCCAGCGAGGTGGCGTGGCCCGCGAGATTCACCGATCGTTTGCGCAACGGGGGCATAGGCGTCCTTGTACTTGCAAATTGGTGACGCTGGCGTCATTTTTATTCCGTAAGCAGCGAGGCCGCCATGAACGCCGCCAATCCGGCCATCGATTCCGGGGTCATCCCGCGCGAGGCCTTCCGCCTCCAGCCCCTGCGCGCCTGGAAGGCGCTGCGCAAGCTGATCGCCGACAAGGAGGACACCGCCCAGGTGTTCGAGCTGATGCGGGCCTTGTCCGGCGGGGCGATCCCCAAGGGCTACCAGCGGCTGATGGGCACGGTCGAGGGCGGGCGCATCGCCTATGAGCGCGACGAGTTCGCCGAGCGGCTGTCGGACAAGGAGTGGGTCGCCAGCTTCGGCCCCGGCACGGTGGGCGCGGCCTATCGCGACTTCGTCGCCCCTCGGGGTCTCACGGCGGAAGGGCTGGCGGACGAGAGCCGCAAGGTCGAGGACGTCGACATCGACGCCCTGCACCCGCTGACCTGGTACGCCCGGCGGCTGCGGGACGTGCACGACGTCTGGCACGTGCTGACCGGCTACGGCACCGACGCGCTGGGCGAGGCCTGCCTCGTGGCCTTCTCCTACAAGCAGACCAGGAGCCTGGGCTTCGGCGTCATCGCGCTGGCGGCTGGGCGGGAGTATTCGAAGCTCCGCATCGACCAGCCCTACCGGCAGGCGATCCGCGAGGGTTTCCGCAACGGTTCGAAGGCGGCCTGGTTGCCCGCCGTCGACTACCCGGCCCTGTTCGCGGAGAACCTGGAGGCGGCCCGGCGGCGCCTCGGCATCCCGGTCCCGGCGATCTACCAGTCCGTCCCGGCGGACTACCGCGACAAATTCTCGGCGTAAGCCCGCCACAATCTGCTGGGAGAGTTCGCGTCGGGAGGAACCTTCGATGCGAAATCTACTGGTGCTGGCGGCGCTTTGCACGGTCGCGGCCGCGCCGCAGGCGCTTGCCCAGACGGGTTCGCCCTTCTCCGACCTGATGAACATGGCCACCCACTCGCTGCCCGCCCATCAGGCGGAAGCGACGATGAAGGCCCCCGGCGCGCGCCTGCCCAGGTCCGCGCCCAAGTGGATCGAGGAAGAGGCCCGCCGTCAGGCCGCCTCCCCCCGACGGATGGGGCAGGTCGCCCTCGATATCGATGAAGCCCTCGGCAAGGCGGTGCTGCGCGCGGCGCGCACCCAGGGCATCCACCCCGAGGAGATCAACGCCTCCATCCTGCTCAGCGTGATGTACGGCGCCCGCGAGATCGTGGCCCGCGAAAAGCCCGCCGATCCGGCCAGGGTGGAGCGGGCCGAGGCCGACCTGAAGGCCGTCATGCCGCTGCAGTCCCAGACCAGCCTGCGCATGGCCGCCGCGCAATAGCCTTCCAGAAGGGAGTAGAACGATGCGTCGCCTGATCCTTGCTTCCGTCGCGGCCCTGTCGCTGGCGCCGACCCTGGCCGCCGCCCAGCATTCCGGCTCGCCGACGGCCGACCTGCTCGACCTGGCCCGCAAGACCGGCCAGAACTCCCAGTGGAGCGCCACGGTCCCCGCGCCGCTCGCCGGGCTGAGCCGGGAGACCCGCGCCTGGATGCGCCAGGAAGCCGAGCGCCAGGCCGAGGCGCCCCGCTCGGCCGTGGAGGTGGCGCTGGCGGTCGACGCCGCGGTCGGCCCGGACCTCGCCCGCATGGCCCGCGACAAGCGCTACCATCCGCAGGACGTCTCCAGCGCCGTGCTGCTGACGATCATGAACAACGCCCGCTCGGCCCTGACGCGCGAGCTGAAGGCGGTGCGCAAGGCGGGCGAGGACGACACCATCGCCGCCCAGCGCCTGTCGATCGCCGAGGCCAACCGGCGCGAGGCGATGGAGCTGCAATCGCCGGTCAGCGTCGCCCTCGCGACGCGCTGATCTTCCCCCTCTGGGGGGCATCCTGCTCGGTGCTACTCTTCCAGTTTCGCCTGATCCAGCGCCTTGCCCGCCTTCGCGGCCCGCGCCTTCTCCAGCGACTTCTCGGCCTTCGTCCGCCCGAACCGGGCGCGGTTCTCCACGGCCTTTGCCTTGCCGTCCGCGCGGGCGCGGTCCTTGCGCGCCCGGTTCAGGTTGACGACGTCGTTCACCGCAGGGAGGCGCAGAAGCGCTGGATGCGCCCGCAGGCGTCCTCCAGCACCTCGTTCGCCGTGGCGTAGGAGATGCGGAAGAACGGCGACAGGCCGAACGCCGCGCCGTGGACCACGGCCACGCCCTCGGCCTCCAGCAGTTCCCCCGCGAAGTCCTCGTCGGTCTCGATGACCTTGCCGCTGGGCGCCGTCTTGCCGATCAGCCCCTCGACCGATGGATAGACGTAGAAGGCCCCTTCCGGCGTCGGACAGTGGATGCCGCTCGCCTGGTTCAGCATCGAGACCACCAGGTCGCGCCGCTCCTGGAACAGCTTCTGGTGCGGCTTGATGAAAGCCTGCGTGCCGTTCAGCGCCTCGACCGCCGCCCACTGGCTGATGGACGAGGGGTTGGAGGTCGTCTGGCTGATCATCTTGGACATGGCCTTGATCAGCGCTTCCGGCCCGGCGGCGTAGCCGATCCGCCAGCCGGTCATGGCGTAGGCCTTCGAGACCCCGTTCATGGTCAGGGTGCGGTCGTAGAGCTTCGGCTCCACCTGGGCGATGGTGAAGTACTCGAAGTCGTCGAACACCAGGTGCTCGTACATGTCGTCGGTCAGCACCAGCACGTGCGGGTGGCGCAGCAGCACCTCGGCGAGGGCGGCAAGCTCGGCGCGGGTATAGGCGCCGCCCGTCGGGTTGGACGGGGAGTTCATGATCAGCCACTTGGTCTTCGGCGTGATCGCCGCTTCCAGCGCCGCGGGCTGGAGCTTGAAGCCCTGTTCGGCGGTGGTCTCGACCGGCACGGGGGTCCCGCCCGCCAGCAGCACCATGTCCGGGTAGGACACCCAGTAGGGCGCGGGGATCACCACCTCGTCGCCGGGGTTCATGGTGGCCACCAGGGCGTTGTAGATCACCGGCTTGCCGCCCGGCGCGACGTGGACCTGGGCGGGCGTGTACTTCAGGCCGTTCTCGCGCTCGAACTTGGCGCAGATGGCGGCCTTCAGCTCGGGCATGCCGTCGGGGTCGGTGTACTTGGTCTTGCCCGCGCGGATGGCGGCGATGGCCGCTTCCTTGATGTTGTCCGGGGTGTCGAAGTCCGGCTCGCCCGCCGACAGGGCGATGACGTCCTTGCCCGCCGCCTTCAGCGCGCGCGCCTTGGCGCTGATCCCGATGGTCGGGGACGGCTTGATACGGCGAAGGGCCTCGGATTCGAACGACATGGGACTCCCCTGTTCTGGACGGGGGCTCTATTACGCGCGCGCCTCGAGCGGCGCAACGCGGCGAGGCTTCGCAAGGCCCGCAAGGGAAGTTATGACCGGCCCATGAGAGCCCTCTTCCAGTTCCTGATGAGCATGGACGCCCGCGCCTGGCGCACGGTGGCCGTCTCCTTCGTGCTGTTCGGCGGGGTGGGGCTGGTCTTCCTGTTCGGGGCGCCGTTGCTGGGCATTTCCGGCGAGGGCGCGGTCGAGCAGTGGATGGGCGCCGCCCACGGCATATGGGCCCTGCCGGTGGCGGTGGGGGCCTTCGCGGCCCTGGCCTTCGTGGGGGTGCCGCAGTTCGTGCTGATCGCCGCCGCCGTCGTCGCCTTCGGGCCGTGGACGGGCATGGCCTACAGTTGGATCGGTACGATGGTGTCGTCCTTCATCGGCTTCGTGCTGGGCCGCCAGTTCGGGGCGGGACTGCTGAAGCGCTATGCGGGCAAGGGCGTGGCGCGGTTCATGAAGCTGATCGGGCGCAACGGCTTCTGGGCCAGCCTGATCGTGCGGCTGGTGCCCTCGGCGCCCTTCATCGTCGTCAACATGGCGGCGGGCGTGACGCCGATGCGCTTCCGCGACTTCGCGGGCGGCACGGCCGTCGGCATCATCCCGAAGATCGCCCTGACCGCCTTCGCCGGCAGCTCCGTCGTCCAGGCGCTGCGCGGCGGCGGCCTCCAGCACATCGTCGTCCCCGTCCTCGCCTGCGCCGTCTGGATCGGCGCCGCCTGGTACGCCCGCAAGTGGCTCCAGAAGCGGGAGGACGCCGCTGACAGGGACGATGAAGCGGGGTAGGCTGCACGCATGACGGTGCATGTGACCATCGAGCTCGACGACGAAGAGGGCGCTCAACTGCAGGCGCTGGCCGAGTTGGGCGCCATGTCTCGTGAGGATGTCGCCAAGCAACTTCTGGCGGAACGCCTCGACTATGACCGTTGGTTCCGGGCGCGGGTGCGGGAAGGCATCGAAGCGGCTGACCGCGGCGAACTCATCGATCACGAGGAAGTCCTCGCACGTTCCGCCGCCCGCCGTGAGAAATTGCTGGCTCAATCTCGCTCGTGAAGGTCCGCTGGACTCCGAACGCGGAGGTCGATCTCGACGGCATCGTCACCTTCATCGCGCAAGACAGCCTCCAGGCCGCCTTGCAGATCGAAGACCGCATCATAGAGGCGGTCGATGGGCTTGGGCAGTTCCCCAAGAAGGGGAGGCCGGGGGCCGAGGCCGGCACGCGGGAACTCGTGGTCTCCGGTACGTCCTATCTCGCCATCTACCGCATCACGCAGGATGTGGAGGTGCTTCGCGTCCTCCACGGCGCCCAGCAATGGCCGCCCGCGCAATAATGTTGCGCCAAAGCGCCACCGGGGACATTTCGGCGCAAGACTCTTGCCGTCGTGCCCCCTCTTCGACTACACACCCTTCCATGCGTATCGCTCGCGACAGTCTGCTTCTCGTCTCGCTGGGGCTTAGCCGCCCCTGGGCGACCGCCTAGCCGCGCGCATTCAGTCCGCGGCCGGCGCTCAGGGGCTTTCACCGCATCCTGACCCCCACCGCGAACAAAGAGTTCTTCCCATGACCCGCTCCGTATCCGACGCCGCCCAGTCCGGCCGCGTGATCATTTTCGACACCACCATGCGTGACGGCGAGCAGTCGCCCGGCGCCTCCATGTCGCTGGAGGAGAAGCTGGAACTGGCCAAGATCCTGGAGGAGATGGGCGTCGACGTGATCGAGGCCGGCTTCCCCATCGCCTCCAACGGCGACTTCGAGGCCGTGCGCCAGATCGCCCAGATCGTCACCGAAAGCACCGTCTGCGGCCTGGCCCGGGCCGCCGCCGCCGACATCGACCGCTGCGCCGAGGCCATCCGCCCGGCGAAACGGGGCCGCATCCACACCTTCCTGTCCACCAGCCCGGTGCACATGAAGTACAAGCTGCAGATGGAGCCGGAGGCGGTGCTGGAGGCCGTCACCCGCTCCGTCAGCCACGCCCGCAACCTGTGCGGCGACGTCGAGTGGTCGGCCGAGGACGCCACCCGCACCGAGCGCGACTTCCTGCACCGCTGCGTCGAGGCCGCCATCAAGGCCGGCGCATCGACCATCAACCTGCCGGACACGGTGGGCTACTCCTATCCCGACGAATACGCCGCCATGTTCCGCGACGTGATCGAGAGCGTGCCGGGCGCCGACGGGGTGATCTTCTCCACCCACTGCCACAACGACCTGGGGCTGGCGGTCGCCAACTCCATCGCCGGGCTGACGGGCGGGGCGCGCCAGGTCGAATGCGCCATGAACGGCATGGGCGAGCGGGCCGGCAACGCGGCGCTGGAAGAGATCGTCATGGCCCTGAAGGTGCGCGGCGACCGCCTGCCCTACCAGAGCGCCATCGACGCGACCCACATCACCCGCGCCAGCCGCTATGTCTCGGCCATCACCGGCTTCCCGGTTCAGTTCAACAAGGCCATCGTCGGCAAGAACGCCTTCGCCCACGAGAGCGGCATCCACCAGGACGGGATGCTGAAGAACGCCGAGACCTACGAGATCATGCGGCCCGAGGACGTGGGCCAGGGCGCCACCAACCTGGTGATGGGCAAGCACTCCGGCCGCCATGCCTTCCGCGAGAAGCTGAAGGCGCTGGGTTACGAGCTGGGCCAGAACGCCCTGAACGAGGCCTTCGTCCGCTTCAAGGAGCTGGCCGACAAGAAGAAGCACGTCTTCGACGACGACATCGTGGCGCTGGTCGACGACGCCCTGTCGCGCGGGTCGGAGCGCATCCGGGTCGCCCGCCTGCGGGTGATCGCGGGCACGGACGGCCAGTCTGCCGAGCTGACCCTGAACGTCGACGGCGAGGACAAGACCGCCGAGGCGACCGGCGACGGCCCGGTGGACGCGGTGTTCAACGCCATCCACGAGATCGTGCCGCACCAGGCCGCCCTGCGCCTGTTCCAGGTCCACGCGGTGACGGAAGGGACCGACGCCCAGGCGCAGGTCTCCGTGCGGCTGGAAGAGGACGGCCGCATCGCCACGGGGTCCGCGGCGGACACCGACACCCTGACGGCGAGCGCCAAGGCGTATGTAAACGCGCTGAACAACCTCTTCTCCCGCAAGGAGAAGGGCCGGCCCGAAACCGCCATCGCCAGCGGGTTTTAGCAACACCTCCCTTCCCCCTGGATGGGGGAAGGGCCGGGGATGGGGGTGGAAGACTCTCAGGATCGGGCGCGGTCGGCGTGAAATCGTCGGGCGGCGCCACCCCCATCCCAACCCTTCCCCCATCCAGGGGGAAGGGCTTCGAGAGGCGACATGCTGTTCATTCCGATCACCATCGCGGCGGCGGCCCTGCAGGTCGTGCGCAACGCGACGCAGCGCACGCTCATGGGCGGCGGCGGGCCGTGGGCGGCGACGCTCGTGCGGTTCATGTACGGCGTGCCGTTCACGGTGGTCTTCCTGGGCCTCGCCTGGACGCTGGCGCCGCACACGCGGCTGAGCTTCACGCCGGTCTTCTGGATCGGCGGCTTCGTCGGCGGCATGGCGCAGATCGGGGCCACCGCCTCCCTGCTGGAATCCATGCGCCGCTCCGGCTTCGCCCTGGGCACGACCTTCCAGCAAAGCCTGCTGCCGTTCTCGGCCCTGATCGGCGCGGCCTTCTTCGGGGACGCCCTGTCGGGCCACGCCTGGATCGGGATCGTGGTGGTGATGGGCGGGGTCGCCGTCCTCTCCTGGCCGAAGGGCGGCTTCACCGGCGACTGGAGCGGGGCCTGGTTCGGGCTATTGGCGGGGGGCTTCTTCGCCATCTCCAACAACGCCTTCCGCCAGGCCGGGCTGTCGCTGGGCGGCCCCGCCTTCGTGGCCGGGATCACCACCGTCCTCTGCGTCCAGGTGATGCAGACGGCGGCCCTGGTCGCCGCCCTCGCGGTCTTCAGCCGCACCAGCCTCGTCGTGGCGGTGCTGAGCTGGCGCACCTCGCTGAAGGCCGGGTTCTTCGGGGCGGCGGCCTCGGCCTGCTGGTTCACCGCCCTGGCGCTGGCCCCCGCCGGACCCGTGCGGGCGGTGGGCGTGATCGAGATGCCCTTCGCCGCCTTGGCGGGCCGACGCCTGTTCGCCGAGAAGCTGACGCCTCTCCAGTGGCTCGTCGGGGCGCTGACGGCGGCGGGCGTGGTGCTGGCCGCCGTCGGCTGACATTTCGAATAAGACCTTGAAATGGTCCTACTCTGCGGGCAAACGGACAGGGCCTTCCGTCGCGGCGCTTTCTTCTTCCGATCCAAGGTCCTGAATGCTCGGCTCCCTCTTCGGCGTCATCTCGAACGACATCGCCATCGACCTCGGCACGGCCAACACCCTCATCTACATGAAGGGCAAGGGCATCGTGCTGAACGAGCCGTCCGTGGTGGCCCTGCGCAACGTGGGCGGCCGCAAGGTGGTCCACGCCGTCGGCATAGAGGCCAAGCAGATGCTGGGCCGCACGCCCGGCCACATGGAGGCGATCCGTCCGATGCGCGACGGGGTCATCGCCGACTTCGAAGTGGCCGAGGAGATGATCAAGCACTTCATCCGCAAGGTCCACAACCGCAAGGGCTTCGTGAACCCCAAGGTGATCGTGTGCGTGCCGTCGGGGGCCACGGCGGTCGAGCGCCGCGCCATCAACGACAGCTGCCTCAACGCCTCCGCCCGCCGCGTGGGCCTGATCGACGAGCCGATGGCCGCCGCGATCGGCGCCGGGCTGCCGATCCACGAGCCGACCGGCTCGATGGTCGTCGACATCGGCGGCGGCACAACCGAGGTCGCCGTCCTGTCCCTTTCGGGCATCGTCTATTCGCGTTCGGTCCGCGTCGGCGGCGACAAGATGGACGAGGCGATCATCAGCTACATGCGCCGCCACCATAACCTCCTGATCGGCGAAACGACCGCCGAGCGCATCAAGAAGGAGATCGGCACCGCCCGCGCGCCCGCCGACGGCGAGGGCCTGTCCATCGACGTGAAGGGCCGCGACCTGATGCAGGGCGTGCCGCGCGAAGTCCGCATTTCGGAAAAGCAGGCCGCCGACGCCCTGCACGAGCCGGTCAGCCAGATCGTCGAGGCCGTGAAGGTGGCGCTGGAAGCCACGCCGCCGGAACTGGCCTCCGACATCGCCGACAAGGGCATCATGCTGACGGGCGGCGGGGCGCTGCTGCGCGGCCTGGACGCCGAGATCCGCGACCACACCGGCCTGCCGGTGACGGTGGCGGACGATCCGCTGTCCTGCGTCGCCCTGGGATGTGGCAAGGTTCTTGAACACCCGAAATGGATGAAGGGCGTGCTGGAAAGCACGCTCGCGTAACATCGCTCCGGCGAGTCGGGGCGATAGGCCCTGACGGAGGAATCGGGTGGCCTTTCGAGAAGGTCCGTTCGGCGATCTGAAGGTTCCGCTGACCTGGATGGCGGCGGTGGCCTTGATCGTGGCCGGAGTGGTGGCGACCGCCCTGCTGCTCAGCGATCGCCGCGAGACGCTGAAGACCGAGGCCTATGGCGTGACCCGCGAGGCGATGGACACCGTCGCCGCCCCGGTCGGCGGCGTGCTGGCCGCGCCCGGCCGCTGGACGGGCGGCGCCCTGGAATGGGTCGGCAGCTACTTCTTCGCCGCCTCCGAGAACCGCCGCCTGAAGCGTGAACTGGTCGAGGCCCGCCAGTGGCAGGCCGCCGCCGTCGCCCTGAAGGACCGCAACGCGCGGCTGGAGGCGGTGCTGGGCATCAAGACCGAGCCGCCCGTGCCTATGGCCAGCGCCCATGTGGTGATCGACAGCCGGGGCCCCTTCGCCAACTCGCGGCTGGCCGACGTGGGCCGCGACCGGGGCGTGGTGGTCGGCAACCCGGTGCTGAGCGAGCATGGGCTGGTCGGCCGGGTGGTCGGCGTCTCGTCCGGCGCCAGCCGCATCCTGCTGCTGACCGACGTCGCCAGCCGCACGCCGGTGATGATCGACCGCACCAACGCCCGGGCCATCCTGACCGGCGACGGCGGCCCGAACCCGAAGCTGGAATACCTGCGCGGGACCGATCCGGTGCAGAAGGGCGACCGCGTGCTGACGAGCGGCGATGGCGGGATCCTGCCGCGCGGCCTGCCGGTCGGCCGGGCGGTCAAGGGCCTGGACGGCCGCTGGCGGGTGGCGCTGGACAGCGACGCCTCGCCCATCGACTTCGTGCGTATCCTGAAATTCAAGGACTTCTCCCAGCTCGCCGACCAGAAGGCGCTGAGCGCCTCGGTCATGCCGCCGGTCATCACCGAGAACCCGCAGCCTCGCATCGTGGCGGCGCCCGCGCCGAAGACGCCCGTTCCCAAGACCCCGCCGCGCGCCGCGGGGCCGCCGCAATGAGCTTCCAGGCCCGGCCGCTCGATCCCTGGCGCTGGATCGGCGCGCCGGCGCTGGCCTGCCTGGGCGCGACCGTCGTCTTCGCCATTCCGCTGCGGGTCTTCGGGCTGCAGCTTCCCGAGCCGGTGTTCCCGGTGATCGCGGCCTTCGCCTGGGCGGTGATCCGGCCGTCGGTGCTGGCGCCCTTCGTCATCCTCTTCATGGGCCTCTTCCTCGACCTGTTCTGGGGCGGGCCTGTGGGGTTGTGGGCGCTGTCGCTGCTGATCGGCTACGCGGGCGTGCTGGCGATGCGCAACATGATGACGGGCCAGAGCCGCCCGATCATGTGGGGCTGGTTCGCGGGCATCTGCGGCCTGACGCTGCTCGCGGGCTATCTCTTCACCATGCTGGACGCGAGGGGCGCGCCCAGCGCGCTCGCCGTCTTCTGGCAACTCCTGGCCACGGCGCTCCTCTATCCCTTCGCCCACCGCCTGATCGACCGTTTCGAGGACGCCGATGTCCGGTTCCGGTGATTGCGCGGCGCCATGAGCGAGCCTTCAATCTTCTTCTCCGAGGTCAACGAGCGGCAGGGTGTCTTCACCCGCCGGGCCTTCCTCGCGGGCGCGCTGACGGGCGCGGGCATCCTGGCGCTCGGCGGGCGGCTGGCCCACCTCCAGTTGCTGGAAGCCCAGCGCTACGAGAAGCTGGCCGACTCCAACCAGTTCAACTACCGCCTGATCCCGCCGCCGCGCGGGCTGATCCTCGACCGCAACGGGGTGGCGCTGGCCTCCAACCGGCCGAACTTCCGCCTGCTCGTCGCCCGAGACGACGACATGGACGTCGAGCGGACGCTGGACCGCCTCTACGAACTGCTGCCCCTCGACCCCGAGCGGCGCGACCGCCACCGCCGCGACATCGAGAACGCCCCCAAGAAGACTCCCGTCTCGCTCATGGAGGACATGAGCTGGGAGGAGTTCAGCCGCGTGAACATCCGCGCGCCGGAACTGCCCGGCGTGACGGCCGACATGGGCGAGGTGCGGGTCTATCCCTACGGCGGGGCCTTCGCCCACGTCATCGGCTACGTCGCCAAGGTCAACGACAAGGACATCAAGAACGAGGGCCCCAAGCCCGCCCCCATCCTCTACCACCCCGGCTTCCGCGTCGGGCGCCAGGGGGTGGAGAAGGCCCTCGACAAGGACCTGCGCGGCAAGGCCGGCGCCCGCAAGGTCGAGGTCGACGCCCGGGGCCGCGAGGTCCGCGCCGACCCGGAAGGCGACATCGCCCCCGTCCCGGGCAAGGAAGTCCGCCTGACCCTGGACGCCGACATCCAGAATCGCGCGCTGGAGGTGATGGGGGAGGAGAGCGGGGCCATCGTGCTGATGGACTGCCGCTCGGGCGACCTCCTGTGCCTGTCGTCGGCCCCCAGCTTCGACGCCAACCGCTTCGTCAAGGGGCTGTCGGGCGCCGAATACCGGGCGCTGGCCGAGTATGAGAGGAAGCCCCTGCTCGACAAGGCGCTGTACGGCAACTTCCCGCCGGGCTCGACCTTCAAGCCGACGGTGGCGATGGCCTGCCTGGAAGCGGGGATCAATCCGGCGGAGCGGGTCCACTGCTCCGGCGGCTGGTACTACGGCGGGCGGACCTGGCGCTGCTGGCGGCACGGCGGGCACGGCTCGCAGAACATGCACGAGGCCATCAAGAACTCCTGCGACATCTACTTCTACCAGATGTCCCTGCGCATCGGGCCTGACGCCATCGCCAAGGCCGCCCGGTCGATGGGCTTCGGCCAGACCTTCGACATCGGCATCCCCGGCCAGAAGAAGGGCCTGGTGCCCGACCGGGCCTGGAAGAAGCGGGCCTTCAAGGACCCGCGCAACCACACCTGGTTCCCCGGCGAGACGCCCAGCTACGCCATCGGCCAGGGCGCGCTGACGGTGAACGCCCTGCAACTGGCCGTGATGACCGCCCGCATCGCCAATGGCCGCAAGGCGCTGGCGCCGCGCCTCATCAAGTCCGTCGGCGGGGTGGAGCGCCCGCACGGCGACGCCGTGCCCGACCTGCCGTTCAGCCGCGAGCACCTCGACATCATCCGCGAGGGCATGGCGGCGGTGGCCAACGACACTTCCGGGACCGCCTATCGCCAGAGCCAGCTCGGCCTCGGCGACGTGCGGATGGCGGGCAAGACCGGCACGGCCCAGGTCCGCAGCTACGACAAGGTCGCCTCGCGCTCCAGCGCCGGGGTGCGCTGGGGGCTGAAGGACCACAACCTCTACATCGCCTTCGCGCCCTACGACGAGCCGCGCTACGCCCTGTCGGTGATCATCGAGCACGGGGGGCTGGGGGGCGCCACCGCCGCCGCGCCGCGTGCGCGGGAGGTGATGCGCGTGGCCCTGCTGAAGGATCCCGAGGTCCGCGCCCGCGTCGAGCGCCCGCTGCCCATGCCGGAGATCGGCGAGGCGGCGAGCGTGGCCGAGGGCGCCGCGCCGGAGCCCGCCGGGCCGGAGGATCGCCAATGACCGGCGCCCTGACCCGCCCCGGCGAACGCGACCGGCTGATCGTCAAGTTCGGCGAGATCGACTGGACCTTCTGCCTCGCCCTCTGCCTCATCGCGGGGGCGGGCGGGCTGATGCTGTTCTCGGTCGCGGGCTCCTCGTGGGAGCCGTGGGCGGCCAAGCACTTCATCCGCTTCGGCCTGTGCTTTGCGCTGATGATCGGGCTGGCGATGACCAACCTGCGGGTCTGGTTCGCCCTGTCCTATCCGATCTACGCCATCGCCCTGCTGCTGCTGATCGCGGTGGAGCTGATCGGCGACGTGTCGATGGGGGCCCAGCGCTGGCTCCAGATCGGGCCGCTGCGCATGCAGCCGTCGGAGATCATGAAGATCGGCATGGTGCTGGCGCTGGCCCGCTACTACCACGGGCTGTCGGCCGACAGCGCCCGGTTCTCGTGGCGGCTGATCGCGCCCGCGCTGATGATCGCCGTGCCTGTGGCCCTCGTCGCCCACCAGCCGGATCTGGGGACCTCGCTGCTGATCCTGTTCACGGGGGTGGCGATTATGGTGCTGGCGGGCCTAGCCTGGCAGCTCATCGTCGCGGGGGTGGCCGCCATCATGGTGACCGCGCCGGTGATGTATTTCTTCGTCCTGCACGACTACCAGCGAAAACGCGTGGACGTGCTGCTGAACCCCGAGGCCGACCCCTCCGGCGCCGGCTACCACATCCTGCAATCGAAGATCGCGCTGGGGTCCGGCGGCTTGCTGGGCAAGGGCTACGGCCTGGGGTCGCAGAGCCAGCTCAACTTCCTGCCCGAGAAGCACACCGACTTCATCTTCGCCACCCTGGCCGAGGAGTTCGGCTTCGTCGGCTGCTTCTCGATCCTGTTCCTCTATGCGGCGGTGGTGTTCATGGCCCTGCGCATCGCCTCGATCAGCCACAGCCACTTCGGGCGGCTGGGCGCGGCGGGGGTGACGGCGACCTTCGCCCTGTACGTCATGATCAACGGGGCGATGGTCATGGGCATGGCCCCGGTCGTCGGCGTGCCGATGCCGCTGCTCAGCTACGGCGGCACCGTGATGCTGACGGTGATGATCGGCTTCGGCCTCGTCCAGGCGGTGCGGGTCCATCGCTACTCGGAAGTCACCAGCGGCAAGGGCGCGCTGATGTAGGTCAGTCGGGGGCGAGCGACGCCCACCCGATCGGATGCACGCGCTGGGCCCCCAGCGCCCCGGTCAGCGGCGTGTCCGAGAACAGTCCCGCGAACGCCCGGTCGCGCACGTTCAGCCCCCCGGCGAAGGCTCCGAACGCGGGCAGCACCAGCCGCCGCCCGTCGGTGACGAAGCACCGCCGCCGCACCGTCCGTCCCCGTCCGCGCACCCGCGCCGCCGGGTGCAGGTGCCCGGCCAGCTCGCCGTCCTGCGTCCCGTTCTGCGGCTCGTGGCGCAGCGTCAGGGAGCCCAGCGCCAGCTCGGCGACCACCTCGCCCGGCAGGCGCCGGGGCCCGTCCGCGTCGTGGTTGCCGACCACCCACACCAGCGTCCGCCCCCTCGCCAGCGCGGCGATCCGGGCCTCGTCATGGGCGTGCAGGCGGCCCTCGCCGCCGCCGTCGTGGAAGCTGTCGCCCAGGAAAACGAGGGTGTCGGGCGCCGTCGCCTCGACCTCGCCCTCCAGCCGCTCCAGCGTCTCGCGCGTGTCGTAGGGCGGCAGCATCTGGCCGCGCGCGGCGTATGCGCTGCCCTTCTCGAAGTGCAGGTCGGCGACCACCAGCGTCCGTCCCGCCAGCACCGCGCCCGAGCAGCGCATGGTCAGCGCCGTCCCGTTCACCGCCAGCACCAGCCCGCCGCAGGCCCCGATGGAGAAGTCGTACCTCACGACAGGGCCTCGGCGATCAGCTCGTCGGCGACCTCGGACAGGATCATCTCGCCCGCCTCGCCCGCCACCCGCTCCTTGCCGATCTCCAGCATGATGGGCACGGCGAAGGGGGTGACGTGCTCGACCGCGCTATGCCGGATGCGCCCCCGGATGCGGGCCAGCATCCCGCCCACCCGAGCCACGTCGATCATGCCCGTGGCGGCGTCGGCCCGCGCGCAGCGGAGGAGCAGGTGGTCTGGCTGGTGGCGGCGCAGCACGTCGTAGATCAGGTCCGTCGAGAAGGTCACCTGGCGGCCGGACTTCTGCTCGCCCGGAAAGCGCCGTTCGATCAGCCCGGCGATGAGGGCGCAGCCCTTGAAGGCCCGCTTCATCATGAAGCTCTCGTCCAGCCAGGCTTCGAGGTCGTCGCCCAGCATGTCCTCATCGAACAGCCTGTCGAAATCAAGGCCGCCCATGGGCTTCAGCGACCAGATGGCCAGGGCGTAGTCGTTGCACACGAACCCCAGCGGCCCGACCCCCGCCCGCTCCAGCCGCCGGGTCAGCAGCATGGCCAGCGTGGTGTGGGCCAGCCGCCCCTCGAAGGGGTAGCAGACCATGAAATGCCGCTGCCCGCGCGGGAATGTCTCCAGCAGCATCTCGTCCTCGCCGGGCAGCATGGAGCGGTCGCGCTGCACCTCCAGCCACTCGCGCACGTCGCCGGGCAGGGCGGGCCAGGACGCCTCGTCGTACATCATCCGCCGCACGCGCTTCGCCAGATAGGTCGACAGCGCGAACTTCGACCCGCCCCAGCTCGGCATCTTCGGGTCGCTGTTCGGCGCGGGCGTGACCAGCGCGTCCGTCTGCTGCACCGCCTGCAACCGCCACACCCCCCCTGCGAAGACGAAGGTGTCGCCGGGGTCGAGCATCTCCAGATAGCCCTCCTCGACCTCGCCGATCTTGCGGCCCGCCCGGCCGCCGCGCGCGATCCGCACGGCCAGCATCTCCGGCGAGATGATGGCTCCGACGTTCAGCCGGTGGCGCATGGCCGTCTGGGCGTTCCTCACCCGCCAGCGCCCGTCCGGCCCCTTCACGATCCGCCGGAAGCGGTCGTAAGTGCGCAGGGCGTAGCCGCCGGTCGAGACGAAATCGACGACCGTCTCGAAATCCTCCCAGCTCAGCTCGGCATAGGGCGCCGCCCCCCGCACCTCGTCGTAGAGGGCGACCATCTCGAACGGCTCGGAGCAGGCGCAGCCCATGACATGCTGGGCCAGCACGTCCAGCGCCCCGGTGCGCGGCGGCTCCCCGTCCAGGGCGTTCTCGTAGATGGCCTCGCGGGCGGCCTGGCACTCAAGCATCTCGAAGCGGTTGGCGGGGACCAGGATGGCCTTCGACGGCTCGTCCAGCCGGTGGTTGGCCCGCCCGATCCGCTGCACCATCCGCGAGGCCCCCTTGGGCGCGGCGAGCTGGACGACGAGGTCCACGTCCCCCCAGTCGATGCCGAGGTCGAGGGTCGAGGTGCAGACCACGGCCCGCAGCTCCCCCCGCGCCATCGCCGCCTCGACCTTGCGCCGCTGCTCGGCGGCCAGGCTGCCGTGGTGCAGGGCGATGGGCAGGGCGTCCTCGTTCAGCCGCCAGAGTTCCTGGAAGGCGAACTCGGCCTGGAAGCGCGTGTTGACGAAGATCAGGCTGGTCCCGTGGCGCTTGATCACGTCGTAGACCTCGGCCATCGCGTGCTGGGCCGTATGCCCTGCCCACGGCACCCGGCCCTCCGACAGCAGCACGTCCACCACTGGCTGCGCCCCCGGCTGGCCGAGGACGAGGTCGACCTCGCCCGGCGACAGCCACCGCCGGATCAGGTCCGGGTCGTCCACCGTCGCCGACAGCCCCACCGTCCGCATGGCCGGCGCGAACTGCCGCAGCCGCGCCAGCCCCAGCGCCAGCAGGTCGCCCCGCTTCGACGGCCAGATGGCGTGCACCTCGTCGAGGATCACGCACCGCAGGTCCTCGAAATAGGCCCGCGCCCCGTCCCAGGCGCAGAACAGCGCCAGTTGCTCCGGCGTCGTCAGCAGGATGTCCGGCGGCTTGACGCGCTGCCGCTGCCTCCGCGCCACGCCGGTGTCGCCGGTTCGGCTCTCGGCGGTGACCTTCAGCCCCATCTCCTTGATCGGCGCCGTCAGGTTGCGCTCGACGTCCACCGCCAGCGCCTTCAGCGGCGAGATGTAGAGGGTGTGCACCCCGCGCGGGCTGTTGGCGGGCGCCCGCTCGGCCAACTCGATCAGGCTCGGCAGGAACCCCGCCAGCGTCTTGCCCCCGCCCGTCGGCGCGATCAGCAGCGCGTCCCGCCCCCGCCGCCCCTTCTCCACCATCGCGAGCTGGTGCGGCCTGGGCGACCACCCCCGCCCGGCGAACCAGTCGGCGAAGAGTGGGGGGAGGGGCGGGGCCATATCGTCGCCTATAGCATGTTCCCGTTCCGTTTCCATTCGAAGCGGGGTAGTGGAATCGAAGTGAACGCGCTGGCCCCGACTCTCGATCTCGCGCCCGCCCTGGTGGTCCTGCCCGGCCCCAAGGCGGCGGTGGCGGACGCCGAGGGCGCGCGGGACATCCGGCCCCCCTACGCCCGCGACCTCATCGAGATGGGCCCCGCGCTGGTCGCCCACGCGGCGATGACCGCGCGGCGGCTGGGCCTGAACGCGCCGCCGCGCAGTCCGCGCCTGTTCGACGCGCTGGAGCTCTACGCCTTTGCCCGGCCCGCGCGGTTCGCGGCGCCCTCGGCGGCAGGGCTGGCGCTGGCGCTGGGGATGGACGAGCCGCGCGGGGCGGCGGCGCAGGCCGGGGTGCTGCGGGACGCCTGCGCCCTGCTGCTGGCCGAGATCGCCCAGGCCCCCTGGCCGACGCGGGAGGAGGCGCTCGCCACCGCCGAGACCATGGCCAAGGCGGGCTGGGCCTGGGGCCCGGCGGTGATCGGGGCGCTGCGCTCGGCCCCGACGCGGGACTATCGCGGCTCGGGGCTAGACGTCTGGGGCCGCATCCCGGAGTGGGAGGACGCCGCCCCGCCCGGCGAGCCCGGCACGCGTCCCATCGAACCGGAAGAGGCCGCCGAACGCCTCAAGACCCTGCTGCAACGCTCGGGGCTGGACGAGGCGCGGCCCGCGCAGGCGCAGTTCGCCGCCGAGACCGCCTGGGCCTTCCAGCCCAGGGACCGCGAGGGCGAGCCGCGCATGATGCTGGCCGAGGCGGGCACCGGGGTCGGCAAGACGCTGGGCTACCTCGCCCCCGCCTCCCTGTGGGCGGAGGCCAACGGCCCGGCGGTGTGGGTCTCGACCTACACCCGCGCCCTTCAGCGCCAGATCGAGCGCGAGAGCCATTCCATCTTCCCCGACCCGGCCGTGCGGGCGCGCAAGGCGGTGGTGAGGAAGGGGCGCGAGAACTACCTCTGCCTGCTGAACTTCCAGGAGACGGTGCAGGCCGCCCAGCTCGGCAACGGCGACCTGATCGGGCTGGCGCTGGCGGCGCGGTGGGCGCGGGCGACGCGGGACGGCGACATGACCGGCGGCGACTTCCCGGCCTGGATGCCCGGCCTGTTCGCCGTGGCGCCGACCATGCAGGCCAGCCCCGCCAACCTCGTGGACCGGCGGGGCGAGTGCGTCCACGCGGGCTGCATCCACTACCGCGCCTGCTTCATCGAGAAGGCGGTGCGGGCGTCCAAGCGCGCCGACATCGTCATCGCCAACCACGCCCTGGTCCTGACCCAGGCCGCCTTCGACGGCGCGCGGGCGGCGCGGGGGCTGAAGGGCGACATCGAGACGACGAGCCTGAAACGCATCGTCTTCGACGAGGGCCACCACCTGTTCGACGCCGCCGACAGCGCTTTCGCCGCCGCCCTGTCCGGCGCGGAATCGGCCGAGCTGCGCCGCTGGATACGTGGGCCGGAGGGGCGCGGGCGGCGGGGCAGGGGGCTGGAAGCGCGGCTGATGGACGTGCTGGGCGACCGCGAGGACGCCCGCCGCGCCCTGCAGGACGCGACCCACGCCGCCTCGATCCTGCCGGGCGAGGGCTGGTCCGGCCGCATCGCGCCGCCGGACGGGCAGGTGAACCCCATCGGCCCCGTCGAAGCCTTCCTGGTGGCGGTGCTGGAGCAGCTCCGCGCTCGCACCTCGCCGTCGGAGGTGGGGATGGAGTGCGCCGCCCGCCCCGCCACCGACCTCGTGCGCGAGACGGCCGCCGTCGCCGCCAAGGCCCTGGCCGCCGTCGAGGCGCCGCTGCTGGCCCTGGCCCGCCACCTCGAGGACGTGCTGGACGAGGACACGGACACCCTGCCGCAGTCCGAGCGGGCGCGGATCGAGGGGGCGCTGCGCGGCCTCGACCGCCGGGCGCGCATGACCCTGCCCGCGTGGCGCTCGATGCTGCGGGCTATCGACGAGGACGGCGAGGACGACCCGGACTTCGTGGACTGGTTCGACGCCACCTTCCTCTACGGCCGGGTGGTGGACGCCGCCTCCCGCCGCCACTGGATCGACCCGACCGAGCCCCTGACCGCCGCCGTCATCGCCCCCGCCCACGGGGTGCTGGTGACCAGCGCCACCCTGGCCGACTCGACGCTGGAGGACCCCTTCGCCCTGGCGGAGATGCGCACCGGCGCGGCGCGGCTGCCGGGCGGGCCGAGGGTGCTGCGGCTGGCCTCGCCGTTCGACTATGCGGCCAATTCGCGGGCCTTCGTGGTGACGGACGTCGGCCGCGACGACCCCCGGCAGGTGGCCGCCGCCATGCGCGAGCTGTTCCTGGCGGCCGGGGGCGGGGGGCTCGGCCTCTTCACCGCCATCCGCCGCCTGAAGGCGGTGCACGAGAAGATCGCCGCGCCCCTGGGCGACAAGGGCCTGGCCCTCTACGCCCAGCACGTCGATCCGCTGGAGGTGGGCGCGCTGGTCGACATCTTCCGCGCCGAGGAGGACGCCTGCCTGCTCGGCACGGACGCCGTGCGCGACGGGGTGGACGTGCCGGGGCGCTCCCTGCGGCTGCTGGTCTTCGACCGCATGCCCTGGCCGCGCCCGGACATCCTGCACAAGTCCCGCCGGGCGCGGTTCGGCGGCAAGACCTACGACGACGCCATCGCGCGGGCCCGCATCGCCCAGGCGTTCGGGCGGCTGATCCGCCGGGCGGACGACAAGGGGGTGTTCGTCATGCTCGACGCGGCGGCCCCGACGCGCCTGTTCTCGGGGCTGCCGGAAGGGGTGCAGCTCCAGCGCGTCGGGCTGGTCGAGGCGATAGAGGCGACGGCGGCGTTCCTGGGCTAGCACCGCTTGGATCTTCCCCCTCCGGGGGAAGTACCCGCGAAGCGGGGGTAGGGGGCAGCACCGTACTTGCCCCCTCAGTCCGCTTCGCGGACAGCTCCCCCGGAGGGGGAGCATCCACGCCGTGCGGTCAGTGCTTCCCGCGATCCCGGCCGAAGTTCGGTTCGGCGCTTTCCTGGCCCAGCGCGATCACGCCGCGCCGGATTTCCCGCGTGCGGGTGAAATGCT
>CAZOHI010000021.1:0-57242 GCA_964579695.1 uncultured Caulobacter sp. | reverse complement strand
GGGTGGGATTCGAACCCACGGTGGGCTTCCACCCACGGCGGTTTTCAAGACCGCTGCCTTAAACCACTCGGCCACCTGTCCGGTGAGCGGGGCTATAGCAGCGGGGAGGGGCGGGCTCCATGGTTAACGAGCTCGCAAAACCTTTGCGGCAAACATCGGCCCCATGTTCAGGAGCCTTGCTGCGATATTGCTGTCGTCGGCCCTGCTGGCGGCATGCGCGACGGGGCCGGCCAGGGCGCCGTCCATGGTCGGGCCGGACGGCAAGCCCCTGCGCGGCACGATGAAGCCCTATCAGGTCAAGGGCGTCTGGTACGTCCCGCGCGAGCAGCCGAACTACAACGAGACGGGCATAGCCTCGTGGTACGGCCAGCAGTTCCACAACAAGAGCACCGCCAACGGCGAGGTCTTCGACCAGTGGCGGGTGTCGGCGGCGCACAAGACGCTGCCGCTGCCGTCGATGGTGGAGGTGAGGAACCTCGACAACGGCCGCACGCTGAAGGTGCGCGTCAACGACCGCGGGCCGTTCGTGGACGGGCGGATCATCGACCTGTCGCGGGCGGCGGCCGAGGAGTTGGGGTTCGCGGGCAAGGGCGTGGCCAAGGTGCGGGTGCGCTACCTCGGACCCGCCGGAAAGCCGGACGGCTATCGCGTGGCGGCGCGGCCGGGCGGGGTCTGGCGGGTGCAGGCGGGGACCTTCTCCAGCCGCACGAACGCCGAGCGGCTGGTCGAACAGCTGGCGGGCGCGGGACCGGCCAGCATCGAGGAGGTCGAGCTGGGCGGCGCGCCCTTCTACCGCGTGCTGCTGGGCGCCTTCGCCGATGAGCGGGAGGCCGACGCCCTGCGCAGGCGGGTCGCGGCCATCGTTCCCGACGCGCGGGTGTTGCGCCCGTTCTAGACAGGCGTACTAAGGGCGCGTGACGCGCGGACGGTTCATCACTTTCGAGGGCGGCGAGGGCGCCGGCAAATCGACCCAGCTGAACCGGCTGGCCGAACGGCTGCGCGAGCGCGGGCTGGAGGTGGTGGCCACGCGCGAGCCCGGCGGCTCGCAGGGCGCCGAGGACATCCGCCACCTGCTGGTCAACGGCCCGCCGGAGAAATGGTCGCCGATCACCGAGGCGCTGCTGATGAACGCCGCCCGGCGCGACCACCTGGAACGCCGCATCCGCCCGGCGCTGGCGCGCGGAACCTGGGTGGTCTGCGACCGATTCGCCGATTCCACCCGGGCCTACCAGGGCGCGGGCGGCGAGGTGGCGGCGGGCTTCATCGCCGCGCTGGAGGCCGAGGTGGTGGGCGAGACGCGCCCCGACCTGACCCTGATCCTCGACCTGCCGGTGGAGGAGGGCCTGCGCCGGGCCGCCTCGCGCGGGCTGGGCGAGGCGCGGTTCGAGGCCAAGGGGACCGATTTCCACGAGAGGCTGCGTCAGGGTTTCCTGGAGATCGCCGTTCGCGAGCCGGAACGCTGCGTGGTGCTGGATGCGACCTGGCCGCGCGACGACGTGGCGGCGACGGTGTGGGACACGGTCGCCCAGCGGCTGGGGCTGTAGGCGGTGGAATCGCCGCACCCGCGAGACGTCTATGGCGCCGATGGGCTGGAGGGGCCGGAGAGGGCGTTTCTTGACGCCCTGGACCGGGGACGGCTTCACCACGCCTGGCTGCTGACGGGACCCGAAGGCGTGGGCAAGGCGACCTTCGCCTACCGGGCCGCGCGGCGGCTTTTGGGGGCGGGCGCCGATCCGTCGCTGGGCGTGCTGGGCTCCCGCCCCGACGATCCGGTCAGCCGCCAGGTCGCGGCCCGCTCGCACCCCGACCTGCTGGTGCTGGAGCGGGCAGGGGAGGACGGCAAGGTCCGCAAGGTGATCCCCGTCGACGAGGCCCGCCGCCTGCCGGAATTCTTCGCCCAGACGCCCGCGACCGCGCCCTTCCGGGTGGCGATCATCGACGCGGTGGACGACCTGAACGTCAACGCCGCCAACGCGGTGCTGAAGACCCTGGAGGAGCCGCCGCCGCGCGGGGTGCTGTTCCTCGTCTCGCACCAGCCGGGGCGCCTGCTGGCCACCATCCGCTCCCGCTGCCGGCGGCTGGCGTTCCCGGCCCTGGCCGAGGACGAGGTGATGCGGCTGCTGTCCGAACGCGCGGCGATCGGCGAGGACGACGGGCGGCGCCTCGCGCGCATGTCCGGCGGCGCGCCGGGCCTGGCCATGCGGCTGGCGGCGGCCGGGGCGCTGCAGATGGACTCCGCCGCCCACGACATACTGCGCAGCCTGGCCCGGCCCGACAACGCCGCCCTGCTGCACCTGGCCGACAGCTTCCGGGGCGCCGAGGGGGCCGAGCGGTTCGAGCTGCTGTTCTCGCGGCTGGCCGACCAGATCCACCAGATGGCCGCCGGCCAGGCGATCGCGGGGGCGGGGGAGGGGCTGGACCGCTGGGCGCAGGCCTGGGAGCTGCTGGTCCGCCTGCCCGCCGAGGCCGAGGCCCTGAACCTCGACCGCGCCGACGCCTTCTGGACCGCGATGCGCGAGCTTCGCGCGGCGGCGGCCGCCTGACCCATGCTGATAGACAGTCACGTAAACCTGCACGCGCCGCAGTTCGCCGAGGATCAGGCGGAGGTCATCGACCGCGCCCGGGACGCCGGGGTCGGTCTGATGCTGACCATCTGCGACAAGGTCTCGTCGTTCGAGGCCGTCCACGCCATCGCCATGGCCCACGACGACATCTGGGCGACGGTGGGCACGCACCCGCATGAAGCCAAGGAAAATCCACGCCTTAAGGCGCAAACCCTCATCGATCTGGCGGCCCGGCCGAAGGTGGTCGGGATCGGCGAATGCGGGCTTGATTTCCACTACGACCTCAGCCCGCGCGAGGTGCAGGCCGAGGTGTTCCGCCAGCACGCCATCGCCGCGCGCGAGACGGGCCTGCCGCTGGTCGTCCACACCCGCGAGGCCGACGAGGCGATGGCCGCCATCCTGGAGGAGGAGCACGGGCAGGGGGCCTTCCCTATCCTGATGCACTGCTACACCAGCGGCGCGGAGCTGGCCCGGCGGGCGGCGGCGCTGGGGGCGTGGTTCTCGGTCTCGGGCATCGCGACCTTCAAGGCGGCCGAGGAGGTGCGGGCGGTGATCGCCGACATGCCGGAAGACCGCATCATCGTGGAGACGGACTGTCCGTACCTCGCGCCCGTGCCGATGCGCGGACGGCGCAACGAGCCCGCCTACATCGGCCACGTCCTGGCCAAGCTGGCCGAAATCCGCGGCTGGACGCTGGACGAGGCGGAGAAGCGGACGGAAGACGCCTTCTTCAACCTTTTCAGCCGCATACCCCGGGCATGATGGAGTTCACCATCCTCGGCTGCGGCTCGTCCGGCGGAGTGCCGAGGGCCGACGGCGACTGGGGCGCCTGCGATCCTGCCGAGCCGAGGAACCGGCGGCGACGCTGTTCGCTGCTGGTGCGCCATGGCGAGACTACGGTGCTGGTCGACACCTCTCCGGACTTCCGCGAGCAGTGCATCGACGCGAAGGTGAAGCGTATCGACGCCGTGCTGTTCACCCACGACCATGCCGACCAGGCGCATGGCATAGACGACGTCCGGGCCTTTTTCCTGCGTCAGCGGGCGCGCATTCCGGCGCATATGGATGCGGCCACTTTCTCCAGTCTTGGCAATAGGTTCAGCTACATATTTGAACCCCATGGGGGCTATCCGGCGATCCTCGAGCCGCATGTGATCCCGGATCACGGGACGCCCTGGCGCGTCGGTCCGATCCCGGTGACGACCTTCGACCAGGACCACGGTGAAATCCGCTCCGTCGGCTACCGGTTCGGCGACGTGGCGTATTCGCCGGACGTGCAGGACCTGGACGATGCGGCGTTCGCGGCGCTGGATGGCCTGGACGTGTGGATTGTCGACGCGCTGCGCTGGACGCCGCATCCGACGCACGCGCACGTAGCCCGGACGCTGGAATGGATCGAGCGTGTCAGGCCGCGCCGGGCGATCCTGACCAACATGCACATCGACATTGATTACAACGACATACGCGGCAAACTTCCAGCCAATGTGGAGCCCGCGTTCGACGGGATGCGCTTCGAAAGTCCACCTATAATTTCCGATAATCTTCCTTAGGCGATATTCTGGTATCGGGAAAAGGGCGGCGCTGGGCCGCCCCCTTCCTCAGTCCGTCGTGTCGTCGATCTCGGCCGCCGGGCCGTTCTTCTTGATGGATTCGATGGCGTTCTTGGCGCTGGCCTTCGAGGCGTAGCCCTCGGTCGAGAACATGGTCTCGCTATTGTATTTGAAACGCACGCGGAACTCGCCCGCCTTGTCCTTGTAGATCTCGAACTTGTAGGCCATCGCTCAATCTCCCGTTCGGTTGGGTGCGAGCAAGCTCGACCGAAACCTTGGGCGCGGTCAACCTCCCATGTGTGGCGCGACAGCGGCCTGCTCCCCATCTACCCTCCGCTCGGGGGACGCTTTCACGGGAGTATCCGCCATGCGCGCCGCCGCCATCGCCTTTTCCCTTCTCGCCATCGCCGCGGGCCCGGCCCACGCCCAGGCCGTCGGCGCGGTGTCCGAGGTCCGCGTGACCATCGGCCCCGACCTGCTCGACAAGACGAATGACTACGGCGAGCGGGAGTTCGACTTCCTGTCCCGCGACCTGCGCAATTCCGTCGAGGCGCGCCTGGGTCGCGCGGGCCTTCTGGCTCCCGAAGGCGGCGTGCTGTCGCTGACCATCGCCGACGCCACGCCCAACCGCCCGACCCTGGAGCAGCTCGGGAAACGGCCGGGCCTGTCGATGACCAGCTACGGGATCGGCGGCGCCGAGGTGCTGGGCGAATACGCCGCGCCTGACGGTCTGGTCACGCCGCTGCGCTATCGCTGGTACGAGACAGACATCCGCGACGCCCGCGCCGCCAGCACCTGGTCGGACGCCGCGCGGGCCTTCGACCGCTTCGCCGAGAACCTGATCCGGCCGAACGCCTACGCCGGCCGGTAAGCTTGGGCATTACGCCGCTTTCACTTGCGCCTCGAACGGGTGCGCGGTCCTATCCCGCGCATTCCGTTCAAGTCAGCGAGGCGACATGGCCGAGGGCCGCATAACCACTTCCACCATGGCGGCCTATGCCGGGCCATGCCTTCCCCTCGCCGCTCTCGGGTTGCCCCTCGTCGTCTATCTGCCGGAGTACTACGCCAACGCGCTAGGGCTGCCGCTGGCGGCCGTGGGCGCGGCCTTCATGGGTGTGCGGCTGCTCGACATCCTGTTCGACCCCTTCATCGGCGGGGTGATGGACCGCACCCGCAGCCGCTGGGGCCGGTTCCGGCCGTGGCTGGTGGCGGGCGCGCCGCTGCTGATGGTGTCGGCCTACATGCTGTTCATGGCCAGGCCCGGCGTGAGCAGCGGCTACCTGTGGTTCTGGCTGATCGTCGTCTACGCGGGCTATTCCATCTGCGTGCTGGCCCACACCGCCTGGGCCGCCGTCCTGTCCAGCGACTACAACCAGCGATCGCGGGTCTATGCCTGGTGGCAGTCGGCCAACGTCGCCGGGATGATCCTGGTGCTGGTCCTGCCGCCGCTGCTGGAGGGCCTGGCCGACGCCGACCATGCCGCCGGGATGCAGGCGATGGGCTGGTTCATCATCCTGATGCTGCCCGTCACCATCGCCTTCGCCCTGCGGCGGGTGAACGAGCCCCCTGCCCCCGTGACGCTGCACAAGGCCGGGCTGGCCGAATACATGAGCCTGCTGAAGCGCCCCACCGTCCGGCGGCTGCTGGTCACCGACCTGATGCTGGGCCTGGCGCCCGGCATCACCGGGGCGCTGTTCTTCTTCTTCTTCGAGCGGGTGAAGGGCTTCGACAAGGGCGAGGCGGGCATCCTGCTGCTGGTCTACTTCCTGTCGGCCATGGTCTGCGCCCCGCTGTGGACCCGGCTGTCGCGGTCGATCGGCAAGCACAGGGCGCTGGCCGTGGCGGGCGTGGTCTACGCCGTCTCGCAGGCATGCGTCATCCTGCTGCCGCCGGAGAACTTCTGGATCGCCGCGCCTGGGCTGCTGATCGCGGGCCTGCCCTTCTCGGCCGGACCCTTCCTGCTGCGCTCGATGATGGCCGACGTGGGCGACGAGGAGCTGCTGGCCAGCGGCGCCGACCGTACCGGCCTGCTCTACGCCATCCTCGCGGGGACGGCGAAGATCGGCTACGCGCTGTCGGTCGGCATCACCTTCGTCGCGCTCCAGGCCATGGGCTTCGACGCCCAGGGCAAGAGCGATCCGCAAGCGGGCCTGATGGGCCTGACGCTGCTGTTCGCGGGGGGGCCTGCGCTGCTCGGCCTGCTTTCGACCTGGGTGATGATGGGGTATCCGCTGGACTCCAAGCGCCACGCCGAGATTCGGGAGGCCCTGGCCCTGCGCGATGGGGGCCCTCCCCCCGTCACCGATCTGGAACCGGATGCCGTCCACCTCCCCAACCCCTGACCATCCGATCTTCCGCCTGCTGGAGGTGATGGCCAGGCTCCGCGACCCCGATGGCGGCTGCCCGTGGGACGTGGCGCAGACCTTCGCCACCATCGCGCCCTACACCGTCGAGGAAGCCTATGAGGTCGCCGACGCCATCGAGCGCGGCGACCTCTCCGACCTGCGCGAGGAACTGGGCGACCTGTTGCTCCAGGTCGTCTTCCACGCCCGCATGGCCGAGGAAGGCGGGGTGTTCGACTTCGGGCAGGTGGCGCAGGCGATCACCGACAAACTGGTCCGCCGCCACCCCCACGTGTTCGGAGAGGCGGGCCAGCGTTCGTCGGACGAGCAGACGGCGGCGTGGGAGGTCATCAAAGCCCAGGAACGGGCCGGAAAGGCCAAGACCGGCGTGTTGGACGACGTGCCGGTGGGCCTGCCCGCCCTCACCCGCGCCGTGAAGCTGACCAGGCGGGCGGCGCGTGTCGGCTTCGACTGGCCCTCGACGCGCGAGGTGCTGGACAAGCTGCGCGAGGAGACCGCCGAGCTGGAGGTCGAGATCGAGGCGGGCGACCGGGCCAAGGCGCGCGAGGAGTTGGGCGACCTGCTGTTCGTGGTGGCCAACCTGGCGCGCAAGCTGGAGGTGGAGCCCGAGGACGCCCTTCGCGCGGCGAACGCCAAGTTCATCCGTCGCTTCGGGTTCATCGAGGCGAAGCTGGGCGAGGACGGACGGACGCCGGACCAGTCGGATTTGGCCGAGATGGACGGCCTCTGGGAGGCGGCGAAGGCGACGGAACGAAAATAGTCCCTTCTCCCCTCGCGGAAGGAAGGTTCAGGACGCCTTCTTCCGCGCCGCAGGCTTCTTCGCCGCACTCTTCGGCGCGGCCTTCCGCTCCGGCTTGCGGCGTTCGCCGCCGAGGCTCTGCCTCAACGCCTCCATCAGGTCGATGACGTTGGTGTCCTGCGGCTCCTCGACCTTGGCGATGCGGCCCTTGCCCTTCTTCTTCTCGGCGATCAGATCGCGCAGGGCGTCCTCGTAGCGGTCGGTGAATTCCGAGGGGTCGAACGGCCCGGCCTGCTGCTCGATGATCTTCTCGGCGATGGCCAGCATCTGCTTGTCGGCCTTGCGGTCCGGGATGTCGCCCAGGAAGTCCTCCGCCGCCCGCACCTCGTCGTGGCTGCGCAGGGTGTAGGCGACGAAGCCGTTGTCGCGCGGCTCCAGCGCCAGCAGCCGCTCGCGCTGGTGCATGACGACGCGGCCCAGCGCCAGCTTGCCAGTCTTCTCCATCGCCTCGCGGATGACGGTGTAGGCTTCCAGCGCCAGCTTGCCGTCCGGCGTCAGGTAGTAGGGCGCGTTCCAGTAGAGGCGGTCGATGTCGTCCGCATCCACGAACCGCTCGATGTCGATGGTGCGGGTGCTTTCCAGCCGCACCGCGTCGATCTCGTCCTGGGTGACGATGATGTACTGGCCCTTCTCGTACTCGTAGCCCTTCACGAGGTCCGAGCGCTCCACCGGGCCGATCTCCGGGTCGGTCGGGATCATCTTGATCCGGTTCCTGGTCTTGGGGTGCAGCAGGTTGAAATGGACGTCGCCGGACGCCTGCGTGGCGGTGTAGAGAGCCACGGGACAGGTCACCAGCGACAGCCTGAGGTGGCCTTGCCAGATGGGACGCGCCGCCATGATCTCCTCCTTCGCCAAGGCCCTAGAACGCCGAGCGGCGAGCGGGGGTTGCCTTGGCTGAGACGGTTGTCGACGCGCGCGGCCACCGCTGTCCCGTCCCCACCCTGCGGCTGCGGCGGGCGATGGAGCCGCTGAGCCCCGGCGCCCGGGTGCGGCTGCTGGCGGACGACCCGATGGCGCGCATCGACGTGCCCCACTTCGCCGCCCAGTCCGGCTTCGAAGTGGTCGAGACCGCCGAGGACGGCGGCGCGCTCAGCTTTCTGGTGGTGAAGCGATAGGCGTCCTGCGGGTGTGCAGGGCGATCTCGACCTCGGTGGCCAGCGCTCCGCCGAAGAAGATGGCGTTCACGCTCCACGACAGCCAGATCAGGAAGACCACGACCGTCGCCACCGAGCCGTAGGTCGCACCCAAGTGGGCGATCTGCTCGACGTAGAAGGCGCTGGCCCAGGACATGAACAGCGACAGCGCCGTCGCCGCCGCCCCGCCGACCGCCGAGGCGCGCCAGGCCACCGCCTCGCGGGACATGGCGAAGCGGTAGATCAGGGTGAAGGCCAGCATCAGCCCCACCGTCGTCCAGGTCCACTCGCTGTAGATCCACAGGATGCCCGCCATCGGCTCCAGGCTGAGGGTCGCCGACAGCAACCGTATGAACAGGAACAGGCCCGAGACCACGCCCATCAGCGCGAACGCCGCGATCAGCACCAGCAGCGCCATGACGTTGAAGCCGAGGAAGCCGCGCGGGTTGTCCTCGTCGTGGATGAAGGACAGGCCCGCCAGCAGCGCCTTGAACCCCCGGTGGGCGGCATAGGCGCCGATGAACAGGGCCACCGCGCTCTGGGCCGAGACGGCTTCCGGCGGCGCCTCGGCCAGCCGGATCAGCTCGCCGTGGAAAAGCTCGGCCGCGCCCGAGGGCATCAGCCGGGTGACGGCCTCGACCTGCACCGCCATCTGCGCCGGGTCGGCCAGCACGCTGTAGACGCCGATGCCGATGGCCAGTCCCGGAAAGGCGGCCAGCATGACGAAGAAGGACACCCCGCCCACGTAGAGCATCACGTCCCGGCCCCACAGCCGCGACAGGGCCTTGCCCAGGATACTGACGGATTCGAACATGGGGGGACGGTGCCCGGCAGGCCCCGCAAAGGCAACGACCCGCGATCGGGGGGATCGCGGGCCGCCAGGATGACCTTGCCTTCTTCCTGATGGACGCACCGCCACTTCGAGGGACGGGAGAGCGTGGCGGCTATCCACGCTCGCATCCTGATGGTCGCTGCCTGAACGGCGGCTGAACGGTTTTCACAGCGCTCCGGCGGCTTTCAGGTTGTCGATATCGCCCGCCGAAAAGCCCCAGTCGGCCAGCGCCGCGTCATTGTGGGCGCCCGCCCCCGGCGGCGGCCCCTGGACCTCGCCGGGGGTGGCGGAGAAGCGCGGCGCCGGGGCGGGCTGGGTGACGCCGGATATCTCCAAGAAGGTCTGCCGGGCGGCGTTGTGCGGGTGCTTCGGCGCCTCGTCCATCGTCAGCACGGGGGCGAAGCAGACGTCGGTAGCGTCCATGATCTCGCACCACTCGGCCTGCGTCCTGGTGGCGATAACCTCGGCCAGCCTGGCGTTCAGCGCGGGCCACTCGTCGCGGTTCATCTGGCCCTTGAAGGCCGGATCGGTAATCCCGGTCTTTTCAAGAAGAAGCGCGTAGAACTGCGGCTCTATGGAGCCGATGGATATCCACTTGCCGTCGGCGCATTGATAGGTGTCGTAGAAGTGCGCGCCGCCATCCAGCAGGTTGTTGCGCCTTCCCTCCTGCCACAGCCCCATGGCCTTGAAGCCGTAGAACATGGCCATCAGCGAGGCCGCGCCGTCGCTCATGGCGCAGTCGATCACCTGCCCCTGCCCGCTCTCGCGCGCATGGATCACGCCCGCTAGCAGGCCGAAGGCGAGATAGAGGGCGCCGCCGCCGAAATCACCCACCAGGTTCAGCGGCGGGACCGGCTTGTCCTTCGTGCCGATGGCGTCCAGCGCCCCGGTGATGGCGATGTAGTTCATGTCGTGCCCGGCCGCCTTGGCGTAGGGGCCGAACTGCCCCCAGCCGGTCATGCGCCCGTAGACGAGCTTCGGGTTGCGGGCCAGCGCCACGTCCGGGCCCAGGCCCAGCCGCTCCATCACGCCGGGGCGGAAGCCCTCGAACACCGCGTCGGCGCTTTCCATCAGCTTCAGGCAGGTCTCAATGGCCTGCGGCTGCTTGAGATCGAGCGCCACGGACCGGCGCCCGCGTTCGGTCACCGCATAGGGATTGCCGCTGACGCCGGCCCCGCCGCGCCCGCCGCCCTTGCGGTCGATGCGCACCACGTCGGCGCCCAGGTCCGACAGCAGCATCCCGCAGAACGGTCCCGGCCCGATGCCGGCGAACTCCAGAACCTTCAGCCCCGAAAGCGGTCCCTTGCCCATAGTCTCGAACTCCCACGTTTTTCGGCAGCTAACGGCGGTGACGCTCCGTCAGGCAAGCTATCGCCCCCGCCCGCAACTGCTATTGTCGTTCTTTACGCGAATCTCGCCGCCGGTGGGGACCGGGCGGACATCGCATTCAAGGTGGCGAAGAACGTGTCGATGAACGCCCGCATCCTGATCGTCGCGCGGGACGACGCCCTGGCCGGTCCCCTGGCCGAGGGACTGGACCGGCTCGGCTGGCGCACCATCACGGCGCGCGGGCCCTACGCCGCCATCGCCGCGCTGGGCGACCTGAACATCGAGGCGGCCATCGTCGACATCGCCAGCGGCGGCCACGACGCGCTCCAGCTCGCCCGGCGGCTGAAGGCGTCCTGCGCGCCGCGCCGCCTGCCCGTGATCGCCATCGGCGAGCCGGACCCGCAGCTCGACACCTACGCCTTCGACCTGACGCTCGCCCCGCCGCTGCACCCGGCCCAGGCCGTGCTGCGGCTGGAGGCGCTGGTCCGCATGGCCATCGCGGAGGAGGAGTTCGAGCTTCGGCTGGAGACCTTCGCCGACCGGGGCCGGCGCCTCGATCTGCCCGCCCCGCCGCCGGGGCCCTTCCGCGTGCTGTGCATCGGCGAGCCCGCACCGCAGTTCCTGGCCCTGTCCAACGTGCTGGCCCGCAGCGGCGCGGAGGTCGTGGGGGCCTTCACCGCCTACACCGCCTTCGACTACCTGCACGAGCGGCCGTTCGACGCCGTGGTGCTGTGGGCGGGCGACAACCAGGCCGAGGCCCTGTCCATCGCGGCGGGCATGCGCCGCAACACCCGCCTCTATCACATCCCCGCCCTGCTCTATCTGAAGGGCGCGAGCTATGTGACGACCTCGGAGGCCTTCCACCGGGGCGTGTCGGACGTCGCCTCGCCGGAGACGCCGGAAGTGGAGACCGCCAAGCGGGTGGTCGAGCTGGCCCGCAGCTACCGCCGCCAGAACGCCATCCGCCTGGCGCTGGAGAAGGCCCGCAGCTCCGGGCTGATGGACGCGGCCACCGGCCTCTTCACCCGCGACCTCTTCGCGGCCCACCTCGTGCGGCTGGCCTCGGCGGCGCGCACCCGCAACCGGCCGCTCAGCGTCTGCGTGCTGCGGGTGGCGGACAAGCCGGAGATCGCCAAGGCGCGGGCGGGCGGCTGGCTGGACCGGGCCATCCCGCAGATCGGCTCCATGGTCGGCCGCCTCGTGCGAGCCGAGGACACCGCCGCGCGGCTGGGACCGGAGGTCTTCGCCCTCGCCCTCCCCGCCACGCCGGCAGCCGCCGGGCGCGCCGCCGCCGAACGGATCGCGGCGGTCATCGGCTGCACCGCCTTCGACGCGGGCGACGGCAAGCCGCCCTTCGTGGCCGAGTTCGATATCGGCGTCGCCCAGATCGAACCCGGCGAAAGCGCCGCCCGCGCGCTGGAGCGGGCCGCCGCGAGGGCGCTGCAACGCGAGGCTTCGTGACATGCAGATCGACTTCATCGCCGACGTCGTCTGTCCCTGGTGTTATCTAGGCTGGCGCCGGCTGGAGAAGGCGCTGGCGATGCGGCCGGACGTGGAGGCGACCGTCGTCTGGCGGTCCTACCAGCTAGACCCGTCGATCCCGGAGGAAGGCGTCGACCGCAAGGCCTACATGGCCGCCAAGTTCCGCGACCCGGAAAAGCGCGCCGCCATGCTGGAGGTGCTGAACACCGCCGCCGCCGAAGACGGGATCGTCCTGCGGCTGGAGGAAATCCCCATCAGCCCCAACACCAACGCCGCCCACCGCCTGATCCGCTGGGCGCAGGGCGCGGGAGTGCAGGGCGCGGTCGTGGAGGCGGTCATGCGGGCCTACTTCACCGAGCTGCGCGACATCGGCGATCCCGTGGTGCTGGCCGATATCGCGGAAGCCTGCGGCATGGAGCGGATGACGGTTCTACAACTCCTGTCCGAGGGTGCGGACAAGGACGCCGTGGGCCAGGAGCACAACATGGCCGTCCGCGCCGGGGTGACGGGCGTGCCCTGCACCATCTTCGGCGGCAAGATCGCGGCGGTCGGGGCAGAGTCGCCCGAGCGGCTGGTGATGGCGATGGATCAGGCGCTGGGAGCCTAGGGCCTTATTCCTTCGCCAGTTTCGCCAACTGCGTGAGAATCCGCTCCGCCGCATCAAGCCGCTGGACCGGCGTCTCCCACTCGCCCTTCACGACGACCTTGTGATCCGGCCGCACCTTCCAGAAGTTCGCGTTCCGGCCCACGAACTGCACCAGCGCCAGCGGGTTGGCGAACGTGTCGCCGCGGAAGCTGGCGACCGCCCCCTTCGGCCCCACGTCGATCTTGGCGACGTTGGCCTCGCGGCACAGGCCCTTGATGGCGACGACCTTCAGCAGTTGCCCGGCCTCCGGCGGCAGCGGGCCGAAGCGGTCGATCAGTTCGGCGGCCAGGGCCTCGCGGTCCTCGACCCGCTCGGCTTCCGACAGGCGGCGGTAGAGGGACAGCCGCACGTTCAGGTCGGGCACATACTCGTCCGGGATCAGCACGGCCGCGCCGGTGTTGATCTGCGGCGACCAGCCCCGGTCGGAGACCAGGCCCTCGGCGCCCTGCCGGGTCTTCAGCTCGGCGACGGCGTCCTCCAGCATCTGCTGGTACAGCTCGACGCCGATCTCCTTGATGTGGCCGCTCTGCTCGTCGCCCAGCAGGTTGCCCCCGCCCCGCTGGTCGAGATCGTGGCTGGCGAGCTGGAAGCCCGCGCCCAGGCTGTCGAGGGATTGCAGCACCTTCAGCCGCTTCTCGGCCGACAGGGTGATCTGCCGCTCGGCGGGGGTGGTCAGGTAGGCGTAGGCCCGCGCCTTGGCCCGGCCGACCCGGCCCCGGATCTGGTAGAGTTGGGCCAGCCCGAACATGTCGGCCCGGTGGACGATCAGGGTGTTGGCGGTCGGGATGTCGAGGCCGCTCTCCACGATGGTGGTCGACAACAGCACGTCGTACTGCCCATCGTAGAAGGCGCTCATCACCTCTTCGAGCTGGGTCGGCGCCATCTGGCCGTGGCCGACGACGTACTTCACCTCCGGGACCTGCTCGCGCAGGAACCGCTCGACGTCGGTCAGGTCCTTGATGCGGGGCACGACGAAATAGGCCTGCCCGCCGCGGTACTTCTCGCGCAGCAGCGCCTCGCGCAGGGTCACCGGGTCCCAGGGCGTGATGTAGGTCCGCACCGCCAGCCGGTCGATCGGCGGCGTTGCGATGATGCTCATCTCGCGGATGCCCGACAGCGCCATCTGCAAGGTGCGCGGGATCGGCGTGGCCGTCAGCGTCAGCATGTGGACGTCGGCGCGCAGCTCCTTGAGCTTCTCCTTGTGCTTGACGCCGAAGTGCTGCTCCTCGTCCACCACCACGAGGCCGAGGTCCTTGAAGCTGACCTGCTTGGACAGCACCGCGTGGGTGCCGACGACGATCTCGATCTCGCCGTTCGCCAGCCCCTCGCGGGTCTCGTTCGCCTCCTTGGTCGGCACGAGGCGCGACAGGCGGCGCACCTTCACCGGCCAGCCCTGGAAGCGCTCGGTGAAGGTCTTGTAGTGCTGGCGGGCGAGCAGGGTCGTGGGACAGACCACGGCCACCTGCTTGCCGCTCATCGCCACGACGAAGGCGGCGCGCAGGGCGACCTCGGTCTTGCCGAAGCCCACGTCGCCGCAGATCAGCCGGTCCATCGGCTTGCCGGCGGCCAGGTCGCCCAGCACGTCGCCGATGGCGTTGAGCTGGTCGTCCGTCTCCTCGTAGGGGAAGCGGGCGCAGAACTCGTCGAACAGGCCCTGCGGCGCGTCGGTCTCCTCGACCTCCTTGAGCTGGCGGGCGGCGGCGATGAGGATCAGGCCCTCGGCCATCTCGCGCAGCCGTTCCTTCGCCCTCGCCTTCCTCGCCTGCCACGCCGCCCCGCCCAGGCGGTCGAGCTGCACGCCCTCGCTGTCGGCGCCGTAGCGGGTCAGGAGGTCGATGTTCTCGACCGGCAGGTAGAGCTTGGAGTCTCCAAAGTAGTGCAGCTCCAGGCAGTCGTGCGGGGCGTCCTGGACCTCCAGGGTCTTCAGGCCCTCGTAGCGGCCGATGCCGTGGTCGATGTGGACGACGAGGTCCCCTGGCGTCAGGGCGCTGGCCTCGGCCAGGAAGTTGGCCGCCCGGCGCTTCTTGCGAGGCCGCGCGAGGCGGTCGCCAAGGATGTCTGTCTCCGAGATGAGGGCGAGAGTATCTGTCTCGAACCCATGCTCGATCGGCAGCACGACGCGCTGCGGGATTTTCGGGTCGGCGGCCTTGGCGGCCTGCCAGTAGGGCGCGAGCGGGACGCGTTTCAGGCCGTGGTCGGCCAGCATGGTCCCCAGGCGCTCGGACGCGCCTTCCGACCACGAGGCGAACAGCACCCGCTTGCCCGCCTTGGACAGCGCTTCGGCATGGGCGGCGGTGGCCTCGAACAGGTTGACGCTGTCCTGCGCCCGCTCGGCCGCGAAGGTGCGGCCCAGCCTCGCGCCCATGTCCATCACCGCCGCGCCTTCGTGCTGGAACGGCGTGAACAGGCGGTGAGGACGCTCCGACAGCCGCGCCTCCCACTCGGCGGCGTCGAGGTAGAGCGCCCTGGGCTCCAGCGGGCGGTAGGCGGACTTGCGGTCGGCGTTCGCGCGGGCGTCGTAGGCGTCCTCCACCATGGCCAGCCGCTCGTCGCGGGCCTCGGTGGCGAGGTGGTCGACGCCGACCAGCGCCCCGGCGGGCAGGTAGTCGAACAGCGTCGCCATCTTCGGATAGAGCAGCGGCAGCCAGTGCTCCAGCCCAGCGCGGCGCCGGCCCTCGCTGACGGCGGCGTAGAGCGCATCGTCCCCAGGCGCGCCGAAGGCGGCGACATAGCCCTTGCGGAAGCGGGCGATGGCGGCCTCGTCCAGCAGCGCCTCGCTGACCGGCAGCAGGTCTATTTCCTTGAGCTGGCTGGTCGAACGCTGGGTCTCGGGGTCGAAGCCCCGGATGCTCTCCAGCGTGTCGCCGAACAGGTCCAGGCGGACCGGCTCCTCCGCGCCCGGCGGGAAGACGTCGATCACCCCGCCCCGGATGGCGAACTCGCCCTTCTCCGACACCGTGGAGGCGCGGGCGTAGCCGTTGACGGCGAAATAGGCTTCCAGGTCCTTGATATCGACGTCGTTGCCCGGCCGGGCCGTGAAGCTGGCGCGGGTCAGGGTCGCCTGGTCGGGCACGCGTTGCAGCGCGGCGGTGGCGGCGGTGACGAGGATGGCGGGCTTCTTCGCATCCAGGCCGCGCGCCAGCCGCGACAGGGTCGCCATCCGCTGGGCCGAGACCCCCGGCGACGGGCCGATGCGGTCGTAGGGCAGGCAGTCCCACGAGGGGAAGGACAGCACCTCGATCTCCGGCGCGAAGAAGCCGAGCGCGCCGACGAACGCCTGCGCCCTGCCCGCATCGCGGGCGACGAACACCGACAGGCCGCCCCGCGCCCGGGCGATGTCGGCCATCACCAGCGCGTCGAAGCCTTCCGGCGCGCCGGTCAGCTCCAGGCGGCCGTCGGCGCGGGCGACCTGCTTGGGATCACTCGCCATGGATGCTCCGGCGCAAGGCGGCGATCAGCCCGGCGTCGATGTGCGCGGGCGGCGCCTCGCGCCCGGCGATCCAGCCGTAGATGTCGTGGTCGCTCTCGACGTCGAGCATCCGCTCGAAGGCCTCAAGCTGGGCGGGAGGCAGCGACTGGGCATGGTCGTCCGCGAACGGACCCAGGATCAGGTCCGCTTCCCGAAAGCCGCGATGCCAGGCGCGATACCTGAGCTTCTTCAGTCTCGTGTCATCCATGGAGGCGGCGGATATAGAGCGGGGACGCAGGCAACGCCAGCCGCGCTATGCTGCAAGCGATGCGACCGGAGATTCTGTTCCCCCTTTTCGCGCCGACATCCTCGCTGAAGGGGGTGGGCGAGCGCGTGGCCCCGCTGCTGGACAAGGTGGCGGGACCGCTGGTGCGCGACGTGGCCTTCCTGGCGCCGAGCGGGCTCATCCACCGCACCCCCACCACGGTCGACCAGGTGCGCGAGGGCGAGGTGCAGACCTTCCTCGTCACCATCGAGGCGCACCAGAAGCCCGGCCGCCGCGACCTGCCGTGGAAGATCAGGTGCTACGACGGCACGGGCTTTTTGACGCTGATCTGGTTCAAGGGCCACGGCGACCACCTGATGCGGGGCAACCCGGTCGGCGAGAAGCGCGCCGTCAGCGGCAAGGTCGAGCGGTACGGCTCCGAAATCCAGATGGTCCACCCGGACTATGTGCTGCCCGCCGAGCGGCTGGCGGAAATCCCCGAGCGGGAGACGGTCTATCCGGCCACGGCGGGCCTGCCGTCGCGCACCATCCGCAAGCTGGCGCTGGAGGCGCTGGACCGCGCGCCCGGCCTGCCGGAATGGCAGGACGCCGCCTGGCTGGCCAAGCAGAAGTGGCCGGGCTGGCGCGACGCCCTGACGCTCGCCCACCATCCGGCCGGCGATGCGGACCTCTCGGACCAGTCACGTCATCGGCGCCGCCTCGCCTATGACGAACTGCTGGCCCACCAGCTTGCGCTGGCCCAGCGCAAGGCCGCCCGGCGCTCGCACCCCGCCCCGGTGATCGGGGCCGACCCGGTGTCGGAGAAGGTCGAGGCCGCCCTGCCCTACCGCCTGACCGGGGCGCAGATACGCTCGCTGGCCGAGATACGCGGCGATCTCGCATCCGGCGAGCGCATGAGCCGCCTGTTGCAAGGGGACGTGGGCGCCGGGAAAACCGTCGTCGCCATGCTGGCCATGGCGGACGCGGCGGCGGGCGGGATGCAGTCGGCGCTGATGGCTCCGACCGAAATCCTGGCGCGGCAGCACTTCGAGACCATCTCCGGCCCGCTGGAGGCGCAAGGGGTGCGCTGCATCCTGCTGACCGGGCGGGACAAGGGGGCGGTGCGGGCCGACAAGCTGATGGCGCTGGGCGACGGCTCGGCCATGGTGGCGGTCGGCACCCACGCCCTGTTCCAGGACGAGGTGCGGTTCCGCTCGCTGGCGCTGGCGGTGATCGACGAACAGCACCGCTTCGGCGTCTCCGAGCGCAAGCGGCTGCAGGACAAGGGCGCGGGCGTCCACCTGCTGGCGATGTCGGCCACGCCCATCCCGCGCACGCTGGAACTGACGGTGTTCGGCGACCTCGACGTGTCGCACCTGGACGAAAAGCCCCCCGGCCGCACGCCGGTCGCCACCCGGGCCGTGCCGATCCCGCGCATGGGCGAGATCGTCGAGCGGCTGAAGGCCGCCGTGAAGGGCGGCGCGCAGGCGTTCTGGATATGCCCGCTGGTCAGCGAGTCCGAGATAGCAGACCTCGCCGCCGCCGAGGCGCGGGCGGCGTCCTTGCGCAAGCTGATCCCCTCAGTCGGCCTCGTCCACGGCCAGATGGCGCCGGCCGAAAAGGACGCGGTGATGGCCGACTTCGCCGACGGCAAGGTCGGCGTGCTGGTCGCCACCACGGTCGTGGAGGTCGGCGTCAACGTGCCCAACGCCACCATCATGGTCATCGAGCAGGCCGAGCGCTTCGGCCTCGCCCAGCTTCACCAGTTGCGTGGACGGGTCGGACGATCGGAGCGGGAAAGCTCGTGCGTGCTGCTCTACGACCCGCCGCTGTCGGCGACGGCCCAGAAGCGGCTCGATATCCTGCGCCGCACCGACGACGGCTTCGCCATCGCCGAGATGGACCTGGAACTGCGCGGCGGCGGCGATCCTCTCGGGCTGAAGCAGAGCGGCTTTCCGGCCTATCGCCTCGCCGACCCGGCGGCGCACCGCGACCTGATCGCGGCGGCGGCCGACGACGCCCGCCTGATCCTCGCCCGCGACCCGAACCTGGAGAGCGAGCGGGGCAAGGCCGTGCGGGTGTTGCAGGCGCTGTTCGACTGGAAGCCCACCGGGTTGACCGATGCAGGCTGAGCTGGCGGCCTTGGGACGGATCACCGGGTTGCGCCGCCTGTCGGGCGGGGCGAGCCAGGAGACCTGGGCCTTCGAGGCCGACGGCCGCCCCCTGATCCTGCGCCGCAAGCCGCCCGGCGCGGCGGGCATCCCCATGGCGACGGAGGCCAAGCTGCTGGGCGCCGTGGCGGCGAACGGCGTGCCCGTGCCGGAAGTCGTGCTGATGCTGGACGACGGCTACGTGATGACCGCCATCGCGGGCGAGACCCTGGGCCGCCGGATCGTCCGCGACGACGCCTTCGCGGGCGTGCGGCCGGGGCTGGCGCGGCGCTGCGGCGAGGTGCTGGCGAAGATACATGCGACGCCTGCCGACCTCCCCGTCTCCGATGCGGCCGCGGAGATCGCCAAGTACGAGGCCGTCTATCGCGAGACGGGCGCGAGGCGGCCGGTGTTCGACGCCGGCTTCCGCTGGCTGAAGGACCGCGCGCCGCCGCTGGAGACGCCCGTGCTGGTCCATGGCGACTTTCGCAACGGCAACCTCATGGTCCACCCGCAGCGTGGACTGGCGGCGGTGCTGGACTGGGAGCTGGCGCACCTGGGCGACCCGGCCGAGGACCTGGGGTGGATGTGCGTCAATTCCTGGCGCTTCGGCGGGGACAAGCCGGTCGGCGGGTTCGGCGGCTACGAGGACCTGCTGACCGGATACGGCGGCGGGGTTCCGCTGGAGAGGGTCCTTTACTGGCAGGCGCTGGGCTCGCTGAAGTGGGGCATAATGTGCCTGATGATGTACGCCTCGGGCGGGGACCTGGAGCGGACGATGATCGGGCGACGGGCCAGCGAGGTGGAAGTCGACCTTGTCGCCCTGCTGGAGCGCGCATGACCAGCCACCCGACCGCCGCCGAACTGATCGCCGCCGTCAGCCGATTCATCGAGGACCGCGCCGCGCCGCAGCTCAAGGACCGCGACGCCTTCCTGGCCAAGGTCGCCGTCAACGCCCTGGCGGCGGTGAAGCGCGAACTGGAGCAGGGACCACAGGCGCGGGCCGAGGCCGTCGCGCGCCTTACCGCCCTGCTCGGCCACGATGGCGGGTTCGAGGCCCTGAACGCGGAGCTGTGCGGGAAGCTGGCCGCTGGCGAACTGGACCTGAACAGCCCCGGCGTGCTGGAGCACCTGAAGGCGTCCGCCACCGACCAGGCGCGGATCGACCAGCCGAATTACTCGGGGCTCAAGGCCCTCAGTTGATCCGCCGCACGGGCGCTTCGTCGACCTCGATGGTGTTGCGGATCGGCGGCGCGGGGGTCGGGAAGTCCCGGCGGCCGAGCAAGGTCGCGACCCGCGCCTGGGCGTCGGCCTCGATGTCGGCGTAGAAGAGGTTGTAGCCCGGCGCCTTGCGGCGGTCGGTCCACGATCCGGCGGGCTTGAAGGCGTCGGACTTCGGCCGGGTGATGCGCAGTACGCCGTCGTCGCACTGGGCGCCCACCTGCCGCTTCAGGAAGGCGGGCCGCGCGCCCCACTCCAGCCCCGTGGCGTTGGTCGCGCCGAGGTTGGCCCGCGGGGGCGCCTCCGTCTCGCCTGCCGCGCCCAGGAGCGGGTTGACGCACAGCGGCTCGCGTCCGCCCAGGGTGGTGAGCTGCCCCTGCCCGTCCCACACCAGCGAGCGGCCCAGCAGGGCCTGCTCTCCGTCGAGGTCGCCTTGCAGAACGCCCGCATAGGCGACGAGGCAGCGGGCCTGCCGCCGGGCCGTGCATGCCGGGACCTGCGCGCCGGGACCGTACATCTGCGCCGGGACCGCCACGCCGATCAGGTAGGCGCCCGCCATCTTCGACAGCAGCTCGGGGTTGGCGGCGATCTCCTCGCGCAGCAGCCGCTCGGCCATCTCGCCGCCCTGCTCCACCCCGGCCAGCACGAAGGGGCGGCCCTGGTTGTAGCGCTCGACATAGGTGCGGAAGGCGGCCCGCACGTCGCCATAGGCGAAGCGGCGGGCGTCGCGGGCGTCGTCGCGCAGGGTCAGGCGGGTATAGAGGCTGGCCTGCCGGTAGCGCGGCGCGAAGATGCGCCCCACCCGCACGAACGGCCCGGCGTAGTTGGGCAGCATCACCCGGCGCAGGTTGCGGTCGGCGCCCTTCTCGTCCAGCGGCGCGTTCCAGTGGCGGCCGCCGTCGTAGGTGGTCGGGTGGACGAAGAAGACGTCGGCGGCCAGGTCGCCGGAACCCGGCTGCGGGTCCGCGGGCATCAGCGCCCAGGCGTCGCGCCGCAGGTAGTCCGGCGCGGGCGGCGGGTCGTAGGTCTGGAACGGCACCTTCGGGTCGAGGGCCGTGCGCAGGATGTCGTCGCGATAGACGAAGGCGGCCGTCGCCACCAGCACGAGGAAGGCGGCGACGCCGAGGGCGATCCAGCGCTTGAACCCTGTCAATCCGGCGATCATGGCCATGGGTTACACCATGGCCATGCCCTCGTCAGGCCCCCTCGCGGCCGACGATGGCCACCGAGCAGACGTTGGTCGACGGCGATCCGCCCAGGTTGTGGGTCATGCCGAACACCGGGTCCTTGAGCTGGCGCTCGCCCGCCCGGCCCTGAAGCTGGAGGTACATCTCGTAGAGCATCCGCAGGCCCGAGGCGCCGATGGGGTGGCCGAAGCACTTCAGGCCGCCGTCGATCTGGCACGGCACCCCGCCGTCGGCGTCGTAGAAGCCGTCCATCACGTCGCGCCAGCCCTGCCCCTCGGCCGAGATGAACAGGTCCTCCATCGTCACCAGCTCGGTGATGGAGAAGCAGTCGTGAACCTCCATCATGCTGATCTGCTCGCGCGGGTTCTCGATCCCGGCCTCGCGGTAGGCCTTCCTGGCGGCGATGCGGGCGGTGTGGAAGTGGCTTCCATCCCACTGATTGTACTGGCTTTCATAGCCGTTCGAGACGGAGAGTTGCAGCGCCTTGACCATCACCAGGTCGCGCTTGCCCATGGCCCGCGCGATCTCCGGCGTAGTGACGATGGCCGCCGCCGCGCCGTCGGACACGCCGCAGCAGTCGAACAGGCCCAGCGGCTCGGCGATGATCGGGGCCTTCAGCGCCTGTTCTTCCGTGATCGGCTTGCGCAGGTGGGCCTTGGGGTTCTTGGCGCCGTTGTCGTGGCTCTTGACCGAGACGTGGGCGATGGCCCGCTTCAGGTCTTCCTTCGAGACGCCGTGCTTGGCGCGGTAGGCCGACGCGAGCTGGGCGAAGTTGCCCGGGGCCGAGCCGTTCGGCATGACCTGCGGCGAGAGCGTGCCGGGGTTGGCGACCGGCAGGCCGCCGTAGCCGGTGTCCTTCAGCTTCTCGACGCCCACGGCCAGCGCGATGTCGGCCGCGCCCGCCGCGACGGCGTAGACCGCGCCCCGGAAGGCTTCCGAGCCCGAGGCGCAGAAGTTCTCGACCCGCGTCACGCCGATGTTGGGCAGGCGCAGGGCCATGGAGAGCGGGGTGCCGCCCTTGCCCGTGCCGACCTCGTCGATGTGGGTGGAGAACCAGGCGGCGTCGAGCTGCGACGGCTCGATGCCTGCGTCGGCGAGCGCCTCGGCATAGGCTTCGACCATCAGCTCGTCGGGGCCGGCGTCCCAGCGCTCGCCGAACTTGGAGCAGCCCATGCCGATGACGGCGACCTTGTCCTTGATACCTGCGGCCATGTCGGGACTCCTTACTCTGCGGCTTGCGCTTGGGGGGCGACCGCGGCGCTGCGGTCGGGGACGGCCTTCCAGAAGTAGCGGCGGAAGCCCCGCTTCTCGTCCACCTCCTTGAGGCGGAACATCATCTTCACGGGCAGGCCGGTGTCGACGTCGCCCTGCTCCACATCCGTGATATCGACGTAGATGCGCCCGCCGCCCTCGAAATCGACCATGCCGTAGTGGTTCGGAGGGGCCATCGAGAAGGTCAGGAAGTCGGCCGAATAGCTCAGCACCTTGGCCTTGCGCTCGGCGAACTTGTACGGCTCCTGGGTGTCCATCGCCGGGTTGTTCGGCGAGACGGAGATGCGCGTGCGGGGGAACTGCACCACGCCCGTCTCGCGGCAGCGGCCGCCGACCAGGCCGAGGATCATGTCCTCGTTGCGGTAGAGGGTGGTCAGGGCCGTCTTGTTGTCCTTCTCGGCCCGCATCCCCTTCTCCCACTCGATCAGGCCGTTGAAGAACAGGAATTTCAGGTAGTTGGTCTCTTCCTTGCGGTCGGCCAGAGAGCCCGTCACGCCCCGCGCCGGACGGCGGGCGGCGGCCGCCCCGGTGGCGCGGAAGACCAGCGCCTCGGCCCCGGCTCCGAACTGGGCGACGACGATGACGTCGCCTTCCTGGGCCTCTTCCAGCGCGTGGGCAAGCATGACCAGTCCGTGGGCCGAACCCGCCTCGCCCATCACGCCCGCCAGGTTGTCGCGCACCGCTTCCGGCGCGATGCCCAGCGTCTTGGCCAGGGTCGCGGCCATGCCGGCGAAGGTGGACGGGAAGCAGAAGTGGGTGACGGCGCCCGCTTCCACGCCCGCCTGCGCCAGCGCCGCCCGGATGGCGGGCGGGGCCAGCTTGACGATGCCCTCGTCGCGGATCCAGCGCTCTTCCCAGTGGTAGTCGAAGTCCTGATCGGCGGCGCGGAAGTGGTCGACGAAATCGTCCGTCACCGCCCCGTGGCCGAGGAATTCCGCCACCGGCTCGTCGTTCGAGACCACGAAGGCCGCGGCCCCGTCGCCGAAGTCCAGCTCCTGCGTCGAGGCGGCCCGCGCCCGGCGGTGCTCGCCCGCCGCCACCAGGGCGTTCTTGGCCGCGCCCGCCTTCACGGCGGTCAGGGCCTGGGCCAGGGCGGTCAGGCCGCAGCGTTGCGAGCCGGTGATGTCGGCGGCGTTGATCGACTTCTCCAGCGTCAGGGCCGAGGAGACGATCCCCGCGTTCAGCCGGTCGGTGAAGGGCGCCGTGGTCGAGGCGTAGAAGAGCGCATCGACGTGGGAACGGTCGTCGCCCGGCCCCAGCGCGTCGCGGGCGGCCTCGACCGCCATGGTGAGGGCGTCCTCGTCCCAGTTGGCCATGGCGCGCTCGCCCTTGGCCTTGCCCATCAGGCCCGGCGCGATCCAGGCGTTGGCGACGGCGGCGGCCTTGCGCTGCAAACGAAGACGGGGCGCATATGCGCCCCATGCGGTGATCCCGACCAAAGCTGCTTACTCCCGGACTTGACGTTTAAACGCCAGTTTGAACCGGGTTGACGTTTACGGCAAGCATGACGCTGGGTCAGGGCTTGGCGGCTAGCCGCCCCCCGGCGTCGGTCTGAACCGGGTGACCGAGGCTGCGGGGGCCATTTTCGCAAGCGCGCAACGGCTTGGGGCTCGACCGGCATGGACGATGTGCGCGGGACGCCTCGTCATTCGCCGACGCGTCCATTAAGCCTGCGCCTCCTTGATCATCGGGCCAGCCGAGGACGAACCCAGATGCCTTTTCCTGCCACCCACCCCGCTCTGGCGCACGCGCTCGAGGCGCAGGGCTACGCCGAGCCGACGCCGGTGCAGTCGGCCGTCCTGGATGCGCCGGGGGACCGGGACCTGCTGGTCTCGGCCCAGACGGGATCGGGCAAGACGGTGGCGTTCGGGCTGGCGGCGGCGGGGCCGCTGCTGGGTGGAGCGGAGCGATTCGACCGCGCCTATGCGCCGCTCGGGCTGGTGATCGCCCCCACGCGGGAGCTGGCCATGCAGGTCAGCCGCGAACTGGGCTGGCTCTACGCCGGCGCCAACGCCCGGGTGGTGACCTGCGTCGGCGGCATGGATGCGCGCAGCGAGCAGCGGGCGCTGGCCCAGGGTTCGCACATCGTGGTCGGGACGCCGGGGCGGCTGAAGGACCACCTGGAGCGGGGCGCCCTGGACCTTTCGGAACTGCGCGTGGTCGTGCTCGACGAGGCCGACGAGATGCTCGACCTCGGTTTTCGTGAAGACCTGGAGGAGATCCTCGACAGCACGCCGGCCGAGCGGCGCACGCTGCTGTTCTCGGCGACGCTCGCCAAGGACATCGTCGCCCTCGCCCGCCGATACCAGAAGGACGCGGTGCGCATCGACACCACGCGGGTCAACGAGGCGCATGGCGACATCGAGTACCGCGCCATGCGGATCGCGCCGAACGAGCTGGAGAACGCGGTCGTCAACGTGCTGCGCTACTTCGAGGCGCCGGGCGCGCTGGTGTTCTGCGCCACCCGCGAGGCCGTGCGGCGCCTTCACGGCGCGCTGCGCGAGCGGGGTTTCGCGGCCGTGGCGTTGTCGGGCGAGCTGTCGCAGAAGGAGCGCACCGACGCGCTGCAGGCCCTTCGCGACGGCCATGCCCGCGCCTGCGTGGCGACCGACGTGGCCGCGCGGGGCCTCGACCTGCCGGACCTCAACCTCGTCATCCACGCCGAGCTGCCGGTGAACAAGGCGGGCCTGCTGCACCGCTCGGGCCGCACGGGCCGGGCGGGACGCAAGGGCGTTTCGGTGCTGCTGGTCCCCTACACGCGCCGCCGCAAGGCCGAGCAGCTTCTCGCCTCGGCGGGAATCGAGGCGCAGTGGTCGGGCGTGCCGTCGGCGGAGGTGATCCGGGCGCAGGACCAGGCGCGCCTGCTGGGCGATCCGCTGCTGACCGAGGAACCGTCGGACGAGGACCTGACGCTGGCGCGGCGCCTGCTGGAGGACCGCAGCCCGGAGGCGATCGCCGCCGCGCTGGTGCGCCTGCACCGCTCGCGCCTGCCGGCGCCGGAGGAGATGCTGGAGGACGCCAGGGACAGCCGGCCGGACACCAGTCCGCGCCGCGAGCCGCGCCAGTTCGAAGGCGGCGGGGACGGCGCCTGGTTCCGCCTGAGCGTGGGGCGGCGCAACAACGCCGACCCCAAGTGGCTGATCCCGCTGATCTGCCGCCTGGGCCACATCACCAAGAAGGAGATCGGCGAAATCCGCATCTTCGACGGCGAAACCAAGTTCGAGATCAGCCGCGAGGCCGAGGGGCGCTTCCGCGAGGCCCTGAAGGCCACCGCCGGCCAGAAGGACGTGCGCGTGGAGCCGGCCTCGCCGCCTGGCCCCAGGGACAAGAGGCCCCGTGGCGGACCGCCGCCGCACAAGGGCGGCAAGCCGAAGCGCCGCTCCAACGGATAGGGTGCGCGGGAATGGAGACCTGAAGCATGGCGAAACTTGTCTTTGCGCTCAACCAGTCCCTGGACGGCTACGTCGACCATGACGCGTTCGGGCCCGATCCCGCGTTGTTCCAGCACTTCGTGGACGACATGCGCGGCCTGGCCGGTCTGGTTCACGGGCGGCGCATGTACGAGACGATGCGGTACTGGGACGACGACCAGCCCGGGTGGAGCGAGGCTGAGCACGACTTCGCGGCGGCGTGGCGAAGCAAGCCGAAGTGGGTGGTGTCGCGCACGCTGAAGTCAGTCGGCCCCAACGCCACCCTGGTCGCGGACGGCGTCGAGGCGGTGGTGCGCAGGCTGAAGGCCGAGATCGACGGGGACATCGAGATCGCCGGACCGGAGCTGGCCGCGAGCCTGACCGGGCTCGGCCTTGTCGACGAGTACCGCCTCTACATCCACCCCGTCGTTCTGGGGCGCGGCAAGCCCTTCTTCGCCGCCGCCCGGCCGCCGCTGCGGCTGGCGGCCAGCGAGCCGATGAGCGGGGACGTCATCAGGCTGACCTACGTTCCCGCCGTCAGCGATACGGGTCCGGCTGGCTGAGGTACTGCTTCACATACTCCCCTATGCCGGCCTCCAGCGATGTCATCGGCGTGGTGTAGCCCGCCTCGCGCAGGCGGGTCATGTCGGCCTGGGTGAAGTACTGGTACTTCTCGCGGATCGAGGGCGGCATGTCGAAGTACTCGATCTTCGGCTCCAGCCCGGCGGCGCGGAAGACATTCTCGGCCATGTCCCTGAACGAGCGCGCCTGGCCCGAACCCAGGTTGTAGACGCCGTTGACCTGCTCGTTCCGGACCAGCCAGTTCACCACCTCGGCCGCGTCGCGGACATAGACGAAGTCGCGCGTCTGGCCGCCGTCCGCGTAGTCGGGATTGTGGGACTTGAAGAGCTGCACCGACATGCCCGCCCGCACCTTCGGCCAGATCTGGGCGGCGACGGACTTCATGGAGTCCTTGTGCTCCTCATTGGGGCCGTAGACGTTGAAGAACTTCAGCCCAACCCATTGAGGCGGCTTGTAATCCCGCGCCGCCTGCCGGGCCGCGAACAGGTCGAACAGGGCCTTCGACCAGCCGTAGGTGTTCAGCGGGCGCAGCGCGCCCAGCGAGGCCAGGTCGTCCTTGTCCGCGAACCCGTGCGAGCCGTCGCCGTAGGTCGCCGCCGACGAGGCGTAGATGAACCGCCGCTGGCGGTCCGTGCACCAGCGGTAGAGATCGCGCGACAGGCCGAAGTTGGTGTGGATTATCTTGTCGGCGTCGGCCTCCATGGTCGAGGAGATGGCGCCCATGTGGACCACCGCCTCCACGTCGCGCCAGCGCTTCTCCAGCCAGTCGAACATGTCCTCCGGCGCCACGAAGTCGCCGATGGGGTGCTTGGCGACGTTGCGCCACTTGCCGCACTCCACGTCGTGCAGCCGGTCGCAGACCACGAGGTCCAGGGTCGGGTCCTCGGCCATCCTGGCGACGATGTTGGAGCCGATGAAACCGGCGCCGCCGGTCACGAACACAATACGGCGGGTCATTTCCTCAAGCCTTCTCAGTCATCCGGGCGATGGCGGCGGTGGTGGAATAGCCGTCCACGATGGTGGCGAGCTTCACCTCGCCGCCCCAGGAGGCGACGAGGTCGCCGCCCACCACCTGCTCGACGGTATAGTCCGCGCCCTTGACCAGCACGTCCGGGCGGGCGGCCTCGATCAGGGCGATGGGGGTCTCCTCGTCGAACGGCGCGACGAGGTCGACGTGGGCGAGGCCCGCCAGCACCACGGCGCGCGATTCCAGGTCGTTCACGGGCCGCCCCTCCCCCTTCAACGCCCGCACCGAGCGGTCGCTGTTGAGGCCGACGATCAGCCGGTCGCACCACTGCCGCGCCTGGGCGAGGTAGGCGACGTGGCCCTTGTGCAGGATGTCGAAGCAGCCGTTGGTGAAGCCGACCTTCAGCCCCGTCTCGCGCCAGCGGGCGACCTGGGCCTGCATCTGGCCGGGGGTGACGATCTTGGCCTCGGCCGGGGCCATGTGGGCGGTGATCTCGGCCTCGACGAGTTCGTGCGGCATGGCCGTGGCGGTGCCGCGCTTGCCGACCGCCACGCCGGAGGCCAGCAGGGCCAGCTCGATGGCGTCGCCGTGGGAGACCCCACTGGCCAGCGCCAGCCCCAGCGCCGACAGCGCCGTGTCGCCCGCCCCGGAAACGTCGAACACCTCGCGCGCCTTGCCGGGGAAGTGGCGCACCGGCTCGCCGCGCACGGCCAGCGACATGCCCTTGGCCGAGCGGGTGACGAGGATGGCCTTGGCCCGCGACTTGCCCAGCGCCACGGCGAGGGCGGCCTCGACCTCCTCGTCCGTGCCGGTCGGCAGTTCGGTGGCGGCGGCGAGTTCGGAGGCGTTCGGCTTGACCACGTCCACCGCGCCGTAGCGGGCGAAGTTGCGGGCCTTGGAGTCCACGATCAGCCTGGCGCCGGACGCCTTCGCGGCCTCCAGGCAGGCTTCGACCACGGCCTGGGTGACCGCGCCCTTGCCGTAGTCGGACAGCAGGATCGCCCCCGCGCCCTCGGCGGCGTGACGGACGGCGCTCACCAGCCTGGCCTCGGTTTGCCTGGAGACGGGCCGGGAATCCTCGGCGTCGACGCGCAGGAGCTGCTGGCCGGCGGCGACATAGCGGGCCTTGACCGTCGTCGGGCGGCCGGGCTCGGCGACCAGGTGTCCCTCCATGCCCGGCTCGGCGCCGATCATGCCCAGGGCCTCGCCCGCCGCGGCGTCGTCGCCGACCACGCCGACCAGCGCGGCCACGCCGCCCAGCGCGGCGATGTTGCGCGCCACGTTGCCCGCGCCGCCCAGCATCGCCTGCTCGCGGGCGCGGTGCAGGACCGGGATCGGCGCCTCGGGCGAAGTCCGGCTGACCTCGCCATAGACGAAGCGGTCCACCATCACGTCGCCGACGCACGCCACGCGCACACCCGAAATGGCGGTCAGGAGTTGCTGAAGCTGGGCCAGGTCCATGGAACCCCCTTAGCCCTTCCCCCTGGATGGGGGAAAGGGAGAACTAGCGGCGCTTGGCCAGCGCGTCGTAGTCGAGCAGTTCGCGGGCCAGGGCCTCGAACTGGTTCATCGGCACCATGTTCGGGCCGTCGGACGGCGCGTTGTCCGGGTCCGGGTGGGTTTCCATGAAGACGCAGGCCACGCCCACGGCCACGGCCGCCCGCGCCAGCACCGGCACATACTCCCGCTGGCCGCCCGACGAGGTCCCCTGCCCGCCCGGCTGCTGGACGGAGTGGGTGGCGTCGAACACCACGGGACAGCCGATCCGCGCCATCTCCGGCAAGGCCCGCATGTCGCTGACCAGGGTGTTGTAGCCGAACGAGACGCCCCGCTCGGTGGCCAGCACGTTGGGGTTGCCCGCGCCGACGACCTTGGCGACGACGTTCTTCATGTCCCAGGGCGCGAGGAACTGGCCCTTCTTGACGTTCACAGCCGCCCCGGTCTTCGCCGCCGCGATCAGCAGGTCCGTCTGGCGGCACAGGAAGGCGGGAATCTGCAGCACGTCCACCGCCTCGGCGGCGCGGGCGCAATGTTCGATCTCATGCACGTCGGTCAGGGTCGGCAGGCCGGTGACCTCGCGGATCTCGGCGAACACCGGCAGGGCGTCGTCCAGCCCGATGCCGCGCTGGGCGCCCGCGCTGGTGCGGTTGGCCTTGTCGAAGCTGGTCTTGTAGATGAGCCCCACGCCGAGCCGCTCGCTCATCTCCTTCAGCGCATGGGCCGTCTCCAGCGCGTGCTGGCGGCTTTCCATCTGGCACGGACCGGCGATGAAGGTCAGCTTCTCGGCGTTGCCGATGCGTACGGCGCGGCCGTTCTTGACCTTCAGTTCGACGACGGCGTTAGGCTGGGACACGATGGGGCGACTCCGTTGATCCGTCGCGTAGAAGTGGCCGCAGGAAGCGGGTGAGGCAAGTGGCGCTGTCATAGTCCGGGTCATTGCGCCCGAGGCGCTCACCGGGACCCGATTCGCCCTCCGCGGGACAACGGTGCTATGCTTGCGTTCTTGGAAGGAGCGCCGCTTATGAAACCGGCCGAAGCCTCCCAGCCTCTTTGGGAGCACCCCGACCTAGCGGGAGCGCCGACCGCCTTCCGCATGATCGTCCAGATCGCCGCCCAGAACTGGCGGTACGGCTCCATCACCTTCGTCCTTCCCGGCGGCGCGGCGTTGCGCTGCCAGGGGCGCGAGCCCGGTCCCGACGGGCGGCTCGTCGTCCGCGACTACCGCTTCGTGCGCCGGGTGATGGCCTCCGCCGACATCGGCTTCGCGGAGGGTTTCATGGCCGGGGAGTGGGACACGCCCGACCTCTCCGACCTGCTCGGCGCCTTTTCCCAGAACCTCGACCACGTCAGCCGCCTGATGGCGGGCAACCCGATGGTGCGGGCCATCAACTTCATCGCCCACATGCTGAACAAGAACAGCCGGGACGGCTCCAGGCGCAACATCCACGCCCACTACGACCTGGGCAACGCCTTCTATTCCCGCTGGCTCGACCCCACGATGACCTACTCGTCGGCGCGGTACGCCAAGCCCGGCCAGCCGCTTTCGGAAGCCCAGCGCAACAAGTACGCCTCCCTCGCCCGCGCCATAGACCTGAGGCCGGGCAGCCACGTGCTGGAGATCGGCTGCGGCTGGGGCGGTTTCGCCGAGTACGCCGCCAAGGAGGTCGGCGCGAAGGTCACCGGCATCACCATCTCCCAGGCCCAGTTCGACTTCGCCCGGAAGCGCCTGTTCGAGGCGGGGCTGGCGGAGAAGGCCGACATCCGCCTGATCGACTACCGCGACGTCGAGGGCGAGTTCGACCGCGTCGCCTCCATCGAGATGTTCGAGGCGGTGGGCGAGGAATACTGGCCGACCTACTTCGGCAAGATCCGCGACGTGCTCTCGCCCGGCGGCCGGGCGGGCCTGCAGATCATCACCATCCGCGACGAGCTGTTCAGCCAGTACCGCCGCCGGGCCGACTTCATCCAGAAGTACATCTTCCCCGGCGGGATGCTGCCGTCCGAGACGCGCCTGCGCGAGGAGACCGACAAGGCGGGCCTGGAATGGCGCGACATCGCCCGTTTCGGCCAGAACTACGCCGACACCCTGGCCGAATGGGCGCGGCGGTTCGAGGGGGCCTGGGACGACATCCGCAACCTCGGCTTCGACGAGCGTTTCCGGCGTCTGTGGCGCTTTTACCTGAGCTATTGCGAGGCGGGCTTCCGCAGCGGGCGCACCAACGTCGTGCAACTGAGCCTGTCGCGGACATAATTTAGGCTTGCGCGAGGGCGGCGGCGCACGATTTAGGGTGGAGTGACCCTGCGCCGCCGAAAGAGCCCCCGCATGACCGTAGCCGCCAGCGTGCTGGACGCCATCGGCAACACGCCCCTCATCCGCCTGAACGCCGCCAGCGAAGCGACCGGCTGCGAGATTCTGGGCAAGGCCGAGTTCATGAACCCGGGCCAGTCGGTCAAGGACCGCGCGGCGCTCGGCATCGTCCGAGACGCCGAGGCCGGCGGCCTGCTGCGCCCCGGCGGCCGGATCGTCGAGGGCACGGCGGGCAACACCGGCATCGGCCTCGCCATGGTCGGCATGGCGCTGGGCTACAAGACCACCATCGTCATCCCCCGCACCCAGAGCCAAGAGAAGAAGGACGCCATCAAGCTGATGGGCGCCGAACTGGTCGAGGTGGACGCGGTCCCCTACTCCAACCCCGACAATTACGTCCGCTATTCCGGCCGCCTGGCCGAGGAGCTGGCGAAGACCGATCCCAACGGCGCCGTATGGGCCAACCAGTTCGACAACACCGCCAACCGCCGGGCGCACGAGACCACCACGGGCCCCGAAATCTGGGAGCAGACCGAGGGCCGCGTGGACGGCTTCATCTGCGCGGTCGGCTCGGGCGGCACGCTGGCGGGCGTGGCGGCGGCGCTGAAGGCCCGCAAGCCGGACGTGAAGATCGGCCTCGCCGATCCCTATGGCGCGGCCCTCTACAGCTGGTACGCCGAGGGCGAGCTGAAGTCCGAGGGGACCTCGATCAGCGAAGGCATCGGCCAGGGCCGCATCACGGCCAACCTCGAAGGGCTGACCGTCGACAAGGCCTATCGCATCCCCGACGAGGAGATGATGCGCACCCTCTTCCAACTGGTGCAGGAAGAAGGGCTGTGCCTGGGCGGATCGTCCGGGATGAACGTCGCGGGCGCCGTGCGGCTGGCCCGCGACCTCGGCCCCGGCCACACCGTCGTGACGGTGTTGTGCGACCACGGCTCGCGCTATCAGAGCAAACTCTACAACCCCGCGTTCCTGGAAGAGCGCGGCCTTCCCCTTCCCGGCTGGCTTTAGAGGCGTCCATGTCGTTCGACCCGCTCGTTTCCACCGCATGGCTGCATGAGCGCCTGGACGCGCCCGACGTGCGGGTGGTGGACGCCACCTGGTATCTGCCCGGCGACGAGCGCGACGCGCGGGCCGAGTACGCCATGGCCCACATCCCCGGCGCGGTCTTCTTCGACATCGACGAGATCTGCGACCTCGATTCGCCCCTGCCGCACATGCTGCCTTCGCCGGAGAAGTTCGCCTCGCGGGTGCGCCGGATGGGGCTGGGCGACGGCTCGCGCATCGTCGTGTACGACGCCCACGGCCTGTTCTCGGCCGCGCGGGTCTGGTGGATGTTCCGGGCCATGGGCCACGAGGACGTGGTGGTGCTGGACGGCGGCCTGCCGAAATGGATCGCCGAGGCCCGCCCGATCGAGGACCTGCCCCCGCCCCCGCGCGAGCGCCACTTCACCCCCCGTCACAACACCGACCTGACGCGCGACCTGGCCCAGGTTCGGAAGGCGCTGGCGAGCGGCGCCGAGCAGATCGTCGACGCCCGCTCGGCCGGGCGCTTCACCGGCGAGGCGGCCGAGCCCCGCCCCGGCCTGCGCGGCGGCCACATGCCGGGCGCGCGCTCCGTCCCCTACACCGAACTCATCGCTCCCGACGGCGCGCTGAAGTCCGAGGACGACCTCGCCAAGGTGTTCGACGCGGCGGGCGTGGACGTGGGCAAGCGGGTGATCGCCACCTGCGGCTCCGGCGTCACCGCGCCGCTGATCGCCCTGGCGCTGGCCCGCCTCGGCCGCCCGCGCACGGCGGTCTATGACGGCTCGTGGGCCGAATGGGGCGCGCGCGACGACACGCCGGTCGCCACGGGCGCGGCCTAACGCATCGGCGGCGAATAGAGCAGGCCCGGCGGCGTCCCGTTCCACGGCGCGTTGAGGCCCCGCTCCAGCCGCAGCGCCGACTGCGCCCCCACGTTGCGGCCGAACACCTCGCCATAGTTGCCGCCCGCCCGGATCGCGTCATAGGCCCAGCCGTCCGACAGGCCGAGCATGGCTCCGAAATGGTCCTCCGCGCCCAGCAGGCGGCGCACTTCCGGGTCGGTCGAGGTCTGGAGCAGGTCGGCGGCGTTCTTCTGCGTCACCCCCGCTTGCTCGGCCAGGATCAGGGCGTTCAGCGTCCAGCGCACGATGTCGGTCCAGCCCGGGTCCCCCTGCCGCACGACCGGCCCCAGCGGCTCGCGCGAGATCACGTCGGGCAGCAGCACGTGCGCCGTCGGGTTGTTCAGCAGCGACCGCGCCGAGGCCAGGGTCGAGATGTCCGCCGTCAGGACGTCGCAGCGCTCGTCCTGGTAGGCGGCGCGCGCCTCGGCCTCGGTCGGCAGAGTCTGGGCGGTATAGGCCACGCCCAGGCGGCGGAAGTAGTCGTCCAGGTTCAGCTCGGAGGTCGAGCCCGACTGCACGCAGATGCGCGCGCCGCTCAGTTCCGAGGCGCTCTGCAGGTTCAGCGAGCGCGGCGCCAGGAACCCCTGGCCGTCATAGTAGCTGACCCCCGCGAAATCGACCGCCTCGCCCGCGTCTCGGCTGAAGGTCCAGGAGGTGTTGCGCGACAAGAGGTCCACGCGCCCGGCCTTCAGCGCCGGGAACCGCTGGGCGTTGGTCAGGGGCACGAACTGCACCTTGCGCGGATCGCCCAGCACGGCCGCCGCCAGCGCCCGGCAGAAGTCCGTGTCGAAGCCCCGCCATTGCCCCCGGTCGTTCAGGGAGAAGCCCGCCAGCCCCGGATTGACCCCGCACCGCAGGGCCCCGCGCCGCTTGACCGCCGCCAGCGTGCGGCTCCGCGCGGCGGCGGCGCGGGCGTCGTCGGTGACCAGGACCTCGTCCTCGCCCGGCGCCTTCGCCTGTTGTGGCCCCGGTTCCCGCCCGCACGCGGCGAGCGCGGCGGTGAGCACGAGGACGGCGACGAGACGCTTCAAGGCCACAGCTCCTTGATCGGCGGGGCGCAGGCGCCCTAACTGGCCTCCAGAGTTTCGCCCTTATCGGATCGGCCCCGCAACCCGCATGGATGAAGAAACCCGCCTGATCCGCGCCGGGAAGGCGCCGAAGACGCTGGCCAGGACCGTCGGCCCGCCGATCCAGCGCGGCTCGACGGTGCTGATGCCCGACGCCCAGTCCCTCTACGCCGATCCGCTGACCTATGGCCGGTCGGGGCTGGCGGCCCAGGCGGCGTTGCAGGACGCCCTGGCCGAGTTGGAAGGCGCCGCCGCCGTCGAGCTTTATCCCTCGGGCCTGGCCGCCATGACCGGCGCCCTGCTCGCCGTGCTGGAGGCGGGCGACGAGGTGCTGGTCACCGATGCGGCGTACAAGCCGACCCGCCGGTTCTGCGACAGGGTGCTGGAGCGGTTCGGCGTGGGCGTCCGCTACTTCGCCCCCGATGCGGACGCCGGGACGGTGACGGCCATGGCCGGTCCCGCCACCCGCCTGATCGTGCTGGAAAGCCCCGCCTCGCTGACCTTCGAGATGCAGGACGTGGCCGCCATCGCCGCCGCCGCGAAGGCGAAGGGCGTCCTGACCTTGATAGACAACACCTGGGCGGCGGGCCTCTATTTCAAGCCGCTGGACCACGGCGTCGATATCAGCGTCCAGGCCCTGACCAAGTATGTCGGCGGCCATTCGGACGTGTTCATGGGCTCGGCCGCCACGAAGGACCCGGCGCTGGCCCGCAAGCTGGCGGACGGCGTCCTGCACCTGGGCTGGTCGGTCGCGCCCGAGGCCGCCTACGACATGCTCAAGGGGCTGCGCACCCTGCCCACGCGCCTGGCCCGCCACGGCGAGAACGGCCTGGCCGTCGCCCGCTGGCTGGCCGACCAGCCGCAGGTCGCCCGCATCCTCCACCCCGCCCTGCCCGGCGCGCCCGGCCACGACCTGTGGAAGCGCGACTACAGCGGCGCCTGCGGCCTGTTCACGGCGGTGCTGACGCCCGCGCCGCAGAAGGCCGTCCATGCCCTGCTGGACGCGCTGGAGGTCTTCGGCCTGGGCTTCTCCTGGGGCGGCTTCGAGAGCCTGGCCATCCCCTGCGACCCGCAACTGCGCGACCGCACCGCGCCCCACGACTACGGCGGCCCCACGGTGCGCTTCCATATAGGACTGGAGACTCCGGCCGACCTGATCGCGGATTTGGCGAAGGGGCTGGCGGCGTTCAGCCGAACGGCCTGACGTGAGGACGTAGAAGTCCGACGAACCCTTCCTCGCTTAGTTCGTCGGCCAGGACCGCCAGCACGGCGTTGGCGAGTTTCTCGGTCGATGATGTCTTCCGGCGCCAGCCAGACCGGCTCATTCGGCAAGGCGAGCGAGCGTCTTGGGGGAGGACTCGATGATATCCTTGCGCATCTTGGCGTAGCCGAGCTCGCCCTTGGCGGGCTGCACGGGGTGTACCGCCTTCTGCTTGGGAGCGGCCTTCTTCGGCGTATCCTGCTTCAGCGCGGGCATGGCGTTCTTCCTTCCGACCCGCACTATAACGCATGGCGACCCCGGCAGGACTCGAACCTGCAACCGGCTGCTTAGAAGGCAGCTGCTCTATCCAGTTGAGCTACGGGGTCTTGGCCCCTAGTGGGTCCAGGGAATCTTGCGGCCCGCCGCGAAGTTGTCGGCATAGGCCTTGAGGATGCGCTTGGGCTCCTTCTGCTCCTGAAGCCGGAAGGCGATGCCGTGCTTCTGGGCATAGGCCACCGCCTCGTCGCGGGTCTCGAACGTCAGGCTGATCTGGCCGTCGAGGTCCGTCGTCTGGGTCCAGCCCATCAGGGCGTCGGACCGGCGCGCCGACGCCGGTTCGAACTCCAGTATCCAGTCCGTCGTCTTGGCCTTGCCCGACTGCATGGCGGTCTTGGCCGGGCGGTAGATGCGCGCGAGCATGTCCTTACGTCCTCAACTCGTCCGATGGTCGGGGCGGCGTGATTCGAACACGCGACCCTCTGCTCCCAAAGCAGATGCGCTACCAGGCTGCGCTACGCCCCGAGACCTCGGCGACAGCGCGTCTTTGCCACGACGCGGGCCGTCAGTCGATGCGCTTCCGCACCGGCTTGAACACGCCCGAGCCGCGCAGCACGTCTCGGCGCAAGGTGCGGACCCGGCCTTCGACGAAGACGAGGTCGCGGGTGCGGCGCGTCACCTTCGCCTCGCTGAACAGCCAGTCGCCTTCCCGCGCCGGCGACAGGAAGTCGAGCGACAGGTGGACCGTCACTGTGGCCATCCGGGTGGCCTTGACCACGGCCCGCGCCATCGCCCCGTCGAGGAAGGTCGACAGCATTCCGCCGTGGACGATTCCCAGGGAATTGCAGTGCCGGGACAGAGCGAAGAAGGCCTGTTCTAGCCCCTCGTCCGACACCCGCTGGAAGGTCGGGCCGTTGTGGAGCGTGAACGGGCTGCGGGCGGAGAAGACGAAGCCCTCCGGCGGCGGCGGGACCTCCTCATCCATACGGGAATATCCGGTGGTCGACCTTGTCGCCCGGCGCGATGCCCAGCTCGCGCGCCAGCCCGCCGCGAATCTCCAGCACCCCGCGCACGACGCCGGCCGAAGGCACCGGCTCCTCGGAATAGGGTGTCGTGTTCTCGGCGATGTTCAGGATGCGGCCGTTCGGGGCGATGAAGATGATGTCGAGCGGTATCCAGGTGTTCTTCATCCAGAAGGCCACCGGCCGCACCGGCTGGAAGTCGAACAGCATCCCCCGGTCGTCGGCCAGCGAGGCGCGGAACATCAGCCCGCGCGAGCGCTCCTCCTCGGTGTCGGCGATCTCCACCTGGAAGTGGACGGCGCCCCTGGCGGTCTGGACGGCCACGGCCTCCAGCGCGAGCGCCTCGGCGGCGGGCGCGGGCGCCTCCGGGGCCTTGGCCTCCAGCGGCGCGCAGGCGGCGAACGCCGTCAGCGCCAGGGCGGCCAGCGCCCGACGGGTGGAAAACGCCTTCAGTGACAGCAAGGAAAACCTCCCGACCGGGAGGCTCAGGCTCCCGTCTCGATCTCGGCGACGACCAGACCCTTGGGCCCTTCGGCGAACCGGACCATGACGGTCTCGCCGGGCTGCAGGTCCTCGAGGCCGCTGCGGCGCAGGGTCTCGATATGGACGAAGATATCGCCGGGCTCGCCGTCGCGCACCACGAAACCATAGCCCTTGGTGCGGTTGAACCACTTCACCGTCGCCCGCTCCTGCGGACCGGCGGGGCTCATCGCGCGGCTGGGCGCCTCGCGGAAGGCCGGACGCTCGCGGCGGAAGCCGTCGTCGTCGAACCGGCGCGGCCGCTCCATCGGCGGCGGCGCGGCGCTTTCGTCCAGCTCGACGATCTCGTTGACCTGCCAGCCCTTGGGACGGCGCACCACGTCGCAGACGATGATCGAGCCCTCGAGCGCCGACTCACGGCCCGCGTTGCGCAGCGAGGTCACGTGCAGCAGCACGTCCTTCAGCCCCGTCTGGCTCGGGTCGTCCGGCACGATGAAGCCGTAGCCCTTGCCGGCGTCGAACCACTTTATCTTGCCGGATATCCGCATCAGGTCGTGCGGATCCAGCCCCCCTTCGAAATCGTAACCAGACATCCCGCCCCTTTCGCGCCCCCAAAGTCGTATCAGGAGGAACGCGCTCAGTATAACACTGTTCTTGCAAGGGAAGAGGCGTCAACGCAGCAATTCACGCAAGCCTGTGCTTGCGCGCAACAGTGCGACGTTTAGTCGCGCCAGAGGCGAGTGGGAACTCTCGCGGAAAGTGGCAGGCCCTAGGGGAGTCGAACCCCTCTTCCCAGATTGAAAATCTGGTGTCCTAACCGATAGACGAAGGGCCCGCGGCGAGAGGCCGGGGATATATCCGGGGATTCTTGCCCGCGCAACCCCTTGAGCGGCCCCGTTTCGCGATCAGGCGCACATCCGGGGATCGGCGGCGTCCTCGATCTCCAGTTCGACGCTTTCGCGGCCCTGCCAGTCGTCGGGCTTGAGCTTGCCCACGACGTGCAGCGCGCCGTCGGCCGCCAGCAGGCGGCGGCCCAGGTCCGTCTCCCCCGCCCTCCAGGCGACCGCCTTCAGCCGCTTGCCCGAGCCGTCGATGAGGGTGCAGCGGACGTGGCCGCCGCGCAGGGCCATAGGCCGCTCGATCCGCGCGCCCGCCACCGCGAACATCGGCTCGGGGTTGCCGGGGCCGAAGGGGGCGAGCCGCTGGAATTCCTCGTAGAGGGCGCGGTCGGCGCCGCCGGAGCCCACCAGGGCGTCGATCTCCACGGCGTCGAGCGCGGCGGCCTCGATCATCTCGCCCGCCAGTTGCTCGGACAGGAAGGCGCGCAGTTCCGGCACGGCCGAGGGCCGCACCGTCAGCCCCGCCGCCATGGCATGCCCGCCGCCCGCCAGCAGCAGGCCGGCGTCGAAGGCCGCCTGCACCGCCCGGCCCAGGTTCACGCCCGGCTGCGAGCGGCCCGAGCCCTTGCCCATGTCCGCCACCCGGTCGATCCCGACCACCACCACGGGCTTGCGGTAGCGTTCGCGCAGCCGCCCGGCGACGATGCCGATGACGCCGGGATGCCAGCCGTCGCCCGCGACGACGACGACCGGGGCGTCGGGGTCGAAGTTGCTCTCGCGCTCGATGACGGCGACGGCCTCGTCCAGGACCTGCTTCTCGACGTCCTTGCGGCTGGCGTTGAGGGCGTCCAGCTCCTCGGCCAGCGCCCTCGCCTCCTCCGGGTCGTCCGTGGAGAGCAGCCGCGCGCCGAGATCGGAGCGGCCGATGCGGCCGCCGGCGTTGATTCGCGGGCCAAGGATGAAGCCCGCGTGGAAGGTGGTCGCCGGACCCTTGGCGCCCGCCACCTCCAGCAGCGCCTTGAGCCCCGGATTGGCCCAGGCCGACATGACCTTCAGCCCCTGGGCGCACAGGGCGCGGTTGAAGCCGGTGAGCTGCGTCACGTCGCAGACGGCGCCCATGGCGGCCAGGTCCAGCCACTGGCGCAGGTCCGGCTCGGCGCGATCGGCGAACAGGCCGCGCCGGCGGGCCTCGCGGTTCAGGGCGGCCAGCAGGACGAACGTCACCCCGGCGGCGGCCAGCACCCCCTGCCCCGAGGCGCAGCCCGGCCGGTTGGGATTGACCACGGCGGCGGCGTCGGGCGGGTCCTGACGCATCAGGTGGTGGTCGATGACCACGACCTCCAGCCCGATGGACGCGGCGTGGGCGATGGCGTCGTAGGCGGCGGCGCCGCAGTCCACCGTCACCACCAGCTCGGCGCCGCTCGCCTTGATGCGATCGAAGGCGGCCGGGCTGGGGCCATAGCCCTCCAGCAGCCGGTCGGGGACGTAGATGGGCAGCTCATGGCCCATGGTCCTGAACCAGCGCACGAGCTGGGCCGCGCTGGAGGCGCCGTCGACGTCGTAGTCGGCGAAGACGGTCATCGGGCGGCGCGACTGCAGCGCGTCCACGAGGATTTCGGCCGCTCGGTCCATGTCGGTGAAGCTGGACGGGTCGGGGAACAGCGCCTTGAGCGTCGGCTGGAGATAGTCGCCCGCCTGATCGCCGCCGATGTCCCGCGCGGCGAGCGCCCGGGCGAGGGGCTCGGACAGGCCCAGGCGCATCTGGTGGTCGCGCACTGTCGCCGCGTCGGCGGGCCGCTCGCGCCACGCCCGCCCGCTCAGCGAACGCGTGACGCCGAGGAAGCCGATGTGGGGTGCGCCGTCAGCCATCCAGCCACAGTATCCCGAGTCGCACAGGCAAGGATGCTCCCCCTCCGGGGGAGCTGTCCGCGAAGCGGACTGAGGGGGCAAGTGGGTGAAGCCCCCTACCCCCCGCTTCGCGGGGTACTTTCCCCGGAGGGGGAAGATCCAAGAGGGTTAGACCGGACGCTTCATGCGCACTTCGCGGACGGTGCGGGTGGAGGAGTTCATCACCAGTGTGTGGGTATGCACGAACCCGTCCGCCAGCTTCACGCCGTCGAGCAGCGCTCCGTCCGTCACGCCCGTCGCCGCGAAGATCGCGTCGGCGCGGACCATCTCGTGCAGGTCGTACTTCTTGTCGAGGTCGGTGATGCCCAGCCGCGCGGCGCGCGACCGTTCGTCGGCGTTGCGGAACACCAGCCTCCCCTGGAACTGGCCGCCGACGCACTTCAGGGCAGCGCAGGCCAGCACGCCTTCCGGCGCCCCGCCCTGGCCCATGTAGATGTCGACGCCCGTCTCGGGGTCGGCGGTGTTCATCACGCCCGCCACGTCGCCGTCGGAGATCAGGTACACGCGCGCGCCCACTTCACGCAGGCTGGCGATGATCTCGGCATGGCGCGGGCGGTCGAGGACGCAGGCGGTGATCTGGCTGGGATCGACGCCCTTGGCCTTGGCCAGCGCGCGCACGTTGTCCGCCGGGCTGGCGTCGAGGTCGATGACGCCCTCAGGGTAGCCCGGCCCACAGGCGATCTTGTCCATGTAGGTGTCGGGCGCGTTCAGCAGCGTGCCCGCCGGCGCCCAGGCCATCACGGCCAGCGCGTTGGCCATGGCCTTGGCGGTCAGGGTCGTGCCTTCCAGCGGGTCCAGCGCGATGTCGATGCGCGGGCCCTTGCCGGTCCCGACCTTCTCGCCGATGTAAAGCATCGGCGCCTCGTCGCGCTCGCCCTCGCCGATGACGATCAGGCCGTCGATCTCCTGCTCGTTCAGGGCGGTGCGCATGGCGTCGACGGCGGCCTGGTCGGCCGCCTTCTCGTCGCCGCGCCCGGCCAGCGCCCAGGCGGCGATGGCGGCGGCCTCGGTCACGCGCACGGCGTCCAGGACAAGCCCGCGATCCAGCGTTTCAGAACTCATTGGTGTCTCCCGGCTGACGGTGGGGCTTTAGTCGGATTCTCAGATGCGAGCGATACGCAGCAGGCGCGGACGCTCTATCACGGCCTCGAGCCGTTCGATGCGGTTTATAGCGTCCGTCAGCACCGATTCCGGCGTTGCGTGCGTCGTCAGCACGATCGGCACGCCGCCCGCGTCCTCGACGGGCTTTTGCAGGAAGCTGTCGATCGAGACGCCGCACTCGGCCAGCGTCTCGGACACCGCCGCGATGGCGCCCGCCTGATCCTTCACCAGCAGGCGCAGGTAGGCCTTGCCCACCCGCTGCGTCGGCGCGACGGCGATGAAGGGGCGCAAGCTGGTGGCGCGGGCCTGGAAGACCGGCCGGACCGCGTTCGTCATCACGTCGGCGATGTCGGCGGCGGCGGCCGCCGCCGTGGGGCCCGAGCCCGCGCCCGGCCCCTGGATGAAGATGCGCCCGATCCGGCGGCCCTCGATGAACAGGGCGTTGAGCGCCCCGCGCGTCTCGGCCAGCGGATGGCCCAGGGGCACGAGCGAGGGATGCACCCGCACCGCCACGCCCTCGTCCGTGCGCTCGGCCGAGGCGATCAGCTTGATGGCGTAGCCGAGGTCCTTCGCCAGCCTGATGTCGAGCAGGTCGATCTGGTCGATGCCCTCGATCTCGGCGGCGTCGTAGGTCGGCGCGCAGCCGAAGGCGAACGCGGCCAGGATGGTGATCTTGTGGGCCGCGTCGAAGCCGCCCACGTCCATCGTCGGGTCGGCCTCGGCGTACCCCAGGCGCTGGGCCTCGGCCAGCACGTCGGCGAAGGAGCGCCCCGTGGCCTCCATCTCGGAGAGGATGTAGTTGCAGGTGCCGTTGAGGATACCCGCCAGCGCGCCGACGTCGTCGCCGACCATCGCCTCGCGCAGCATCTTCACGGCGGGCGTGCCGCCCATGACGGCCGCCTCGAACAGCAGCGGGACGCCCTGCGCCTCGGCCAGGGCGGCGAGTTCCGCGCCGTGCTCGGCGATCAGGGCCTTGTTGGCCGTGACCACGGGCTTGCCCGCGCGCAGGGCCGCCTCGACGGCCGCCTTGGCGGGGCCGTCGGAGCCGCCGACCAGCTCCACGAACACGTCGATGTCCGGCGAGGTCGCCAGCGCCACCGGGTCGTCGAACCAGGCGTAGCCGGAGATGTCCACCGGGCGCGGGCGCGAGCGCGAGCGGGCCGAGACGCCCGTCACCACGGCCTTCGCGCCCGCCGGGGCGAAGCCGGGGCGCTCGGCCAGGAACTGCAGCAGGCCGCCGCCGACCGTACCCAGGCCGGCGACGCCCACGCGCCAAACGTCTTTCGTCATTGAGCCGCCATCGCGTTGTGGGCGCGGCCGAGGATCTCGTCGGCGCCCGCCAGGAACTTCTTCACGTTGCGCGCCGCCTGCCGGATGCGGTGCTCGTTCTCGACGAGGCCGATGCGCACATAGCCCTCGCCGTATTCGCCGAAGCCGACGCCCGGCGCCACGGCCACGCCCGCCTCCTCGACCAGCAGGCGCGAGAACAGCATGGAGCCGGCCTCCCGGTACGGCTCGGGGATCGGCGCCCAGGCGAACATCGAGGCGGGCGGCGCGGGAATGTCCCACCCGGCCCGCTTCATCGAATCCACCAGCACGTCGCGGCGGCTCTTGTAGATGCCCCTGATCTCCGCGACGCAGTCCTGCGGCCCGTTGAGCGCCGCCGCCGCCGCCACCTGCACCGGCGTGAAGGCGCCGTAGTCGAGGTAGGACTTCACCCGCGCCAGCGCCGCGCAGATGCGGGCGTTGCCGACCACCATCCCGACCCGCCACCCGGCCATGGCGTAGGTCTTGGACAGGGAGTTGATCTCCACCGCGATATCCTTGGCGCCCTCGACCTGGAGGACGGACGGCGGCGGGTTGTCGTCGAAGTAGATTTCCGAATAGGCGATGTCGGACAGCACGATCAGCTCATGCTTGCGGGCGAGCGCGATGGCGTCCTTGTAGAAGTCGAGGTCCACCCACTGGGCGGTCGGGTTCGACGGATAGGACAGGATCATCACGCTGGCGGGCGGCACGGAGTGGCGCGCGGCCCGGCTGATCCCGGCCAGGTACTCCTCCGGCGACATGGCCGGGACGTGGCGGATGACGCCCCCCGCCATGATGAAGCCGTAGGCGTGGATCGGATAGGCGGGGTTCGGGCAGATGATCACGTCGCCCGGCGCGGTCAGGGCCTGGGCGAGGTTGGCGAAGCCTTCCTTGGAGCCGAGGGTCGCGATGACCTCGCTGTCGGGGTCCAGCTTCACCCCGAACCGGCGGTCGTAGTAGCCCGCCATGGCCCGGCGCAGGCCGACGATGCCCTTGGAGGCCGAGTAGCGGCCGGACTTCGGGTCGCGGGCCGTCTCGACCATCTTGTCGACGATGTGCTTGGGCGTCGGCATGTCGGGATTGCCCATGCCGAAGTCGATGATGTCGGCGCCCTGGGCGCGCAGGCGCGCCTTGATGCGGTTCACTTCCTCGAAGACGTAGGGCGGAAGGCGCCGGATGCGGTGGAATTCGGATTGCATGTGTCTGGCTCGGTGCGCCGTCCTCGGCGCGGCAGGAGCGGATGTGGGCGCAGGGATAGCCCCCGCGCCGGTTCAGGGAAAGGTCTCGCCTCCGTAGCCGGGCGTCATCACCGGGGCCGCGGAGGCGGGGTAGCTCGCTCCCGCATGCTGCGGGCGAAGGCTTCCGAGGCGGCGATCTCGGCGTCGGTCGGCACGTCGCCGGGGCGCACGTCGGCCTCGCGGGCCGTGCGCGCGGCGAAGGCGTCGGTGTCGTTCAGGGTGAAGGTCTCCGGCGCGGTCTCGGCCAGCAGCGTCTCGCGCGCGCCCTCCACCTCGTTCACGGTCGAGCGCCACTCGGCGGGGGTGCGCACGTCGGTCGGGATCTGGGGGATGTCCTCGAAGCGCGGATAGGGGCCCGGCTCGGCGGCCTCGCGGGCGATCTCGGCCGCCAGCGGCGAGGGCGTCGCGGGCGCCGTTTCGGAGAGCGGGCCGGCGCCCGGCAGGTCGGCGCACCCGGCGAGCAGCACGAGGCCCGCCGCCCCGGACAGCAGCCCTTGCCTTTGTCGCCAAAAATTCCGCGGTTCGCCGTTCATTTCGGCATCGGTCTTATGCGATGATCGCGCGACGCGAAAGGCCGTGTGTGTTCAGCGCCTTCGCCCCAGGAGGAAAGCATGACCAAGTCGGCGCCCGCGCCCGCCAGGAAACGAGCGAAGAAGCCCGCCGAACCGGCCGCCGCCAAGCCCAAGGCCGCGCCGAGGAAGAAGAAAGCCGCCCCTCCCCCGCCCGCTCCTGAAACCGTCGCCCAGGCCGAGTTCGGCGCCGGCGCGATGCTGACGCCCGACGACCTCAACCTCCTGCCCCGCGAGCAGCGCGAGGCGCTGGAGATGCTGTCGGCCAACCTCGCCAGGGCCGCCATGACCGCGCAGGGCGCCATGGCCGAGGCCGCGCTGCGCCAGGCCGACGGCCAGAGCGCGCTGAGCCCCGACCCCTTCCACGTCGCCCCGGCCCTGACGCAGGTGATGGGCCACCTCGCCGCCCAGCCCGACCGCGTGCTGCGGGCGCAGGCGGACCTGCTGACCCGCTACATGGACCTGTGGCAGAACGTCGCCCGGCGCATGGGCGGCGAGCAGGTCGACCCCGTCGTGGCTCCCGGCAAGGGCGACAAGCGGTTCAACGACCCGGAATGGTCGGACCAGCCGATCTTCGACGTGATGAAGCAGTCCTACCTGCTGACCTCCAACTGGCTGAACTCCCTGGTCGCCGAGGTGGACGACCAGGTCGACCCGATGACCAAGCGCCGGGTGGAGTTCTTCATGAAGATGCTGACGGACGCCTTCTCGCCGTCGAACTTCCTGATCTCCAACCCGGCGGCCCTGCGCCAGCTCGTCGAGACCAAGGGCGAGAGCCTGGTGCGCGGCATGGAGAACTTCGCCGCCGACCTGGAGCGCGGCGGCGGCCAGCTCCAGATCAGCCAGACGGACATGGAGCAGTTCAAGGTCGGCGTGAACGTCGGCGTGACGCCCGGCAAGGTCGTCTACCAGAACGACATCCTGCAGCTCATCCAGTACGCGCCGACGACCGAGCAGGTGCACGAGATCCCGCTGCTGATCTTCACGCCGTGGATCAACAAGTTCTACATCATCGACCTGCGCCAGGATAACTCGCTGGTGAAGTGGCTGACCGAGCAGGGCTTCACCGTCTTCGTCACCTCATGGGTGAACCCGGACGAGCACCTGGAGGCCAAGACCTTCGAGGACTACATGATCGAGGGGGTCTACGACGCCTCCCAGCAGGTCATGAAGCAGTGCGGCGTCGATAAGATCAACGCGGTCGGCTACTGCATCGGCGGCACCTTGCTGGCCTGCACGCTGGCCTACATGGCGGCCAAGGGCGAGAAGCGGATCAATTCGGCCACCTTCTTCGCCGCCCAGCAGGACTTCGAGGAGGCTGGGGACCTGCGGCTGTTCGTCAACGACGAGTGGCTGGCCGAGATCGAGAAGCGGATCGACGCGGCGGGCGGCTTCCTGCCCGGCAAGTCGATGGCCGACACCTTCAACTCCCTGCGGGCCAATGACCTGATCTGGTCGTTCTTCGTGAATAACTACCTGATGGGCCGCGAACCCAAGCCCTTCGATTTGCTGTTCTGGAACTCCGACCAGACGCGGATGCCGAAGATGCTGCACCTCTTCTACCTGCGCTATTTCTACAAGGACAATGCGCTGTCCGAGGGCAAGCTGGTGCTGGGCGGCGAGACGCTGGACCTGAAGAAGGTCAAGGCGCCGGTCTACGTCCAGTCGTCCCGCGACGACCATATCTCCCCCTACCGGAGCGTCTATCGCGGCGCGCGGCTGTTCGGCGGCAAGACGACCTTCATGATGAGCGGCTCAGGCCACATCGCCGGCGTCATCAACCACCCGAACGCCAAGAAGTACCAGCACTGGACGAACGAGGCGCTGCCGGAGCAGGTCGAGGACTGGATGGCGGGGTCTGGGGAACACCCCGGCTCCTGGTGGAACCACTGGGCTGGGTGGCTGAAGCCGAAGTCCGGGAAGATGGTCGCCGCGCGTGATCCATCGAAGGGACCGCTGAAGCCGGTCGAGGACGCGCCGGGGAGCTTCGTGCAGGTGCGATCGTAAGACGCCCCTTCCTCCCCCATTCATGGGGAGGAGAAGGGCTAAAGCCCCGCGCCCTCGTCCAGCCCGAGCATCAGGTTCAGGTTCTGCACCGCCGCACCCGACGCCCCCTTGCCGAGGTTGTCGAGCAGCGCCACCAGCCGCGCCTGTTCCCCGCCCCCGAAGACGTAGAGCTTCATGCGGTTGGTGCCGTTCAGGCCCTCGGGATCGAGCGTCTTGAGCGCGGCGGCGTCTTCCATCGACACCACCTCCACGAACCGCTCGCCTTCGTAGAATTTCGCCAGCGCCCCGTGCAGGTCGCCCACCGACGGCTTGCCCGGCAACGCCCAGAGCTGGAGCGGGACCTCCACGATCATGCCCTGAGCGTAGCGGCCCACGGCGGGAGCGAACAGCGGCTTGTGCGCCAGCCGCCCGTGCTGCTGGATTTCCGGCACGTGCTTGTGGCCAAGCCCCATCGCATAGATGCGGTAAGGGACCGTCGTGTAGTCGGGCGCCGAGGCGTCCTCGAATTCGGCGATCATCCCCTTCCCGCCCCCGCTGTAGCCGGAAACGGCGTTGACCGTGACCGGCCAGTCGGCAGGCAGCAGCCCGCCGTCCACCAGCGGCCGCGCCAGCGCGATGGCGCCGGTGGGATAGCAGCCGGGATTGGACACCCGCGTCGAGGCGGCGATGGCCTCCCGCTGTCCGGGCGCCAGTTCGGCGAAGCCATAGGTCCAGCCGTCGGCCGTGCGGTGCGCGGTCGAGGCGTCGATGACCTTCACGGCCGGGTTTTCGATCAGCGACACGGCCTCCTTGGCCGCGTCGTCCGGCAGGCACAGGATCACCGCGTCGGCGCCGTTCAGCATCTCGGCGCGGGCGCCCGAGTCCTTGCGGCGCGCGGGGTCGATCGACACGAGATGGAGGTCGCGGCGGCCGACCAGCCGCTCGCGGATCTGCAGGCCCGTAGTGCCCGCCTCGCCGTCGATGAATACCCGTGCGGCCATGTCCGCCTCCAAAACCAGAAAAGAGAAAGGGCGCTCCGGTTGCCCGAAGCGCCCCTGTGCAAACGCGGATGTCGCGTAAGCCTTAGCGCTTCGAGAACTGGAAGCTGCGGCGGGCCTTGGCCTTGCCGTACTTCTTACGCTCGACCACGCGGCTGTCGCGGGTCAGGAAGCCGTGCGGCTTCAGCACGGCGCGCAGGCCGGGCTCGTAGTAGGTCAGGGCCTTGGAGATGCCGTGGCGGACGGCGCCCGCCTGGCCCGACAGGCCCGAGCCCTCGACCGTGACGATCACGTCGAACTGGCCGGCGCGGTCGGCGATCTCCAGCGGCTGGGCGATCATCATGCGCAGCACGGGACGGGCGAAGTAGATCTCCTGGTCGCGGCCGTTGATGGTGATCTGGCCCTTGCCCGGCTTGATCCACACGCGGGCGACCGCGTTCTTGCGCTTGCCGGTCGCGTAGGCGCGGCCCTGGGCGTCGATCTTCGGCTCGGCCGGAGCGGCCTCGGGGTTGGACGAGAGGCTCTGCAGAGCCTCGAAGCCTTGCGTATCGGTCATGGCTTACTGGCTCCGCACGTTCTTGGCGTTCAGCTCGGCGAACGCGATGACTTCGGGGTTCTGGGCTTCGTGCTTGTGCTCGCCGCCGTTGTAGATGCGCAGGTGCGTGAGCTGCTTGCGCGCCAGGGGGCTTTCCTTGGGGAGCATCCGCTCGACGGCCTTTTCCAGAACGCGCTCGGGGAAGCGGCCTTCCAGCACCTGGCCCGCGGTCCGCTGCTTGATGCCGCCCGGATGGCCGGTGTGGCGGTAGTAGATCTTCTGCTCGAGCTTGCGGCCGGTCAGCTTCACCTTGTCGGCGTTGACGACGACGACATAGTCGCCGCAGTCGACGTGCGGGGTGTAGTCGGCGCGATGCTTGCCGCGAAGACGCATGGCGATGAAGGACGCGAGACGGCCGACAACGGCGTTCTCGGCGTCGATCACGATCCACTTCTTCTCGACCTCGGCGGGCTTCAGCGAAGCCGTGGTCTTCATCATGGGAACGATCCGTTTGGCAGGGGCCGGACAGGCGCCCGGCGTTGAAGGCGCGGCTGTTACGTGCGTGCGCACAGCCTGTCAACACGGATTGCGGCGCTCATCGCATAAGCCTTTACAAAACAATGCGTTATATGATGCGGTAACATAATACCATCACAAGCGCCGCACCCGCCACGCGAAGGCCGTGGCGACCGCCAGCACGACCGCCGCGCCCGCCTGGTGCAGCACGCCCAGCCACACGGGCACGGCCATCATCAGGGTCGCGACGCCGACCAGCGCCTGCGCCGTCACCGCCGCGCCGACGGCGATCCCAAGCGCGCGGGCCTGTGGCGCCAGGTAGCGTGTCCTCGCCGCCATCCAGGCCAGCGCCAGGGCCGCCGCGAACAGCGCGTAGGCGCCCAAGCGATGATGCAGTTGCACCGACGCCTGATGGTGCGCCACCGTCGCCCAGAAGCCGTCGCCGAGATACTCCCGCGGGAAGAAGGTCCCGCCCATCAGCGGCCAGTCGGTGAACACCATCCCCGCGTGGTTGCCCGCCACCAGCGCGCCCAGCAGGCTCTGGAAGAAGGCCGCGCCCAGAAAGACCAGCGACCACACCCGCCACGGCCCAGGCATCTCCTGCCGGGGAGCGCCGGACCAGGCGTCCAGCCCCGTCCACACCAGCAGCACGAAGACCAGCAGCGCCAGCCCCAGGTGAACGGTCAACCGCTCCGGCGCCACCGACACCCGGTCCGCCAGCCCGCTCGACACCATCCACCAGCCGATCAGCCCCTGTAGCGCGCCAAGCCCGAGCAGCAGGGCGCAGCGCCAGATCAGCCGCTTGGGAATCTGCCGCCTTACAAGGAAGACGGCGAGCGGCAGCGCGAAGACCGCCCCCACCAGCCGCCCCAGCAGCCGGTGCGCCCATTCCCACCAATAGATGGCCTGGAACTCGCCCAGGCTCATGCCGTGGTTGATCAGCGCGTACTGCGGGATCTGACGGTACTTGGCGAAGGCCGCCTCCCAGGCCGCCTCGGACAGCGGCGGGATGACGCCGGTGACCGGCCGCCACTCGGTGATCGACAGGCCCGAGCCCGTCAGCCGCGTCGCGCCGCCCACCACCACCATGGCGAACACCAGCGCCGCCACAGCCCAGAGCCACAGCGCGACGGCGCCCGAACGGTCCGATCGGAGGAAGGATGTCATGACGGCGACAATGCGACCTTTAGCGGCCTAAGTTTGGCGGCCCTTCGTTAAGCCGCGCGCCTGCCGCGGTCCAGTGGGCGACGAAACCTGAAAGCCATGGCAGGCTTGCGCCGGCTGTTTCCACCGGAGGCGAATTGGCGAGCGCACACCCCGGCCTTCTGGGCGCCCTGCTGATCGCGCTGGCCGCCGGCTGGGTCGCGCGGCGGCTGTTCCTGCGCCCGCCGGGGGTGTTCCGGTGCCTGGCTGTGGGGATCGCGGGGGCGCTGGCCGGACTCGGGGCGGCGTGGGCGGCGGCCATCCCCGTCCACGGGACGCTGGACTTCGGGATCGCCGCGCTCGGCGGCGCGATCCTCGTCCAGGCCCTGCTCGCGCTGATCCTGAGACGTTGACCCGGGAACCATGTTCGCTCCCGCGAATTCGTTTCAAGCGGAACAGTAAGGAGCGCTCCCAATGGGCTGGATCATCGCAATCATCATCGGCATCGCCGCGGGTTTCCTGGCGGAAAAAATCATGCGCCGAGACCACGGCCTGCTGACCAATCTGATCGTCGGCCTCATCGGCGGTCTGATCGGTAACTTCATAGCGAGCATGTTGAACATCGGACTGGAAGGCTGGCTCGGGACGCTGATCTTCGCGACCCTGGGCGCCTGCATCCTGCTGTTCATCGTGGGCCTGGTCAAAAGGCGCTGACTGGCGCCTCCCGCCCGGAGGCGCTAGCAGTCGGCCATGAACAGCCGGCTGCGAAAGCTCCTGGGCGGGATCGCCATCCTCGCCTTCCTCGTCCTCTACGCCTGGGCGGCGGTGGCCGTCTGGGAGAGGCTGCCCGACGCCTTCTGGATCAGCCTGATCTACTTCACGGTCGTCGGCATCGGCTGGGGCGTCCCCATCATCCCCCTGATGACCTGGATGCACCGGGCCGACCCGAAGCAGGAATAGACAACGGGCGGCGGAGCGATCCGCCGCCCGACTTGCGTCAGCCCTTGAACCACACCGTCTGGGTCGACACGGCCAGCAGGGCTCCGTCGGCGGTCCACAGCTCGGCGATCTGGTCGTGGAAGCCGTGGCGGAAGACCCGGGCGTCAGCCGTGCCGATCAGGGGATTGGTCTCCTGCGCGGCCAGCTCGGCCTCGGTGGCGTAGAAGTAGGTCGTGATCGATACCGTGCCGGCGGGCGAAACCCGGCCGCGCAGATGGAACAGCCGCACGATGAACGCGTCCGACAACGAGGCCAGCGCCAGGTGATCGAGCGCGCGCCCGGGCCGGTCGCGAATCCACACCCCGGTCCGCGCGCTTCCGAGCGGCGCATCCTCCGGGCCGTCGAAGGCGCTCGTCCCCTCGAAAGGCCGCATCTCGTAGCGGCTGACCCAGCCCGGACGGCGGCTCGTATCCATCACCGGAACGGTCTCGAACGGCGGCGCTTTCGGCGGCTGGAGGGCCTGGTGCGCGAAGGTCTCGCGCTCGGAGCCGGTGATGGCGCTGGCGGTCGCGGCCGTCACGCCGCCTTGCAGCAGCTCCATCGTCCAGTGCTGCACCGAGCGCCCGTCGTGGACGAGGCGCACGGCGATCTCGAACGCGCCTTCCGTGATCGGGCCGCAGAAGTTGACGGTCAGCGCGAAGGGCGAGCCCCGGCGGCCGGAATGCTCCATCACGGCGCGCAGCAGGGTCGCCGCCGTCACGCCGCCGAACGGGCCGGTCATGTTCTGGTAGGCCGGGTCGGTATGGCCGTGGGCGCGGCCCGCCCCGGCCCATTCCAGGCGCGTGGCCCGGTCGAGCGGATGCATTTCGGTCATCGCTGTAGGAAAATCCCCTCCTGCCACCACTCAATCCGTTGGAAGAGAATGGTCGGAGCGACAGGATTTGAACCTGCGACCCCTTGACCCCCAGTCAAGTGCGCTACCAAGCTGCGCCACGCTCCGACACAGGAGGGAGCGCCCTTATAGGCGCCGCCCCCCGCCCCGGCAATGGGAATTCAGCCGCCTTTCAGGAGGCTGTCCAGACGGGCCTTCACGTCCAGCAGATCGCCCAGCGCCGCGCCGAGCCGATCGCGGCTTTCACCGGCCAGATCGGCGCCCGAAAGGCCGGGCGCGGCGGTGGGGACGACGCCCTGCCCGGCCGCGACCAGCCGCTTGAGGCCCTGCTCCTTGTGGAGCTTCTGGACCCCCTTGATGGTGTAGCCCTCGTCGTGCAGCAGGGCGCGCACGCCGCGCAGGACCTGGATGTCCTGCGGGCGGTAGAAGCGCCGCCCGCCGGCCCGCTTCATCGGGCGGATGAAGGAGAACTTGCCTTCCCAGAAACGCAGGACGTGCTGCGGCACGCCCAGCTCCTCGGCTGCCTCGGAGATGGTGCGGAAGGCGTTGGGGCCCTTCGCCACCGGGCGCTCCCTAGTCGGCCAGAGCGCGGTCGATCCGCGCCTTCATCACCTGCGAGGCGCGGAAGCCGATCACGCGGCGCGGCTCGATCTCGGCCGGCTCGCCCGTCTTCGGGTTGCGGCCCATGCGGGCGTTCTTGGCGCGAACCTGGAAGACGCCGAAGCCGGACAGCTTGACGGTCTGGCCGTCCTCCAGCGCCTCGGCCACGAGGTCCAGCGTGCGCTCGACCAGGGCGGCGCAGTCCTGCCGGGTCAGCCCGACTTCCTCGTGGACAGCCTCGCAGAGGTCCGCCCGGGTCAAGGTCTCGCCCTTCATTGAACAGCCCCCGCCTTGCTTCACGCTCATGGGTTCATGCCGTGATTGTCACGTCAAGTCAAAGGGTTCCAGGCCCCTTCGGAAACGCCCCCTAAAGGCGCAGGACGCAGGCGCCCCAGGTCAGGCCGCCGCCCATCGCCTCCAGCAGCAGCAAGTCGCCCTGCTTGACCCGCCCGTCGGCGATCCCGGCGGCCAGGGCCAGCGGGATGGAGGCGGCCGAGGTGTTGGCGTGTTCGCCGACCGTCTGGATGACCTTGGCCTCGTCGATGCCCAGCCGGTTGGCGACGCCTTGCAGGATGCGCTGGTTGGCCTGGTGCGGGATGAACCAGTCCACGTCGGAAACCGCGATCCCCGCCGCCTTGGCCGCCGCCACCACGGCCTCGGAGATGTTGACGACGGCGTGGCGGAAGACTTGGTTGCCCTGCATCCGCAGCTTGCCGACCGTGCCCGTGGTCGAGGGGCCGCCGTCGACATAGAGCAGGTCCTGCTTGGTCCCGTCGCAGCGCAGGGCGTAGGCGAGCAGGCCCCGGTCGGCGGTCGTCCCCTCGCCTTCTTGAGCCTCCAGCAGGACCGCGCCCGCGCCGTCCCCGAACAGGACGCAGGTGCCCCGGTCGGTCCAGTCCATCAGCCGGGTCATGGTCTCGGCCCCGATGACCAGGGCGCACTTCGCATGGCCCCGCGCCACGAAGCCGTCCGCGACGCTGAGCGCGTAGACGAAGCCCGAGCACACCGCCTGCACGTCGAAGGCGATGCCCACCGGCGCGCCCAGCTTGCGCTGCACGATGGCGGCGGTGGCGGGGAAGGTCAGGTCGGGCGTGGTGGTCGCGACGATGATCAGGTCGACGTCGGCGGCGGTGCGCCCCGCCGCTTCCAGCGCGCGTTTTGCGGCGTGGCAGGCGAGGTCGGACGCCCCTTGCGTCTCGTCGGCGCGATGGCGCTGGCGGATGCCTGTGCGCTCGCGAATCCACTCGTCGGAGGTGTCGACGACCTTCGCGAGGTCTTCGTTGGTCACTATGGCGTCGGGCAGATACGCGCCCACGCCGGTCACTACGCTACGGAGGAGACTGCTCACCTATGGCTCCATCGGGCACCGTCTCCCCCACGGCGGCCGTCAGTCGTTTGATGTTCCTGTCGATCTCGCCCGCGAAATCGCTGCGGGCCAGATCGACCGCGACGCGGATGGCGCTGGCGAAACCAGACGCGTCCGCCCCCCCGTGACTCTTCACCACTATGCCGTTGAGGCCAAGCAGCGGACCGCCGTTCACGGCGCCCGGATCGAGCCTCTCGCGCATCTTCTTCAACGCCCCGGACGCGATCACGGCGCCGGTCAGGGCCAGCGGCCCGGAGGTCAGCGCCGCCTTCAGCTCGTTCGCGAAGAACCGCGCCAGGCCCTCGGCGGTCTTCAGCGTGATGTTGCCCGTGAAGCCGTCGGTGACGATGACGTCCACCGTGCCCCTGGCGATGTCGTTGCCTTCGACGAAACCGCGATAGTCGAGGTCGAGCTTCGTCTCGCGCAGCAGGGCGTGGGCCTCGCGGACCTCCTCGTGGCCCTTCTGGTCCTCGGAACCCACGTTCAGCAGGCCGACCGTCGGGCGGTGCGAGCCGTGGACGGCGTGGTGGAAGGCCGCGCCCATGATGGCGAACTCGACCAGCTGCTCGGCGTCGCTCTCGACGTTGGCGCCGACATCCAGGACGGCGGTGATTCCCTGCATCGTCGGCCAGCTCGCAACGATGGCGGGCCGCTCGATCCCGGCGGCCATGCGCAGCACCAGCTTGGAGATGGCCATCAGGGCGCCGGTGTTGCCCGCCGAGACGGCGGCGTGGGCCTGGCCCTCTCGGATCGCCTCGACGGTGTTCCACAGGCTTGAGCCCTTGCCCCGGCGCATGGCCTGGGCGGGTTTTTCGTCCATGGCGATGGACTTGTCGGTGTGGCGGACCTCGCAGACCGCGCGGGCGGCGGGATGGCGGGCCAGCTCGGCGTTTATGGCGGCCTCGTCCCCATGCAGCAGGAAGCGCACGCCCTCGTGGCGTTTCGCCGCCGCCGCGACCCCCGGAACGATCACGGAGGGGCCATGATCGCCGCCCATGGCGTCGATGGAGATGATCAGCGGCTCAGCCACGCGATGAATTGCTCCCCGTGCCCCGTCGGCGAGGCGGACGTTACATGCGCAAAGGCGCGATGCAAGCCTCGCTCATTGAGCGGGATTGTCGGGTTTCAGACGCTTCAGCACGGCGAAGGGCGACGCCTCCTCCGTCGGCGCCGGGGACTCGAAGACCGCGCCGGGCTTGCGGGGAAAGGGATCGATCTCCAGCGCCAGGTGCTCGATGACGATGGCGGCCAGGTCCACGCTCTCGCCCTGGACCTCGTCGGGCGGGTCGGGGGCGTCCAGGTCGATCTCCTCGCCCTCGTCGTTGGCGGGCAGGTTCGGGCTCCCGGCGGGCAGGACGCGCAGGGAAATATCGCCCGAAAGCTGCGTCTCGAAGGGCTCCAGGGTGATTCCGCAGGTCTGGACGACCCTGGCGTCGAACCGGCCCGCGATCTCGGCCCCGTCCAGCCAGGGGCTGACGGTCAGGTCGGCGGTCAGGGATTCGAGGGCGCCCAGGTTCAGCGACCGGCCCAGCGCCGCGCGGGCCGCGTCGTCGGGGGCCAGCCGGCGGCGGACCGGACCGCGGTCCAGCTCGGACAGGCGCAGCGGCTCGCGCCAGGGCTCTACCGGGGCTCGGGCCATGTCACGGTCCCCGCCAGGATGTCTTCCAGGGGCTGCTGGGCCAGATGCTCGCGGGCGGTCACGACGTAGCCCGCGAGGTTCCCGGCCCCGATCCGGGCCAGCAGTGATTCGAGTTCGGCCCCGTCCGTCGCCGACTCATAGGACCGCAGGCGGCCGTAGAAGGCTTCGCCCAGCTTCTTCATCTTCTTGCCGACGGCCAGGTCGCCGACGCCCAGCTCGCGGAAGGCGTCGTCAAGCCCGCGCACGTAGGCGTCGAATACCTCCTGCGAGGTCTCGGCCGCCGCCTCCCCCTGCCCTTTCAGGCGCTGGGTCAGCAGGACGACATGCAGGGTATAGAGTTCGAACCGCCCCTCGCGGGTGTCGGGCGCGCCCAGCGCGGCATAGAAAGCCGGCTGGCGAGCCTGCGAGACCGCCGAGGCGTAGAGTTCGGCGGCGGCCTGCTTGGCGGCCCTTGGCTTGAACAGCCGGTCCAGGAACATCTCTTGCCTCGATTTCGCCGCTGGGCGCCTCTATACGCGAGGCATTGAACTAAGCCCCCGCGGGCGATAGGTCAAAGTCCGACAACATCGCCGACAAGGCCCGGAGCCCGCATGTTTCGAAAGATCGCTTTCGCCGCCGCCGCCACGAGCCTGCTGGCGACCGGCGCCTGCATGCCGCTCACCAACTACTCGGGCTTCCAGGCCATCGAGGAACGTCCCGCCGACGTGAAGATCAGCGAGGACACCAAGTCCACCGTCATGGCCAAGCTGGGCACGCCGTCGGTGACCTCCACCTTCGATCCGAACGTCTGGTACTACATCTCCCAGGCGACCGACCGGGTGGCCTTCTACAAGCCGCGCGTGGCGCGCCGCGACGTGGTGGCCATCTCGTTCAACAAGGACAGCGAGGCGGTCGAGAAGGTCGACACCTACACCCTCAAGGACGGCAAGGTCGTCGCCTTCAACGGCCGCGAGACCCCCACCCGCGGCCGCGAGATGACCATCCTCGAACAGCTCCTCGGCAACGTCGGCCGCGGCGGGATGCTGCCGGAAGACGACATCGCGCCCGGTCAGACGCCGGGGCGGTAATCTCGCTCCTCACCACGAAAAGAGAACGCCCCGGAGATCGCTCTCCGGGGCGTCTTTCATTCCAGCTAACGTCATCCCGGCCGCAGCGTAGCGGAGAGCCGGGACCCAGGGGCTGCGCGCTTGCAACTCCTGGGTCCCGGATCGGCCTGTCGGCCGTCCGGGATGACGCAGGGTTACCCCACCACCCCATGCGCCAGGACCGCCAGCAGCAGCAGGGCCACGATGTTGGTGATCTTGATCATGGGGTTCACGGCGGGGCCCGCCGTGTCCTTGTAGGGGTCGCCGACGGTGTCGCCCGTCACGGCGGCCTTGTGGGCTTCGGAGCCCTTGCCGCCGTGGTGACCTTCCTCGATCAGCTTCTTGGCGTTGTCCCACGCGCCGCCGCCCGAGGTCATCGAGATGGCGACGAACAGGCCGGTGACGATCACGCCCATCAGCATGGCGCCCAGCGAGGCGAAGGCGTTGACCTTGCCCGCGATGGCCTGGATCACGAAGAACAGCACGATCGGCGAAGCGACCGGCAGCAGGCTCGGCACGATCATCTCCTTGATCGCGGCCTTGGTCAGGATGTCGACGGCGCGGCCGTACTCGGGCTTGACCTCGCCGGTCATGATGCCGGGGTTCTCCCGGAACTGACGGCGGACCTCGACCACGACGGCCTGGGCCGCGCGGCCGACGGCGGTCATCGACATGCCGCCGAACAGGAAGGGCAGCAGCCCCCCGAACAGCAGGCCGACCACGACGTACGGGTTGGACAGGTCGAAGGCGACCGCGCCCATGCCGTCGAAGAACGAGCCCGGCTCGGCCGTGGCCGAGAAGAACTTCAGGTCTTCGGTATAGGCGGCGAACAGCACCAGGGCGCCCAGGCCCGCCGAGCCGATGGCGTAGCCCTTGGTGACGGCCTTGGTCGTGTTGCCCACGGCGTCGAGGGCGTCGGTGGAGACGCGCACTTCCGGGGGCAGACCCGCCATCTCGGCGATGCCGCCGGCGTTGTCGGTGACCGGGCCGAAGGCGTCGAGGGCGACGATGAAGCCCGCCAGCGACAGCATGGCGGTCGTGGCCACGGCGATGCCGAACAGGCCCGCCAGGCCGTAGGTGACGATGATGCCCGCGATGATGACCAGGGCGGGAAGCGCCGTGGACTCCAGCGACATGGCCAGGCCCTGGATGACGTTGGTGCCGTGGCCGGAGACGGAAGCCTCGGCCACCGACTTCACCGGGCGGAAGCCCGTGCCGGTGTAGTACTCGGTGATGACCACGATCAGCGCCGTGACGACGAGGCCGGCGACGCCGCACCAGAACAGGCTCATGGCGTCGAAGGTCAGGCCGTTCACGGTGACCGGCCCGGCGACCAGCGTGTCGGTCACCCACCAGATCGCGCCGACCGACAGCACGCCGGTGACGATGAGGCCCTGGTAGAGGGCGCCCATGATGTTCTGGCTCTTGCCCAGGCGGACGAAGAAGGTGCCCACGATGGAGGTGACGATGCAGACCGCGCAGATGGCCAGAGGCAGCAGCATCATCGTCCCGACCACGGCGGCGCCCGCCTCGCGGAAGAAGATGGCGGCCAGGACCATCGTGGCGACGACGGTCACCGCATAGGTCTCGAACAGGTCGGCGGCCATGCCGGCGCAGTCGCCGACATTGTCGCC
>CAZOHI010000020.1:50903-57733 GCA_964579695.1 uncultured Caulobacter sp. | reverse complement strand
CCAGGGATCCGCTGGAGATCCTCGCCTACCAGTACGACATCGTCTGCAACGGCTACGAGCTGTGCTCCGGCGCGATCCGCAACCACAAGCCGGAGATCATGCTGAAGGCTTTCGCCACGGCGGGCTACGGCCCCGAGGTGGTCGAAGAGGAGTTCGGCGGGATGCTGAACGCCTTCCGCTACGGCGCGCCGCCGCACGGAGGCCTGGCTCCCGGCATCGACCGCATCGTCATGCTGCTGGCCGGCGAGACGGCCATCCGCGAGGTCATCGCCTTCCCGCTGAACCAGCAGGGCCAGGACCTGATGATGAACGCGCCGTCGGAAGTGACGGACAAGCAGTTGAAAGAACTGCACATCCGCACCGCGCCGCCGATCAAGGCCTGATCTCTGATCTCCTTCTCCCTCAGGGAGAAGGGAGGATGTCAGTCGCCCAGGAACTGGATGATCCAGCGCGGCGGGGCGGGGGGCTTCGGCTTGACCGTCTGGCTGCGGATGACCACCACGCCGCGGCCCTTGCAGGCGCGCACCGTCAGGCCGGGCGGCAGCCTGGTGGAGGCGTCGCCGCAGGCTTCGTCCACCTGGCCCTGCTTCAGCCGCTTGGCGGTCGAGAAGTCCGCGCCGCGGATGTTGGCCTTCTCCAGCGAGGCGTCGTGGAGATCGGCATGGGCGAAGACCGCGCCGGACAGGTTGGCGGCGTCCAGGTCCGCGTCCTTGAACGAGGCCCGGTCGAAGCGGCCGCCGCTGAGGTTCGCGCCCTCCAGCTCGGCGTCGGTGAAGTCCGCGTCCCGGGCGTCGACGCGCGACAGGTTGGCGGCGGGCAGTTCGGCGTCGCGCAGCTTGGCGCCTGTGAGGTTGGCGCGGGCGAGGTTGGCGCCCGGCATCTCGGCCCCGGTCAGGGCGGCCTTGGCCAGGTTGGCCCCCGCGAAGTTCACGCCCGGCGCCTCCACCCCGTCGAGGGCGGCTTCGGCGAAGTTGGCCGAGGCGAAGTTGGCGCCCATCATCTCCGCGCCCCGCAGGTCGGAGCGGCGCAGGTCGGCGTCGCCGAAATGCGAGCCCATGAAGCTGGCGCCGCGGAGGTCGGACCCGACGATGATGGCGCTGTCGAAATTGGCGCCCATGAAGCGGGCGCCGGTCAGCTTCTTGCCGGAAAGTTCACAGCCGGAGCAGGAGCCGCCGAACGAAACGAGCCGGGCGACGTCCTTGTCCTCGACCATGGCCGAGGCGCTGCCGGCGGAGGCCAGGACGACGGCGCAGAGGGCTGGGGCGATACGGTTCATGCTCTCTGATGTGGCCCGGAGTTGTCCCCGGCGCCACTTAAATCGCCGTAATATCAAGGCTCAGCGGCAGCGGGGGATGGTCAGGCCGCGCGGCAGGACGGTCGCTTCGTCGCCGCAGGCCATGTTGAGCTGGCGCTGGGAAAGCCCTGTCGCGCGGGCCATCTCGGCCCCCGAGAAGTTGGCGCCGGAGAGGTTCGCGCCGCCGAACCGCGCGCCTTCCAGGTAGGTCCCGACGAAGGAGGAATTGGTCAGGTTCGCGCCCGAGAAGTTCGCGCCGCCGAACACCCCGCCATAGGCGTTGAGGTCGCGCAGGTCGCCGCCTGCGAAGCTGGCGCGGTTCATCACCACGAGGCTGAGGTCCGCCTGCCGCAGCCGCGCGCCGGAAAGGTTCACGCCGCGCAGGGTGCGCCCGCTCAGGTCCGCCTGGAACAGGTTGCACTTGGGGCAGCTCGCGCCGCCCGCCACCCGCGCGATCTGCCCGGCGTTCTGGGCGACGGCGGGGGTTGCGGCGAGCGCGACCAGGGCTGCGGCGACGGCGAGTTTCATGGCCCCGTTCCTATCGCGGCAACCTTAAGATCGAATTGATCCTAAACTTCCTTGAGGGACAGGGAATTATCCTGCTGGCCGCAGGTCTCGCAGACCAGCAGCGCGCCCTTGCGGACCATGGAGAGGTCGCCGCACGCCGGGCAGACGTCGCCGTGGTCCTTGGCGAGCGGGGCGGCGGCGTCCTCGGCCTTGCGGCCGCCGAAAGGCAGGAACACGAGGTTGTCGGGCGCGGCGCCGCGCGAGAAGCCCTTGGAGATGAACTTCGAGGCGGGCTGGGGCTCCTCCTCGCCGTCGGAGACATCGGCTTTTCCCCGGCCCAGGCCGTCGGCGTTGAATTCCTCCGGGTCGGCGTTGGCCAGTTCCTGCCGCGACAGGTAGCTGACCCCCAACTCGCGGAAGATGTAGTCGAGAATCGAGGTCGCGGACCTGACGGAGTCGTTGCCCGTCACGGGCCCTGCGGGCTCGAAGCGGGTGAAGACGAAGGCGTCCACGAACTCGTCCAGCGGCACGCCGTATTGCAGGCCGATGGAGATGGCTATGGCGAAGTTGTTCATCAGCGAGCGGAAGGCGGCGCCTTCCTTGTGCATGTCGATGAAGATCTCGCCCAGTTCGCCGTCGTCGTACTCGCCGGTGTGCAGGTAGACCTTGTGGCCCCCGACCGCCGCCTTCTGGATGTAGCCCTTGCGCCGGTCGGGCAGCTTGCGCCGCTCGCGGGCGCGCTCGACCACCTTCTCCACCACTCGCTCGGTGACGGCGGGGGCCGGATCGGCGCGGCGGGGCGCCTCGTCCACGGCCGGGATGTCGAGGGTAAAGCCCAGGGGCGCGGCGGCGCGCTCCAGACGCAGCATCCGCACGCCCGCGCGGGCGGCGGCGGCCTGGAGGCGCGCGGCCTCCTCGGGCGTGTCGTCGAAGGCCATCGGCAGGACGACGGGAGCGGGCAGCCCGGCGACGGCCTCGACGGCGGCGGCCATCGCCAGCCGCTCGCCCAGCCCGATGTCTTCCGGCTCGGCGTAGGCGCGGCCGAAGGCGGCCAGCGAGCCGGTCCCCAGGGCGGCCAGCTCGATCTCCGCCACCTCGTCGGGGGTTAGGCCCGCCAGCGCCAGGGTGTCGAAATCGCGCTCGGCCAGCGCCTCGGAGGTGGCGCCCAGCACGTCGGTCACGAAGCCTTCGCCGACGACCTGCGGCGCGAAGGCGCTGCGCAGGAACTCGACCTGGGGCAGGGCGGCCTGGGCGGCGGCGATCTCGTGGTCGGTGAAGCCGCGCGCCTGGAGGGCCGCCCGACTCTCCGACAGGTCGAGCGAGCCCAGCAGCGCGACCCGCGCCGCGTCGAGGTCCTCTCCGGCGGCGGCCAGGCCGCGCAGGGCGGCCTCCGACATCACCCGTACGATCTCGCCGTCGGCGGTCTCGGCCAGGGCGACGGCGCCGGCCCACGGCTGCGCGCCCAGGCTGGCGGCGCCGAGGCGCAGGGAAAGCTCGGCGTCCTCGAACAGGGCGGTGGCGACGGGGACCGGCAGGTCGGCCAGCGCCTCGGCGGCGGTGGTCCACAAGCGGGCGGCGGCGGCGCGCCCCTCGTCGGAGCCGTAGGCGAGGCCCTGCGCGACCAGCCACTCGCTGACGTTGGCCAGGGCGATGCGGGCGGGCGCCGCGGCCTCGATCCCGGCGGCCAGGGCCACGACCCGCAGCGCGGCGGCCAGCGCCTTCTCGTCGTCCTCGAAGGTCAACACGTCCAGGGCGGCGCGCGGCGCCGCCTCGGCGGCGAGCAGCAGTTCGGCGTCGGCCGGATCGAAGGCCAGGGTCACGGCCCCGGTGCGCCAGCCCAGCCGCGCGGCCAGCGCCGCGTCGGCGTCCGCCGCCGCCACGGCGGCGCGACAGGCGGTGACGAACAGGCGCGGCTTGTCGGCGGGGACCTGCGGCAAGACCAGCGGATCGTTGCTCCGGGCGTTGCCGATGGCGTCGGCGATAGCCGCGTCGGTCGCACCGGCCTGCCGGGCGGCGAGGGCGGCGCGGCCCAGCACGGTGTTGCGGGCCGGATCGGCGCAGGCGGCGGCGTCCCCCTCGCAGCGGCGCACGGCGTCGGCAACGGCGCGCAGGCGGGCCGACAGCGTGGCGACGGCGGCCTCGCCCAGCGCCTGGGCCTCGACGCGGCCCGCGAACTCGGCGGCCTCGCGGGCGAACTCGATGGCCCCGATGTCGGGGAGGGCGGCGTCGGGCGTGGTGGGGCGGCCCGGCGCGACGGCGGCGATCCCCAGCGTCAGCAGGGCGAACAGCTCGTCGCGGAAGTTGGCGCAGTCGGACTGGCGGTCGAACACGCCCTTCGTCCAGCCGAGGGCGGCGATGCGGTTCGCGTAGCGGCCGGGGCCCTCCGCGAGGATCGGGTCGGGGGCGTTGGCCAGCGCCTTGGGGAAGTCGCCATCGGGCAGGCCGGAGGGGAGGGCCTCGGCCCAGTCCAGCCACGCCTCGACCCGCGCGTCGGTCCAGCCCTTCGGCGCCAGCACGCCGACCAGCGACCCGGCGGTCTCGACGGTGCGCAGCTCCACCTCGGCCCTGGCGCCGCGCGAAAGGCGTCTTTCAAAGCGCATGGAAGCCCGACTCCGCTCTACCTCGCGGCAAGGCTAGAGGCGGTCAACTCGCCTCGCAATAGATGTTGGGGTTCGCGGGCGACTAATCCACAACATGTTGAGGCCGGTCGGCGGGTGCGGCCGCTGGACGGCGAGGGGGGCGGGCGCTATGGTCCGCGCCCTGTCCCGGCTTGGAATCTCAAGGCTTTCGGCGTGCTCAAGAAGATCTTCACCTGGTGGAACGGCGCGACGCTCGGCGTCCTCTTCACCATCGGCAAGCGCGGCGTGCTGGTCGGCCAGGACGAGCAGGGCAACAAGTACTACGAGGCCCGCGACCTGAAGGACGCCTACGACGGCCACAAGCGCCGGTGGGTGATCTTCAACGGCTATGCCGAAGCCTCCAAGGTGCCGCCCGACTGGCACGGCTGGCTGCACTACACCTTCGACGCGCCCCCCACGATCGAGCCGCTGATGCGGCGCGCGTGGGAGAAGGACCATCGGCCGAACCTGTCGGGCACCGTCCACGCCTGGCGGCCGAAGGGCTCGCTGTCGCGCGGCGGCGAACGCGCCCCCGCCACCGGCGACTACCAGGCCTGGACCCCGGAATAGCCTTGGTCCGCCGCCTTACCGTCCTCGCCCTGGCCGCCGCGTTGACCGGCGGCGCCGCGTGGGCGCAGCAGGTGTTCGAGCCGCCCTCGGCGCCCCAGCCGCCCGCGCCGCCTCCGGTCGCCGCGCCCCCGCCCGCCCCGATACCGGGCGAGAAGCCCTTCGTCCCCGAGACGCCCGCGCCGGTCCCGGCGGAAAAGGTCCCGGAGAAGAAGGTCGCCCCCGCCAAGCCGCCGGAGCCAGCCAAGCGGGGCCGCGCGACCACGGCCATCCTCCAGGCGCTGGACAAGGTCACCGCCGAGACGCTGCGCTTCGAGGCCCCGGTCGGAAAGCCGGTGCGCTACAAGAGCCTCGTCTTCACCGTCCGCGCCTGCGAGACGGCGGCGCCGGACGAGATGGCCCCCGAGGCCGCCGCCTACGTCATCATCGACAGCCAGCCCAAGGCCCAGCCGGGCCGCAGCGCCCCGCCCGCGCGGCAGGTGTTCCGGGGCTGGATGTTCGCCTCCTCGCCGGGGCTGAACCCGATGCAGCACCCGGTCTATGACGCCTGGCTGATCGCCTGCAAGACGGCGGACTGATCGCCCCCGCCGAAGCGGTAGAAGTCGGCCTCCGCCTCCAGCGCCGGGCCGAGCTTTCGGCGGTACTCCGGCCGTGAAATCTCCCGTGCGCCGAACTGGGCCAGGTGCCCGGTCATGAACTGGGCGTCCAGCAGCCGGTAGCCGCCGACGATCAGCCGCCCGACGAGATGGACCAGCGCCACCTTCGACGCGTCCCGCTCGCGCGAGAACATGCTCTCGCCGAAGAAGGCCCCGCCGAGCGAGACGCCGTAGAGGCCGCCCACCAGCCGCCCGTCCAGCCAGCATTCTACGCTGTGGGCCATGCCCAGCCGGTAAAGCTCGCAATAGAGGTCCTGGATCGGGCGGTTGATCCAGGTCTCCGGGCGGTCGGCGTCGGCCTCGGCGCACAGCTCGACCACCTGCTCGAAGGCGGTGTCGACCTTGACCGCGAACCGCCCGGCCCGGACCGTGCGGGCCAGCCGGGCGGGGACGTGGAAGCCCGCCAGCGGGATGATCCCCCGCAGCTCCGGGTCGATCAGGAAGATGCGCTCGTCCCCCCGCGCGTCCGCCATCGGGAAGACGCCGCGGCGGTAGCAGGCGATCAGGTCGAGGACGTCGAAGCCTTCCAAGCGGGGCTCACCCCTGCGCCTTGATCCAGTTTTCGAGCCAGTGGATGTTGTACTCGCCCGCGATGATCTCCGGCTGGACCAGAAGGTCCTGGAACAGCGGGATGGTCGTCTCGATGCCGCCCACCACCATCTCGGCCAGGCACCGGCAGGTGCGCGCGATGCACTCCTGCCGGTCGCGGCCGTGCACGATCAGCTTGCCCGCCAGGCTGTCGTAGTAGGGCGGGATCACGTAGCCGGCGTAGAGGGCGGAATCGAGCCGCACGCCCAGCCCGCCGGGGGCGTGGAAATCGGTGATCGTGCCCGGCGACGGGGTGAAGGTGCGCGGGTTCTCGGCGTTGATCCGGCACTCGATGGCGTGGCCCTCGAAGGTCACGTCTTCCTGCCGGAACGACAGCGGCAGGCCCGCCGCGATGCGGATCTGCTCGCGCACCAGGTCGATGCCGGTGATCATCTCGGTGACCGGGTGCTCGACCTGCAGCCGGGTGTTCATCTCGATGAAGAAGAACTCGCCGTTCTCGTACAGGAACTCGATGGTGCCGACGCCCAGGTAGCCGATGGCCTCGATCGCATCGACCACCACCTTGCCGATCTTCGTGCGGGTGGCCGCGTCGATGACCGGGGAGGGGGCCTCCTCCATCACCTTCTGGTGGCGGCGCTG